>CAZKRD010000002.1:0-201606 GCA_964555185.1 uncultured Candidatus Saccharibacteria bacterium | reverse complement strand
TTCCGTGATCAATACCCAAGGCACAATTCCAACGGCTGACGATACCCTGGTTACAACTTACACAACCTCTTCCTCGCCCGCGATCGCGAGAAACTATGTTTGGAATTCCTTTTTCGATGAAACCAACAACCTTTTGTATTTCAGCACAGGTGAGGGTCTTTCCGTGATCAAACCCGAATACAACACCTTGGGCAGATATGTTAAAGAGGTTAACCCTATTGGCAGCAGTGCTTCCTGGGAAGCACTGGCTTCTTTGGGAACCGCCAGGATGGCGCCGGCTTCTGGCGTGATTTCAGGCAAGATCTATGTTGCCGGCGGGACCGACGACTATGACGACCAAGCCACGCTAGAAGTCTATGATCCCGTTGCAGACACGTGGGAAGCCAAGGCTTCAATGTCAACAGCCCGGGTAAACCCGGGTTCAGGCGTGATTAATGGCAAGCTTTACGTGGCAGGAGGAAGAAGCGCGGGCTGGGGCGCACTGGCTACTTTAGAAGTCTATGATCCTGTTGCAAACAGCTGGGAAACCAAAGCATCAATGCCGACCGCTAGAATCGGACCGGCTGCCGGCGTAATTGACGGGAAATTCTATGTCGCGGGAGGGGCGGACGACAGCGCTGGCGACGCATTAGCCACTCTCGAGGTCTATGACCCCGTTGCAAACAGCTGGGAAACTAAAGCCTCAATGTCAGTTCCTAGAGTATCCGCGGCAGGGGCCGTGATTAATGGCAAGCTTTACGTGGTAGGAGGAAGAAGCGCGGACTGGTACGCATTGGCTACTTTAGAAGTTTATGATCCTGTTGCAAACAGCTGGGAAACTAAAGCATCAATGCCGAGTGCTAGAATCGGACCGACTGCGATAGCTTACAGCGATACTCAATTCTCAGTGCTTGGAGGCAAGGGCGGAGATATCTGGGACGAAGTTTCTACCATCTACATCTATGATTCTGTGACTGATGCTTGGCGAGAGCCTGCCGCGCTGCCTCTCGCTCTGCACCACGCCGCCGCTCAAATCGTGGATAATGAATTGTATGTTATTGGCGGAAACAATGTGGACGGGGACTCATCTGACCTGGTTTACAAACTACTACCCAGCCTGTCTGATTCCTATCTAAAAGAATTCTATTCCGCAATCTCCTGGGAAGCAACCACGCCCGAAGGCACCTCGGTGGAAATGTTTTACAGCTTGGACGATGGCGACACCTATGTCAGCATGGGCACAACCCCCACCACATATTATCTCCCTTTTGGTTCTCAATTCTACCTTATTAACTACAAAGCGCTCTTAACCACGAACGATACTTCGATTACGCCTTCTGTGGATTCCGTAACCACTTACTATGCCACGGAAGGAGACGGTCTTTACCAATACACCTCCGGCACCTACACCTCCCCAATCTTAGACACTGGGGTTTTGGGCGCTAACTGGCAGACCCTGTCCTGGGACACGACTGTCCCTGATAACACTTCTTTGTCTTTTAAGGTGAGGAGCGGGACAACAGCTGATCTTTCTTCTGCTCCTTCCTTTGCTGATCTTAACCAAACCATTGTCAGCGGGAGCACTAAGATTACTCATCTTGACGGCATCTCTAACGGCCAGCGCTATTTTCAATATCAAGCCGCCTTCGGGAGTTCTGACAGCAATGTCACCCCAACGATACACAGTACAAATCTAACCTATGAACCAGTCCCAGTCCAACCAGGCGCACCTCCTTCCCAAGACGCCCCGCTTCCTCCTGATCTCCCTGACTCTCCTTCCTTGGAAGTAGAACCAGATCAAACCCCAGCCCCGCCTGGCTCTTCTCAAGATAACCCAGAAGGAGACTTTGACTTCCTAATCAATGGCGGAGCGGAATACACTAAGGATCAGGAAGTAAAACTCAAGCTCTTTGCTGGTTCAGATACTAAGTACATCCTGATCTCTGAGGATCCTGACTTCTCTGACGCGATCCAGGAAAAGTATGGTCCAGATAAAGCCTGGACCCTCTCCGCGGGCGATGGCGAGAAAACGGTCTATCTTAAGTTCTTAACCCTCTATGACGTCGCATCGCAAGTAATCTCAAAAAAGATCATCTTTGATGGTTCCCCGCCTGCTTCACCCGTGATCAGCAGTCCGAAAAACTATCAAGACCTTCCAGACAACAGACCTACGATTATTGGCACGGCCGAGCCTAATTCAGAGATCATTTTAAAGCTAAGAACAAACAATGATCCGCCAACCTATTACTCTACCAGCACAGATCAAAACGGAAATTGGTACTATGTCTTCTTGACCGCTCTTGCGGATCAAGACTATATTCTGGAAGCAACCAGCCAGGACCAAGTAGGAAACTTAAGTTTAGCCACAATCCTTAATTTCAAAGTTCAGAGTCAAGGCATCTCGCTCGAGCCGAAAGTCCCGCCAGTCATTCCGCCCACAGAGGAAGAAACACCAGAACCAAGCTTGCCGTCAGAAGAAGAACAAGAGCCAAGACCACCCTTTATTCCAGAAGAGCAAATCTCTCTACCCCCTCCTGATCTGACTCCAAACCAGATGATCTTTAAGTCTCTTTACGGCAATATCACGCTAGAACCCAGCTCTCCTGAAGAGCCGTTGCATTTAAGCTCCGGACAAACATTTAAATCATTCATTAAACCGAAGAAACCGGTTAAAACAATCAAAGTCACGATTGTCTTCCAAGAATCCGCGGGAAAGGACGCGAATCTAGAAACTCAAACAGGCGCTAAAGCCCCAACTTGGAACATCGTGGAATACACCTTAACTGATCAGGACAATGATGGTATTTATGAAGGTGAAATTACTCTCCCGGAAACCATCGGAACCTATCTGATCCGGACTACTCTTTCCTATCAAGACGGCACGATTGACAACCTAGAGACAGAGACCCTGATTGACCCTAAAGGCTATATCTACACCCCGACTGAAAACAACCAACAAACCAGAATCAACAAAGCAGAGGTTTCACTCTATGTCCTTAATCAAGAGACCAATCAATTTGAACTATGGCCTGGAGTAAAGTACAACCAGGAGAACCCCCAGGAAACAGACAAAACAGGGGAGTATATGTTCTTAGTCCCCCAAGGCAAATACTATCTAGAGGTCAAAGCCCAAGGGTATCAATCCTACAAGTCAGCAGAGTTTGAGGCTCGCGAAGGAGACGTGATTGATCAAAATGTTGAGCTTTTGCCAAAAGAGGAGGAGGGAAACAATCTGTTCACGATAATCAGCATTATCTTAGCTTTAATTTTGGTGATTGGTTTAAGTTTTGGAATTTACCGAAGAAAGAAAAAACAAGAATAAGGAGAAATAGAAGTCGACTCTATTTCCAACGAAAGAACAAAAAAAATGAGGCCCGCTCTGTTTTTTTATCCCTGAATATGCTATAGTGTCGCCATAAAGAACGGAGTTTACAAATTTGACCCCAATATACCATGTCAAAAGAAAAATTCACTGAACCTTGGTTTGAATTCGCTAAGACTTGGAAGAAAACTTATCCTCCCGCAAGGCCTTCCCAAAAGAATATTGCAGATTATGAAAAATTTCTAAGAGAGGTGGTAAAGAGTAATAAAAAAGGTGTTAAAATCTTACTTCTTGGTGCCACTCCGGAGTTACGGGACTTGTTTGCTGAATGTGAAAATATCCAAGTCACCCTGGTAGATGTTAATATGGATATGATTTTAGCGATGACGGAGTTAATGAAAAAGAAAACTGAAAATGAAATATGGATTAAATCCGATTGGTTAACTGTGCCTTTATCTAATAATTACTATGATTTAGTTTTCGGTGACTATGTAACCGGCAATCTTCCGCGTAAAAAGCTGGCGAGTCTGTTTGGAAAAATAAGAACAGTATTAAAACCAGGTGGCTATTTTATAACCAGATTTTTTAGCTATCTTGATCCTGAAAAAGTGTTTGATTTTGATAGCTTTATTTTAAAAATGAGTAAGAAAAAAATTACCGATAGATTAATTAATGATTTATGGTGTGTTGGTGTTTTCTGTTTTGGCGGCGAAGACAAGAACGGAGATAAAATAGTGAGCACTGATAGGCTCTTTCAGGGGATGGAGAAACTGGCGCTAAAAGATAAGAGGGTTGCGAAACTATACGAGGCCGCACTCAAAATAATACCCAGACACAAGTATTGGAGCTACGGCCACAGTTGGACTGATGACAAAAGATTAATCGAAAAATATTTTGTCATTGAAAAGTCAGCGCCTGATAATTATCTACCAATCTATAAATACTTTTCAAGGATTTATAAATTAAAAGCAAAGACATAAAAAGAACAAAAATAGAGCCGGTCCTATTTTCCCCTCGCTTTTTTGTTTTAATAGACAAATTCATTCATTAAGGGTAAAGTAAAATAAACCTATCGAATAAGAGATGGATTCAATGTGTTTGTGAAAAATTAGTGTTCTTTACCAAAAACAAGCGAAAGGAGATAAACTAAAATGGGCACTACGGCAGAATCCTTCAGGGAGTTAGCCACTAGAGCGTATGGCTATAATAAGGAAGAAATGGCAGCTCATTATCATAGGCAAGCCAGACTATTCGAAGCGACGGAAGCCTGTAACAGTGCAATTATAGCTGCAATTGCTGCTTATTCTGCTGTTCAGGAAATAACAGTGAAAACTGCCTTTTGCAGTTATATTATTGATGAAAGAGGTGGTCAAGGACAAGGATTAGACCTCGCTCCAGAAAATGCCATTGTTGAACATTTGCGTCTGAAAGGGAGTATACTAACAGAAGAACGGGGTCTTGTTTTGGGCCATGGAGATTTCCTATATGTAGTTGACCCTTACGATGCCACGATCAAATCTCTAAAATTCTTAGAAATACTAAAAGTTAATCAAGATGAAAAGATTGGTAATATTTTATCCTCTTCAACAATAGCTCAACAGTGGGAAGAGTTTACTTGGGCACCGGCTATTGTTTCAGGGCCGGTTTGTTCCATTGCAGGAGTAATGGATGGCAATCCTGTTTTTACCATTACCTTGAACATTATTACTGGACACTTAGTATTGTGCTTCAAAAAAACTGCCAAAATCCTGCCCGTTTCTCAAATAAATATTGGAGCGGATCCCCTCCAAACAATATTGGAACAGGGAGAAAGCATTGATTTCGACTGTATTCCAAGTGATGCTAACCAATGCATAACTTTTGCCGGAGGAAAAGGCAAGGAAAGATTTACAAGGACCTTGGAACAATCAGGGATTCGTAATTTTGTGGGCGATATTCCTCGTGACATTTCTCCTGGGCCCTCCAGGCCTCATATGCTGTCAAGGCTCTGTGACATCAATGCAGGGAGTATTTTCTGTAACGGAGAGCCTTATACGGAATTTATACAGTGGTGCCCTTACGTTAGTGTCGCCAACAATCTGGTCCTGCTGGAGTCTCCTTCTGTTTCTGTTGAGAAAAGTATCTTTAGAAAATTAAGATCAGAACCCTTCTCAGTAATAAGAACCCAGATGCTCACTGGCAACTCCAGGAACCCTGACTATTCTAATGAATATTTGGTAATGACCGATGAACAACACGGTAAACCTTTCTTGGAGAAAGGGTGGCGAAGGATTTCCTTTGATCCGGGGTGGATATAGCTTCAATCACACCCCTTTTTATTTCCTAAAACAGACATTTAACATCAATCACATGCTCCCTTGATCACTATCTTTAATTTCTCTTGATTGCGCTCATCGGCAAGCAATTTTAAAACTCTTACTGCATCGTTGAATATTTTCTTGTAATCTTTTGGTGGATTGTCGCCAAAATCCTTTTTATGACAAATGGTGATTGTTGCTCCTCTCATTCGGGAAAGCAGAGGAAGCAGTTCTTTTTCTTTTTTTGTTAAATTAAAATATTTTCGATATCCAAGAAATAAAGCTCGAGTTTTTACAAAAGGTTTAGGCTTGGAAAGACAGATATG
The DNA here is from genome assembly GCA_964555185.1 of uncultured Candidatus Saccharibacteria bacterium. Lineage (GTDB taxonomy): Bacteria > Patescibacteriota > JAQUNI01 > JAQUNI01 > JAQUNI01 > CAZKRD01. The sequence continues at coordinate 195,682 of CAZKRD010000002.1, read as the reverse complement.
CATTAAAGCAATTGCAACATCAGCAGCAAACCAAGACTTCATAGTATCGCCAAAATCTACCACACCGCTGCAATGGTTGTTTTCAATCAGCAAATTTAATCCATTAAAATCATTGTGGATCACACCTTTTCTCAAACTTCTTAATTGGCTTGTCTCAAGTTTCCAATCAAAAAAAACAGATTTCACTAAAGACTGTTGTTCTCTGGTAAGGTATGATGCAGCTTTTTTGAAATTATTGACAACGAGATCGAATTGAGCAAGATCCCATTCGTATTCTTTCCATTCTGACCCTTTAAATTTCTGTTCTGAACTCACTGCATGAATCCTCCCTAAAACCTCTCCGATCTCCCTTAAAAGAGTAAGCGTGTGCGGCACATCTATCAAAAGCTTGCCTTCCAGGAATTCTTGGGCAATTAAAGGCTTGCCTAAAACTAGAATCTGTTGTTCTCCTGTTTTGGTCTTTAATACTTGAGCAACCGGCACGTTTGCCCCGTGGCAGGCATTAATGAAATCGATCTGGAATTTCACAGCTGCTTGATTATCACCTCCAAAGAGTTTTACAAATTCCTTTTTCTTGCCGTCATAAACCTGAAAGTTGCGATCATAATACCCGGAAAGCTCTTTGCTTCCTTTCGGATCAATATTGTAGAATTTTTTTAAGGCTAATCTTATTTGCTTGTCGATCATATGATTTTATAATATTTTTTCAAAAAAAGAGGCTAAAAAGGCAATAAAAGCCCCTAAAGCCCCTTCAAAAAACAATTACCATAACTTATCACGGGGAGCGATCTTTTTAAGATGAGGGATTTCGCCAACTGACTTTATATACCACCCTTCATCCATCAATACTATTTTACTGATCGAGGTATGACCAATATTAGTCACAAACTTGGCAATCTCGGGTAAATCCTTAACCGTCACTTCCTGCACATCTCTGCCTTTTTCCAGCTGGTCAATGACCCAGAGGATCTCACCGATCGTGCCTGAATGAGAAAAGGCAAAGGCGAGATCGCAGGAAAGTTTACCCAAGAAATTCAAGGCTGGCCTCACGACCGAATCCAGATGCTGCTTGTACCTTGCCACATTGCCTTCTGGATCTTCTCTAAACTCTATGCGCAGAAAGTGGATACCTGCTCGCTGCGACCTTTCATAGATTTCTTCTGCTGCTTCCGCACTATCTTTCCAAGTAATTTCCGTAAGATGAGGACAAGGGACAACATCATCAGGGAAACCAGGCTCATCTTCGGCAGCAAGATAGGCAAGAACAATGTTAGCCAATATGCCAGCTCGGAAAATAGGGCTTGCGTAAATTTCCGCGCCCGCAAGATCTTGTTTCGCCAAATATTCTGCTAAGTCTAGAGACATCTTAATTCCGTCTTTAGAAGGCGGAACATAGGTTTCTACATCTTTACCGTCTACTTCTGCTCTTCTGAGTAATCCCGGGGTCCATAGTGAACTTGGGTGCCTAATCAACCAAATCTCTTTCTCTTTCATCACAATCTCCTTTACTTTTGTACAACATCTACAACCCTTTCTTTGCTCTAAACCGCTGTTGCTGTGTGTATCTTACAGCCCGGATATTATAAATAAAGAATTAATTTATTTCAAATTTTTAGTTAATATATAGTAGTTTTTAAACAAAATGTTTAATTAAATACTATTTAAACTATTAAAAGGTTGACGAAACAGTATTTTTTTGCTACTTTGATTGAGTTCATTACTATAATGGTCATTGGGAATAAAAAAACATCATTCAAAGGAGATGAAAAATGGGCGCTGAAGCTGCAGTGGAAGCTGTTAAAAAAAAGATGGTAAGCAACATAACCCCTCCATACACACGGGAACAATCGATCAAAATTTTAGTTAATGGAGGGGAAATCCCAATCTCCTTCTTTGTCCGAAAATGGGACAATGAAGAAAATGAAAACAACCTCACAGAAGAAGATATTGCTTTAATCAGTAATGAATCTGAAAATCTGTGTGGTTGGCTGTTGGCGCAAGTGAAGAATTACCTTAAAGTTGGAGATGGTATGGATGTCTCAGTAAGCTTTAGTGATAGCGATGCAACAAGTGCTACTTTTGTAATCAAACCTGGAGAGAGTTTTCGTTTTCAATAATGAGGCTTAAACAAAAACAGCCTCTTTTTTATTTCCCAAAAAACTGATATAATAACTCTGAATAAATCTATAATCATGGCTGTGAAAATCACCTATTTTGCCCACGGGACAACCACGGACAATCAGAAAGATTTGGCCACGGGCTGGGCTCAAGGCGAACTATCTGATTTGGGCATCAAACAATCTAAAGAGCTAGGGACTCTAGTTTCTGATCAAAATTTCGACGTTGTTTTTTGTTCAGACTTAAAACGAACAATAGACACAGCTAAACTTGCTTTTAGCAATAAATATAAAATCATTCAGGATCAAAGACTAAGAGAAGCTAATTATGGCGATTTTACAGAAACTCCCGCGTCTCGATTTAAAGCAGAGATGACTAAATATACAAAAAAGAAATTCCCAAAAGGGGAGAGTTACAAAGATGTAGAGAAAAGAATAGCTGACTTTCTAAAATTCCTTAAAGCAAAATATCAAGGAAAACACATCGCAATCGTTGCTCACCAAGCTCCGCAGTTAGCCTTAGATGTTCTAATCAAAAAGAAAACCTGGCCCCAAGCAATCAAAGAAGACTGGCGAAATAAAAAGGCCTGGCAATCTGGGTGGGAATATATCTTAGAAGATTAAAATAAACTAAGCTTGACAAAAATCAGATTTTTCTTTAAAATTAAAAGTAAGATAGGATATTCTATCTAAAATACAGATTTTCAAATAGATTTTGTTTCCCTGAAGCAAAACTTATCAAAGTCTTTTGAAAATCTGTAAAACCTAGGTTTAAGGCTGCCAGTTCACCGCAGCCTTTTTTTATTTTCCCCAAAAATATAAAGTGTGTTATACTTTTTTAATAACCTTTTGAAAAAATTTAAGAAACTGGGATAAAAACAATCTCAATCTACTGATCTTTTTGCAAAAGGAGGGTAATCATGGAGACGATCAATGTTTATTGGGGTGGACCACTATTTTGCCAAGCAAGAAGAAGATGGAATCGACAATGTGCTGAATATTTAGAGTCTAAAGGTTATTATTATATAACCCTGCCTCAAGACGACGCCCGAGAATTCACCGATGGTGGTGGTAATGTTGATTTTGCAGCTTTGGCAAAACATTGCCATAAACTGGCAGTTAGCAAAGCATTCAATATTATGGTCGCGATCCTGGACGGACCAGATACTGATAGTGGGACAAGCTTTGAAGCGGGCTTGAGAATCGGAAGCGGAGGATTGGTTCTAGGAGTATGTACTGAGATCAGGCCTTCTGAAGATGGCCATCTCAACGCAATGTTCCGCGAGCTTACAGATGTCCTCTTCTTTTCAGGTTTAAATGAAAATTACAAGAAACTCTGTGACGAGATAGATCGAAAAATAAGGAAAATCCTTGAGATCTGATCTATCTCCCTTTCGAGGCAACTCACTTGCCTCTTTTTTCTTTAATAAAAAAAGGCCTCTGTGATAATAGAGGCACTGGAAAAAGAACAGATCACTTAGCTTGAGCTACGCGAAACTAAAGAGGTTCAATGGGGCAAATGGTTCTTGCTACACTACAATAATCATGGAATCTACCGGTTCTGATCATTGCCGTGATCATTGCCCCGCGCGCCGCGGCTTGTTCAGAAAACGGCGCAGAAAGTCCACTTACATAAAGCTTTAAAGTGGGCGCCAGATTACGAAGATAGTAGGCAATGGCGTACAGTAAAAACGGTGATCGCTTCAGTCCGCCTGTGATAACGACCTTCTTTATTGTTGGCGCTTCCAGGTCTTGCACTTCCAGAAGCATATCGGCTACCCGTTCTACGATTTCAAAAGCAATCGACTTCTGAATCGCAGCAGCTTGTCTGCTCAATTCCCATTCTGCAAGATGGCCAGGCGTTGTCCCTGGTTTGATTGGCTGCACATCATCAAACCCAACCTTCTGAACGATCAAAGTATCAATCTCTTGATGTGTCATCTCTCGAGCTTGCGGGTGATTTTCTTTCCACTCGTTATACCAGGCAGCACACTGGGCCAGCATATTAAGCAAAAGAGTATGGTCAAAATACTCAAAGGTCAACACCTTACCAGCTAAGCTCGCTCCTGCTCTGGCAATCCTTGTCACTGTACCACTACTGCCCAAAGAAACAACTAATGTAACAAAATCAGCAAGACCAGATCCGCGAGCGCCAGCATCATTGTCGCCAAGACCAGCATGAAAGCTCCAACCAGCCAATCTTTTTTTAACAAGATCCCATAAACCAAAAAGATGTGTAGGCTTTTGAACAACAGCTACAAGTTGACCGCTCTGGATTGGTACTGGGAACCAGAAAGGGTGAAGACCCACAGACCTAAGTACGTCATAAGCGAGCTCTTTGCTGGTCCGCAAAAGCAAAGCATTACTTAAAGCATCTGAAGTGCTTAACCTTGCTTTACCAGTCAATATCAGTCCAATCCAATCGCCCGTGGTCATTATACTGCTCACCGCCCCTTTCAAGTCGGGCAGCTCTTCAAAAAGCCACATTAGTTTGGGCAGAATGAAACGTCTTTCTATCGTGCCCACTTGAGCTTCAAACCCCGCTTCCTGAAGCCTGATTACCTGCTCATCTCCATCTGGATCATCCTCCCGGAACTGCCAACTTAAAGCAGGAACTATCGGCTGATTATCCAAGCCGAGAATAGCAAGATCATGCTGTCTAACTGAAAGGCAGAGATCGCCCTTGTTGGCAAATATGAATCCCTGGCTTTCTAAATCAGCCAGGACTTTTGCGACCATAAACGGCACTAAGTTCAAACAATGGGCTGGCTGGCCAAGGAATAGCATTGCTCCCATCATTGGGGTTGAGGCAAAAACCTCTTCTCCATCAGCAGTTCTACCTACGGCTGCTAAACCAGTTGTTGAAAAATCAAGTCCAATCCACCTAATTTCTTTTTCTGCCATTTTCCTACCTCCTCGTTTTAGAATTAGCAATAACTTACCCTCTCTCGATTATAACAACTATCTAGCATAAACAATAAACTATTTTCTGTAAAGTAAATGAAATGTGCTAGAATAAAAGCATGGTATAAAAAGCATAAAAAGGTATAAAAAGTCAAAACAGGATGAAAAAATCTTTCTTTTATCTAAAAATTGTAATTCTTCTTTTTTTGCTTATTTGGTTTGCCACACTGATCACCCACAAAATCAATCTTTCAACAGCTGATTTGGGAAGACATTTGCAAAATGGAAAAATGGCTCTGCAGGGTGATTTTTCTGTTTTGAAAAAGAATTTCTATTCTTACACCTATCCTGACTATCCTGTGGTCAATCATCACTGGGGGAGCGGTGTTTTGTTTTTTCTGATTCAGAAATTTTCCGGCTTTTCCGGAATTCACCTTTTCTTTATCGCGTTAAACCTTGCAACTTTCTTAATCTTGTTTTGGACAACCCAAAAACAGGCAGGCATTCTGTTTGCTTCCTCTGTGTCTTTACTTGTAATTCCGCTTTTGGCCCAACGTAATGAAGTAAGACCAGAGGTCTTGAGCTATTTCTTTGCTGCTCTATTTTTCTATCTGCTCTGGCGCCATAGAGAAAACGCGCTAAAAGAAAAATGGCTTTTTATTTTACCTGTTCTTATGCTTTTGTGGGTTAATACCCATATCTATTTTATCCTCGGACCAATTTTAATTGCCGCCTTTTTCTTGGAGCGAATAATCAGAAGAAAAAAAATCAAGGCCCTGGGCTTTGTCCTCGTTTTGAGTATTCTGGCTTGTCTTATTAATCCTTTTGGAATCCGAGGAATCACTTGTCCTTTTACGATCTGGAGAAATTACGGCTATCGGCTTGTGGAGAATCAATCATTGGTTTTTTTGGAAAAATTGAATATAATTAATAATCCGAATTTTCTAGTTTTTAAAATAGTATTTTCTCTGCTTGTTTTAAGTTTCATTTTAGTGCTCCTCAAAAACCGACGAAGCTTTCCACTGATCAACCTCTTTTTAGCAATCGGGTTTAGCGCGATGGCCTGGCTTGCTTTGCGCAATTTTACGATCTTTGGTTTTTTCGCTCTGCCGATTATCGCCACCAATCTAAAAACATCCTTTCCAAACAAAATTAAATTTAATTATTCGCCCAACCTGTTTGCATTTCTTTCTTTGGTTATTTTCATTTTTTCGGCTGCTTTCTTTGGCAATGCCCAATATTATTCTTTATATAAAAATAATTTGGGTTTGGGCGCCAGAGCAGGCAACAGCGCTGCTGCCCAATTCTTTCAAGAAGAAAAAATAGCCGGCCCGATTTTTAATAACTATGATCTTGGCGGCTATCTGATTTATTATCTTTATCCCGAAGAGCCGGTCTTTGTTGATAATCGGCCAGAGGCTTATCCCGCTTCCTTTTTCAAAGAAACCTATATCCCGCTCCAGGATGATGAATCCTTTTGGCAGGAACAAAAAGAAGAATACAATTTTAACGCTCTATTCTTCTACTATCACGATGCCACCCCTTGGGGACAAAAATTTCTTATTGCTCGAGTGAATGATTCTGAATGGGTCCCTGTTTTTGTTGATCAGAATAATATCATTTTTGTCAAAAATAATGAGCAAAACCAGAACATTATTCAAAAATATCAAATCCCAAGAGAAAATTTTAGAATAAAAAAGAATTAATGAAACTCTCTATTATCATTCCGGTTTTTAATGAAAAAAGTACAATCGTTGAAATTATTAAGAGGGTTGTGAAGGCAGACGCTTTGGGATACAATAAAGAGAGTATTGTGGTTGACGACGGTTCAAACGACGGCACTCTCAAGAAATTAAAAAATCTCAAAACAAAATTTGATTTTTTGCTGCTTCTTTGTTAAAATCTATTTCACCAAGAAGCAATGGCTTTGAAATTGAAGCGGAAATTACAGCCAAAATTTTAAAAAGAGGTATTAAAATCTGCGAAGTGCCGATTTCCTACCATCCGCGCACATTCCGAGAAGGCAAAAAAATCCGCAGCCTGGATGGCATTAAGGGACTTTGGACAATTATTAAATACGCACTATGGACAAAAAAATAAACAAAATAGAAAACAAAAATATCTCCATTTCTGATATGCTTTCTTTGTCAAAGAGATTATATGGAAAACACAAGCACGAATGGCGCAAAATGACTCCTGAAAATAATATCTATTGGATCGCCTGGCTTATCGGCGAAATCGGCGAGGTGATTGATATTATTAAAAAACAGGGGACGCAAAAAATAATGAAGGATCAAAAGACTCGAAAACAGACGCTCCGTGAAATCACTGACTGCTATATGTATCTTGCTGACATCTTAAACCGCTACAAATTCACAGGGGAAGAATTTTCTGATGCTTACTTTCAAAAAATGAAATATAATTTGAAAAGGGATTATAAACGAAATAGATAAGTTTAGTTTGCTATTGCTATATTTTGTGATAAAATAAATGCAGACTAAAAGCCAAGGAGGGAATCCTTGGACTTTTTTAAAAGAAGGCTCTTTATAAAACTTCGACAAATACCACTGGGGGTGATCCATATAATCTATTGTGAGGCAACAACTGTTCTGGGGAACAAAAAAATAGCTCCCGGGATCTATAGGATTAAACTTTTGAATCCTAAAGTTGCCCAAAAAGCAAAGCCTGGCCAATTTGTCACCATCAAATGTTACGGCGGCACTTTCCTTTGGAGACCGTTCAGTATAGGTTTAGTGGAGAAGGAGAAATATATCTATCTCTTCTATAAAGTAGTCGGAAGAGGTACGACCTGGCTATCGCAAGTAAAGAAAGGGGAGATGATTGATGTTCTAGGACCATTGGGTGGTGAGGGATTCACGATTAACCCTGACTTAAAAACGCCCCTCTTGATTGCTGGCGGGATAGGAGTAGCTCCTCTATTCTTTCTTAGCCAAAGACTGGTTGCCCTAAAGAAAAAGATTCATCCCGTATTCTTAATCGGTGCAAACACTGCCCCATCCGTAATTCTGCCGCCGATTGGAAAAAGAACTATCGAGGTCAGAATAGCCACTGAAGACGGCTCTTGCGGCTTTAAGGGGAAAATAACAGAACTCCTCGAAAAAACGATCTTGGAATGTAAGCCAGAAATCATCTATGCAACCGGGCCACGTTTGATGCTCTGGCTAGTAGCTCTGATTACCCAACAACATCAAATCCCTTGCGAGGTTTCTTTAGAAACAACGGTTGCCTGTGGCGTAGGTGCCTGTCTTGGCTGTACTATCTTTACAAAATCAGGCCCCCAGCGGATCTGCAGAGAAGGCCCAATCTTTGATGCAACAAAAGTTCTCTGGGAAGAATATGTCGAACCACATGTATTCGGCTGGAGACCAATATGGAGAAGAGGTGAAGCTATGCGAAGAGGAGAAGAATAAAAAAGCAATACCGCTCAATTTAAACAGTACTGATTTATGAGGAGGAAACCGAAATGGATGCAACTGGAAAAATTTGGGTAGCTTTGGATTGTGATAAAACAAGGGCTCTGGAAATCGCCAACACATTGGGTGATCACCCTGCGCTTGCTGGATTCAAACTCAACCGTCTAGTGGATCAAGAAGTCTTCCGGCTAGATGGAGAGCCAAGACTGTTCGGCGAACTAGGTGCTCGCGGTAAAAAACTTTGGGTTGATCTCAAAATGCACGACATCTCCCGTACAGTGGCAGCAAGAATAGAGCCATACCAAGAATCTGGTCTGGTGCAATATGCCACTGTCATGGCTGACGGTGGAATCCCAATGATGATTGCGGCCCGAGAAGCAGGTGGCGACTCTTTGAATACAATCGCAGTAACCAAACTCACCTCTCTTACAGAGGAACAAATCCACTTAGGCAGTGGTCATCCAGCGAAAGCTGCGGTAATCCAATTAGCTCAATGGGCAGTACTAGCCAAAATCGAATACCTGGTCTGCTCAGGCAATGAACTTGAGGTAATTAAATCACTTTCTTGGTTATCTCACCTTAAATGCTTAATACCGGCAGTTCGACCAAAATGGTATCAAGATAAAACAAGTGACCAGAAACGGGTGATAACACCCGTGGAAGCACTGCAGAAGGGTGCTACCGCCATAATCATGGGCAGCCCAATTGTGAAGGAAGATAATCCTCTGGAGGCTCTCCAAAAAACGGTTGCCGAGATTGAAGCTGCCTAACCAGGATCCGAATCGAAACCCGTGAGTGGACTAATGTTTCCGGATGGTCCACTCACAATCAATTCTGAAAGGATGAAGCAAGAATGGACATTGAAAAAGCAAGGAGACTCCGCACAATGAGGGTAAAAGACATTGGCTCTCTCGAAAACACTTTTCGAAAATGTGAAGGATTGTGGACTTATCATGGCTACGAAAATGAACCGCATATTGTTCTGGCATCAGAAAAACATAGCGACGGATTCGTTCATGTGGGCAGTGTTCTGCAATTCCCAGGGCTGCGGGAAGATATTACAATAATGGCACTTGCGGCGTTGCAGAACCAAGGAATAGCACCATTCGATGTTGATTTCATTGTTGCCTCTAGTAATGCGGCAAGGCCTTTTACCCAAGCTTTAGGATATAAATTGCTCATACCAGATGTCTGGACAGAAAAAATTAATGGAAAGCAAGTCTGGACAGGGAGATTTGAAATCCCTGAAGGCGGAAGAGTGTTCCATGGTGAGGAATTGATTACCACGATAGATACAACACAGAAAGTGCATAAAGCACTATTAGAAGGGAATCCCCATCCCGTTGAGTTTGTGACAATCGATGGTAAACCAGTAGTAATAACCATCGTCCACAGACCAACAGAACTACCCAAAGTCTATCCTGACTTTACGGTGATTTCGCTGATGGAAAAAGCAATTCAGGCCTGGGAACCTGGCGAATGTCCTATCTGCAATTATAAGGAAATAAATTCGCCAGCATTGCCCTTTAAAGCAAACCGAGCTGCTTTTATGGAATTTGAAATGCGGTTTGCTCAAGAAAATCGGTAGAGAGGAAACATTTTCTTCAGGCGTCTGTAATGCACAAACAGCGCCTTTTTTAATCTTTGCTAATATGTTATACTATCAATAGTTATGATTTACCAAAATAACAAACTAAAAAAATGAAAACAAAAAGTATTCTAGCGTTGTTTATGGTGGTTGGGGTTTTGGTGCTTGTAGGCGGAGACTGCACGCCTCAACCCCCAGACAATACCAGCCAACCGCCAACAACGCCTCCCACAACCACCCCTGGTAAAACTCCAGAAGAAGTAGTCAATGAATTTTATGGAGAATACTTGGGCGCTTTGGAGGATATGGCTTCTGGTTTAGGCGGAAACCCTGTGGAAGATTTTATCAAACACGATCTTTTAACCGCGGCCAATCAAGTCGAAATTGAAGCGACAATCGCAAGTATGACCGGCCCAGGCGGCTATGATCCTTTCCTGTGCGCCCAGAACTTCCCGGACAAAAGCTATATTGTCGGCGAACCAACGATTGGCGACGATAACGCGAACTTAACCGTAACTTTCTTTTATGGCGGGAATCCGTCAGAAGTCCCTGTTGTCTTAGCTAAAGAGGGCGGGGAGTGGAAAATTGATGAAATTATCTGCCAGCCACCAGGCCTGGATCAATAAGCCCAAATTACGAAAGATTGTCATTGCGAGCGACCCCGAGTTTATTGAGGGGGAGCGAAGCAATCTCGCGAGGATCCACCTCATTACTCTATGACGAGATTGCTTCGTCGGGCGCTCGCGCGCCTCCTCGCTAATAGACAAGAGACTGTTTCGTAATCCGAAGAATAAAAAGTAAACAAATAAAGAATGAGATAGAAACCGCACCCTTATAAACCCACAAAAAGTTGGGTTTTTTTATTTTAAAAAACCATGCATCAAAGATGAATGGTTTAAAGAACAAGGTATTTACTTCTCACAAGAATTACAAGCTCGTACATGAAAATCATCTGGACTATCATCACGAGCCCAACTTCAAGAAGAGGAACCTTCTTCCGCTTATGATATAAATAGGATCCAACACAAGCAACTATAAAATTAATAACTAACCAACTACTATTACCAGGCAAGAAACTAAAAACTAGAAAGTTATTATTCAAAGCAATGAAGCCGGCTAAAAGTCTATTGCTTCGGTTGATTTTATCACGGAATATATATCTAAAGGAAACGATCAGATAAGTCCAGCCACTTCCAAGTGAAATTCCACCAATGGTTGCCCACAGCCTATATGGCGGCTGTAATTGATACTTGCCCGCAAAGAGAGTGACAACCAATAATGCTAAACAACCAGATACTACACTGCCTACTTCGCGAATATATATCAGATCTTTCATTTTGCAAAAAATCAAAATGGATATCGAGATACTGATCAAAATGATAACCACTCCACTTTGGAAAGCTAAGATAAGATCCAGTTCCTCTGAAGTCTCTTGTATTCCTATAATACAATTCATGTTCATGAGGAATCCCCCAGCAACCATTGCAATGATAACTAATTCTGCTTTAATCAATGTGCGCATAGCTCACTTTCCCTTCCTCTAATGTTCAAAAGAACCCAAGAAATTCAAAAAAAACAAAGCAATTAACAAAGAACTTTCAGAAACTATATTAAAACATGGAATCATTTTTTAATCAAATTTCTTTCCCATAAATAGTTAAATTTGGTATAATAAAATAGACAAATTATCATTATGCGTAAAATAATTTTAGGTTCTAGATCACCAAGACGGAGGGAATTGTTTAAAATTTTAAGTTTGCCTTTTGTTACTGAAGAAAGTGATTATGAAGAAGATTTAACAAAAAAATTAACGCCTAAAAAGCTAGCCGTAACAATGTCCCAAGGCAAAGCTCGCGCTGTTGCTAAAAACAAAAAAGACGCAATTGTGATCGCGGCAGATACTTTGATTGCTTTCCAGAATAAAATCTTGGGCAAACCGCGCTCAAGAAAACACGCTTTTGCCATGCTTTCTAAAATGAGCGGAAGGGTTCATTCTGTAATCACTGGCTATACAATCATTGACACTAAAACCAAAAAAAACTTATCTAAAGCAATCGAGACCAAAGTCTATTTCCGCAAGCTAAAACCTCAAGAGATCAAAAATTATATCAAAACCGACCAACCCTTAGATAAAGCTGGCGCTTACGGTATTCAGGGGCTTGGCCAACTCTTAATTCAAAAAATTGAAGGAGACTATTCTAATGTTGTCGGCCTACCCCTAAGCTCTCTTGTTCAGAGCTTAGAAAAGTTTAATGTTAATGTGTTATGATCTACCAAGATTCTATTTATGGAAAGATAGAAATCAAAAAAAGGATTATTTTGGATCTTATTAAAACCCCGGAACTGCAAAGACTAAAAGGAATCAACCAAATCGGCTATGGTGATTTATACTATGAACTTTCCAATCTTCGCGATCTTGCCTTTGATCCCCTAAAACACAACCGGTTTGAACATTCCATGGGGGTTTATATTTTATTAAAAAATTTTGGCGCGCCGCCACTTGAACAAATCGCGGGTTTGATTCACGATATTTCGCATTCTTGTTTTTCGCATTGCATTGATTTTGTCTTGGGTTCTCAAGAGTCCCAGAAAAACCAATCACACCAAGACGACCTGATGCCGGAGTTTATCAAGAACTCTCAAGTCGCAAAAATTTTGAAAAAAAACAAAATTGATCTTGATTATATCTTAGACGATACCAATTTCCCCTTAAAAGAAAAACTCTTACCTGATCTCTGTGCTGACCGAATTGATTATCTGTTAAGAGACGCTTTTTTCTATAAAATAGCAGGCAAAATTCGAATAGATTATTTTTTGGATAATTTGCGAGTCGAGAATCAACAATGGGTTTTCAGAAATTTTAAAAGCGGTAAAGAATTCGCCAAAATTTTCTACCAAATGAATACCTCTTACTATGCCGCATTCTCTACTGCTGTAATGTTTAAAACTGTTGGGGATTATTTAAAGCACGCGCTCGAAAAAAAATATATAAAAAAAGTAGATTTGTATAAAACAGACCAGGAAGTCTTGAAAAAAATCACGCCTCATTTGAGTCAGGACAAAAGATTGAAGCTTCTTAATGATAGGATGAATAACAAAATTGAGCCTATGAATGACCCTGAAAAGAATGGAAGCTCTCTTTTCTGCAAATCACGGGTTGTCGATCCCCTATACGAAGATAAGGAAGGGATTAAAAGATTATCAGACACTGACAAGAATTGGGGATCGCTTATTTTAAGCGAACTAAAACCTAAAGAATATTTTATTAAATTTGCAAAGTAAATCAACACAACATGAAATTGCAAAAAACAACACTCGCTTTCTTAATCCGTGAAAATCAGATTCTCTTAGCAATGAAGAAAAGGGGATTTGGAGCCGGAAAATGGAATGGTTGTGGTGGTAAAATAGAAGAAGGCAAAAGAGAAAGTATCGATGAAGCCATGATCCGTGAGATAAAGGAGGAAATTGGTGTAAAACCCTTGGCCTACAAACAGCGAGCTGTGCTAAAATTCCTATTTTATGATGCCCCTGAAGATCAAAACTGGAATCAAGAGTGCCATGTATTTTTGATTGATAAATGGCAGGGGAAACCTAAAGAGTCAGAAGAGATGAAGCCCCAATGGGTGCCAATTAGTAAAATTCCTTATGCTAAAATGTGGATTGATGATTCTCTCTGGCTGCCCAAGGTACTTGCTGGTAAAAATCTGAAAGCCGAATTTGTTTTCGACTCAAAAGGTGAGAAAATATTGAAACACAAAATAGATATTACAAAATGAAAATTAATCAACTCTATTCTTTTTTCAAAAAAAGATTGAATCCGCCGCGTACGCCAACCCTAATTATCGGCATTGGTTTGTGGCTCTTTGCTCTTATTGCCTATTTTTGGCTGCCTCTCCCTGATTGGACAGTGATTTGGACTTTAATCATTTCTACAATCCTTCTTTTTATTAGTTCAATTCTGAAAATCATATGAATTTCATCAGCCCTCCTCGTTTAATTACTTTAATTGCCGCCTTGGGACTGTTGATTGTTGGTATTTCTGGAACAGTTGTTTCTCTGCCTCTTTTGGAAGTTGATTATGAGGTTGGGATCTATGCGCTGTTAGGCGCACCATTACTTTTAATCTTAGGGGGGTTATTTAGGGGAATCTAAGGGTAATTTTTAATTTTTGTTGAATTTGCAATTCTTAATTTCTAAACAATAAAAAATAAACCTTCGTCCCGAGGGCGTTCGACTGAGCTCAGCCGAAGTCCTTAGGTCGAGGGAAATTAAATAAAAATTACAAATTAAAAATTAAAGATTTTGAACAATATGTTAGAAAAATTAAAAAACTTTCCTTCAAATTTCCTCTGGGGCGCGGCGACTTCCGCTCATCAAGTTGAAGGGAATAACCGCAACAATGACTGGTGGGAATGGGAACAGACTCACAAAAATCTAGAATCTTCAGGGGAAGCCTGCAACCATTATAATTTATTCCGAGAGGATTTTGATTTGGCAAAAAGTCTAGGCCACAACACGCATCGGCTGTCTTTAGAATGGAGCAGGATTGAACCAGAAGAAGGAAAATTTTCTGAAAAAGAAATAAATCACTACATTGCTGTTTTAAAGGCCCTGCGGGAACGGGACTTGAGGGTTATGCTTACTCTGCATCACTTTACTCTGCCTCTCTGGTTCTCTCAAAAAGGAGGATTTTTAAACCGCAAAAGCAGATATTACTTCACGCGCTTTGTTGAAACCGCAGTCAAAAGATTCTCTGACTATGTTGATCTCTGGATTACGATTAATGAACCTAATGTCTATGCTGGATTTGGTTATCTGCAGGGGAAATGGCCGCCAGGAGAAAAAAGCTTCCATAAATTTAAAAGGGCATTGAAAAATCTAGTCAAATCCCACAAAAAAGCTTACCTCAAAATCCACGCCCTCCTGCCTGAAGCTCAAGTCGGCATTGCTAAAAACTTTATTTACTTTGAACCGGCCAAATCTTTTTTCGATAAAATTGCCTGCCGCTTGGCTGACAAATTCTGGAATCATCTGTTTTACAAAAAAACTAAAGGTTATCACGACTTCCTGGGAGTAAATTATTACTATCGCGATTTTATCCGGACAACACTCCACCGCCCCTTTTATCAAACCGAGAACGAAAGTCAAAATGTTTCTGATCTTGGCTGGGAAATTTATCCGGAAGGTCTATATCAAACTCTCCTCAAATTAAAAAAATACAATCTGCCGATCTATATCACGGAAAATGGAATAGCGGATAAACAAGATAGTCTGCGGCCCCGATTTATAACACAACATATTGAGGCGATCAGCCGCGCTCTTGCTCAAAATGTTCCAGTTCACGGTTATTTCCATTGGTCACTACTCGATAACTTTGAATGGGCATACGGCTTTGCTCCGCGCTTTGGACTTGTGGATATTGACTACAAAACCCAAAAAAGAACCCCCAGAGAATCGGCTTATAGATATAAGGAGATTATTGAAAAATTCCAAATTACAAATTACAAATTCCAAATAAATTCCGAATAAAAATTACAAATTCCAAATAATAATTTACGTCAGGAAATTTTACATTTTACATTTTCATTTTGATTTTTGCATTTTGACTTTTGATTTAAATTCATGTCTTGGCTTTTCTTTATCATCTGTGCCCACCTGCTTGCCGCTTTAGTTTTTATCGCGGACAAATATATTTTGTCCCGCGAGGTAAAAGCGCCAGTGGTCTATGCTTTCTACAATGGAATCTTGAGTATTTTTGTTCTCTTGCTGATTCCACTGGCAACCGCCACTCCCCAAATCAAAACAATTATCACCGCTCTTTTAGCAGGGATTCTGTTTACGATTGCTTTGGTCTTCTTTTACCTTGCGATTGAAAAAAATCCTACTTCCCGAGTTATCCCGCTTGTCGGCACAATGATCCCAATCTTTACTTTTGTTTTAAGTTATTCTTTTTTGGGAGAAAAGTTAAGCGGCAACCAATTTATTGCTTTTTACCTATTAATCTTAGGCGGCATCTTGATTACTTCCGAGCGGCGGCGCCATAATATCTTCTCGGGCAAAGGAATCTTCTGGGGCATTTTAGCCGCTTTCTTTTTTGCCGCCTCTTTTGTTTTGACAAAATTTGTCTATACTAATGGAACTTTTTGGGCTGGCTTTATCTGGACCAGGATCGGCAGTATTATTGCCGCCCTTGCTATTTTTGCTTTGCCTCACTTTCGCAAACAAATCAAAGAAGCGCCAAAAAAAGTGGGCTTGAAAGTAGGAGTGGGCTACTTGGGCGTACGCGCAGTCGCTGCCCTTTCTTTTATAATGTTGAATTACGCGATTTTCTCGTCATCAGTAACCATCGTCAACGCCCTTCAAGGAATTCAATACGTCTTTTTGATCCTGATTGCTCTAATCTTAGCAAGAAAACTGCCTAAATTATTTGCCGAGGAATTTAAAACCCACCGCGCGCAAAAAGTAATTGCCGTGGTTCTGATTACTTTGGGATTAGCGATTCTGGCCTTCAAATAATGCAAAAATCAAAAATCAACCTTCGAGTCCTGAGCCTCAGGTCGAGGGAAAATCAAAATGAAAATTCAAAATGCAAAATTCTGTTTTTTGGTTACCTAAAAATTTGCTTAATAATAACTCTCTCAACAATATTCAGTTTCTTGGCTCTGGGTTTTGGTTATTTTGTAATTGGGATTCCAAAACAAACAGAACAGGTTGAGTACGGTGTTACTTTTTCTACTAAAAGCGTGCGCGGTTATGATCAGGATCCCCAACAAGTCTTCCGGGAGATCCTCCACGATCTTAAAGTAAAAAAACTTAGATTAGTTGCTTACTGGGATTTAATCGAGACAGAAAAAGATAACTATGATTTTTCTGAATTGGACTGGCAGATTGAAGAAGCAGAGAAAGCGAACGCGGAAATCATTCTGGCTCTGGGCCAAAAACTGCCGCGCTGGCCCGAATGCCATATCCCAGAATGGGCAAAAAATCTGGAAGAAGAAAAAAGGCAAACTGAACTTTTAGAAATCATTCAAAAAACTGTTGAACGATATAGAGATAAAGAAGGAATTAAAATCTGGCAAGTAGAGAATGAACCTTTCTTTTTCCACTCTTTTGGCAACTGTCCAAAATTAGACAAGGAATTTTTTGATTCAGAAATCGAATTAGTACGGGCCTTAGATAACCGACCGATTATGCTCACTTCATCAGGCGAGCTTTCTTTGTGGGTCGGCGAATTCCGCCGCGCTGATATCCTTGGCACTTCTTTATATAAATATGTCTATAACCGGGTTTTGGGCTATATGAAATATCGCATCCCGGCGATTTTTTATCAGCGCAAGGTTGCTTTGATGCGCCTTCTTTTCGGCAATAAACCCGTGATTGTTTCAGAACAACAGGCTGAACCCTGGGTCCACGGAGATATTAAAACCTTAGCCCCCGAAATCATCGCCAAAACAATGACCCCGGAAAAATTTCAGGAAATTATAGATTACAGCAAGCAATGCGGTTTTACCGAAGTTTATCTCTGGGGCGTAGAATGGTGGTCTTGGCAAAAAGAAGAGGGGAATGATGCTTACTGGGATTTAGCGCGAGAATTGTTTTAATAATCGAAAATCCTATACAATCCTTGACTAACAGAGACTAAATCCGAGATCGTCAAGATCGCTCTCGTAGTCTCCAGAGATGGCATATGTAAACGCTTTATACTCCTCGCTAAGGATAAATAAACGAGCATATGCCATCTCTTATTTTTATTTACAATTATAATTAATATGCTATAATAATATTGGTTAAACTAGAAAACCAAGAACGATATGACAATTAAAATTTACTCCACGCCTGTCTGTCCCCACTGCGTTCTGTTAAAAGAGTACTTGAAGCAAAATAAAATCGAATTTCAAGAGATTAATATTGCCGCAGATCAGAAGGCGGCAGAAGAAATGATCCAGAAATCAGGCCAAATGGGCGTACCCGTAACCCTTATTGAAAAAGGCAAGAAAGAAGAAGTTATTTTAGGATTTGATCGGGAGAAAATCGATAAATTAATTCTTAATTCTTAATTTTGATTCAATTTTTAATGAATGAATTTTTAAACATTTTATTGTTATTGAAAATTTAAACATTAAAAATTCATTGGAAATTGAGAATTGGAAATTGGAAATTAAAAAATGCTACTATGTCCTGCAGAATCTGCAACCCCAAGTCTCTTTCGGATAAAAAAAAGAATAAAAAAAGCTCCCAGATGTGTCCCTGCGATTGCGGAGAAACTGTCGAAAACTGTACCTGTCCGCCAAAGTGTGACTGCTACAAAACAACCTGTTGCTGTAAATAATTCTTAAATTTAAAAAACTTCGAGTTTTAAATTTCGAAAAAGTTTTTTGCTATTGTTTGATTTATAAAATAAAAATGTGAAAATAACCATTGATCAAGAAAAATGTATTGGCTGTAATACTTGCGAGACAATGTGCCCTCAAGTTTTTAAACTAAACCAGGATACCTACAAAGCAAAGGTGTTAAAGCCAGAAGGAGCAGAAGGGTGCGATGTCCAGGACGCGGCCCAAGCCTGCCCGGTAGAAGCAATCAAAATCAAAAAGTAAATATGCGATACAATCTTTTGCCTGACGGCAAAAATCGCTTCCGGATTAAAAAACACGGCCAAATGCTGGTTGACGCGGTTTTATATTTAAATAACGAACTAAAAGAGGAGCTGGAGGAAGACGAGTCTTTAGATCAACTGGCCGCTGCCGCTTCTCTTCAGGGCGTAATTGAGCCCGTAATCGGCCTCCCTGATATCCACGTTGGTTTTGGCTTGCCGATTGGCGGGGTGATGGCAATGGATCCTGAAAAAGGATTAATTTCAGCAGGCGCGGTTGGTTATGATATTAATTGCGGGGTGAGACTTGTCAAAACAGGGATCCCGCTTTCAAAATTCCAAGGAAAGAATAAAAAAATAGACAAGCCGAAATTAAGAAAGCTAATGCGTAAGATTGAAAAACGGATCCCTCTGGGCACAGGTAAATCTGGGGTAAGGGGCAAACTACGAGACATTAGCTTAGCTGATGTTGTAAAAAAAGGTGTACCTCTTTTGGTCCAAAAAGGCTATGGTCAACCTTCTGATATTGAACATTGTGAGGAGAGGGGAATCATGGCAGGCGCGGATTTAGGCGCTGTTTCTGACCGGGCGCAAAGGCGAGGTGAAAATCAATTAAGTACTTTAGGCGGCGGCAATCATTTCATTGATATTCAAGTAATCGAAAAAATATATAATGAAAAAGCGGCTTCAACCTTTGGTCTTTCCCAAAACAATATTTGCGTAATGATTCACTGTGGTTCCCGCGGCTTTGGTCATCAAATCGGCCATGATTATATGCAGACGTTGTTTGAAGAAGCTCAAAAACAAGGTCTCTATATCCCGACCAAGGGCTTAGCTGCCGTACCGATTCGATCCGAAGCGGGTCAAAACTATTTCAAAGCAATGGCAGCAGCGGTTAATTATGCTTTCTGTAACCGCCACTTAATTATGCACGATGTCAGAGATGCCTTTGCCGAAATGTTCGGTAAAGACCCTGAAGCTTTAGGTATGGAACTGCTCTACGATGTTGCTCATAACATTGCCAAATTTGAAAAAGACTCTTCGGGCAGAGAGTATTTAATCCACCGCAAAGGAGCAACTAGGGCTCTGCCGGCAAATCACCCTCAAAATCCAAAAATCTATCAAGAAACCGGCCACCCCGCGCTTGTCCCTGGTTCAATGGCCACCCCTTCTTACATCCTGGTTGCCGGCGAAAATGCTCAAGAGACTTTCTATTCTGTCAATCACGGCGCGGGAAGAAGGCTCTCCCGCACACAGGCAAAAAGAGAAGTCAAGCCCCAAGAGTTTGAAAAAAAACTGGGTAATATCTTAACCAACTTTAGATCTGTCCTTGAGGTCTTGGACGAAGCGCCGATGGCCTATAAAGATATTGAGCTGGTGATTGATGCTCTGGTCGAACGTAAAATCACTAAAAAAATCGCCCGCCTCCAGCCGATCGCGGTAATGATCGGGCAAAATTAGTTCAAAATTCCTGCCTACGCCAAGGCTTCGGCAGGCAGGCAAAGTTCAAGGTGACAAATTTCAATTTGTCATTGCGAGGAGTCTCAAGCGAGTGAAACGAGCGAGAGGCGACGAAGCAATGACAGCTCGCGCTGTAACTTTTCACTTTGCACTTTTAACTGATATTATGCCTGAACTCCCTGAAGTCGAAACCATCGTAAGACAACTCCAAAGAGGGATCCGCGGCAAAACGATTACCGCCTTTTCTTCAGACACGCCCAAAATGCTGGTCGGGCATAGCTTGAAAAAATTTCAACAAACAATTCAGAATCAAAAAATCATTAAGGTTAGAAGAAAGGGAAAAATTATCCTCTTGGAATTATCAGGCGGACTAATCCTCGCCATTCATTTACGGCTGACCGGTCAGCTCTTTATCCGAAAGCCCTCTGATCTGCCGGATAAATATAATCATGCTAAGTTCTCTTTAGGGAAACTTTGCGAACTACGTTTTAATGATCTGCGCAAATTCGGCCAAATCTGGCTTCTCCCTAAAAAGGAGTTAGAAAAAGATTTCGGCAAGATTCAAAAACTAGGGCCTGATCCTCTGGAGCCTAAATTCACCTTTCAAAAATTCAAAGAAATCCTCAAAGGGAAAACCGCAAAAATCAAAACCCTGCTTCTTGATCAAGCTAAAATAAGCGGGATCGGCAATATCTATTCTGACGAAGCGCTGTTTCTGGCCAAGATCCATCCCGAAACCCCGACTGGTAAAATCCCGCCTGCAAAATTACAAAGTCTCTATCGAGCAATCAAAAAAGTATTGCGCGAGGCGATCAAGCACCACGGCACTTCTGATCAGTGGTACCGCGAAGCTTATGGCAAGAAGGGAAAGCACCAACTGCACCTTAGGGTCTATCACCGGACAGGAGACCCTTGTAAAAAATGCAAAACAACGATTAAACGGATCAAAATCAATAATAGATCAGCCCACTTTTGTTCAAAATGCCAGAAATAATGCAAAAATCAAAATGCAAAGGTCAAAATGAAAATGTAAAATGCAAAATTATTTTTACATTCTGAATTACATTTTGATTTTTGCATTAAAGTTATGTACGACACAATCATTATTGGCGGGGGGCCGGCCGGAATCACGGCAGGCATCTATGCGGCCCGCAAAAAACTAAAAATCCTGCTCCTAAGCCCTAATCTTGGAGGACAAGTTTTGGAGACATGGGAAGTCGAAAATTACCCCGCGCTTAGTTCTGAAACCGGAGTCGGACTGGCTCAAAAACTCACCAAACATCTGGAAAAGTTCGCCGTAGAGATCAAAAAAGATCAGGCGACCAAAATAACAAAAGCTGAACCTTCAGATTTTCAGGTGAAGACTGAAAAGGGAACCTTTAAAGGAAGTACAATCATCCTGGCAATGGGCAAAAAGCCACGGAGACTCTCTGTGCCAGGAGAGTCAAAATTCAAAAACAAAGGCGTTACTTACTGCGCTACCTGTGATGGACCCCTATTTGCTGGAAAAACTGTTGCCGTGGTAGGAAGTGGAAACTCCGGCCTGGAAACCGCGATTCAAATGGACAAGGTCGCAAATAAAATTTATCTCATTGAAGCCGGCCCAATCTGTAAAGGCGACCCTCTACTGCTTGAGCGAGTTAAATCTTTAGCAAAAATTGAGATTTTAACCCAGACTCAAATCACTGAAATCTTTGGTCAAAGTTTAGTAGCGGGGATGAAAATAAAAGATAACAAGACCGGAAAAGCGAAAAAAATAAAATTGGAAGGGGTCTTTGTTGAAATTGGCAGCATTCCAAACTCGCAAATTGTTAAAAATCTGGTTCAATTAGATCAAGATAACAAAATAAAAATAGACAAATTCTGCTGCACGAGTACAGAAGGAATTTTTGCCTGCGGCGACATTACAGATGTCGCTTATGAGCAGATCGTGATCGCGGCCGGCGAGGGAGCAAAAGCGGCAATCTCGGCTTTTAACTATTTGGCAAAAGAGAAATAGAATTATTCTAATTGTTCTAATGATTCTAAACAATGTCAGAAATCCCAATCTTTAAAAAACCATTCAAACATTTAGGTCATTAGGATTTGGTCATTGGGGTTTGTTTAGGTCAATTAGAATAATTAAAATAATTAGAACAATTTCCCCATGGACTCTGTTATTTATCACAATCTTATTGACTGGCTTTGTCTGCGCTTTGAGGTTTGGGCGCGCAAAAGAATGGGCGAACTGGTTGATTTTGTGAAAATTAATTCGGGAGATCAGATTGAAGAAGACGAAAAATCTTTTTATCCTTTGCGGAAATTATTTTTGCCGCCCTCTAGAGTCTTGTACCAATACCAAAATAAAAAATTTGAATCCCAAAAACCGCCAATAAAAAAAAGGGTAATCTTTGGCATTCCTTTGTTTGATCTAGAAGCTCTAACCCAATACGCGATCATCTTTGCTCGCGACCCTTATTTCCAAGCTAGTTTACGTAACACAATTATTATCGGCAAGTCACCGATCCCTGATCAAAATCTCTCTTACAAAAACTTTGAGGAAAAAATCCTACGGCATTTAAAATTTGATATTTATATTGATCGAAATCAAGACAATACCTATCGCTTATTCACCGGCTCGGAGGACGGCCAAAGAATCTTAGAAAACTTTAAGCAAGAAGACTATCAGCATATTGAATATCAAGGCCCGCTTCGCTTAAACCGCGGAGATTCTGCTTATTGGCTTGAGATCAAAGAAAAAATGAAAAAGTCGCGCGGCGCCAAGATTTGGAAAGATTTAGCCAAAAGATGCCTTGCCTGCGGCAAGTGCACCATGGTCTGTCCTACCTGTTATTGCTACGATTTGAAAACAGACACTGAAGGAAAAGTTAAACGCGAATGGGGAAACTGCTTTTATTCAGAATTTTCCGAGGTTGCGGGCGGGCACAAATTCTTAAAGAATATTGAAGAAAGGATCTACAATTGGTACGACCACAAGTTTGTCCGGATGCCCGAAGAATATGGATTTGTTGGCTGCGTCCAATGCGGAAGATGCAACGAGGTTTGTCCGGTCGGGATTAATATCCAAAAAAACCTAGAAAAAATAAAAAAATTCTCGAAATGAAAAACGACCTCATCCCGCAAAAAGCAAAAATATTAAACGTCTATTGCGACGCTCCTAATGTAAAAGTCTTCACAATCAAACCAGAGAAAAAAATCCATTTTACAGCAGGCCAGTTTTCAGAAATCTCTTTGCCTGGAGTGGGAGAAGCTCCCTTTGCTTTTTGTTCCAGCCAATACGATTCCAAACAATTCCAAATCACGGTCCAAGAGAAAGGGGTTTTAACTGATTCGCTTTTCAAATTAAAAAAAGGAGATCTAATCGGCGCCCGCGGACCCTATGGCCATGGTTTTCCTTTGGAAAAAATCTCTCAAAAGAATCTCCTGATTGTGGCTGGCGGCATTGGTCTTGCTCCTCTCCGTTCAGTAATAAAAAGCATCATCAGCAAAAGGCGGGCTTACCGGCAAGTACAACTTTTTTATGGAACCCGATGCGAGGAATATCGTATCTTTGAAAAAGAGTTTCCGGCCTGGCGCAAAAACAAAATTGATGTCCGAGTCACCTTGGACCAGTGCCAGCCCCGTTGGCGCGGCAATGTAGGCGTAATCACCACTTTATTCGATAAACATAAAACTCTAAAACAAGCCCTTGCTTTCGTGGTTGGCCCGCCTGTTATGTATAAATTTGTTTTGGAGAGGTTAAAAAAATTAAAATTCAAAGACAAAAACATCTATCTGTCCTTGGAGCGCCGGATCCACTGCGGGATTGGCGTCTGTCAGCACTGCGTCCTGGTCAATGGAAAATATGTATGCCAAGACGGACCGGTGTTTGCTTGGGAAAAAATTAAAAATATCCCTGATGTCATCTGACAAGGTTGAAAATATTGTTTGAATTACCAATTTACAAGGACCAATGTTCAATCAAATCATAATTTCCCTCGACCTGAGCTCGGGACGAAGGTTCAAATAGATTTAATTTTCAAACAGTTTGAACATTTAGTTATTGGTTATTGAAAATTGATTGAAAATTGGTACTTGAAAATTGAAAATTGATTAGTACATTGGTACTTGAAAATTGAAAATTAACTAACATGTGTTTTGCTTTACCTCAAAAAATAACTCAAATAAAAGGAAATCAAGCAAAATCAGAACAAGGAGACACCCTTGATTCTTCTTTGGTTTCAGTTAAAAAAGGAGATTGGATCTTGAAGCAAAACAGTCTAATTATTGGCAAACTATCCACTAAACAAGCTCGAAATATATTTCGGTTAATAAAACACTTAAAATACCAAGCCGAATCCAAATGACAAATTTGCAATCTTTTTGATTTTGAACTTTGAGTTTGATTTGACATTTAGATTTTGAAATTTGAAATTAAAAAATTATGAAATCCACCAAAGGTATTCTATTAGTCTTAACCGCCGCCGTCATTTCCGGCTTTGCGATCTTCTTGAACAAATGGGGAGTAAAAGGTCTTGACCCTTACTTCTTCACCTTTGCTAAAAACCTGATTGTCGCGCTCCTGCTAACAACCGCCATTCTTTTGATCTACCGTCTCAAAGAATTCAAATCCCTAACAAACAAAAACTGGCTGACACTGATTCTGGTTGGCCTGATCGGCGGCTCAATCCCTTTCTTGCTGTTTTTTAAGGGTTTGGCCATCACCTCGGCGGCTCAAGCCAGCTTGTTCCATAAAACCCTCTTTGTTTGGCTGATTCCGATCTCCTGGATTTTCCTAAAGAAAAAAATAAATAAATACGAACTGATTGCCGCGCTTGTTATCCTCTCTGGCAGTATCTGTTATTTCCAATACAGACCAGAGGCCTTCAACCGAGGAGACTTTCTAATTTTAATCGCGACAATGATGTGGGCTTTTGAAATCGCGCTCTCTAAAAAGCTCTTGAAAAATCTTTCCGCTTTTACCGTGGCCTGGGGCAGAATGTTTTTTGGCACAATTTTCATCCTGATTTTCTTAATCGCAAAACAAGGATTATCTAATATGATCCCAGGTGACTCTCTAGGGCAATACATTTGGATTGTGATCAGCAGTATAATTCTGTTTGCTTATGTCATCACGTTTTATAACGGCTTAAAATACATTCCTGCCTTCACCGCGACCGCGATCCTATCACTAGGCGCCCCGCTTACCGCCCTGCTCTCTTTGGTCTTTATCGACCAGACAATACTACCTTTAAAAATCTTGGGGATTATCCTTCTCTCTTTAGGTGTCTATCTTGTCATTTTTCAACACAGACTATGGTCAAAGAAGACCTTATCCAAAAGCTAAATGAAAACAGAAAAAAAACCCTGCCTAATTTTGAGAAAATAAAGCTAACCGAAAGAGCAGTGAAGACTGTAAGCAAGCTCTTCCTGCATCCTTTTTGTGTTAACACAACCGATCTTAAAAAATTCATCAAGCAGTCGCCGGTTAAACTCTCTACTCTTTCAAAGCACATCCTGACCGCCTTCCCGAATACAATCAGTTTTTATGCCGAGAAACACGGGAAAACCTTGCTCCGCGATCAAGATATCTTAGACTGCTTTGCTATTGACCACCAGATCGCTCTGTCCGAAAATGAAATTGAAAAGGTTTATTCTCCGGCTTATGCCCTTGCTCATATTTTAACCGTCTGCAAGACAACCAACTTGCGGACCGTAAGCAACAATACTTTGGCGGATTTAGAATACGGCTTTCAGACAAAAAAAATAATCTTCAAAAACGCCTTTGTCCCGAGAGATCTGGAAATCAAAAAAAATCAGAATGTTTTCCATCACTTCGGCGTAATCATAGATTCAAGCGCAAACCAAAGGCTTGTCTTGCTTGCTCAAAAATTAGAAAGCAAGCAAAAACAAATTGAATACCTCACTAAGGTTTCTAAACAAAACAAGGAGACAATTGACTTTGGCAAGCCCGGACTTTACCGGTTTGATTTGCTTTCCTCAATCATTGCCGAAAGCAAAAACCCGGGGGCAGGAAAAATCCTAGAAAAAAATTTCAAATTAAATTTAGATCAAAACAAAAAAATACCGTTCTCGAAGTAAGCGCCAACAATGAAAAACAAAACAAAAAAATCTTTAATCATCACCTCTCTTACTTCCTGCAATGGCTGTCTTTTTACTGCCTTGGATCTGGGCCAGGAACTTTTTGAAGTTTTAGACGAATTCGAGTTGATCGATTTTCACCTGATTGAAGATGAAGAGATGAAAAAGGATTTAAAAATCGACATCACAATTATAGAAGGCAATGTAGTCCGCAAAGAAGAAAAGGAGAAACTAGAAAATCTCCGGGCGAAAAGCAAAACCTTAATCGCCTTGGGCGCTTGCGCCCATTTGGGCAGTGTTCAGGCAATAAAAAATTACGGCAAAAAAAGCGAAATCGCAAAATATGTTTACCCCCAAAGCAAAAGAATTGATAATCTGAAAATAAAACCGCTTTCCGCTTATACAGCAGTTGACTTTGTAATCCCCGGCTGCCCGCCGGAAGGCAAAGAAATTTTGGAGGTTTTAAAACAGCTGGCCTATGGTCAAAAACCTTATCTTCCTAATCGGCCCGTCTGTTATGAATGTCAAATCAAGCAGTACTCTTGTCTGCTTCTCGCTGGAAAAACCTGTCTTGGACCGATCATCCGGGGCGGGTGCGGGGCTGTCTGTCTCCGCGGCGGACTTGGCTGCACTGGATGCCGCGGATTAATAGACGAACCAAATTTAGAAAAAATGAAAAAAATGGTAGGGATCAAAGAATATCAGAGGATACTGGAAATTTTTGGGAACAGAAAATGATTTTTACAATCCGTAATTTTTATTTTTTAATTTTTATTTAATTTTTATTTTCAGCAAAACCAAAAATGGAAAAGGTAACAATTAAAATAAACGAAATAAATAAGATCGAGGGTCATGCCGGTTTTGTTGGAAATTTAGAAGCGGGTCGGATAAAAAAAGCGCGGATTGAAGTCAAGGAAGGAGCGCGGTTTATTGAAGGCTTGCTTTTGGGTCGTCCATGGACAGAAGCGCCTTGGATCACCTCTCGGATTTGCGGCATTTGTCCGACTGTCCACAACCTAACCTCAATTAAAGCCTTGGAGGCGGCATTGGCCGTCCGGCCAAGCGAGCAGACTATCATCCTGCGCAAACTAATGCTTTTAGGCCAGCAAATCCAAAGCCATATGACCCACATCTACTTCTTAGCTTTGGGGGATTTTTTCAATCTGAAAAGCGACCTGACCCTAGCAAAAATCAATCCAAAAATCGCCCGAGCCGCAATCGAGATCCGCGACTTTGGCAACTTGATCCTGAATCTAATTGGCGGCCGCGACATCCACCCGACCACAACCACAATTGGCGGCTTTCGGGTCCTGCCTAAAAAATCTGATCTTCAAAAAATCCTGGATCAAATTGAAAGCAATTTGGAAACAGCAAACCAGCTCTTTGATTTCTTAAACAACCTAACCTTTCCCCAGTTTGCCCGGCTCACCACCTTCGTGGGCCTGGACGATCTAAGCGAATATGCTCTGGATCAAGGCAGAATTAAAACATCAAAAAACAAAAAATATACAGCTAAAGCATTCTTAAAAGCCGCTTCCGAAATTCAGGAGATGGAAGAGGACCCAGTCAAAAAAGTCAAACTCAAAGAGGATGCTTATCTTGTCGGCGCCCTGGCCCGGATTAATTTGAGTTACAAAAAACTAAATCCAGAAGCGCGGCGGGCAGTAAGCAGGGCGCAGTTTGAACTGCCCTGTTACAATATTTTTTATAATCTTCTGGCCCAGATGATTGAAATTATCCACTGCATTGAACAGACTAAAAAGTTGCTTCAATCTTTAAAAATCAAAAATAAGGCAGACAAAAAATACAAGCTGAAAGCAGGGGAAGGACTGGCAGTGAATGAAGCGCCTCGCGGCCTCCTCTTTCATTATTACCGGATTGATGCTCGCGGCAAAATCCGCGACTGCAATATCATTACCCCGACTGCCCAATTCTTACTTAACCTTGAATACGATCTGGAGGGATTCTTAGCAGAAAAAAGCCATCTTAAAAAACAGAAACAAGCGATCAAAATGCTGATCCGCGCCTATGACCTTTGCATTACCTGCGCCGTACATTAAATGCAAAATTCATGATTCATAATTCATAACTTATGCACGACTTACACGCTGCTGGCCGAATCCTAAAGCAAGTTTTGGAATACGGCCGTAAAAATCATTTAAAAAAAATCACCAAAATCAAACTAGAACTTGGCGAAATTGAAGAGCACAGCGAAGCGCTGTCTTCGGATAATTTGAAATTTAATCTAAGCCTCCTTTCTCAAAACACCCCAGCCCAAAAAGCAAAAATTGAAATCAAAAAAATAAAAGGGAACAGCTTCAGGTTGCAGGAAATTCAAGGAGTCAAATAACCCAAAAATTCAAGCTGCTATCTCGAAAGCCCGCTGCTGGCTGCTCCAATCTGTAATTAGCTTAAAAATCCCCGTGCGGTCTCTTGATCTTACCGTCTTTGTTGATAGCTTTCTTTTTTTATTTTTCAAAACCTCTTGAATAATCTCTAAAATCTCTTTGTGTTTACTAATAATTTCAGCCCCAAAAGAACTATGTCGCTTGTTAAAATAATCCGTGGCATATTTAACAAATATTTCTAATTGTCTTTCAGCTTCCTCTAAGAGGCAAATTTGAACTTCGTTTTGTGCTAATTGCTTGTGCTTGCATACCTTCTGACCATACCTATTTCTCGATGGCTAATAACGCCCATATTTTATTTTGATTTATTCAAAACTCAAAATTCAAAATTTCACCGATTCTAGGTGACCACCCGGAATTGGTGGCATTATTCATAATTCATCACCGATACCAATCCTTTTTTAATTGTACCATGGTTTCGGTTTTTTGTTTATCGCAGTGACGAGCCATGGCAAGCCGGATCAGTTGATCCAAAAGACGAGGATAGGAAAGACCGGACGCCTGCCAGAGTTTGGGATACATTGAGATTGAAGTAAAACCAGGGATCGTGTTCAGTTCGCTTAGATAAATCTTATTGGTTTTACCGTCCACCAAAAAATCCACTCGGGACATGCCAGCGCAATCCAAGGCCAAAAAAGCTTTTTTTGCGATCTCGCGAATCTTGTTACTTACTCTTTTTGAAATTTTGGCCGGAATAATCGCTTTACTCTTACCGTCAACATACTTGGCATCATAATCATAGAACTCGTTAGAGGAAATAATCTCGCCGCAGACCGAAACCCCTGGATCGCCATTGCCTAAAACCGCAACCTCAATCTCGCGCGCGTTGGGTACGGCCTTTTCCACAATGATTTTGCGGTCAAAGCGCGCGGATTTTTTAATCATATATTGGAGCTCTCTTCTCGTATGCGCTTTAAAAATACCCACTGAAGAACCGAGGTTCGCCGGCTTAGTAAAACAAGGATAGCCTAACTCTCTTTCAATCTTTTTTACCACCTCCGGATCCAGGCGTTCTAAAATCTGTTTACGGGCAAAAGCTAAACAGGGAACCACGGGCAAATTATGCGCTTTGAAAAGCTTCTTTTGAATCACCTTATCCATGCCCAACGCCGATCCTAAAACACCAGCTCCGACATAGGGGATATCAGCAAGCTCTAAAAACCCTTGAACCGTACCGTCTTCACCATAAGTACCATGAAGCACCGGGAAAATAACGTCTATTTTTGGGTAATTTTTCACGCGCGCTGTTGTGGCAAGCTCTGAAGCGGGCGCGCCACGGCGCGCCCCTACGTTATTTTTTCTAACGCCCGGTAGAGCATTTTTACGGATTTTATTCTTTCGACCTTTTTTCAAATATTCCAGGGGCTTGCCAGCAGAAATCCATTTGCCTTCCCGAGTGATTCCAATCGGAATCACTTCGTATTTATTTTTATTCAAATTTTCAATCACTGACTGGGCGGAAACCAAGGAGACCTCGTGTTCTGCTGATTTACCGCCAAAAAGAACGCCGACTTTTAATTTCTTAGCCATAGATTTCAATAAAAATTAAAAAATAAAAAATTGACTCTATACAATTCTACCTCAAAAACCCAAATAAACCAAATTTTTGAGCTTGCCAACTCATTGTATCTGGACTAGAATAATAATATCACAATCAAACCATGGATAAAAAATATAATCCTTCTAAAACTGAAAAAAGGTGGTATGATTATTGGCACCGAAAAAATTATTTTCGCGCCAATAACCGATCCAAAAAAAAGCCTTTTGTGATGATTATGCCGCCGCCAAACCTAACCGGCGAACTCCATCTAGGCCATGCTCTGCAGCACACGATCACGGATATCTTAATTCGCGCCAAAAGAATGCAGGGTTTTGACACCCTGTGGCTGCCCGGTGTTGACCATGCCGGTATTCAAATGCAGGGAACAATGGAGAAAAAACTCCAAAAAGAAGAGAGTAAAACACATGAGGATCTGGGGCGGAAGGAATTTCTAAAATACATTTGGAAGTGGGCGCGGATTTATGAAAAAAAGATTCTAGAGCAATCAAAAGCCTTGGGCGAGTCAGCTGACTGGTCCCGCAAAACCTTTACTTTGGATCCCGGTCCATGCAAGGCAGTGCAGGAAGAATTTATCCGCCTTTACCGTGACAAACTGATTTATCGCGGCCGCTACATTGTCCACTGGTGCCCCAAATGCAACACCGCGATCACAGACTTAGAATTAGAATACAAAGAACAAAAGGGCAAACTCTACTATATTGACTATCCCTTAAACGAGGATCAAAAAATTACAGTCGCGACCACAAGACCAGAGACTATGCTAGGAGATACAGCTGTAGCTGTCCATCCAGATGATAAACGTTACAAAGATCTGGTTGGCGAAAAAGTGACTCTGCCTCTAGTTAACCGCAAAATCCCGATTGTGACAGACCAAGTGGTTGATCCTAAATTCGGCACAGGGGCGGTTAAGGTAACACCTGCTCATGATCTAACTGACTATGAAATTGGAGAGCGCCATAACTTGGAAAAACCTCTAGTGATTAATCGCGATGGCAAAATGATCAATGTGCCAGAGAAATACAATGGTCTATCTGTCAATCAAGCACGGCAGATTGTGATTAATGATCTTCAAAAACAAGGCTACCTTAAAAAGACAGAAGAGATTAAACATTCGGTTGCTTTTTGTGAACGTTGTAAGAGTATTATTGAACCCCAAATCTCGAAACAATGGTTTGTAAAAATGAAAGGGTTATCAAAACCTGCAATTACAGCAATCAAAAAAGGCGATGTTAAATTCCTACCGGAAAGGTATGGGAAACAAGCTCTTCTCTGGCTTTCCAATATCCATGACTGGTGCATCTCCCGCCAGCTTGTCTGGGGCCATCCAATGCCAGTCTATTATTGCAAAGAGAAAAAATGCCCGCCGATTGTGAGTGCTAAAAAACCAAAAAAATGCCCAAAATGCGGCGGGAGCAAAATCAAACAAGAAACCGATGTTTTAGATACCTGGTTTTCATCAGGCCTCTGGCCTCTTTCAGCCTTGGGCTGGCCTGACCGCAAAAGCGCTGATCTTAAAAAATATTACCCCTCTGACCTGATGATCACTGCCCCGGGTATTCTTTATCTTTGGATCTGCCGAATGATTATCTTGGGAATCAAATTCGGAAAGAGAGCGCCTTTTAAAACGGTCTTTATCCATGGCACGCTCCGCGACGAACAAGGGCGCAAGATGAGCAAATCGCTAAACAACGGCGTGGATCCTTTATTGATGATTCAAAAATATTCTGCCGACTCCTTGCGCTTCGCCCTTGCCCGAATGGCCTACCCGGGCCGCGATATCGCAATGAGCAAACAGGCAATGGAAGACGCGATTAAAGCCGGCCGCAACTTCACAACCAAAGTCCATAATGCGTCTAAATTTGTTATTCACAACACAAAACCGGCACAAAAACCAAAAAAACCTTCAAGCCACCCAAGCGATCAGTGGATTCTTTCTCGCCTGCATTATACAATCAAAAAAGTTAGTGATTCCTTAGAAACCTATCAGGTTGCCCGCGCGGCAAGAAGACTCTACCGCTTTTTCTGGAATGAACTCTGTGATTGGTATTTAGAAATCGCAAAACAGAGAATTTACAACCAGCAAAAAAGCAAACGTTACAAATCTGGACGATCGTCCAATTCTGTAACAAAAAAAGAGTCCAAAAAAGTAAATTTTGTTTTAAGAACAGTCCTGAAAGACAGCTTAAGGATGCTCCACCCCTTTATTCCTTTTATCACTGAAGAGGTATACCAAAAACTGGAAAAGACGGATTTAATTGTCAGCCCTTGGCCAGAATTCCAAAAAGAATACCGCAATCTAAAAGTAGAAAAAGAATTTAACAGAATTCAGGAAGCCGTAACCAGAATCCGGACAGAAAAAAGAAAAGTAAAACTTAATCTGCCAGAAGAACAAAAAAAAATTGTGGAATTTTTAACTAAAAATATTGAGTTATGAGCGCTTTTCTCTCCAAAACCGCGATTGCGATTCCTGTTCTCGCTATGTTCGCTATAATGGAAACGATAATCCAGAAGCCAGAACTATTCTGGTGGCTTTTTATTATTTTAATCGCGGTCGTGATTTTATCCTCTCTTTATTTGAGTGGATTTTGGCAGACCAAAAAATTAAAAAAGCTCTCCTACCTGATTCTGCCAACT
The DNA here is from genome assembly GCA_964555185.1 of uncultured Candidatus Saccharibacteria bacterium. Classification (GTDB taxonomy): domain Bacteria; phylum Patescibacteriota; class JAQUNI01; order JAQUNI01; family JAQUNI01; genus CAZKRD01. Next base: position 162,904 of record CAZKRD010000002.1, on the reverse strand, counting down.
CTTTATACATTAGCCAGTCTCTCTCTTTTTGTCCTCGCCCAAAAAAGCTTAACCCAGCACATCTTTCTTTTTGGGATCAGTATTGTTTTGGCTATTGTTTTGAATAATATCTCTGTTTTGAGCCATTATCATGCTGAAAGCAAAAAGCAGGTAATCTTGAAATCAGAACAAGACAAAAGAAGAAGAATTATTCTAACCGTCAATCAAGCCCTAATCCTCCTAACTGCTTTTTTTGCTTTAAGCAGTCTTTTTGGTATAATCTATCTCCTTTCTTTCGCGATTTGGCAGACGCTGATTGTCGCTGTAGTAATCATCTTTCTGCTTGCCTGGCAATTCCTTAGTGAAATATTTCCACCAAGAAGAGCTTTGGTCTATGCCAATGTGATTTCTTTGGGTCTCGCCCAAATCTTCTGGTCATTGAGCTTTTGGCCGACCAATTATATTGCAAACAGCATTGTCCTGATGGCCAGTTTTTACATCATCTTAGGTATCCTAGAACACTATTCACGGGAAGCTCTGACCAGAAAATTGATCAAGGTCTATTTCAGTATTGCTGTGATCGTAATCACATCGGTGCTCGCAACAGCCCAGTGGAAGCCGCAGTGAATCGATTAACGAATTTTGCGAATTAACGGGTTAACAAATTATCAGAATTTCTAGTCTGCCGATTAGACAATTCTAATTCAAAAATATGCGCGATAATCTCAAAGATATCCAAATAAAATCTATTCAAACCGGAGCTCATTCCACTCAAATGAGACTACCTGCGGTTTCAGGCAGAACAAAAATTCCAAAAACTAAAAGTGGATTCTGTCTTTCCCGCGCAAGCTTCTTTTTGCTCATTCTGATTATTGCTTTTATTGCGGGGGCTTTCTCTAATATTGCGATGGATAGATTTATTCTGCCCCGCCTTTCCACTATTCCCGCTTTGGAAAAAATAAGCTTTTTGCAGACAGACCAGCCAGTGGTGATTGAAAAAAGTGAAAAAATCACGGTTACCGAAGAATCCGGCATTATTCAAGCGGTCAAAAAAATTTCGCCCGCCGTGGTCAATATCGTAAGCGAAAGGGACTTCCGCGGCTTTTTCGGCAATATCTACCAGCAAAAAACGGGCGGCACCGGTTTTATCATCACTAATGATGGATTAATCGCTACCAACAAACATGTTGTTGCAGAAGAACAAGCCACTTACACTGTAATCACCCAAGAAGGAAAAAGCTACAAAGCAAAAGTAATCGCGCGCGATCCCTCTAATGATTTCGCAATTATTAAAATCGAGGCTGAAAACTTGCCTGTCGTGGATTTAGGCAACTCTACTGATTTAGAAGTAGGACAAAGAGTGATCGCGATCGGCAACACCTTAGGCGAATACCAAAACACAGTAACCGCCGGCGTGGTTTCTGGAATCAGCCGCTCAATAAAAGCCGGCAATGGATTATTTCAAACCGAAAGCCTAGAGGACGTCATCCAGACCGATGCCGCGATCAATCCCGGTAATTCCGGCGGACCGCTGATTAACCTAAGTGGTCAAGTAATTGGCATTAACACGGCGATTGACGCTAATGGTCAACTCGTCGGATTCGCAATCCCGATTGACAATGTTAAAACTGTGATTGAAAGCGTGATCCGCGAAGGCAAAATCATCCGGCCCCTTATCGGCATCCGTTATATCCCAATCACCCCGGAATTTGCCTCCCTAAATCAGTTAGCAACAAATAACGGAATCTTGATTTATACTGGTGATCCTGATCTTCTGCCGATCGTGCCCGGCTCGCCCGCCCAGAAAGCTGGATTAAAAGAGCTTGATATCATTACCAAAATCAATGAATATGAAATAAACGAAAATCATTCTCTTGTGGGTTTGCTCCAAAAATATAAACCAAATGATGAAGTTATATTGACGGTTCTAAGAAACAAAAAAACTTTAGAAATTAAAGTTACTTTGGGAAAAATGAAAGACAATTAATTAACGGCTTACGGATTAACAAAAGATTGGATAATCCGTTAACCCTCTAATCCTTTGATTAAACAATCCTGTCAAAACCTTGACAGATTTTTTATTATGTCTTAGAATAATCTCTTTGTTAAAAAACCCATGAATTTCAAACAATATCTTGGAAAAATCCGCTACGATTACAGAGCAATTGTGATTATTGTCCTGGTTGTAATGGCAATCAGCTTAATCACCAGCTTTCTTCGCGAACCGCTTTACAGAGCCAAAGCCAGTATTCTAGTTAGCCAAAAAGCAACCTTTAATTTAGATATGTACCAAGCCAGTCAATCAGCAGAAAGACTGGCTGTTCTGCTTGCAAAAATAATTAAAAGCAGCGCCTTTCAAAAAGATGTCCTAAATTCAGGATTCCCTATTGATAAAGCCTATTTTCCAACCAAAGAAAAGGATTTGAGAAAAAAATGGGCAAATATGGTTGATTCTCGAGTCACTACGGACACAAGTATTATTGAAATTAGTGTCTATCACCCTTCAGAAAAAGAAACCAGAAAGATTGCTAATGCGATTATCTATGTTTTCTCTGATAAAGGCAAAAAGTATTACAATCTTGGTGATCAAGTTAATGTTTTAGTGATTGATACCCCTTTGGTTTCTGAAAGACCAGTCAAGCCCAATCTGCTTTTAAATACTATTTTAAGCTTTTTTGTCGGTTTAGTAATTTCGGCTATTTACATTGCCTGGAATATGGGAAAGCCTGAAAAGAAAAAAAAGAAACGTCCAAAGAAAGAAACCTACAAAGAAAAAAAGGAAATAGCGCCAGAGCCAGAAAAGAATCTTCAAGAGGAAGAGGTTAACAATAACTCTGGCGGTTATATCGGAGGGCTTAAAATCATCAATCGATAAGTTTTAATATATTTCGTTCTTTTCCAAAAAAATAATTGCCTTCACTTTTTGGGGAATCACTTGTCCCGCTTTCTAGAAAACGAATTTCGAAAATTTTCTAGAGAGGGATGCGTACCAAAGCAGGTGGTTCTCTCAAAAGGTGAGGGTAATTATATATAATGGCGAGTTAACAGTTTAAGATATCTAAAATCAACGAAACGGAGGTAAAGGATGAGAAAATGTTTGATTATTACAGCAATAATGTTCTTGTTAACTGGACTAACGACGCAGGCAGAAGAAAATGAAGCTGCTTGTAATATAGGTGTTGCTATTCCTCTCACTGATCTAGCGCAGCTGGAGATTGGGGTAGCCCACAATTTCCTCAACGAGGACACCGTGGCCATAGGTATTGCTACAAAGCGACCATGGAAAATCCCACTCAGACTTAATCTGGATGGCGGAGTGATGTGGCAAAGAATCGATTATGAGTATTGGAGCGCCCAGAGCCTGCAAGAAGGAAAGGGCGAAGAACTGCTAGGTTACAATCTTAATCTAGAAGCCTTTTCTTACTGGAAATGGTTTCATATCCTTATCTGGGATGAGGTTAAGACGAAACATAACCTGGACTTCAGTTCAAATCGTTTCGCTGCTCAAATGGGTTTTAGGCAAAAACCAGTAGTTGTAGAAGCTGCCTATTCAACCTCTGATCTTGGAAGATTAAGGGGTTTGAGACTTGACAGCGTCTATAATGAAGCTGTTGTGCGAATAGGATTGACTCCCCACAAGGTTGTTGAAATTGGACCGCAGTTTATCTGGGTTCACTATCATAACCGGAATTATAAGGGGACCTACCGGCCCCAAGCAGGACTTTATCTGAAACTGATGCGAAAGAATAGTTTCGTAGAGGTTTCTTGGGCGCGGGTGAGGCACAAAGAGAAAAACTTGCAGACTGGAAGGATTGATGTTGACCAGGATGAAAATCGGATCTTGGTCAAAATGGCTTATATCCCGTCACAGAAACTGGAAAGGAGGTGTTGTTGGTAATGAAAACGAGAATTGCAGCAATCTGCTTGATCTTAATCGCTTTGCTTCTGTTCTCCGGATGCGGAGTCTACTGTTGCTTTGGAGGAGGAAAATCGAGCAATCTCGAGGCTGATCTTCAGTATTTGAAGAGAGCTTCGAACCGCCTGGAAGATAATCAAATAAGAATACTGGAAAAGCTGGAAGCTGAAGAAGACCCCTGCTGAAACATGTCGATCTGTCATTGCGAGCGAGTGACAACAAGCGAAGCAATGACAATGATAAAGAAGGAGTGAACGAAAAATGAGAAAATTAATTTTCTCAAGCATAACAATATTTATTCTGCTGGCTCTGGTTGGTTGCGAAGAAGCTCGCAGTCCGTTAGCAAGTCTCACAGGTAACAATCTGTTCGAGTCCGGAACTATCGCCGCCAATGTCTCGTTACCCTGGGCAGATGCTGCAGTACCGAACAGCAACACGCTCGCCCCGGGCACTACTGGTTCTACCCAAATTTGTCTGGAAAGTGACATTTTTGCCGATGGGAGCACCCTGAAAGAATTCGCAAGCCCAGGAGATCTAGCAAACGTAAGTCTAACTTTCTATTCCGGTAAAGAAGGGTATCTCAAGGTGTACCATGACTATCCCTTCTTCGATGTGATGGTAAATGGAACCTCGCTGGCTAATTATACGGACGAGGGAAAGTTTCTCTTGATGTTCAAGCCGAATGGGTCCATTCACCAGCTCGCTCCAGAGAAACCATTACGAAAAGTAACATATGCCATCGAAGGCACATCCGGATCGCAAATGTACCTGTGGTCACAGGCAACTGGTGGATTGTTAGTTAAGATGTCATATGAATCTACTGGAAAATGGATATTTGGAACTAAGTATCCGCCAGGTCGAACGATGCGCTTTCACTTTCAGGCAGGCTCAAGAAGAACTATTGGAGCGATGGTAAATGGGACAACCGCCTGTTACCTGGTTGAAACCGATCCCGGAAGCGCAATTGCTTACCCGGTCTATGACTTTGATGGATCCCTGGATAATAGCGGCAACTATCTGAACGGAGGATCGTGTAACGTTCAGGTAAATATCAACATCGGTGGCGGAGATCCGTATGTCGATCCGCCTGTCGAGCCGCCAGATGGTGAATGGCTGATCCGGATTGAAAATAATGATCAGGATATCGTAATCAATCCGGCTCGCCTCAAGTATGGTGGACCTAGGACTGGCGAAGTTCTATATATGACCGGAGATTTCGATGAGTGGTTGGCCACGGTTCCTATGGTAAAAGTCGGTGGTGTTTACAAAGTCCAGGCAAGTAACATCGCCTACAACATCACCACGCGGGCCAATGTCGTAGCCAGAAATCCCAACATTCCCTTTGATCCACTGGATCAGACCAGCAACTGGCTGATCTTCACACCAGAAGATGTTTCGAGTGTACTGGTCGGCCAGAACGCTGACGGATCCTACTACCTGGATCTGGAAATAAAGAACGGTAGAGTAATAACTCAGTAACTCGCCACGAGTCCTACGGGACAAAGAAAGCAAAAAACAAGAAATACCTTGCTTCTCTTTGTCCTTTTTTTAACTTTTAATTTTGATTGACAATACTAATAAAATATAGTATAGTCTAACGTCTATGAGAACTAAAAAAATAATCATCTTGTCTCTTTTAATTCTCTTCTTTGGTATCTTTATGCCTCTGTTTTGTTATTACCAAAGCGGGGAATGGCAGGCTCTGCTGTTACTTTTAGCTATACTTGCTGGTTTTTTACTTTCTATTTTTCTTTATTTGAAAAAACCGGCCTTAATCTTGGCCTTAATCCTGCCAACAATTATTTTTGGCCAGGTGACCACTTTAAGAATTAGGGATTGGTATTATGAGATTACTTTGGGAGAAATTTTAATCATTCTAATCTCTGTTCTCTTTGTTTTACAAATCCTGACCCGCAGAAAAATTAGAGAAATAAAGTTTCCTTTTCTTCTTGTGATCTTAATCCTTTATCTTGCTCTTGCTGTCTTATCTTTGGGCTGGGCTCATAACCTTTCTCGAGCTTTGATCGCAATTCGTGCTTTACTTTTTCACCTTGCTATTCTGTTCTTAATTATTAACCTCGTTAGAACCAAAAAAGATCTTAAAATTGCTCTTTACAGTCTGCCTTTAACTGGATTCTTGGTTTCAATTCAACTAATTTCCAAGGTTGCTTCTTTAGGTGGATTTAATGGAAACTATACTATTGCTCGAGAATGGATCATAACCCCAGTGGGCAGATGGGTTTACATCGCGGCTGTGATTATTCTAACCTTGCCTTTAACCTATGCACTTGCCCTCAACACTAAAAAAATATGGTTAAAGATTATTCTTTCTTTACAAATAGTTTTAGGATTTACTGCTTCTGCTCTCACTTTAGGCAAAGGAGAAATTATTGCCGCACTCTCTGGTCTTTCCTATTTCTTCACCAAACAAAAGATTCAAAAACTTTTAGCTCTTGTTATCTTAATTGTTATTCTGCTCCTCATTGCTTTCCCCCTTGCTTCTTATAGCAGAAAACTTTTAGAAAGAATCTATAATACAGCTAGTGATCCAAATACAAACTTTAGAATAACCGAAGGCAAAGTGGCCTTCAAGCTCTTCTTTCAAAAACCCATTTTAGGATATGGGGTTGGCAATTTAAAATTGGAGTATAAAAATCTTTTACCCTGGTCTATCGAGAGTGAAAGCAATAATTTCTTTTTGCAAATAGTTTTAGAACTCGGTCTTATTGGTTTAGCAATTTTAATCCTGATTATCCGTCAAATTTACCGTGAACTTAAAAAGATGAAAGCCTTGGCCAAAGAGCAAAACGATAAAATTCTGTACCTTGGCTTTGTCTCAACCATGATCATAGTTTTAATCAATGCTCTTTTAGAGGTCACACTAGTCGGACTCTATTACGGAATTATCTTTTGGTATATTGTGGGACTGCTTTTAGTCCAAAACAGATTCTTAGCAAAAAAATAATGCAACTTTCTGTCATCATCCCAAGTTACAATACAGCTAGATTAACTCTAAAGTGTTTAGAAAGGGTCTATTCTTCATTTTCTGAAATAAAACACGAGATTATTTTAATTGATAACAATTCAGAAGATGAGTCTGTTCTACTTATTAAAAAACATTTCCCTAAAGTAAAGTTAATTGTTAACAAAAAAAATCGTGGCTTTGCTCGAGCTGTCAACCAAGGAATTCGGAAAGCGCGCGGTGAATATGTTTTGCTTCTCAATACAGATGCTTTTGTGAATAAATCTTTACTACGCACTTTGAAATTCTTAGATCAAAATCCTGATGTCGCTATCCTTTCACCGCGCCTTGTTTACCCGGGCGGAAAACTGCAAACTAATTTTGGCAATTACCCTTCTCTTTTATCTGAGATCTTGCAGGCTACACTGCTTTACAAGATCCTTCCTTGGGGCAGAATCATTATGCCCAATATTTTAACTCGGAAAAAATTCTATCAGATGAGAGAAGTAAAATGGCTCTCTGGAACCTGTCCTTTCATCCGCAGATCTGTCTTTGACAAAGTTGGCCTCTTTGATCCTAGATATTTTATGTATCTCGAAGACATTGATTTCTGCAAAAGAGTAAAGAAAGCAGGATTTAAGATTATCTTTTGGGGCAAAACCCAAGTGATTCATAAACACAAAGCCTCCTCGAGAAACTCTTTTATCCCAAAACTTCATGAAAGAAAAAGCTTGCTTTACTTTTGGAAAAAACATTACCCCAAACATAATCTTAGCTTCCATTTGATTAAATTCTTGAGCGGAACCAAGCTTTATTTAAAATACAGGAAAACATAGTTTTAAAATATGATCATCTTGAATATCAATAAATTCCATCACATCCAGGGCGGATCAGACCGTCATTATTTTGATTTAACAGAATTACTAGAAGCGCGCGGCCACACTGTGATTCCTTTTGCAATGGAAGGTAAAAAAAATATTTCATCTGCCTATCAAGAATATTTTGTCAGTGAAATGAATTTAAAAAGAGTTAGATTCTCTCTAAAAGCTCTAAAAAACGCAGCCCGAATCCTTTATTCTCTAGAAGCACGCAAAAAAATTAAAAAATTAATCAAAAAAGAAAAACCAGGCATTGCTCATATCCACAATATCTATCATCAGATTTCACCCTCTATTTTAGGAATTTTAAAAAAGAATAATATTCCGATTGTGATGACTGTCCATGACTACAAATTGATTTGTCCAAATTACAAATTATTTAACAAAGGTCAGGTTTGCGAGAAATGCAAACAACATAAATACTATCAATGCTTTTTAAATAAATGCGTCAAAGATTCTTATTTTGCCTCCCTTCTAAGTTCACTCGAGATGTATCTCCACAAAACTTTTTGTTTTTATCAGAAATATGTCGATATTTTTATCTGTCCCAGTCAATTTGTAAAAAACAAACTAACTGCCTGGGGAATGTCAGAAAACAAATTAATTGTCCTGCCGCATTTTATAAAGCCAGCAAAAATAGCGGCCCAAAATAGAAAAAAAGATTATGTTCTCTATTTTGGCCGGCTTGCCTCGGAAAAGGGACTGGATCTTTTAATTTCGACAGCTTTAGAGCTCCCTTGGATTAAATTCAAAATAGCGGGCAAAGGTCCAGACAAAAATAGGTTAATCAAGACGGTTGCCCAGAAAAATATTTCTAATGTAGAATTTTTGGGTTTTAAAAACGAAAAAGAATTAAAAAAACTGATTGCGAATTCTTGTTTTGTGGTTGTACCCAGCATGAGCGAAGAAACTTTTGGCCTTGCTGTTCTAGAGGCATTCAATTTAGGAAAAACCGTAGTCGCAAGCGCGAGAGGAGCTCTGCCTGAACTGATTGAACAAGGGAAAGACGGTCTGCTTTTTGAAAATCGAGATGAATTAAGAAAAAAAATCCAATACCTCTTTCACAATCCAAAATTGACCCAAAAAATAGGGCAAAGAGCAAAGGCAGAAATTAAAAAATACGACCCAGAAGCTTATTATAAAAAATTAACGAAAGTCTATAAAAAACTATTAATAATTTGATTGTATTTCACGAGATTGCCGCGCTCTTCCACGCCTTTTTTCAAAAAAGGTGTGGAGTCGCCCGCAATGACACCTTTTCTTGACTTTTATTAATTATAGTTCTATAATATCAACTTATTTAAACACTGCTTAAAAGCCAATGAAAATAGCGATAATTGGAGCAAAAGGGATTCCCTGCCGCGAAGGCGGAGTAGAGCGGCATGTTGAAGAATTAGCCAAAAAACTGGTCCAAAGAGGACACAGAATTTTTGTTTACTCTCGGCATAAATACACCAAAAGCAAAAGAAAAAAATACAAAGGAATCGATATAATCTATACCCCTTCGATTCCCACAAAGAATTTAGACACGATTACCCATACTTTTTTCTCTCTTATTCATGTTTTGTTTAAAAGAGTGGATGTTGTCCATATCCATTCGGTGGGCCCTTCTCTGCTTGCTTTTATTCCTCGGATCCTAAAGAGGAAAGCAGTCACAATCACAACTTTTCAGTGCCGCGACTGTTTTGATCAAAAATGGGGAATCCTCGCTCGCTTCTTTTTAACTCTGGCTGAAAAAACCGTGGTTTTACTTCCTGACGCGACAATTGTTGTTTCCAGAATTCTTTACCAATACTGCCGAAAAAATAATCCGGCCAAAAGTCAAATCTATTATATCCCCAACGGAGCCGCACTTGCTCGTTCCAAGCGGGCAAAACTAATCAAAAAATGGGGACTCTCTGAAAACAATTATTTCCTAACTGTTTCGCGGCTGGTTCCGCGCAAAGGGATTCACTATTTAATCAATGCTTTCCAAAAATTAAATACGAACAAGAAACTGGTTATTGTTGGCGGCAGCAATCTTGGCAATCGAGCCTATGAAAATTATCTTAAAAAAACAGCAAAAGGCAATCCTAATATTATCTTTACCGGCAGTCAGCAAGGGGAAACCCTCCTCGAATTATTTTCCAATGCTTACCTTTATGTGCTACCATCAAAAGCAGAGGGCCTGTCTTTAAGTCTGCTTGAGGCCTTGGGTTTTGGCCGTTGTGTTTTAGTTTCAGATATTCCGGAAAACAAAGAAGCGATGGGCGAAGCGGGTTATAGCTTTAAGTCAAGGAGTGTAGCGAGCCTTAAAAAGGGACTGGAATTTCTAAATGACCACCCCGAACTGGTTCTCAAAATGGGGCGGCTGGCTCGCGAAAGAGTCCGCAAGTTCTATAATTGGAATAAAGTTGCAAATCAGACAATAAGGCTCTACCAGACTTTACTTCTAAAAAAAGGCGGGGTGGAAACGAAAAATCCTAAAGCCCTTCTTAAATCTTTTAAATATCATGATTTCCGGCGTCAAAACTAAAAAACTTAAAATTCATCCTGACGAACGGGGCCGGGTGATGGAGATCCTGCGCTCTGATGATGAAATCTTCGAGAAATTCGGTCAAGTCTATTTAACGACCACTTACCCTTCCGTGGTTAAGGCTTGGCATCTGCATAAAGTCCAAACCGATTCTATTTGCTGCCTGCGCGGCATGATCAAGCTTGTCCTCTATGACGGCAGGATCGGATCCCGGACTTTGGGAGAAATCAATGAATTTTTTATCGGCGAGCACAATCCGAGTTTAATTCAAATCCCAAAACAGGTTTATCACGGCTGGAAATGCGTGTCCGAAGAAGAAGCTCTAATCATCAATACGCCAACCCATCCCTACAATCCAGAGAAACCAGATGAATACCGCCTGCCTTATGATACTGAACTGGTTCCGTATGGTTGGGGGATTAAGATGGGATAAGAGGATATTAATTTTCAATTTACAAATCTCAATTTTCAATCAAATCCTAAGGTTCAATGATTTAATTTTCAAACAGTTTGAACATTTAGTCATTGGTTATTGAAAATTGATTGAAAATTGGTACTTGTAAATTGAAAATTGATTAGTACATTGGTACTTGAAAATTGAAAATTAACTACTCTTCTTGTCGAAAAATTCCTCTCTTGTTAAACTAAGATATAGTTAATCAAAATTAACAATGCCGAAAATCCATCAAAAACAGCCTTGGCAAAAAATTTCCTCTCGCCGGATCTACCACTGCGCTTATCTTGATCTTTACAAGGACCAGGTGTTGAACCCTTTAGGACGCAAAACAAACTATTACTATATTAAAAAAGATCCCTTTGTCGCAATCATCCCTGAAGACAGAAATGGAAAACTCTGGCTTGTCCGTCAGTATCGCTACACTTTGGGGGAATATACCTGGGAATTGCCCATGGGACACAAAGATTCAAAAAGAGAAACCTATCTGAATGCCGCCAAAAGGGAACTCGAGGAAGAAGCTTGCCTTTCTGCTCAAAAGTGGACCAAAATTGGCATCTCCTATGTATCAGGAACTGTCTTGCCGCAATATTCCTATATTTATCTTGCTCAAGACTTAAAAAAAATTGATAAAATTCCCGATCCTTCTGAAATCTCGGAAGTAAAAAAATTTAGTCTTAAAGAGATCCAAAAAATGATTATCGAAAATAAGATTATCGGTTCACCAACTCTAGCCCTCCTTTATAAATACTGTCTCCACAAAAAAATATTATGAAATTACTCGTAACCGGCGGCGCGGGTTTTATCGGTTCCAACTTCATCCGCTATATTTTAAAAAAATACCCGCGCTACCGCGTGGTTAATTTAGACAAACTGACTTACTGCGGCAATCTAGACAATCTACGGGGGATCAAAACCCCGCGCTATAAATTTGTCAAAGGAGATATCGCGGATTGGAAAACAGTGAAACAAGCGGCTCGCAATGTGAATATGATTGTAAACTTCGCTGCAGAAACCCATGTGGATCGCTCAATTATGGGCGCGGATGACTTTATTCGCACAGACATCTTGGGCACGAAAAACTTATTGGAAGCAGTAAAAGAATTCAAAATTAAGAAATATTTACAGGTAAGCACGGATGAAGTTTACGGCAGTCTGGCTCGCGGAAAAGCAACTGAAAAAACCGAGCTTGCTCCCAACAATCCCTATTCTGCTTCCAAAACAGGAGGGGATTTGATGGTCCGCGCTTATCACCGCACATTTGGTTTGCCGGTTTTGATCACGAGAAGCTCTAATAATTTTGGGCCTTATCAATACCCGGAAAAACTAATCCCTCTTTTCGTCACCAATCTCATTGAAGGAAAAAAGGTGCCGCTTTACGGTGATGGCAAAAATGTCCGTGATTGGATTTATGTTTTAGATAACTGCTCTGCCTTAGATCTTGTTCTCCACAAAGGCAAAATAGGGGAGATTTATAATATTGGCGGTGATAATCCAAAAACCAATCTTTACATCACCAATCTAATCTTGAAGACTTTGGGCAAAGGCAAAGAAATGATTAAGCGGGTTTCCGACCGGCCGGGTCATGATCGCCGTTACGCCCTGGATTCTACTAAGGTTCAGAAACTGGGCTGGCAGCCGCAATATCAATTTGGAGAAGCGATGCGGCAAACCATAGAATGGTACAAAGAGAATGAATGGTGGTGGAAGAAGATCAAGTCGGGAGAATATCTTAAATACTATCGAAAGCAATATAAGCATAAATAGAGTAGTTAATTTTCAATTTTCAAGTACCAATTTACTAATCAATTTTCAATAACCAATGAATAAATTTTCAAACAAAACCATTTTCGCAGGTTTGAAAATTAAATCTATTTGAAAATTGGGATTTGATTGAAAATTGGGATTTGAAAATTGAAAATTAATCTCCCCTTATCCTAACCAAAATCGATTTATCTTATGAATGATTTAAACCTAGAAAGAATCAAATCTTACCTGCAGCGGAATCTATCGAGGGATAGATTTTTTCATAGTTTGGAAGTAGTAAAAACAGCGGAGAAATTGGCCCGGATCCACAAAGGGATCAACCTAGAAAAAGTCCGTCTTGCCGGCCTGATCCATGATATGGCGCGTGATTTAAATTCAGAAAGACTTTTGAAACTCGCTTGCAAATTTCGGATCAAAATTGATTCCTTTACCAAAAACCATCCAAGCCTTCTCCATGCGCCTGTCGGCGCATCCCTTTCTAGAAAAAAGTTTGGCATTCACGACAAAGAAATCCTCCAAGCAATTGAGAGGCACTGCGTGCCTAAACCCTGTATGAGTTTCCTGGATAAAATTATTTATCTCTCGGATATTATCGCGCCCACTCCCAAAATTTGGGCTGGCTCAAAAATCATCCTGAAAATAGCTTCCAAATCTCTAGACCAAGCCCTGCTTAATGCTTTTGATGAAAATATGAAACAGATTATCAAAAAAGAGAGGGGGCTCCATCCTGACTTGGTGCGGGCGCGCAACAAACTGCTTGCAAATTTTCAAAAAAAAGTCTTGATCTTGGGCGCCCGAGGCATGCTTGGCTCGTGCTTAAAAAAAGAATTTCAAAACTACAGGCTAACCGCCTGGGACAAGAAAAAATTAAATATTACCAACAAGAAAAAACTACAGCAAAGAATCCTGGAACTTAAACCAGCAATCATTATCAACGCTGCTGCCTATACTAACGTAGAAAGGGCCGAATCAAACCAAAAGCAGGTTTTGCGGATAAATGGTAAAGCGGTAGGGTATTTAGCGCAAATTGCCAAAAGAATAAACGCAACTTTAGTCCACTACTCCACGGATTATGTCTTTGACGGTAAAAATCGCAAGGGTTATAAAGAAACCGCCCAGCCCAACCCAATCAATGTCTATGGAAAATCAAAGTTCTTGGGCGAGGCGCTCTTGCGGCGCAATACTGATCAATACTACCTAATCCGCAGCTCTTGGATGTTTGGCAAGAGAGGAGAAAATTTTGTTAAAAAAATGTTGCAATTATCAAAAAGCAATGTTAAACTGAAGGTCGTCAATGACCAGTGGGGGAAGCCTACCTTTGCCCGTGATTTAGCTCGAGAGACAAAACAGCTTATTGAACAAAACAAGCCCTTTGGCATTTATCACGTCACAAACCAAGGAAAAACTAATTGGTATCAGTTCGCGCGCAAAATTTTCGCTTTGAAAAACATTCCGGTTAAAATAAAGCCAATCAGCAGCCGGGAATACGAGACAAAAGCAAAGCGGCCCTTGTGTTCGGTTTTAATCAATACCAAGCTGCCGAAACTGCGGAGATGGGAAGAAGCGTTAGAAGAGTACCTAAACTAATTTTTAATTCTTAATTTTTAATTTTTAAACTCCTTTTAATGCATGCTTAATAAAAAAAATTCACGAAAAATCGCGGGTCTTACGAAAAAAACGAACAAGACCCACATCATCATTGGGGATGATGGCGAAAAAACCGTGGTGATGGGAATGGCCGAATACGATCGTTTACGTTCAGAGGAATCGCGCAAAGAAGAGGCTGGCCAAGAGATCAAAGGGATTATTTTAGCTGGCGGAACAGGCACCCGGCTTTTGCCGGCAACTAAGGTGACCAACAAACACCTTCTGCCGATCTACACCAAGCCAATGATTTATTACCCCTTGGAAACTTTAAGCCAAGCAGGAATTTCGAAAGTGATGATCGTAACTGGCGGCAATAATCCGGGCGACTTTTTACGTCTCTTAGGTAATGGCAAGGAATTTGGATTAAAAGAACTCCAATACGGCTATCAACAAGGATCGGGCGGGATTGCCGAAGCTTTAGGTTTGACTAAAAATTTCGCAGATAACCAGAAAGTTGTCGTGATTTTGGGAGATAATATCTTTGAAGATAATATTGGGGAAGCGGTCCGAAAATTCCAAGAACAAAAGGGCGGCGCCCGAATCTTCCTGAAAGAAGTGCCTGACGCAGAGCGCTTCGGCGTTGCCGAAATCAAAGACGGTAAAGTAGTTGGCATTGAGGAGAAACCAAAAAATCCAAAATCCAACCTAGCAGTAACTGGTATTTATATGTATGACAGCCGGGTTTATGATATAATTAAAACCTTAAAACCTTCCGAGAGAGGAGAATTAGAAATTACTGATGTGAATAATCACTATATTAAGAAAGGATTAATGGAATATGAAGTCCTCCGCGGCTGGTGGACTGACGCCGGAATCACCGAAACCCTGTATCGAGCGAGTACTCTAGTCAGAAATCGGGAATTACATGGAGCGAAATGACAATTTTTAATTCTTAATTTTTAGTTTTTAATCAATTTTTAATGCTTTAATTTTTAAACATTCTATTGTTTCTAACTTATCTTGTTTAAAAATTAAATCATTAAAAATTAAACATTGATTAAGAATTAAAAATTAGAAATTAAAAATTATATCCCTAAAAAAATGAAGTTAGCAATCATTGGTACCGGTTATGTCGGTCTTGGTGTAGGTGTCTGTTTTGCCAATTTAGGCCACAGGGTATCCTGTGTTGATCTGGATAAGAATAAAATCGCCAAACTGAAAAAAGGCATCCCTACTATCTATGAAGAGTGCCTGCCGGAAATGTTAAGGAGAAACCTGAAAGCAAAAAGAATCTCTTTCACTACCTCGCTTGTCCAAGGAATCAAGGATGCGGAAGTTGTGTTTATTGCCGTAGGCACGCCTCAAGACCAAAACGGAAAAGCGGACTTAAAATACGTCTTAAGGGTCGCTCATGATTTAGGAAAAAACCTTAAAGACTACAAAGTAATTGTAGATAAAAGCACCGTGCCGGTGGGTACGGGTAAATTAGTCCGTAAAGAAATCCGCAAAAACTATAAAGGCAGATTTGATGTTGTCTCTAACCCTGAATTTCAAAGAGAGGGCACAGCGATTAATGATTTTCTCCACCCTGACCGGATCGTCCTAGGCTTTGAAAATCAGAAAAGCCCCGCGATCAAAATAATGAAAGAACTCTACAAGAAATTCAAGGCGCCGATCGTAATCACCAATCTAGAATCAGCAGAAATGATTAAATACGCCGCTAACTCCTTTTTGGCCCTCAAAATATCCTTTATCAACGAAATCGCGAATCTCTGCGACAACTATGACGCTGATGTGGAAATGGTAGCCAAGGGTATTGGTTTAGACTCTCGGATCGGTGAAAAATTCCTGCAGGCAGGCCCGGGCTATGGCGGCTCCTGTTTTCCGAAAGATGTTTCTGCCCTCTATTACTTTGCCCAAGCCGGGGGCTACTGGTTTAGATTAATTGACGCTGCGATGCAAATTAACAAACACCAACGGGAAATTGTGGTCAGCAAAATCAAAAACGCCCTTGCCGGCAGACTCCAAAATAAAAAAATTGCCGTCTGGGGACTCTCCTTCAAAGAAAATACCGATGATGTGCGCGAATCCCCGGCAATTGATATTATCAACCTCCTCTTAAAGCGCAAAGCGAAAATTCAAGCCTATGATCCAATAGCTGCTTCAAACGCTAAAAAGATCTTAGGCAGTAGAATCCGCTATTCTCAAAATCCCTATACTTGCTCGAAAGGGGCTGATGCTCTTGTGATTGCCACCCCTTGGCCTGAATTTAAAAAAATAAATCTCAAAAAAATAAAAAGTCTTATGCGTAAACCAAACATCATAGACGCCCGCAACATTCTAAAACCAAAAGAGCTTAAAAGAATGGGGTTTAATTATGTCGGGATTGGGAGATAATCTTCTAAGTTTTGTCAAAAAATTGTCTTCCAATTAAATATTTGCTAAAATATAAATAAGATATTAAACAAGAACTAAAGAATGTTAATCCCCTAAAAATGGAGGGTAGGGCAAATCAAGATGAAAAAACTATCTCGGAAGAAACTGCTCCTTTACAAAATCCTCGCTGTGATTATTATCCTCTTTCTGGTCTCCTTTCTGCGCTACTGCGGCGGAACTAAATTATTCTGCGCAAATAATGGCAGCATTTTTGAAATTGCCAAAATTGCCTTCTGGGCTGTGCTGATCTATGGCTTGATTGAATTCCTGATCCCCAAATTTGGCGAACAAGACAATATCTTTTTTGGCAAACTTGCCGCGATTGTAGCCGTCCCGATCCTGGTTGTAATCTTTATGCTTATTTTCCCTCAAGGCTTCACCTTGAGCGCTTTGAGCGTGGCTCTGGCTATAATCATCGCCCAAATTTTAGAATACTATCTTGCTAAGGTTCAACCCAATTGCATCTCTATTCTCATCATCACTCTCCTCTTCTTAATTTTCCTGGTTTGTTTTATTGTCTTTACCTACCATCCCTTAGGAGGAATCTTGTTTAAAAAATAAAACGTTACAAAACTGACCGATCGGTCAATGCTGTAACAATTTAAAATGGGAGGAATTATCGAAGACTACCAATTCGGAAAGATTACTGTAAACGGTGAAACTTACACCAAAGGTGATCTTATTGTTTCCCCCGAAAAAACAAGGGTCTGGTATTGTACTGATCACCATCGCCCTGTTTTAGAAAATTTTGCAGAAATTTTAGAAATCAAACCAGAAATTCTAATCATCGGTACGGGCTATTATAATGTAATGCAGCTAGACCCGATCTTAACCGATAAACTCGAACAAAAAATAGACAAGGTTATTATCTCTAATACAAAAAAAGCAGTCAAAATTTATAATAAGCTTTCCTCTCAAAATAAAAACATAGTCGCTTGTCTCCATTTAACCTGTTAGGCTCATTGTTTTAAAAACAACAATGAAGCAATGGGACAATGTAATAATTATGCTCGATCTATACGCCCACCTTGCTAAAACCAAACTCGCCAAATTCGCCCAAGAATATAAAAAGGATTTTGACCGCGCGCCCGCGGCTCAAAACTATCATCATAACTTCACGGGCGGACTCCTTTTGCATACAACCGAGGTCTTGGAAACGATGATCCGGCTGGCTAAATTCTTGCCCTATAATAACATAAGTTATCAGAAACCTAACTTTACCAAAGAAGAAATGATCGTAGCCGCCTATCTGCATGATTTTGCCAAAATTGTCACCTACAAAGAAGATCCTAAAAATAGCTGGCGCTGGGAAGACATTGATCTGCCTGCCGAAGTCTGGACCTTAAATGAACTTGCCCGCTCTGGAATTGGTCTCTCTGATAACGAACTTAACGCCCTGCTCTATGCCGAAGGGGGCTGGAGCAATTTCAAGGACTTTGTCAAAAATATAAAACCCTTGGCTGTCCTCCTCCATATGGCGGATATGTGGAGCGCTAAGGTCCTATATTTTATCGAGGAAGTAACCTGCCCTGTCTGCGGAGCAATGATGAAAAAACGCTCCTCGCGCGGCGGATCCAGTACATTCTACGGCTGTTCCCGTTATCCAGCCTGTACCGGCACAAAAGAGATTAATAGTGTTGAAAAAGAAAAAAAAGAATTGCAAAAAAAAGTAAGAACCTATAAGCATATATATTTAAAGTAACAAATGAACGCGGAATATATTAAAGTGAACCCCACAAAAGTTTCGCTTTTGTGTGGGGCCCGCTCTCAAATCTCTTTTGATATTAAATGGAATCGAAAAAATTTGATTCTATTTTTGTCTCTAATTGTCCTGCCTAATTTATTGGGTCTTTTCAATCTCTCTACCCCTTGGGGTTTTAAAATTCATTTTTTCCAACTAGCGATTTTTATTGCAGCCGCAATTTACGGACCCAAGGGCGGAGCCCTGTCAGGACTTGTTGGCTCAATCTACTCTGCTATCATAATGAGCAATCCCTATCTCTTGGTCGGCAATGTTATTCTCGGCTTCTTTGTCGGCTTGTTTGTGCGATTAAAACTACCTCTGCTCCTGGCTGTTTTATTTGCTTACTGTCTGCAGCTGCCTTGGCTGATTATTACTGACTATTATCTGGTCCATCTTGAGATGAGATTCATTATCGGGTTAATCTTATCACTGGCCGCCTCTAACATTATTTGGGGGATAGGGGCGCATTATTTATGCCTCTCGGGCCTTCTTTCAAAAAAATAAAAGGAATCCCTTAAAATGCCAGACTATGATTGTTTTAAAAAATATTCTCTGCTCTTAATTAAAAATGGGGAAATCATCTATCATTCCAAGCAACCATATTTAAAACCACTTATTGATTGTGTTAATAAATACAAGGGCCGTCTTGACGGATGTACTCTATACGATAAGGTTGTGGGCCTAGCCTCCGCCAAACTGATTGTCTATGCAAAAATAATTTCCCAAGTAATCACTTTGGTTTCTACCAAGCCAGCTGTAAGTCTGCTTAAAAGAAACAGGATTAAAATAAACGCTCAAAACACGGTTAGAGATATCCTGGGGCCAGAAAAAATTTACATCTGCCCCTTAGAGGCCCGTGCCCAGAAAATAAAAAATAATAAACAATTTTTTCTCCAAATAAAGAATATATACGGTGAACCCTCTGTATAAAAAATAAAGGTTTAATGAAAAGGCCTTTATTTTTTATTTGAAGCTTTTTATTTTTTCTTTTTAGCTCTGTGGATCACGGTCAAAAAGCCGGCGACAAAAACAATCACCAAAACAATATTAAGATTAAAATACTGACTGATATAATCTTTAAAAGCGCGATCAATCCAAATAAAAATCAGATAAAACACAAAAGCGATGATGAATAGATCATAAATTATTTGATAAAAAAGTTTTCTTTTAAATTGGGAATTTGGAATCATGCCTTTTGAATCATGCCACCAATTCCGGGTGATCACCTAGAATCGGTGAAATTTTGAATTTGATAAAAACTATTGGTCTACTCCGAATAACTTTTTTGCCCGCACCCAGTATTTGGACGGCGGCTCCTCAACAATAACCTGAATGTGACTGATCGTTACTTTGGGAATCACCGTGTTGGAAGCAATAATTAAGCCTTCAAGTTCCGGAATACTAAAAAGGTAAGCAAGCATATCTTCCCGCATAAAAGCATTGGCCATATCAAATTGATAAGTGTTTTCGAGCCATCCGTCTTCGCCCAAAAGAGCCTTTTTATAAATAGTAACAATATAATCTATCTCTTCCAAGGGATTCTCAAAATGAGTTAAGGTTTCAGCATTCTTAATCCGGCGGTCGGAAAAAAAATAAACAGCATTAACCTTGTCTTCTGGAACATTAGTTAAATACTCGTCTACAGACGGAAAAATTTTCTCTTTTTGATACAAAAACACACCTTCTTTCTCAACATATTCCCAGTCCAAGTCCTGGAGAAAAGCATTATAGAAAGGGTGGGCCCTGTAATCTAAATCCTTGCCTGCTGACAGCACTTCACCAAACCTAATTTCAGAAACTTCGGCTTTGTATTTTATGGTCAAAGTCAACTTCTGATCAGCAGAAACCGGACCGAGATCAAAATAAATCAAGGGGCCTTTCAGATCCTTAACCCAATCGGAAGCTTGATCTTTATAGTGCCGGGAGAGGCGTTCCTTTGGCCTCAAAGGAGAGATAAAACGGTTTATTTTTCGCGACAGCGAATAATCATAAACCCGCGGCCGGCCAAAAGGGTTGGTGTGTTGATAAACAACAAAAAGAAAAATTAAAACAAAAACCGCGATAAAACCCAAACGAAATATTTTACGAAGTTTTGAAGAAAACATTTTGAATTTTTCTAATTGTTTGGTTTGAAAAACGCCGAGCAGTCAATATCATCTATGTTCCAAATCTCTTTTTTCTGAATAAGTTTAATTGGAACCTTGTGTTCTTCCTGACTATACTTAAAAGTTACAACCAAATCAGCCAAATTCCCGGAAATAGAAGCAATCCCCACACTATAACTACCAGTAGGGATATTGCGGGCGCAGAGCAGGGGATCATAATCAGACTCGCGTTCGTTAGAAACCACTTTCGCGACCTTTTCCCTGCTTTGTTTGGTAAAATAAGGCCGCCCAATTTGAGTCTCTAAACAGGTGTCCAGCATTGTGACCTGTTCGTTTTGAAGACAATCAAAATACAACTCATAAAACTCATTGACCACTCCTTCAGGGCTAGCTGGCCGTTTATTGACCCAGGGCCGGGGAGGCAGTTTACAGCCTGAAAAAAGAATCAAAATAAACAAAAAAATTATCAAGCACCTTTTCATATTTTTTACTTTTCTTCTCTTATTCTAATCAAAAAAAACCACAAAGTCAAACTAGGGTTGACCTTGGCCCTTTGAAATACTAAAATAAGGTAAGATAAGAACAAGCTCCTTTTTAGGAGAATATTTTGATATTAAAAAATATACCCCAGCTCAAATCTTTGATTCGAGCTGGGAGGCCCCAAATTTTACCCCAGAAAATTTTCAATTTTCCGGGGGCCCCAAGTAATTAAATAAAAAACAAAATGAACACTTCTCTCGTTACTGGCGGAGCCGGTTTTATCGGCTCTAATCTAGTCAAAAAACTGCTTGCATTAAAACACAAGGTGATTGTGATTGACGACCTTTCTACTGGTTCCCTTGCTAACCTTCCTCCTCGCAATCAAAACTTCATCTTCGCCAAGAAAACAATCAACAGCAATCTCGGACCGCTTTTTCAAAAACACAAGATTGACTATATCTTCCACCTGGCTGCCCAGATTGATGTCCGAAAATCTGTCCAGAAACCAATTCTGGACGCTAAAATAAACATTTTGGGCTCCTTAAATTTGATCGGCGAAGCAAATAAAGCCAAAATTAAAAAATTCATTTACAGCTCCACTGGTGGAGCGCTCTATGGCGAGGTCAACAAAATCCCGGTTAAAGAATCCTACCCAATCAATCCTCTGTCCTGTTATGGCGCTTCTAAATACGCGACCGAAAAATACCTTGAGATCTACTATAAGCTTTATAAATTCCCTTACATCACCCTGCGTTATGCCAATGTCTATGGCCCCTATCAAAACCCTTTGGGTGAAGCAGGGGTGGTTGCTATTTTCATTAATAAATTGCTAAATGGAGAAACCCCGGCCCTCTTTGCTTTTGGCAAAAACAAAAGGGATTATGTTTTTGTTAATGACGTTGTTAGAGCTAATCTGAAAGCAATGTCATCTGATAAAAACAAGGCCTATAACATCGGTACGGGCCGGGCAACTGAAACCGCGAAAATCTTTGAACTGATTAATCAAGAATTGAAAACCAAAATCAAACCAAAACTATCTAGAGCCCGACCTGGTGATCTAGATAAAATAAGTCTAGACTCCAGCTTGGCCCAAAAAGAGTTAGATTGGGGGGCGCAAACCCGCCTAGAAAAGGGAATCAAAGAAACAGTTGGGTGGTTTAAAAAAATAAGAAATAAAAAACAATAAACAGAATTAAAAATGCTTCTTCTAGAAAACACAATTTCTAAATTAAAATCTAATAAGCTGATTAAAAACAGCTCTATACTTTTCATAGGATCAATGGCAGTAAGTATTGGCAATTATTTGTTTCATCTGATCAGCGGACGGATCTTGGGCCCTGGTGACTATGGCATCTTGGCCTCTCTTCTCTCATTAAACATCATTCTCGCCGTACCCACAGGGGTGATCTCGATGATCAGCGTCAAACTGGCCAGTAATGTCAAGGTCAGCAAAAAATACGGCGAGCTCCATTATCTGATCAAATACCTTTTAAAAAACTTAACCTTAATTGGCCTCGCTGTCTTTTTTATTCTCTGTTTCTTCTCTCCCTCTCTTGCTCGCTTCTTAAAAATCCCTTCGCCAAAATTGATCATTCTATTGGGTGTAATTGTTTTTCTTTCCTTTCTAATCCCAGTAGTCCAAGGGGTTTTGCGGGGCTTGCAAAAATTTAAGTCTTTGGCCTGGAATATGATCGTAATGCCGATAATTAAAACTACCTTGGTGGTTATACTCCTGCTTTTGGGTTTTAGGGTTTATGGCGCGCTAATTGCTATGCTAGCAGCCAGTATCGCTGTCTTCGTCTTGGCTTTTAAGCCCCTCTGGTTTCTCTTCCGTTTTCGAGCAAAAAAGAATGTGCAGACCAAAAAAATCCTGCTTTACGCCCTGCCGGTTCTAATTTCACTTTTTTGCTTTACCTTGCTCTATAATATTGATATTATTATGGCCAAACATTTTTTTACAGAAACAGACGCGGGCCTATATTCTGCTCTCTCTAAACTCGGCCAGATTATTTTCTTTGTAATTGGCGCAATTGTTGCGACGATGTTTCCGATGGTTGCCGAAAAATATAAAAAGGGCGAGGAGCATAAACACCTCCTCGCTCAATCCTTAAAAATCGTGGCTTTGGTCTGCGGGACCGGGGTTTTAATCTACTTCCTCTTCCCCAAAATCCTGGTGCGCGTATTCTTTGGCTCTGCCTATTTGTCGATAGCGCATTTGGTTGGCCTCGTTGGGCTGGCTATGTTTTTCTTGGCTTTAAACAATGTCTTTTTAAATTACTATCTTTCTATTCACAAATTCAAATTCATCTACATCCTGGTCTGCGCCACTGTCTTAGAAATTACTCTCATTCTGTTCTATCATAACTCGATCAAACAAATTGTCTTGAATGTTCTAATCTCTATGGGCTTGTTATTTATTGGCTTGATGGTCTTTTATCTTTATCAAAACAAAAAAAACCGCAATGAAAGTCTCAATCCTAATCCCTGCCTATAACGAAGAGGGTAAAATCGCCCAAACCATTGAGGCGGTGCAAAACCTGCTAAAAACCCTCCCTTATTTTTGGGAAATTATCGTGATCTGCGATGGAAAGGAGGACAACACCTTCAAGGTGGCCTCGGATTACCGCAGCAGCCAGACCAAAATCTTGGGTTATCCTCAAAATAGAGGGAAGGGCTATGCCCTAAAGTATGGATTTGCTCAAACACAAGGTGATCTGATTATTTTCTTTGATGCTGGCTTGGAGTTTGACCCTATTCATATCAAAGAAATCCTTGAATATTATCAGAAATATAAAACACCAGTTATTATTGGTTCAAAAAGGCACCCTGACTCTCAAGTGATCTACCCTCTTAGCCGTCGGTTTTTAAGTCGATCAGCACAAGCTCTAATTAAGCTTCTTTTCCAAATGAAGGTCAAGGACAGTCAGGTAGGGCTAAAACTTTTTGAAAGAGAGGCGCTCTCTAGGATCTTCCCCAGGGTCCTGGTCAAAGCCTATGCCTTTGATATTGAGCTTTTGGCGCTAGCGCACCACTATCGCTATAAGATTATGGAGATTCCAGTAAATCTCAAAATGGACTTTGGCCACAGTTCAATAAAATTGAGCTCGATAAACAAATCTTTGCGCGATACCTTAGCAGTCTTCTATCGCTTGAAAATTTTGAAGTTTTATGATAAACCTAAAGCAATACGGGAAAAGATGATAAGAAAATATAATAAATCTTAAATCTTAACATTATGCCTAAATCTAAAAAAACAATCCTGATTACTGGCGGCGCGGGTTTTATTGGCTCGCACTTAGTCCGCAAATTGATCAAAAACAATAGAATAATCTGCGTGGACAATCTCCTAACAGGGTCTTATCAAAATATCGAGGGTTTACTTTCTAATCCCAACTTTATTTTTATTGATCATAACATCACCGAAGGGATTCCGCCCCTGCCCGATAAAATAGGCCAAATCTATAATCTAGCCTGTCCAGCTTCGCCTGTTGATTTCCCACGCTATCCGATTAAAATCCTAAAGGTCTGTTCAGAAGGTCTAAACCACATATTGGATCTCTCAATGGAACACCAGGCGACCGTGCTCCACGCTTCTACTTCCGAGATTTACGGCGACCCTCAAGTCCACCCTCAAAAAGAAAGCTACCGAGGCTATGTCAATACCTTGGGCCTCCGTTCCTGTTATGATGAGGGCAAACGTTTTGCCGAAAGTCTGGTTATGAATTATATCCGCAAGTATAAAGTAAAGGCTAAGATGGTTCGGATCTTTAATACCTATGGTCCTCGGATGCGGGTAAATGACGGACGGGTAATCCCTAATTTTGTTAATCAGGCTTTAAAAGGAGAACCCCTGACTGTCTATGGTAAAGGAGAGCAAACCCGCTCCTTTTCTTATGTTGACGATTTAGTCTCTGGTCTTATTAAAATGATGCAAAGCGATGAAGTTGGACCCTTTAATCTCGGCAATCCCAAAGAAACCAAAATCATTGATCTGGCAAAGAAAATTATTAAACTAACGGGTTCGCGCTCTAAAATTAAATTTTTGCCCCTACCCCAAGACGATCCGACCAAGAGAAAACCAGACATCACCCTGGCCCGCAAGAAACTGAAATGGGAACCAAAGGTAGGATTAGATCAAGGCTTGAAAAGGACAATTAAATACTTTCAACAGCCACAGACTCGCTGAAATTCAACAGTTCAAAGTACAAAGTGAAAAGTTAAAAATTACAGTCAAAAGTTTAAAGTTGTGAAACTAAAAACTTTGAATTTTGAACTAAACTTTGAATTTTGAACTTTAAACTTTGAACTAAATGTATAAGTTCTCGATTATCATCCCGGTTGTTAAAATTAATGATTATATCCACGAATCGATTCGCCATATCTTGAATCTTGATTATCAAAATTTTGAAATTCTGATCTTTCCAGACAAAAAATCCAAAGACGGATTCCCGAAAACAAAAATCATTCCAACCGAAAAAATCGGGCCGGCAGAAAAAAGAAATTTCGCCCTAAAACATACTCGAGGAAAAATTCTGGCTTTTTTGGATGACGATGCTTATCCAAAACGTGATTGGCTCTCCCGAGCCTCTAAAAACTTCGAGAACAGCAGAGTCACGGCCTTAGGCGGGCCAGCAATCACTCCGCCTTCTGACAGCATCCTCCAAAAAACTTCTGGCGCTTGTCTTTCCGCTTTTATGGTTTCAGGCCCTGCTCGCGATCGCTATTTGCCCGGAAAGAAAAAAAAGATGATCTATGACTGGCCTTCAGTGAATTTTTTTATCCGCAAGAAAAAATTTGAAGAATTAAGAGGATTTAAAACCAAATACTGGCCCGGGGAAGACACTGAACTCTGTCTTAATATAATAAAAAAAGGCGGTAAGATCGTTTACGATCCAAAGGTGGTAACCTACCACCACCGCCGCAAAAATCTCTTTGCCCATTTAAAACAAATCGGGGGTTATGGTCTGCACCGCGGTTTTTTTGCCAAAAAATTTCCAGAAACTTCATTGAAAATCTCCTATTTTCTCCCTAGCTTTTTCTTAATCTTTCTGCTTCTAAGTTTAGTTTTGATCTCACTCTCTCCGCACTCTCTATTTTCCTATTTCTTAATGATCTTGTGGCTAATCTATGGTCTCGGAATCTTAATCTCTGTAATCGCTACTACGATCCAAGAAAAAAATCCAGCCGTGGGTTTGTTAACGATACCATATGTTTTCTTAACCCACCTTGTCTATGGCGCGCGCTTCCTGCAAGGATTGATCTTCACTAAAAAACTAAAAAGCGCTTTGAGAGAAATAAATCAATGAAAATTGCGATATCTTATCCACCCCTGCCGAAAATACAAGGGACGCCGATGATCGGCCAAAACCGGCAATATCAGACTTTTTCCTCCTGCACCTATATCTATCCAATGGTGCCGGCCTATGCCGCTACTCTGTTAAAAAAAGAAGGGTATGGTATTTTTTGGGATGACGGTATCGCGGAAAAATTAAGTTACCCTGAATGGAAAAAAAGGATATTGAAAGAAAAACCCGATCTCGTCGCGATTGAAACCAAAACTCCAACCGTAAAGCATCACTGGAAAATAATTGACGAATTGAAAAAGAAAAATTTGGAAATTGGAAATTGGAAATTGGAAATTACCCTGATGGGTGACCATGTTACATCTTTACCTAAAGAATCCTTGGAGAACTCTTCTGTTGACTATATCCTAACCGGCGGCGACTATGACTTTATGCTCTTAAATCTTGCTAATCATCTTTCGAAAGGGAAGGAGCTTAAACCTGGCTTTTGGTTTCGCGAAAACGGAAAGATTAAAAACACAGGCCCTTTTCAATTAAATCACAACCTTGACTCTCTCCCTTTTATTGACCGCGAACTGACCAAATGGCAACTCTATGCTTATCAGAATGGCAATTTCTCACGCACGCCCGGTACTTATATGATGAGCGGCCGCGACTGCTGGTGGGGCAAGTGTACTTTCTGTTCCTGGAATCACATTCTTTTTCCACCAGGGACTCACAGAACAAGAAGTCCGGAATTGGCCGTAGAAGAAGTGGGCAGATTAATTAATTTAGGTGTCCGAGAAATTATGGAAGACTCCGGCACTCTACCAACAGGAAAATGGCTTCAAAGCTTCTGTCAAGGGATGATCAAAAAGGGTTACAATCAAAAAATGGTCTTGGATTGTAATCTACGGTTTGACGCTGTGGATAGCAAAGGCTATCAATTAATGAGAGAAGCGGGCTTCCGTTTTCTGCTCTTTGGTTTGGAATCGGCCAGCCAGAAAACCTTAGATAGAATCAATAAAAATATGACCGTCGAGAAAATTATAAAGTCTTGCCGAAGGGCGGCTAAAGCCGGACTCTCTCCTCACTTAACCATTATGTTCGGTTACTCTTGGGAAAAAGAGGAAGACGCACGCGCAACTATGAAATTGGGCTGTTACCTCTTACGCAAAGGGTATGCCAAAACCCTGCAGGCAACAATCGTGATTCCTTATCCAGGCACCCCGCTTTTTTCAGAATGCAAAGAGCGGGGCTGGCTTAAGACCTTGGACTGGAATCGCTACGATATGCGTGAAGCGATTATGAAAAGTCCAATCTCAGAGGAAAAACTGCAAGAATTAGTCCAAAAAACCTATAGGGTAGCCTTTGATCCCGAATTTATCTTCCGCCAAGTGATCTCAATCCGTAATCTTGACGATCTTAGATACTTTGGCCGGGGAGCGAAAGCCGTCATTGGCCATCTTATTGACTTTAAAAAAACAAAAACCTAAAACAAAATAATGAAGCCAAGAACCCATATCCTTTCTTCAGTAGTCTTAGCTCTCGTAATCTACTATTTCCTAAAATCAACAGCAGCGAGTTTAGCAGTGATTCTTTCCGGCATCTTTATTGATCTTGACCACATCCTTGATTTCTTGATCTCACGGCCTGACAGATATTTCAATCTCAAAGACTTTTTCTTGACTGAAAATTACATGCGCCGAAAAAACCACAAGGCATATGTTCCTCTTCATTCTTATGAACTACTATTACTGCTCTGGCTTCTGACCTATTACAAAGAATGGAACCCTATCCTAATTGGATTATCTTCTGGTCTAACCCTTCATCTTATCCTTGATGATATCGGGAACCACCTTAAAACCCTTTCCTACTTCTTAATCTTTCGAGCCTACAAAAAATTTGATGTCTTTAGAGATACAGGGTAAAATATAGGATCTTAACGAAACTTCTCATTAAATCTAAAATTACCAATTGGGATTTTGGGCATTAGTCATTTCTAATTTACAGATTATGAATCTAGAAAAATATATCAGGGTAATCCCTGATTTTCCCAAGAAAGGAATAAGTTTCAAAGACATTACGCCACTCTTAGAAGACGCTCGAGTTTATCACTATACAATCAACGCTCTGGCCAGGCCTTTTCAGTATTCCAAAATTCAAAAAGTGGTTGGCATTGATGCGCGAGGATTCCTACTTGCTTCTGGTGTGGCCTACAAACTCAAAACCGGCATCTCGATTGTCCGCAAAAAAGGAAAACTGCCTTTTAAGTGTCTTCGCGAACAATACAGCTATGAATACGCCAAAGATGTTTTGGAAATGCACCAAGACACGATTAAACCAGAGGAGAGGGTTTTGATTGTTGATGATGTTCTCGCGACCGGGAATACTCTCAAGGCAACAATCAAAATTATTAAAAGACTTGGTGCTAAAATTATCGGCATTGCGCTCCTAGGAGAATTGCTAAGTCTAAAAGGATATAAGAAGATTAAAGGATACAAAAAACACGTTTTGTTGAAATTTGAAAGCTAACCGTTAATAAATTTCAAATTTCAAATGATAAATGTCAAATCAAATCTAAATGTCAAATGCCAAATTTTGGTCATTTGGATTTTGAAATTTGACATTAAATAGCCAGTATGTCTGCAAAACCAAAAAAAGCCAAAGCTAATATCGGTATCTTCGGCGGTTCAGGACTATACAGTCTGCTCCAAAAACCGCAAAAAATAGAAGTAGACACTCCCTATGGCAAGCCGTCAGACAAAATTACCTTGGGCGAATACAAAGGAAAAAGGCTTGCCTTCCTGCCGCGGCACGGTAAAAACCATACCCTACCGCCCCACAAAATCCCTTATCGCGCTAATCTTTGGGCGATGAAAAAACTGGGCGTGAAACAAATTATTGCTCCCTGCGCTTGTGGGAGTCTGAACCCGAAAGTAAAACCTGGTGATTTTGTGATCTGCGACCAATTTGTTGACCGTACCAAAAATCGAGTTGACACTTTCTTTGACGGCCCGCAAACAGCCCACATCTCCGCTGCCGACCCTTACTGTCCAGTCTTACGGAAAGTGGCAAACAAAGCCTGCGAGAATCTAAAAATCCCCCATCATCAGAAAGGAACGATCGTGGTGATTGCCGGTCCCAGGTTTTCGACAAAATCAGAAAGCAGATGGTTTCAGGATCAGGCTTGGGAGGTAATTAATATGACCGCCTACCCAGAAGTAATTCTGGCACGTGAGCTTTCCATCTGTTATCTTAATGTCGCTCTGATCACGGATTACGATACAGGGCTTGCTGGGTATCAAAATATAAAGCCCGTAACCGCGGAGGAGGTTTTGCGGGTTTTCAAAAAGAATGAGCAAAGGGTTAAAAAACTAATCCTTAAAATGATTGAATCTATCCCTGGGCGGCGAACCTGCCCCTGCCCCCGCGCTCTAGAGGACGCCTTTCTCTAAGTCCTCTTCAAGTCCTCTTCTTTTTTTATCTTAAAGAGTAAAATGCGGCTAAAAAACCTCCCCTCAATATCCGTGGTTATGCCAACCCTCAACGCATCGCGCACCTTGCGCGAGTCTTTGTCTTCTGTCCAAAAACAAGATTACCCCCCGGATTTAATCGAGATTATTATTGTAGACGGAGGGTCAACTGACAGCACTTTAGAAATTGCCAAAAGTTTCCGCGCCCGGATAATCAAAAACCCGCTTAAAACTTCTGAAGCTGGAAAAGCAACCGGGATTGACAATGCGAAAAACGAATTAATCCTGCTTATTGACTCGGACAATATTCTGCCCAGGCCGGACTGGCTTCTTAAAATGACCAGGCCCTTCCGCGACCCAGAAATCACAGGATCAGAGCCATTAAGATATGACACCCGAAAAAAAGAGGGCCTAATCAACCAGTACTGCTCGTTAATCGGCGCAAACGACCCCCTCTGTATGTTTCTGGGAAATTATGATCGCTTCAACTATCTAACCGGCAAATGGACCGGGATTAAAGTAAGCCAAAAGAAAAAAGATAGATATCTTAAGGTTGCAGCTCTCGGGGACGAGTTTCCCACCATTGGAGCAAACGGCTTTTTAGTAAGGAAGAAAGCTGTAGAAAAATATGCAAAAGAGGATTACTTTTTTGATATTGACGCCACTTATGATCTGGCAGTAAACCAGCACAAATCTTTTGCTAAAGTAGATGTGGGTATTTATCACCTTTATGCGCCGAACTTAAAAACCTTTTGCCGTAAACAAACCAGAAGGATTCTTGATTTCCTGCACTTCAAAAACAAGGGTAACGACAAAAGAGTCTACCCTTGGGCCAGCAAAAAAAGCCTCTCTAAGATATTCAAATTTTGCCTTTATTCCTCTCTTGTCTTTCCCACCTGCCTGCAAGCAATCAGGGGTTACTCTAAAAAACCAAATTCTGCTTGGTTTTTCCATCCAATCGCCTGTTTAATTACTCTATTTATCTACGCCAGTCGTTCTCTGGAAATGCTGGTTTTCCACAAAACCAGGATGATGGACCGTAAAAACTGGTGATTAAAACCAAAAAACAATGGACATCAATATCGGATCAGCTCGCAACCTTGCCGGCCGCACCAAATACTCGGCAAGTTTTGTCGCAGACAATGACATCAAGAACAAAATCATCCTGGACATCGGCTGCGGCTTTGGCTGGTTTGAATTGTATGCCTCCCAGAAAGAATCCAGAAAAATCATTGGCCTAGAGCTTACCAAAAAGAACTTGGAGATCGCAAACCGAAACGTTAAAAGAAACAATGTTTTCTTTAAAACAGGGAGCGCTGTCAAACTCCCTTTCCCTCAAAATTATTTTGACACCGTGGTCAGCTGGGAAGTGATTGAACATATACCAAAAAATAAAGAAAATAAGATGTTCTCTGAAATTCGTCGGGTCCTAAGGCCAAAAGGGTCTTTTTATTTATCGACCCAAAACCAATCCTTTTTAGCAAACACCTTTGACCCGGCCTGGTGGCTTTCTGGCCACCGTCACTACTCAACACGAGAAATAAAGTCTTTGGCCCGCAAAAACGGTTTTGCGCTTCAAGATATGCGCCTGCGTGGACGTTTCTGGGAAATTTTAGCAGTAAATAACCTCTATCTTGCCAAGTGGTTTTTTGGCAGAAAATTGTTTTTTGAAAACAAAATCCTAAAACTGTTAAATAAAGAATACCAAAAAAGCAAAGGTTTTGCGATTATCTTCGCAAAATTTAAAAAAATTTAAGAAATCGAACTAAAGCTATGTGCGGAATAACAGGATTCTATTCACAAAGAATCAGGAGGCCAATCGAAATCCTTGCTAAAATGGAGGAGGCGATCAAACACCGCGGCCCGGATGCGAAGGGGGAATTCTTTGATCGCAACTTTGCAATCGGGATCCGCCGGTTATCAATCATTGACCTTGCGGGCGGCAATCAACCGATCTATAACGAAGATAAAAGCATCGCGGTTGTCTTTAACGGAGAGATCTATGATTTTGCTAAATTAAGAAAAAAATTGGAAAGCAGAGGCCACCTGTTTTCGACTAAGACAGATACCGAGGTTCTAGTCCATCTCTATGAAGAATCTAAAGAAAAACTCTTAGAGCAGATCTCGGGAATGTTTGCTTTTTGCATTTATGACAAGCGCGCCCGGGAGATCCTGATTGCCCGGGACAGATTAGGGAAGAAACCCCTCTATTACTATTTTCAAAACAAAGAATTTGTCTTTGCCTCGGAAATCAAATCCATCCTCCTCTTCCCTCGCTTCCCCAAAAAAATAAGTGAAAGGGGAATGATCAAATATTTCTCTTTTGGCTACACGCCCGCTCCCCAGACTCTTTTTAAAAATGTTAAAAGCCTACCCCCTGGCTTCTATTTAAAATTGAATCTTCGCAATCTGAAACTGGAGGTTAAAAGATACTGGAATCTTAAGTTCACCCCAAAAACGAAGTCTCCGGAAAAGGAACTTGTTTTTAATCTGGAGCGAAAAATTTCAGCAGCGGTGGAGAAAAGATTAGTAAGCGACGTACCCTTGGGCGTTTTCTTAAGCGGGGGATTAGACAGCAGCCTCGTGGTCGCGATGATGTCGAAGTTTTTAAAAGGCAAGAAACTTAAGACCTTCTCGATTGGTTTCGAAGAAAAAGAATTCAACGAATCAAACTTTGCCCAAATAGTTGCCCGCAGATATAATACCGATCACCACCTGAAAATATTCAAGGTCACAGAAGTGCTTGACATCCTTTCTGAAATATTAGAAAAAATGGACGAGCCCTTAGCCGAACCCTCTATCCTGCCCACTTACCTCTTATCAAAATTTACCAAGACAAAAGTCAGTGTCGCCCTAAGCGGCGATGGGGGAGACGAGGCCTTTGGCGGCTATCCTAAATATTATATCCATCGCTACGCGGCCTGGTATGATCTGCTCCCTCGGGTGATCAAAAACAACCTTGCTGCTAAACTTACAACCTTGCTCCCGTTAAAACCAAAAAATAAAATATTCAATTACAAAACGAAAAGGTTTATTGCTTGTCTTCCTTACCCTCCTCGCTACCGCAACCAATTTTGGGTCAGCCCCTTTACGCCCCAAGAAGTAAAGAATGATCTGCTTCCAGCTCAAAAAATAGACAACAAACTCTTTAGAGAAGATGTTGATTTCCTGCTCCGCGACCATCAACAAGATAAAGCTAATGACCAAATGATCTACTTAGACACTAAATTAATGCTTGCCGATATGTATCTTCACAAAGTAGACCGCCAGAGCATGGCCCATTCCTTAGAAGTCCGCTCTCCTTTCTTGGATAAGGAAGTGATTGAATACGCCGCCCAAATTCCTTTTGAATATAAGGTGCGGGGCCGGGAAACAAAATACATTTTAAAAAAAATTGCCCAAAAGTATCTGCCCAAAGAAATAATTTATCGCTTCAAAAAAGGTTTCGGCCTGCCTCTGGCAAAATGGATCTCTGATCTTGCCCCGGAAATACTGGGACTTATCCATAAAAGCTGTCCGGAGGAAATAAATAAAAGTTACCTCACTCGCCTTATCAGAGAACACTGCCAAGGAAGGGAAGACCACGCGATGAAAATCTGGGCTATTTATATCTACCTGCTTTGGTATCTTAAATTTTTCAACTAGAATATGGATCCGCTGGTCTCAATTATTATCCCGACCTACAACCGCCAAGCAAAACTTAAGCGGTGCCTAAATTCATTGCTCCGCGCCAGTTACGGCCCTTTTGAAATTATCATAGTGGACAATGCTTCAACCGATAAAACAAATGCGATGATCGAGAGATTGTTTCCCCAAACCAAATTAATAAAACGGAAAACTAATGGGGGAGCGGTAATCGCTAGAAACGAAGGAATCAAGCAGGCGGTCGGTGATCTACTTTGCTTTGTTGACAGTGATAATGTTTTTGATCCAAACTTCTTAAAAAAACTTGTTGAGCTCGCTCAAAACAACAGTCAAGCGGGCTTAGTCGCCCCTAAAATGTATTATTTGAAAGAGCCAAATCGGATCTGGTTTGCCGGAAACAAAGTAAACCTTTTAACCAGCCGAACAAAATACATTGGCCTCAACGAAATTGACAGGGGACAATACAATAGAGTAAAAGAAACTGACCATGCGCCTAATGTCTGGCTGGTAAAAAGAGAGATAATCGGAAAAATAGGAATGATGGATCCTCGCTACGTAATGAGCTACGGGGAAGCGGATTGGAGCATGAGAATAAAACTCAATGGCTACAAAGTACTGTTTTGTCCGGAAGCTTTAGTCTATCACGATATCGCGATCCCTACCGATCTCGCTGAAAATGTGATGGTCAGAAGCACGGCCTACCGGATCTACTATTTTGCCCGCAACCGAATAATCTTTATGAAAAAATTTGCGCCCCTGCCTAACTTCCTGATTTTCCTCTTGCTCTTCAACCCGCTCTTCCTTTGTTCCTACTGTCTGATCTTTATCCGTTACGCTCAATTGAACCGAATTAGACCTTATCTTAAGGGGTTTGCTGCCGGAATCAAAATCCTGCCAAAGATTAAAAAATATCATCCTAAAATAAACCCCGCAAAATCTTAGATTTTGCAGAGGCCCCAGTTTTAATTTAATCAAATGAGGCCAACCACTCAAAAAATATTTAATGTTGTCAGCCAAGCCAACAACAAAAAAAATCAGTGGTCTTATTTAACATCTATTGAATACATGCTCTCCGGCAGGCTCTATATGGATTCTGTCTATTCGGACGCGAGATTTACCGCAAAATATCTAAAAAATGGCTTTAAGATCCTAGACTTTGGCACTGGATCAGGAATTTTCGCAATCATTCTCTCCCAACTGATTAATGGAGTAGAAATCCAAGCAATTGACACAAAAAACAACAAAAGCCAGAGAGATCCGAATTTTAGCGACACCCTGATTCAACAAAAACTAATCTGGGAAAAATTCCACAAAACATTCGGAATCAATTTTAGCCATTTCAATGACCGGGAGATTCCTTTTCCGGATAAACACTTTGATCTGATTACCGCCTACGCCGTCATTGAACACGTGGAACCACCCGAGGAATTAAATGGGGTCTTAACCGAACTAAAAAGAGTATTAAAAGACAATGGACTATTGTTTATCTTTAAAACCCCAAGACGACTGGCTTATCTTGAGTACCTGTCCGCTGCTTTGGGCTTTCCTAAACACAATGTTCTTTTTGGTGACACAGAGATTAAACTTCTTTTTAAAAAACACGGCTTAAGTATAGTTCAAAGCTGGAAATCGAACTTAATTCCTGAATATCCCCCTAGAATCACTAATCGGCTTTATCCTCTCTTGCGACGACTGACCCCTCTCTTAGACCGCTCACCGTTCTCTATCCTGGCTCACCATAACAATTTCGTTTTAAAAAAAGATAACTTCTTTTTTTCGGAAAAAATATTTGATTTATTTCAGATTTAATTGTAGAATATACTATTGAATTAAAACTCAAAACAACTTATGTGTAAAAAAACTATTCTCTTAATCCCCTTGCTTCTCTCCTTAATGATCATCACCGGAGCTGGCTGTCCGGAACAAGACACCAATAGCCAAGAACCCAAAACCGAACCTATCCCAAAAACTGAAGAAAAAGAAAAAATCAATTTTACGATCGACTTCGGCAATAACAAAACTAAAAGTTTTGATCTATACTTTAGCGAAGAAAAAACTGTTTATGCGCTCCTTTTAGAATTAGCAGGTCAAAATAAGATTACTCTCGAGATTAAAGAATACGATTTTGGTGTTTTAGTTGAGGCAATTGACGGTATCAAAAACGGAGAGCAAAACAAATACTGGCTCTACTATTTTAATTCCGAAATGGCGCCGGTGGGGGTTTCTGAACAAAAAGTTTCACCCGGAGACAAAATAGAATTTAAATTTGAAGAGAGTTCCTTTTGAAAAAAATATGGAAACAAAAAATCTAAACAAAACAAAAATGAAACTTGCTGTCTTTTTGATTGTTTTAGGCGCTGGAGGCCGGATTCTCTTAAAGGACATTCCTAATATCGAAACAATCACCGTCTGCACTCTCTTGGCTGGGTCGCTTTTGGGTGGTCTTTACACTTTTATCGTCCCTCTCACGATGATCGCACTCTCTGATATGTACATCGGCAATGATCCCATCCTGCTCTTTACGTGGTCGGCCTGGGCAGTCATCGGTTTTTTGGGTTGGCTGATCCGAAAAAAACGAGGGTACAATTATAAATTTATTTTAAGCTTGACCGGAATGGGAATGGGAGCTTCTGTGTTTTTTTATCTTTATACTAATTTTGGCGTCTGGCTTCTCTGGAATATGTATCCTCATACAATTTCAGGGCTAACTCAATGTTATATCATGGCTTTACCTTTCTTAAAAAATAGCATTGTTAGTAATTTGATTTTCATTCCCACCTTGAGTGCCGGTCTTCTTTTTTTCTTAAAATACAAAAAACTAGCTAAACCCAATATCTGCGTCCCCAAGCCAAGTTCAGGAAAGCTTTTATGTTATAAAAAGGGAAGTCAGGGTCATCTTACCAGATATAATAGTCATCTAAAAAATCGATGAGAAAATGTTCACTATTTAAAAAATCACTTAAAAAGTGTAGGTACTTTTTAGTAGAAGCGTTGGACAAAAAATTACCCCTAGGTTAATATAAAGGAAATGAAGCAGTTTAATAGTTAATGAAATTCTTAAACAACCTAAATTGCTTTATTCCCACGCAAGAATTTAAATTAGAATGTTCTTTGGAAAAGCTGGAAATATAAAAAGCAATACTATGGACAAAAAAAACAGTCTATTATTTTGTTCATTTGTGCCGGTTGGGTTAGAAAACTATGTCAGTTACTTTATTAATAATTTTGCTGACTTTACCTACCTTAAATGGAAATTTCCCCATAGTAAAGGGGGAATGCATTCTTCGTTAATTCATTATAGAGATAAATCAAAGGTATCCGAGAGAGTTATCTTTTCAATACCTGTTTTTGATAATAAATTTTTGTATTTTTTGTTTCTACCGTTAAATTATCTTATTTATTTATCTCAAGCACTTATTCTATTGCGGAAAAGGCCAAGGCGGAAGAAGAGGATCTTTATGGGGGTCAACTATTTTTGCACCTTGTGTGGATTAATCCTAAAAAAGTTAGGGAAAGTTGATTTTGTTATCTATCGCGTAATGGATTTTTTTCCTTTACCACCAGCGGGTATATATAGATATTTAAATAGGGTGTTTTATATTATTGATCAATTTTGTTTAAATAATAGCGATTCAATCTGGTTTACCACCCTAGGCCATATAATTGGTAGAGAAAAATACGGGTATTTTGATCGCCGTAAACATGACTATCAAATTATTCCTCTAGGGATAGATGTGAAAAAATTTATTTCTAAGCCGATTAATGAGAATAATAAGTTCTCTTTGGTGTATTGCGGCGTCATAAATAGATATCATCTACTTGATCTATTATTTAGTGTGGTTCTTGAACTCGCAAAAGAATTTAAAAAAATCAAATTAAACTTGATTGGCAGTGGCCCGGACGAAGAGTATTTTAAAAAATTGGCAAAAAAATTAGGTTTAGAAAAAAATATTATTTTTCATGGATTTGTGGAAGAGGGAAAAAAATTCACAAAACTTATGGTGAATAATATTTTAGGAGTAGCTTTGTACAAAGATGAAGAAAATTTTATGAAATACACTGAACCAGCCAAGGTGAAATATTATTTAAGCTTTGGAATACCAACTATTGCTTCCAAGGTTCCAGCCATTGTTCAAGAATTAGGTAAGAAGAGAGTTTGCTTGGCGGTTAATAATAAAAAAGATGAAATCATCAAGGTAATAAAAAGATTTATTTTGGATGAAAATCTCCAGAAGGAGTATCAAGCTAATATCAAAGAGTTTGTCAAAACCATAGATATTAATAAATTACTTACTAAAAATCTGTCCGATTGCATTATATAATTAGTTTTCTAAAAAATTGATTCAAATGCACAAAATACTCATACTTAATTTACCGGGTTTAGTATTAAAGTCCGGATCAAGATGGTATAACACCACCAAAGAGGGATCTGCCGTTTTAAGATATTATCCCTATCCGTGGTTTATGGGATATACAACATCTTTATTAAAAAGGAATGGACTTGATGCTGTTTTCAAAGATGCAGTGGCTATGAAATGGAGTTTTGAGAAAACAATTGATTTTATAGAAAAAATTAAACCAACTCATATTGTCTGTGAACCAACATGGATTAGCGTAGAAGATGATAAAAGGTTACTTGATTCAGTTGATAAAAATATTAAAAAAATAGCTGTGGGTAATTACGCGACAAATTACCCTTTTGAGTGTTTAAAAAAAACACGGGTTGATTATTCTATTGTTGGTGAATACGAATTTTCTCTTTTGGAATTTTTTAAATCTGATCGTAAAATTCTCCCTAAGAATTTCATCAGCGCACAAAAAAGAAAATATGATAAACCTGATTTAGTTACGGATTTAGATTTGTTGCCTTTCCCCGAAAGAGATGATACCCCGATTGAATATTATAATGAGCCTTCTTGCTACGGCAGAAATATTATTATGGTTTCATCAAGGGGCTGCCGTCTTAAGTGCAGCTTCTGCAATGTAGAATCCTTTTACGGAAAACACGTCTACCGTATGAGGAGTGCCAAGAGCGTAGTGGAT
This sequence comes from uncultured Candidatus Saccharibacteria bacterium, assembly GCA_964555185.1. Classification (GTDB taxonomy): domain Bacteria; phylum Patescibacteriota; class JAQUNI01; order JAQUNI01; family JAQUNI01; genus CAZKRD01. Next base: position 124,635 of record CAZKRD010000002.1, on the reverse strand, counting down.
GAGATGGAATATTTACAAAAAAAATATAAATTTGACGAAATTTATTTTGATGACGATAATATGGTCTCTAGCAAAAAACATATAGATGGGATCTGTGGAGAAATAATGAACAGAAAACTAAAAGTGAAGTGGCTATGTATGGGTGACGGCTTAGTGGATGACGAAACATTGGAACTTCTGGCCAGGGCGGGATGTGTGACTTACAAATATGGCTTAGAACATTTAGATCAAGATGTTTTGAAGGCAATTCCAAAGCCCTTGAAAAGAGAAAGGCTTTTAGAAATTATTAAGCAATGTAAAAAATTAGGGATGAAATCTTATGTCAATTTGATGGTCGGTTTGTGTAAATCAACGTGGAAGAAGGATTACCAGATGTTACAAGATGTTATTGCCGCAAATCCTGATCTTGTCCAAATAGCTATTGCCACACCCTATCCTGGTACGACATTTTACAAAAAGGCGAAGACAAACGGATGGCTAATCTCTGAAGATCCTGGTTATTTTGATGCAACTGGAAAAAGCGCGGTCTCATATCTGGATTATCCAGCAAATAAAATTGAGGAAATGTTTCATTTGGGCTGGAAGATGTGGTATAGACATGTATTGTTCAAAAAGCCAAAGACATTAGGTTTTTTTATAACAAGCGAAATCAAAAGAGAGGGCTTGTTGACAGCAACTAAAAAAATATTAGCTTATTCTATTAAAATGTCTAAACCTAATAATAAATAAAAACTTTATAAATTATGGAAAACAAAAAAACAATATTAATTACCGGAGCTGATGGTTACATTGGATCCAACTTAAGACAAAAGCTGCAGAATGATAATAATTATGATATTTATGCTTCAACTTTAAATCAATCTAAAAAAGAAAAGACCTATAAATTAGACATTACCAGCATCAAAGCAGTATTGGATATTGTTAAAAAAGTTCATCCTAAGATAATAATCCACGCAGCTGGCATTAGTAGTTTAGCTCAATGCGAAAAAGATCAAAAAAATGCCCAAAGAGTTAATATTGACGGCACAAAAAATTTTATTAAGGCAATAGCAAAAGTTAATCCCAATATAAAGCTGGTTTTTATGTCATCTGACTATATTTTTGACGGAAAAAAAGGCAATTACAAAGAAAGTGAGACAACAAATCCTAAAACTTATTATGGCAAAACAAAAGCCATGTCGGAAAAGGATATTCAAGATGAATTGAAAAATTATATCATTTGTCGCACCGCTAATGTATACGGAAGAGGCGGAAACTTTTTTAATTTTTTATTAGACTGCCTGAAACAAAACAAAACAGTGGATATTTTTGATGATGTCTTTTATACACCAACCTATATTGACTATCTTACTGACTCAATAGAAAAATTAATTAATAAAGATTATAGAGGCATTATCCATATCGCGGGCAAGAAAAAAATCTCTCGTTATAATTTTGCTGTTCAGGTAGCTAAAGTAATGGGAAAAGACAAATCATTAATTAAGAGATGCAGGCAACCATTAGATGGGTCAATTGCTCAAGATAGTTCATTGAATACTGGATATAGCAGGCAGATATTAGGAGATTCTTGTCCCAGCGTAAAAAAATCGTTACATTATCTTTTTGGAAATTTAATCAGCCCTTATTTTTCTTTTACTGATGGTCGAGGCAAATTGACAGGAATTATGCAAGGTGAAAAGTGGGAAGAAATAAATTATATTGAGTCTCTAAAAGGATGCACAAGGGGAAACCATTACCATAAAAAGACTAAAGAGGGCTTCTATATTATAGATGGCAGGATTAAGGTGTCCTTACTAGATATAAATACTAATTTAAAAAAAGATTTTATTGTAAAAAAAGGAGATATTTTTGTGATTAAACCCAATACATTACATACTTTTAAAGTATTGGGGGATTCAAGGTGGGTTAATATGTTATCAAAAGCTATGAGTAAGGATTCTAAGGATATTTGTAAAATTTCCTGATTCTCGCCACTTAAAAATGTTAAAACTAATATGCATTCCAAAAATCCAAGAGAGTTCATAAAACTCATTTTCCAAAAAAAACCTTCCCCGAGCTCTTCATTACTCCGAAAGACTAAATTGAATTTCTGTTCCATGAAAAAAAAATTAAAACTATTATTGGTAATTCCGGTAAGAGGCAGACATCAATATATATCTTTCGGGATTGGCTATATCTCATCATATCTGAAAAAATATAACCCGGGTAATATTAATATCAGTTTAGCAGATGAAAACGCAGGGGATTCTATTTTGGAGATTTTTTTTCGGAAAAAACCAGATATTGTTGGTATAAGCTCGACCACACCCCAAATTGTCAGAACGGGCGCGCTAGTACGTAAAATGAGAAAAATAAGAAAAGATGTCTTAATTATTGTCGGAGGTATTCATGCATCAATTTTACCAGAACGCACACTTCGCGATTATCCCAAAATAGATGTTATCCTGTTGGGCGAAGCTGAAGAAACAATCAACGAACTATGTACAGCCTGGCTCAAAAAAGATGGCAAATTAAACACGGACAGCTTAAAAAGAATAAAGGGGCTGGCTTTTCGAACCAAGAATGGTAGAATTATTAAAACTCTCGAGCGAGAACTTATTTTGGATATAGACAAAATTCCGCCCCCCGATCGTAAACTTTTTAACCTCGAATATTACTTAGCGCCTCGCCAATTGATCAGGGGTCTTCCTGCTCGGCGAAGCACAAGTATTCTGACTTCACGAGGCTGCCCTTATCAATGCAAATTTTGCGCGAGCAACATTATCGCAAAAAAATATAGGACCCATTCCATTCCCTATGTAATGAAAGAAATAGATGAATTAATTAATGATCTTAGTGTAAAAGCCCTCTTTTTTCATGATGATTTATTTATTGCCAATAGAGACCGCGTTATAAAACTTTGTAATGCGATGATCCAAAAAGGTTATCACAAAAAAATGATCTGGTCCTGTCAGGTAAGAGTAAATTTTCTTGACAAAAACGCGCTCCCTCTCCTAAGAAAAATGAAACAAGCAGGTTGTAGACAATTGGAATTTGGCTTTGAGAGCGGTTCTGATCGAGTGCTTAAGTTTCTTAAAGGACCAACCGTTTCGGTAGCCCAAAATCAGAAGGCTATTGAAACAACTAGAAAGGCCGGATTAAATATATTTGGCAATTTCATGATCGGCTCTATAACAGAGACAAAAGCGGAGATCGAAGAAACTAAAAAATTTATTTTAACCAATCTTAAAAAGATAGATTTCTTTCAAGTTTATCTTACCGTTCCTTATCCAGGAACGGCAGTATGGAATCTTTGCAAAAAGCATAACATTATTGGTAACCAAGAAAGATTTGAGAATTTTTTTATGTATAATGGAGATAATGTAATTCGCTCCTTCAGTGACACTGTGCCCTTTAGTTACTTAGAAAACGTTTTACAAGAACTTAACCATCTTGCGCTAAAGAAAATACCGTTAAATGAAAAAGTATTATGGGCGATCAATTCAATTGGAAAAAATCCCCACCTCGTGATCAGTAGAGCAAAATTGTATGTCCAAAGCTACCTTAAAGGGTTGAGAATACAATATTAATCTTCTCTCTGAGAATAAATATATGAAAAAATGTATGTTATGTAATGCCAATAATCATTATAGAAAAATCTAGATTTTTCCCAAAGGTGATACATGCATATATTAGAAATGCGGTTTAGTGGCTTTTAGAGGCAAAAAACATTTTACTCTTAAAAATTTCCTTGATGGAGGGGCACGGCGTCAGAAATATAAAATTATGTGTGGTATATTCGGTATTATTGGACAAAACTTAAACATAGAAAAAAACCTAGAATCTATTGCGCACAGAGGGCCTGATGATCAAGGAAAATATGAAGAAAATGAAATAAGGTTAGGATTCAAAAGATTAAGCATTATAGATCTGTCTGAAGCTGGAAATCAGCCTATGTCTAATGAGAACGGAGATATCTGGATAGTGTGTAATGGAGAAATTTATAATTACCAAACCTTAAAAAAAGAACTCTATCAAAAACACAACTTTAGATCTAACACTGATACGGAAATACTAATTCATGGCTATGAAGAATGGGGGATTGACAGGTTGCTCGAAAAAATAAATGGCATGTTTGCTTTTTGTATTTATGATAAAAAAAGGGGTAAAATTTTTTTAATAAGGGATAGGATAGGAAAAAAACCACTCTATTATTATGAAAACAAAAATGTTTTTGCTTTCTCTTCGGAAACAAAAGCATTTTTTAAATTGGACGGTTTTAATTTTGAAATAAACCCGGAAGCATTTTCCCTTTGGATAGGTTTTCCTTATTTAATGGATAATAAGATAACTCTTATTAGTAAAGTCAAAAAAATTCCCCCCGCTCATTATTTGACTCTTAATCTAAAAAAGGGTCAATACAAAATTAGAAGATATTACTCAATCAAGAATAAAAAGAATAAAAAAACTCTTTTAGACAATAAAAAGAAATTAGAAAACCTGTTAGATAAAAGTGTTCAGAGCAGGCTCGTTGCTGATGTCCCCCTGGGAATTTTGCTGTCAGGCGGACTGGATTCATCTTTAATCACTGCTATTGCCGCTAAATATAAACCTGATTTAAATACAATAAACATCTCTTTCCCAGGCACAATAACAGATGAAAGCAAATACGCTAAAATAGTATCTCGCCATTGCCAAACCCAACACATAGATTTAAAAATAAAAATAGATAATATTTTTGAAGATTTTGAAAAAAACATTTGGATATATGATGATTTATCTACTCCCGATGGCGGCCTCTACAGCACATATTTATTATCAAAAAAAATTAAAGAAGAAGGAATAAAAGTTGCCCTCGTGGGGGAAGGGGCAGATGAAGTCTTTTGTGGTTATACCTGGTTTGGCTTTGGCCAATTACCCTTCAAACTCCTTGGTAATTTTATTCCTATTTTAGGCTACTATTACGCTATTATGAGGATTTTTTCCAAGCCCAAGTTTTTTAAATATCCTTTTATTTTTAATCAAAAAATAAAAAAATTCTCCGGAGATCTGTTTACTAAAATTCAAAAAAACGAAATTCTAAACAGCTTACCTAATCATTACTGCATGAAACTTGACAAGGGAAGCTCAGCCGCCTCTGTGGAAACTAGAACTCCATATTTAGACTATAAAATAGTTGATTTTATGGCAAATCTTCCTAATAACCAAAAAGTAAAAGGAAACTGGTATAGCAATAAAAAGCCGCAAGAAAAATTTATTTTAAGAGAAATAGCAAAACAATATCTGCCAAGGACAATCTATACGCGAAAAAAGAAAGGCGGCATGACCCCTACTTATAAAATCCTAAAAGATGGTTTAAAAGAATACAGAAGTAAAATTGTAAAAAATTCTATTTTTAAAGAATATTTTTCTAAAAATTCTCTCAAAAGACTGATTGATAGTAAGCCTAAGATTAAACCTTTAATCTGGCAAAGGGAATGGATTCTTTGGAAATTATTAATTTTTCAAATTTGGTATGAATATTATAAACAATATTGAATTTGATATAATCGTCATTATTCACCGCATCTGGGTGGAAGGAAAAAAGAAAAGGGGCGGTTTCGACAAGGTCTTAGATTATTTAATTAAGAAAAAAAATCTAAAAATTTTGTTAATAGAACACCCCTTCTATAACCGGGGCAAAACCCATATCTCGCTTCTCTCTTGTAAAGGACTCAAGAATATTTTAGAACTGAACACTCGACATAAAAAGAAATGGATTAGTTGGCTAAAAGAAACAAAATTCAACATAAAAATTGTAAAAGAATTAAAAACTAAAAAAATATTTTTTTCCGCTGATCCTCTATGCGCCTTTCCAGGAATATTTTTTAGCTCAAGATTTTCCTCAAAATACTACCACTGCATAGATTACTCTGACAAGAGATTTAAAAACTCAATTTTAAATTCTATGTATTACTTACAGCTAAAATTAGTTTTTATCAAATTTGGTTTAATAGGAGTAGTTTCTTGGAAAACGAAAGAAAAATTTCTGGAAATGGGGTGTCCAAGCAAAAAGCTATATTTTATTCCCAATTCTCCTGTATTTAAAAATATTGATTTAAATAAAAAAGAAGATAATAGTGTGATATGTACAGGAGGAGGCGTAATTGCTAAATTTCGGTACGAAGATATTGTAGAAATTGTTAAAATTCTAAAAAAAAGAATTCCCAATATAAAGTTTTATGTCGTTGGGGGAAAAATTCAAAATAAAGCTTATTTTCGAAAAATAAAAATCAAAATTAAAAGATACGGCTTAGAAAAAAACTTTATCTTTACAGGATTTTTAACGGCAAAGAAATTAAAGCTGTTTTTAAAAAAAGCCAAAATAGGCATTTCTTTTTATTCAGATAAGGTAAAATTCTATATGCAATACGCGGACCCTCTCAAAGTAAGGGAATATGCTCTTTATGGAATTCCTGTAATTTGCGATGGTAAAACTGCTATCAGTAAAGAAGTAGAAAAAAATAAAGTGGGATTTGTGGTAAAAACTAATCATGACGCAGCTAAAAAAATTATGAATTTACTGGAAGATGCCAAGCTGTATAAACGGATGTCCGATAATGCTATCCTTTGGGCAAAAAAGAATGACAAAGCCAAAATGTTAGACCGTTTATATAAAAAAATATATAATAATAACCTCCCAGCTTAATAAATTCTAAACCCCAAATGAAAAATACAGATTTCGGAACGATAAAGAAATACTTTCCCCAGGTGTAATTGGTGTGACTCAAAAAGAACAGCGGGGCCGTTAGATGAAAGATATGAAAATTTTATTCATTATTCCCTGGGTGAAATCTCTTTTCGGAGATGAATATTCTCTGCCGGGACACCCCCATGTTGGTATTGCGTATTTATCAGCGGTGTTAAAACAAAATAGACATAAGGTGAAAATTTTTGATCAAGCAATTGAAAATGATAACCGTGAGCTCTTTAAATTGATCAAAGCTTTTGAGCCGGATATTATTGGTATTACTACTTTTAGTTATTGCTATCAATATGTTTTTGAACTGATTCAAGGCCTTAAAGCTTTTACCGCTATTCCTTTAGTTGTTGGCGGCGCCCATGTTTCTGCTGTCAAAAAGCAGATTCTTATAGAGACAAATGCTGATTTTGCTATGAAAGGAGAGGGAGAGCGAAGCCTTTTATTTCTTTTGAATGAATTAAGAAAGAAAAAACCAAATTTTGGGAAAATACCAAATCTCATTTGGCAAAACGAAAGGGGAGAAGTAATTGAAAATCAAAATGGCCCGCCGATAAAAAACTTGGATGATCTTCCCTTTCCCGACTATTCTGAATTCAAGCTGAAAAAATATTCATACTACAATACTAAAACAATACCCATAATCACCTCTCGCGGTTGTCCTTATAATTGCAACTATTGTTCCGTTCACCTCTCTATGGGAAGAGGATTCCGGTCTAGAAGTCCGCAAAACGTGGTTGCCGAAATCCAACACTGGCGGAACCGGAGATTTAAAAATTTTGAAATAAACGATGACTGTTTTAGTTTAGACTTAAAAAGAGCAGAAAAAATCTGCGACTTAATCATCAAAAATAGACTAAATATTACCTACCAACTATATAACGGAATCCGCGTAGATAGAATATCTAAAAGGCTACTTCAAAAGATGAAGGCCTCGGGTTGTGTTTTTATCTCCTATGGTGTTGAATCAGGATGCCAAAAAATCATTGATTTTATTGGCAAGGGGATTACCTTAGAACAAGCCAAAAGGGCAGTTCACTTGGCAAATAAAGTAGGGATTAAAAATTCAGTTAATTTTATTACCGGTCACCCCGGTGAAACCTACCAAACAGCAATGCAAACCCTAAAGTTCGCCAAAAGTTTACCCACTAATTTTGTTAATATCTACAACCTAATACCTTATCCTGGCACCGCCCTTTACGAATGGATTGAAAAGAACGGAAAATGGATTTATCATCCTGAATACGCATTAAAAAATATCGGCAGCCGCGACTTAAAACCTGTTTTTGAAACCAATGAATTTACAGAAAAAGAAAGAAAAGAGATTCTAAAAAAGGGCTTTGCTCTTTATGAGCGCACAATCTTAACTTTTAGACTAGATAAAATATTAGGCACCTTGGTTTACTACATTACAAGAATGAAACCAATTGCTAAAACTGGACGTTATCTGGCTTTAGATAATAAGATAGGATCTTTTATTTATCATTTACTATCTTCTCATTCGAGAAAGTAACATGAAGAAAAAAATTATTAATTTCGGCTGCGGCACTACCACGATGAAAGGAGCTCTGAATATTGACTGTGTAAAACTACCCAATGTCGATCAGGTGGTTGATTTTGGAAAATTTCCCTATCCTTTTCCCGATAATTCCATAGATGAAATCCACATGTATTTTGTTTTAGAGCACCTAAATGATCATTTCAAAGTGATCAAGGAAATTTATCGGATTCTCAAAAGGGGCGGTAAAGTTTATATCCGTGTCCCTCATTTCAGTGGTGTTTATGCCTGGGGTGAATTTACCCATAAACGGGGATATGCCCTGGGGTCTTTTGATATCTTTGAAGAATCCCACGAACGAAGTTATTATTCAGACATCAAATTTAAAACCATAAAAAAACGGATTAAATATTTCTTAACTTATCCCTATGATTGGTATAAATTTAATACCTGGTTCCCACACTGGGAAAAATATTGGTATAGTTTTATGATCAAAATTTTTGTCCGAACGATTCAATTCTTTATTGACCTATCACCGGAGATCTTTGAAAGATTCTGGTGCTACTGGGTAGGAGGAGCGGCCGAGGTTTATGTCATTCTAAAAAAGCAATGAAAAATATACTCAAGAAGTATAATCTTATAATTTTTATATTTTTACTCTCTTTAATACCGGTTTTTTGGGTCCCCAAGGAAATAATTATTGCTGGTGGAGACGATATGCCCTTTTTAAATCCAGGTGCTTATTTCGAATTTTCAATGTGGAACAGCAGCGCTTATTTCAATAATTTTAATGCCCAAATCACGCATTTGTTTCCTTTTGGTTTTTTTTGGCGGCTTTTCCAAACCATAGGATTTGATAATTCTATAATTCAAAAAATATGGCTTTTTGTGATGTGGTTCATTGCTGGAATATCAATCACTTATCTGGCCAAAACCTTTTTTCCCAAAAACTATAAAATCGTTAGTTTTTTTGCTATCCCTTTTTATCTCCTTAACCCTTTTAATGTCTTTATTCCCTTAACTTTTGCTATCAGGCATCTGCACACCCTTCTGCCTTTGCTGCTTGCTTTTTTTGTCCGCGGCATCAGAAGTCCCAGGCCCCGGCAAAGAAATCTATATGCGATTTGCTGCGGATTTACTGCTCTATTGGCTGTTCCTGCCTTTAGCAATCTAGCAGCAGGACCCGTGCTCCTAATCTTACCCTTTCTATATTTTCTCTTTTCCCTGTTCACAGGACAACCTTCCCAAATAATAAGAAAAATATTTTTTTCTATTAAAACTTTAATGGTATTTATATTTTTCAATTTTTACTGGTTATGGGCAATGTTTTATTTGATACTCTTCAAGGGTCTGGAAACAATAACTCACTCTCTGGGATCTATCTTCAGAACCTCCTCTATATTTGATATCTTCCGAACCCTCGGTGGATGGGCCTTTGGCAAAAGTCCCTACAAGGTTCATGAACATGTTTTTTATGAAGATTTACGGATAGTGTTAGCTTCTTATCTGTTGGTTTTCCTCGCCTTTATTTCTTTTTTTTATATTAAAAAATATAAAGGCGTGTTATTCTTTCTTATTGTAACAGCACTTTCTATCTTTCTAATCAAAGGAGACCTCCCCCCTTGGAAAGAGATTTTTTTATATCTTTTTAAAAATGTCTCGCTTTTTAAAGGATACCGCGAACCCTGGACAAAATTCACTCCTCTCCTGTTGGTTTCTCTAAGCACTTTATTCGGTTTCTCCTGCGCAAAAATCTTTGAACGGCTGGCAAAATTAAAAAGTAAAGTCTGGCCTTTTGCTTTCAGCTGCTTTGCTGCCTCATTGTTGTTTATCGTGGGATACCCCAGTATTTTTGGATTTAACATCAAAGGCTATAATATGAAAGCCAACCGGGCGACCAAAACCATGGTCCCTAATTACTGGTACGAAATGGTGAATTGGTTCAATAATCAAGACAGCGATAGTATCGTCTTGATTACACCCCGCAATTCATCAGCGCGAGACTATATGTGGAAAACAGGTATTAGCAGCCGCATCCCTCTTGAGTATTTGTTTTTGAAGAATCCCATCCGATACTCATATTATATAGACCGCCCTGGTATTCCGAATTTTGAAAAATTTCTTTTGTATTTTGGTAATTTTTATGCTATGCGGTCGGAAAATTTTATTAATTATTTAAATATGCTGGGGATAAAATATATCATTCAGGAGAATGACATTTTCTGGCATTTTCAAAATTCCGGAATTTACTCCCCTAGAACAATGCATTACATCTTATCAAACAAAAAATATTTTGAAAAAATAAAGCAATTCGGAAAAATTGATATTTATAAAGTCAAAAATGAATCTTATCGTCCTATTATTTATCCTGCTAATCAAATAGTGCTTATTGACGGCCCTGCCTATGCTTTCAGTTCCTGGAACCAGGAAGAGAAGCAGAATTTTTCTATCATCAGCAAAGCGGATTTTGACTTTGAACAAAAAGAAAAATTTAAAATAGCCCACCAGATTGTTTTGGAAAAAATACCCCCCGCTAAATCAGAGGAGGAAGCTTTTTGTTTTAATACTCCCGAAGAAGGGCAGTATGCAATATTAATTAATATCTGGGATAACGGAAAAATAGACAATATTGATTTAAGTTATCAAATCAATAACGATCCCGTGCAGAAAAAATCAATCACGATCAAAAGGGATTCGCCCTTGGAAAAAGATCTGAAAATCTTTGGATATAAACAGATATTTCACAGCATCCCTTTGGGGGAGGAAAAATTAGCCGCCGGTGAACATTGTTTAATTTTGAAAAGCCCGGTTTTTAAAAATAAAAATTTTGGCGGCTTTAACTATATAACCCTCAATAAATATTTCGGTAATCCAAATCTGAATTATGCTTTACCAGATATGGGGATAAAAAAAATAAATTCTACCAAGTATCTCATAAAAATAACCAACGGTGAAAACCCATATATCTTAAACTTTGCTCAAAATTTTGATCCAGATTGGAAATTATATTTGTTGAAAAATGAAAAAAAATATGCCCTTACCGCGTCCCATTTTACCGTCAATGGTGTTAATAATGGCTGGTATCTTGACCCCCAATCTCTAGAAGCGGATTCAGATTATGAGCTTTTACTTGAATATGCCCCTCAAAAAATCTTTATTTATTCACTAATTATTTCAGGAGCAACAATTCTATTTAGTATCATATATATATTAAAAGTTAAAGTGAAAATGAAGAATAACCAATGCAAAAAGACAGCTGCAAAATAAATCCTCTAAACCGACTCTCCAAATTAATCCCAATAAAAACAATCTTGCGAGCAAGTATTCTTCTAATCTTAATATTGCTTTTGTTGTCCGGGATTGAGGCGATCAAGTATTTTTTAGTCTTTTACCTTTTTATTCTGTTCTTCGAACCAAAAGCTTCGGCTGTCTATTTTTTAATATTAATTTTAATCCTGCCTTTTTTGATTTACTTTAAAAAAAACGCAATAGCAGAATATTATGCCATTGGGGCTTATCTCCTCTTAAGCGGAGGCATAATCGGACATATAACAAGAAAAAGCAAGCTCTTAGAAAAAATATTAATACCTGTTTTAAATAATATAATTTGTTATCTCGCTGTCTCTTTAGTCTTTGTTTTTGTATTACTATTACCTTTTGTTGAAATCTCTCGCAAAATCTTTGATTTAGTAGGCTTAATTAATCCTAATCTCCTTTCCCAATAAAAAAATATGATCGCCAAAAATCCTCTTGTCTCTATTATTGTCACAAATTATAATGGCAAGAAATATCTCCAAAAATGTTTTGATTCTCTTTTAAGGCAAACCTATGCTCCTCTGGAATTAATTTTGGCTGATAATTGTTCTCAAGACAATAGTGTTAAGTTTGTAGAAGAAAATTACCCTCAAGTCAAAATATCCGTTAATGAAAAAAATTCTGGCCTTGCGCTTACAAGCAATTGGGGAGCTCGCTTAACGCGGGGGGAATATTTGCTTTTCTACAACAATGACACCATTGCCTCGCCCCGTTTTATCGCAGAGATGGTCAAAGGGGCAAAAAAAGATAAGAAGATTGGCGTTGTCTGTCCCAGACAATTACCCTATCGTCCAGAAGAAGACGCCAAAAGAACAAAAGATGAAAAGGGTATTGGCGTAGGCTCGGACATATATGGCTATATCTGTACAGCCCGCGATGCGCATCATATCTTCTATCCAGATGCCGCAATTTTTATCCGTGCAGATTTATTTCGTAAAATTAAAGGATTTGACCCTGATTTTTTTCTTTATGGCGAAGATATGGATATCTGCTGGAAGGTTCATCTGCTGGGTTATAAAATAGTACCCGTCCCCGAAGCTAAATTCAGACATGATTCTGCTTGTGCCATCACCAAAAAGGGGAAAATCCAAACCACCTATAAAAGAAGATATCTAGTGGAACGTCAAGTAATAAACAAAATTTTCAAATATTACGAATCTTACACCTTAATGTGGCTTTTGCCCAAATTTCTCTTATATTATTCTGCGGAAGCGCTATTTTTTCTAATCCTTAAATTTGATTACCGTATGTTCTTTGGAGTTTATCTTAAGGCAATCCTTTGGAATCTAGGTAAAATAAAAAATATCGCGCGCAATCGCAAATATATTCAAAGGATCCGCAAAGTAGATGATAAATATATTCTTAAGCTTATGTATCCCCGTTATCGAAAACTAGACGCTGCTTTAAAAATTGGTATTCCAAAGATCAAATAATTAAATTATTCTTGCCTTATGTACAACAAAGACCCTGCTCTCAAATTTAATTTCGCTGACCACTATAGTCCCCACTTTATTGTCCCGCGACTCGTTGGTAGAAATAAAGTGATTTTAGACGTGGGATGTAATCAAGGTTATCTTGGCGCATACTTGATCAAAAATAAAAATTGTATCTGCGATGGTATTGATATTGATAAAAAACTTCTGGCCCAAGCAAAAAAGAAGGGACACAGGAATACTTTTAAAATAGATTTATACAAAACCGATTTTAAAATAAAAGAAAAATATGATATCCTGATGTTTATTGATATTTTGGAACATCTGCCTAACCCTTATCTTATTTTGAAAAAAATGGTGAGGGAAAATTTGAAAACTAAAGGCAAAGCAATTATCTGTCTTCCGAATATTGCCAGATTAGAACATAGAATAAACCATTTATTAGGAAAATTCAATTATCAGAAATCCGGTGTTATGCACCAAGATCATTTAAGATTTTTTACCCGAGAATCGGCTTTGCAAATGATAAAAAAAACTAATCTCCGGATTGAAAGAATGCTACCGACAGGTTTAGGAGCCAAAACAGGAATATTGCCAAATCTGTTATCCTTTCAGTTTATTTTTGTTTGTAAAAAAGAAAATTAGAGATAGTTATTTCAATTTTTATGTCAGTAAAAAGAAAAAAAAGTATTGCGATTGTTTTGTTAACATTTTTTTTAGCTACCTTGGTGGTTATCTCAAACTTCAGGTTTAAACAAATGGCCGGGGGTGATCTGTCTCTCCTCATAAATCCAGAAGCCCTCTGGGATTTTCTGTCTACTCCCTGGGACGAAAATATGAACTACCCCTTGGGTGGTCAAACAACATCAGTGCATTTAATTATGCCCTTTATATTATTTTTTAAACTGTTTTCCTTTTTACCTATACCCGTAGTGGAATATTTTTATTTCGTCATAATATTGAGCAGTATCTTCTTAGTAAGTTTTTATTATTTTAAAAAATACTTATTTCGCAACAATCCTGCTTCCTTCTTTGCTTCGTTATTATATATCTTAAATCTTTTCTTCTTTGTCTCGTTTTTAAACTACAACATCCATCTAGCTTTTGTTACTCTGCCTCTGTTATTTATTCTAGCTCATAAAATTATTGAAAAGAATTACAACCAAATTATTATCTTAGTTATCTTAATTTCTGTTCTCTTCCCCACAATCTTCACTAATCCACCAGCAGCTATTCCTTTACTATTCACTGGCTTGTTATACCTTCTCTTCTTGATCATCAAACATAAAAAATACAAAGACCCAAAAAAACTATTGAAACCAACGGTGATTTTCCTGCTCTTATTTATACTTTTGAATACCTGGTGGCTTTATCCGTTCATTGACACAATGTTTTTTGGCGAATCTTCGGGTATTAGTCAGGTTAAAGCCAATGTATCAAGTATCTTCAAAACCACTACTTTATATGAAGCCTTTAGATTTTCCGGGAACTGGGGTTTTAATAAATATTACCTGAATTTCAAAAAAGGGAAATTTAACATGTTATACACGGAAAATAATTTCTTTATTATCAGCACATATCTGATTATTTTATTCGCCTATTTTCCAATAATCTTTGCTAAGAAAAACAAAAATATTCTTTTTTTTCTCTGCTTATCGCTCTTGGGAATAACCTTGGCTAAAGGGACCCTGGGGCCCCTTGGCAAACCTTACTACTATGTTTGGAAAAATGTGCCGGGAATGTTTATGTTTAGAGAACCCTACACTAAATTTATGCTTATTTATGTATTTTCCATTGCCGCACTTTTGGGATATTTTATTCTGTACATGAATAAAAGCAAGAATAAAAATTTAAAAATTTTAACTTATTTGCTCATTTTGATTGCTATTCTCATACCAAGTTATCCATTTTTGACCGGCGGATTCGTGAGAAGACATCAAGCTGGACCGATAAAATCTTATCTTGTTAAATTGCCAGAGTATTTATCCGATTATAAAAAATATAATTCTCAAGAAAGGCTAAATCATAGGATACTCTCCCTACCGACAACAAAAGTGCATCCTTACAACTGGGAATCTGGCGCTAGTATCCGGAATACAGCATTAAAATTCTTCAGCGGAAAACCAGTCCTAACTTATAGATTCGGGGGCTTCTCTGCCGCGAGCGGCCAAATTGTCGACTTAACTTACGATTCCTTAAGCAAAGAAGATAATGATCAAAAAAAATTCGTAAATTTCCTAAGCCTAATAAATGTCCGCAATTTAGTCCAGGAGAATGATACGGACTGGCGCTGGGCCGACTCTTCTATCCTCCAAAGCCCCTCTCAAATGAAAAAAATCTTTGACCGCCTACAAAAAAATGGATTCATAAAAAAATGTAAAGAATTTGGAAAATTCGACAAAAAATATTTAGCGAGAATCCCTAACCACATTCCGGAACAATGGCCTCATGGCACAACACTGGATGAATCGACAAAAAAAGACCTGCATGATGCTTTATATCAAGAACTTATCAACAAACCTGCCCTCACCCTGTACAAAATAGAGGATGAATTTTTCCTTCCCAAATTTTACACCTCAAAAACAATCAATATCGCAAACAATACAGATCACCTACCAGAGATATTATCCGGGGAAGATTACCGATTGCGCACTGTTACTTATTTTAAAAATCAAAATCCCCAAAAAAATAAAATTCTAGAAATAATTAAAAACACCAAAGATACTCCGACCCTAGAATTTACTAAAATCAAACCAACAAAATACAAAATCCATGTCCATCAAGCCCAAAGCAGTTTTCCCCTCATCTTTAGCGCCGCATTTCACGAAGACTGGAAATTATACCCGAACAAAGACTGGAAACCAGATTTAAATAGCCAAGATTTGAATAATTATCAAATCGTAGATGTTAATAAATATGATCAAGCGGATAAAAAAGAATTAACAACCTTGATTAAAGAAGGCTGGATCTCTGCTTTAGGCGACGAACATATCGAATTCATCTCCAAAAATTTCCACGGCACTATTCAAAATAACAATTTGCCAAAGGGGCATATTTGGGATACTTGGTTTGAAAAAGCATTACCCGAGGAAAACCACCTCGTTGCCAATGGTTATGCCAACTCATGGTGGATAGACCTAAATCAAATCCAAAATTATATTGAAAATCCAGACGGCTCGATTGACTTTGAAATAATAGCTGAATTCCGGCCTCAAAGATCATTTTATATAACATTATCAATATCATTTATTACCCTTGTTGGCTGTATCGGGTATTTATCATGGAGAAAAATTAAAAATAAACGGTAATCCAGTGCGGGTTTGATCTTATTGATATCATTCAATATAAATTAAAAATTTGATATCATTACAAAACCTAATTAGATTATCGAAATATTAAAAATATGAATAACACAAGGAGAAAAAAATACAAACACAGGGATAATGATCCAAGCTCAGAGCTGTTGCGCTGGTTTGCCAGACGCATTGCTGAACTGCTCGCTAAAACCAATATTACTCCTAATCAAGTCACAATCTGGAAATTCATTATCCTGCTTCCGCCAATATTATACTTCTTCATCCGGGCTGCTTATATTGATAATCTGATTGCTTTATCCCTCATTGTGGTCAGTGCAGTTTTTGATTTGGTGGACGGCTCCTTAGCCAGAATAAAAGGAATGAGCTCAAGATTAGGTGGCTGGTTAGACGGCATGCTCGATGTTATATTCTTGGATCTGATTCTGATGACGATTACGATAGGCGTGATCAAAATAACTGGAAATCCATACTGGCTGGTCGCAGGATTTCTAGCTTTGGCCGGACAAGATGTTACCAATGTGATGGGCTCTTTTTTTGAGAGGGAATTCGGCTTTGACTGCTATGCAAGCTCCAAAGAGTTCAATCGTAAATTTGCTAAGGCGGGAAAACTTTCCCCTCTGGATTCTTTCGCTAAAAACATCATTGTTCCTTCTAACTTTACTTATACCTTCTTTTTCACCTGCCGCTATCTCCTGCTTTTGGGAATTATTTTGTATCGCTTAGATTTGTTTCTGATTGTTTTTGCTCTAATGATTAACATTAGATGGATCGCAATGTGTTTTGTCTATGGCAAGTACTTGCAAGGCGGGAAAAGCAAGTTCTATACCATAAAATTCTTAAAAGAGATTAGTTTAAAAAAACCAGAATAAAAAAAATTGCGCTAGAAATTAACTGCTAGCGCAACCAAGTCTTTTGCCTAATTCAAGCTTACCCTCTCTTAATAATTCCACAATCATTACAATAAAAGGGTAAGATAGACTAAAGAACTGACTTTTATCCTCCTCGAGTGCCTGGTAAAGCTCTTCCACTGACCACCATTTTATCTCTGATACCTCACCATCTTGAGGATCTGGCTCCCAATCACTACCCACAACAACAAGACAACAATAGTCTGCCTCCCAGGTTTGATCGCCAGCAGTCTGACGAACCCCTCCAAAGGGACGCCAAAGAATCATTTCGTTGCCCGGACGAGTAGAGAACTTTTCACTAGTGCTTTCTATAATCATCCTTATATCGTCTCTTTGAAGACCCAACTCTTCCTCAAAACCCCTATAAAGAGCTGTATGATAGTCCTCACCATCTTGTACAGTCTCACACATAGCCTCTTGGGTATTGTCTCCGTGCGGATTATATCCCGTGGTTTTGATAGTACGAGTTGCTGTAAGTATCTGCATTGTTTCTTGCTCGTCCACTTTAACTACAAGACCAATCACGACCTTTTTCTCTGCCATGCCTTATTCCTCCTTAGAAAAATTTCCCAACAAAATAATTTACCAGTGCAAAAACCAAGAATCTGTAGTATAATATATTGAAATCAAAAAATCAAATAAAACAATCAAAAACTCTATGAGGGGAAAAATGACTATTGGTTATGCTTATGTAGTGGCGGACATCTTCCACTTAGGCCACCTCCAGCATCTGCTTAACTGCAAAGCTCTTTGCGATAAACTCTTTGTCGGAGTCTTGTCTGACCAAGCAACTATGGAAAAAAAACCGCGCCCGATTGTCTCTTTGGCTGAACGGCTGCAAATCATCCGCGCTCTAAAGTGTGTTGATGTTGCTGTGGCTCAAAACACCTACTCTCCGTTGGAAAACGTCCGTGAAATCAAGCCGGATATTCTATTTGAAAGCGCGAGCCATAAAGAAAAGCCAGCCAATGAATTAATGAAAGCGATCGGCGGAAAAGTAATCAGTATGCCTTATTACCCTGATCAAAGCTCAACCGCAATCAAAAAGAAAGTCTTGATAGAATGGAGGGAAATGAAAGCCAAATTTAATTAATCAAACAAATAAAAGAACAACACGGGAGGGGGATTGTAAACAAAAAATGAAAATCACGCCGAAGAGAATTCTAATCGTCTCCTGGCTGACCTACGCGAGCTTCTACCTTATTAGAGTCAATCTATCCGTTGCAATCCCAGGAATTATGGACCAATTCGGTCTGACTAAAACAGCGCTTGGCGGAGCTTTGAGCGCTTTTTTTGCGTTATATGCGATTGGCCAATTTTTAAGCGGACAATTGGCCGATAATCTAGGTGCAAAGAAACTGGTCACTATTGGCCTCGCTGTTTCTATTATCATTAATTTAATCGTCCCTTCATTTGGCGGATTAATTCCTCTGCTGACTATTCTTTGGGGCATTAACGGCCTTTTCCAAGCAATGGGCTGGTCGCCAAATGTCAAGATAGTCTCTAGTTGGTTTAAAAAGAATTACAAAGGCAGAGTCGCGGGAATCTTGGGCACTTCTTATATTATCGGCGGCGCCCTAAGCTGGCTGTTGGCTGGTTACCTGGCTAAATTCAGCTGGCGCTATGTATTCATAATCCCAGCTTTACTTTCTCTGGTTATCCTCGTTTTATGGATTAGGAAAGCAAAAGAAAATCCAGAAGGAAGAAGAGAGAAAACCAATCTAAAACAGACAATGAAAGCAGTACTGGCAGACAAAAAAGTATGGCTTGCCGGCATGGGCCTTTTTGGTCTTAATATCGTAAGATACGGATTTTTGAGCTGGGCGCCGACCTATTTCTTTGAAGTCCAAGAAGCAAACATCACCACGGCCACCTATAAAGCACTCGTCTTTCCTCTTGCCGGCGCGCTCGGAGCCTTGGGCACAGGCTGGCTCTGTGACAAAATTTTCAAAGCAAAAAGAACAAGCGTAGGCCTAATGTTCTCCCTGGTCCTTGCTGTCGCCTTAATCGCCTTTAGCGCAACGGAAAGCTGGCAATTTGGACTGGTGCTCTTAGCGATCATTGGCTTCACAACCTTTGGTCCGCACAGCCTGCTGGTCAGTCAACTGCCAATGGTCCTGGGCAACCGTAAAAATACCGCTTCAATCACCGGCTTTATTGACGGCATGGGCTATGTCGGCGCGGCCCTAACCGGCGTGATCACTGGCCTATTGGTTGACAAGCTTAACTGGAACTACGCGTTCTATTTCTGGGTCTTAGGCGCGATCCTGGCGGGAATCTTCATCTATTTAACCGGTAGAAAATATAACGATCTTAAAAAAATCTAAAGAATAGAGTAAAACTAAAAAACTATTTCAAAAAAATTCTTTACTAAAATCAAGAACCTATTTTGGGCCTTAAAAAAAACTCATCCCCAGGGTTATTATTTATTTTGGCTCTTTCTCGGCTTTTTATTTCTCTTTTTCTTTAATTATGACCTTCTTGACTTTATTTTCTCGGGAATCCTAATCACTTTTTTAGTTTTAAAAATTTCAACCCGGATTCCGACTGTCTTGGGTCTAATTTTTCTCGCTGCAAGCGCTTTTTTTCTGATCTTAGGCGACAAACCATTAGCAGAACTCGCTGCAGTCTTCGCTTATATCTTTTTGGTCACAACAGTTTTAACCCAAATTAAAATATTAACAATAAAACGAAAAAGAAGAAAAGGTATTCGTCTCTCACTGGCAAGCCTCAAGCCGATAAATCCAAAAAGACTCACCGTTATTATCTTGATTATTTTAACCCTAGTTCTCTTTCAGAAAATTTTAGCAAACAAAGAACAAATTGAAGCAGGGGACTTAAGTTTTTCAATCGAAGCAAAAAGAGTAGCGGGAAACTTATGGTATCTCTGGGACGACTATGCGGGTATGGGAGCGAATCTTAGTAGCAATACCTTCCCTTTTACTTCTCTGAATGCCCTCTTTACTCATCTGTTGCGTTTCTCGGCTTCATTAAGCGTGAAAATTATCTTCTTGGAAATCTTAGCCCTGGGCCTGTTTTCTTCTTACTCTTTGGCAAAAAAAATATTAAAAAATTTCACCAAAAAAGAAACTGATTTAGAATTAGCCAGTTTGCTCGCGGTGATATTCTACATCTTTAATCCTTATTCTCTGCAGCGCATTTTTCATCTTTATCACTGGATTGCCTACCTATCCCTTCCCTTAATTCTGCTTCTATTTATCAAACTGATTGAAACTAAAAAAGCGCGCTGGGCGCTAATTTTGGGCTTTGTTTTAAGTTTTATTTCCTTCTCACCTCACTATTTAGTATATGCTTTTATAATCTTGGGATTATTTGGAATTATTAAAACCATAAATTCTCTTTGGAAAAATCGGTTAAAAAAATTTAATTACCGAAATTTACTAAAAAATAGCTTCAATGTTTTTCTTCTCCTGCTCTGCTTTGTTCTCTTTTCCAGTCATTGGCTCATTCCTTATCTTAGAACGAGTTTTGTTGAAAATACACCCCAAGCGCCGATCTATATGTTCACTAAAGAATATATCAAAAGACCCAAAGAAAAATTCAAGCCGATTATGGAAACCCTAACTCTGCAAGGCCAGGAAACAAAGAGCAAAAATTTGAATCTTTTATTCAAAATCTTCGTTTTCATTCTGCCTCTCGTTCTCTTGATTCCTTTATTGCCTAGTTTAAGAAATAAATACACAGTATTTCTCTCGATCTTGGGGCTTTTCGCCGCAATCGTCTCCACAATGCCGATTTGGCATTACATTCTATATCAGAAAATGCTTTTTGATATTCCTTATCTGGACAATTTCGGCTGGCTTTTTCGAGAGACCTTCCGAATCAATGGACTGCTTGCCTTTTCCTACAGCTTTTTATTGGGCTTTCTATTACTACGTTTCTTGCGCATACGCGCAAAAAAAGGAACAAAATCTCTAAATCATTAGAATATGTTAAAAAAATATTATAAATACATTATCATCAGTCTTTGCATCCTCTTTCTGTGGGTTTATTTACAAGGAACCATTGATAAAATTCTATTCCAGGAATTAGTGCCAACAAAAATACCGAAAGAATTTTTCAAGATTAACCAGTGGCTAAAAAAACAAGGAGGAAACTTTAAGGTTGTTTGGCTTCCAGCGCAATTCAACGCTAGAGCATTAAAATGGGCGCAAAACAAGAGGATCAATGATTTCCTAACCTCCTCTTCAGGAAAGCCGACGATCAGACCGCGTTCGCCGTATGCGCGGCTATATTACCTTTTTTTCGAAACGGCGATTGACAATGTTTCCAGACTGGACAAATTTTTTGATATCCTAAATGCCAAATACCTGATTTTCAGAACAGACTTATCCGAGGATTACAGCAAGAATCTGCTTTTAAGTCTAGAACGCAATCCTGATTTGGACGAAATAGATCCGCGAGGAATAGACCCCGCGTTCTTCTGTGAAGAATCTTCCTTGGTAGGCGAGGGTGATCAAAAGCCCAGCATAAAAAAATACTTCGCGGAATGCGGTACAAAAAGGGAAACCTATTTGCGAATTTTTAAAAATAAAAATTTCGCGCCTCTGTTCTGGGTACCGAAAAACCACAGTATCGTCGTAGGCGGAATAGAATCTTTAGCGATCTTAAATTCATGGGAAAGTTTTAATCCGATAAATCAAGGGGTAATTTTCGCCAATGTAGCGCCGAACAGTCTGCAAGAGATTAAAAATTTAGAATTTGAAAACATTATCTTTAATAACGCGAACTTTGATGATCTGCTCTTCGCATTGATTGAAGATCAGTATTTTGTTGAGCTCGCCCCATTAACTCAAGGGGGGGAAGGGGAATGGCATAAAGCGGGAAGTTTAGAGCCGCTGCATGGCGAATGGCATCGGATGATTGATCGTTCAAGAATCTCAAATTGGGATTTTGATTTTGGCAAAAATCTGATCTATACTTCCGAAAGAGCAATTGAAATCAAAGTGCCGTTTGAAATCCAAGAAGAAGGAGAACATCTCTTAATCGTCCGTTATTTCCAAAACAACAAAGGAGGCAAATTCAAACTAACACTGGATAATAAAGAAACAATGATCGAAACCTTGAATTTTAACAATAAGTTTACCACTCAAACTTTTAATTGCAACACACTGCAAGAAAAAGAATATTCCTTAACAATCCAAAACGCGATCGGTTTTAACGCTGTTAACCTAATCGCTCTCGTTCCTCAAAAAAAATATCAAGAATACCAAAAAGCCGCCGCAAGAATCTTGGATAAGAATCAAATTCTATATCTCCAAAAAATTAACCCGGAAATGACTATCGAACCTTTAAAATTTACCTTGGCGCGCGAAGGCAATTACAAAATAATGATCAAGTTAAATAATGATCAGGATGAAAAAGAAAAGCAGGCAGAAAAGAGGAGCGGAGAAGCTTCTCCGCGGAAGGAAAGAGAAGGATTTGTAGAAATGGAGGAATTACAGAAGCAAATCCCTGAAGATTTCAATCTGCTAAGTTTTGATGATAAAAAATATAGTTTAAATCTCGATTCTGAAAGGAGTATTGGCTGGTATAGTCTTGGTCAAAGATTTTTCAAATTTGAGGAAAAAATTCCTCTCTCCCAAAGAACCGAGCTGCCTAGTATCTTGACTGTGGATAATTTTTTTGTCCTGGATCAAGGAAACCTCGAATTTGAAAAAGAGAATTCTCAAGAACAGAAAAAAATCAACACCGGCTCAACCTCTATTAAGGTCTCTAATCTGATCCCTAAAATTGAAGTCCTAAAAGGACCAGGGGTGTCAGAAAGAAGAGGAAGGCTGATCACGGCAGCGATCAAGGTCAAAGAGTACCAAAATTTTTATTTGGAATATAAATTCCAGGGAGAGAATCTAAGGGGCGTAGACGCACGAATTTTATTCTATGGTAATGATTACGACCCCGTGCATCAACGTACAGCCTTTAGAACAGAATATATCATGGAAGATCAAATAGGGGATGTGGAGCAGAAAAAAATCTCTCGTTTTTTTGGCACGCCGCGGGATACCTATTACATTAAAATAGAATTTAAAGCTGAGCCTAATTCTGAAGAAAAGTCTTGGTTTGAAATCTCGGGCTTTAATCTCTTTCCCGAGGAAGATCTTAGCGGTATAGACGCGATTGCTTTATCTGAAATTCGCGAGAATCAAAAAGAAACAGCAAAAAAAATAAATGTTGAGGTAGAATATCAAAAAATTAGTCCTACTCAGTATAAAATCTCCTTTTCGGAAACAGAAAAGCCCTTTATCCTCGCTTTTGCAGAAGGTTATGATCCATTATGGAAATTAAAATCAGAATCAAAATCAGAAAACTGGCTAACAGGAAAATTCAGATCTCTGTTTGCTAAAAAAAGTAAAGGCCAATCCGGATTCCCTTTATACTCTGTGATTAATGGCTTTTATATCGATCCTAAAAAATTAGGGAGTAATGAACTGATTTTGGAATACGAACCCCAAAACTGGTTTGAAGCGGGAGTATTCTTGACCTTGACAAGTTTAGTAGTATCTTCTTTAATATTTGGTATTTATTCTCTAAATAAAAAACGAAAAAGATCAAAAAATACTTGAAATAAACAGCGCAATATACTATAATAAAGTGCGTAAAATAAAGGGTAAAATAGCTGAAAAACCCTTTGTTTTAGCTTCTATTAAAAATTTATAATCTGAATTCAACTTTGAATTTTGAATTTTGAACTAGTTTTATGCGCTATCAAAAAGCTGCAAAATCTACGCTCGTGATCACGATTCTGGCCCTTATTGCCGGTATTTTAGGTTTTTTTCAGCAGATGATCATTGCTTATATTTTTGGGGCAGGGGAGATGGTCGATGCTTTTGTTGCGGCGCGGACAGTGCCGGATATCTTCACCAAAATCCTCCAGGTCGGGATCCTTTCGATTATCTTTGTCCCAATCTTTGTTAAGTGTCTCCATCAGAAGGAAGAAAAAAAAGCCTGGGAGATCGCGATCAATCTTTTCAACATTATTACCACTTTTTTCATCTGCGCAGTTGCTCTGGGCATGGTCTTGACCCCTTGGATCGTCAAAGTCCTGGTCCCGGGTTTTTCTCTGGAAACCAAACAGGCGACCGTGAAACTGGCCTTGATCCTTTTCCCGGCAATCATCTTTAATATCTTAACGATCTTGGGCACTTCGATTCTCCATGCTTTTAAAAAATTCACGATTCCAGCGGCGATTAAGTTAATCCTGCCCTTGACGATCATTCTATCTCTTTTAATCTTTGGCCAAAGATTTGGAATCTACATTTTAAGCTTTGCTTTTCTTTTGGTCGCGATCTTAGAATTCCTGGTCATCTTCTCCGCTCTCTACAAACAAGGCCTGCGCTATAAGTTCTCTTTTAAGTGGCGGGATCCGATGATCAAAAAAATGATTATCTTGGTTTACCCTTTTATCTTCTCAACGATCCTGGCCCAAGCAAGCACTGTGGTTAACCGAATGCTGGCAAGCACGCTATCAGCCGGCAGTCTGTCCGCGCTTTATTATGCCGAACGGATAATGAAATTTGTCTCTCAAATCTTTCTCTTTGCAATCCCAATTGTTTCTTTCCCCATTTTTGCTGAAAAAATCGCAAGAGGCGAATACAAGGAGTTAGCTCGGGCTGTCCGGCTCGTGATCCGGATTATTCTCTTTATGATCATTCCGGCAAGCGTGGGCCTGATTATCCTGCGGCTCCCCGTAACCCAAGTTTTATTTCAAAGAGGGGAGTTTGATCTTGCTGACACCCGGGCCACGGCTTTTGCTCTGCTCTTTTTTATGTTTGGATTGTTCGCGACCGGCATCACCAATGTTCTGGCTAATCTTTTCTATGGCCTGGAAAAAACTAAAATCCTGGTAAAAATAACGATCCTGGTTATTACTTTAAATATTGGTCTCAATTTTTTGCTGGTTCGCTATCTTAATCATGGCGGATTGGCGCTTGCCACCTCTTTAACTAATATTTTTTCTCTGATTGTTCATGGTATTATTTTAAGCAAATATTTGCCGATGCTCAAGCCCGTGCTTTTAGATAAATATTATTTAAGAATCCTAATGCCGAGTGTGATCATGGGATTTTTTGCTTTCTTTGCTCAACGATTAATTTATTTCTATTTACCAAACACCCGGATTACCAATCAAGTCATCAATCTTACTCTGATCATCATTCCGAGTATACTGATTTATCTTGTCTCTGCTTATTTAATTAAACTTGAAGAAACAAAGCTCGTCTTAAATACGATCCGCTCTAAAATTAGAAAATAATATGTCTACGATAAAGTCCACACAATGTCACTCTGCGGGGTCTCAGGAGATTGCTTCGCTCCCTCCGGTCGCTCGCAATGACAGCAGAAGAATAAAATTCGCTTGTATTGAATACTCCACCAAATCCGGTGAAATCTGGCAAAAAAAGCCAGGCAGACCGAATTATCTTTGCGATCCAAAAAAAGAGATTGATCCCACTTCTTTTGGCGCTTTCACCTCCGCGCTTTCTGGCGAGCACATCCCAGTCTCTTACTTAAGGATTCCGAAAAAACAAGGATCTCTGAATTTCAAAATCAGGCGCTCCTTTGACCTGCTCCAAGAAAAAATCAATCAAGAGCCCATCTATCACAATCTTGAATATATCAAAAAATTTAACTTGATTCTTGTCCTAATTCATAGCTTCTCCATGCCTTTAATGGCCGAGCTATTGCCCCGATTAAAAAAAATAAATCCGAAAGCGCTGTATCTTGGTTCAATCGACAGCCCCTTGGGCAAACTGCGCGAGGTTTGGAAAAAAGACAGAGAATTTATTGCTTTCAAAAGGTTTGCTGATCAATGCGATATCTTTATTAATGTCAACCGGGCAGCTCAAAAGTATTTAGAATACATTACAAAATCGAAAGTTATTTACTTCCCTCAATTCTATCCCTATAAATTCGCTAAGAAATTTTACAAAACCCGAGACCAAAAAGAAAACTCTATTTTGGTTGGCGGAGACAGCAGCCGCACAGATAACCTTGCCGGCCAACATGTTGTGATCCAGATTCAAAAAAAATATCCTGAAATCTTAATCAAGATAGTGAATTTTCCTGGTCTCAATATCACTCCCTTAAAAATGGCCAAGGCGCGCTTTAAAACCATCCCCTTTGTTCCCTGGCAGAAACACTTAAAAAGGCTTTCTCGTTTTTTGATCGTAATTAATATGGATAATATCTGGACCTTAGGCCGGCTCCAGGCTGACTGCGCCGCTGTCGGCACGCCCTCTGTTGGTTTAAATAGCAATAACCAAATGGAAATGTTTCCCGACCTCTCTACTCTTGATGTCCAAGGAATTGATCAGACAGTATTGCTTTCTGAAAAACTGATTGTTGACCAAAATTTTTATCAAGAAATTCAAGCCAAAGCAAAAGCAAAAGTCGCGGAATCAAGTTACCAGAAATCTAGAGAACGACTCCTCGAAGTTTTAAAAGGACATAATAAGCAAGCTTGAAATTCTTGCTCGGAAAAAGTGAAAAGGAATTTCACTTTCTCCTCACTGCGAATTATAAAAAAACCATGATTTTTAAAAAATAATCATGGCCAAGGAAGAAAGTGAAGCTCACCTCCTCACAATTTACGATAATTGATCAATTCAATCCCCAATCTTCTAATCCTACTTACTATTTCAGGATTAAGAAGAACTTTTAACTCCTGTTCTCGCGAAGAGAGCAAAGAATAGTTCATTCTTTGAAAAATCTCTCGAAGTTCCTGATCAACAAACCCAGGATGGACCATAAGTTCAGAAATACCATGCTTAACCCTATCCAGTATTTCTAAAAAAGAACCAAGGCTAACTTTGCTAGTATACATAGTCCCATAGAATTGATCAACATGTTTTATGCCCTGTTTTTGAAAAAGGGAACGCAAAATTCCAGCGCGATGGGCTAAATACTGTTTTTTGTAAAATTGAAGGGAAAATAAATCTCCCAAGTTTCGGGGTTGCCACTTCTCATCCGGCAGGCGGATTTTTCTAATATTAAAATAGTCAGCCAGCTTAATCACGACCGAAGAAATAATTGGAAAAATATGAAAATGCTTTTCACTGTCAAGATGGGTAATCGCGATTCCAGATTCTCTTACTTTAACAATCTGCGCTTTTAATTCTCTTTGAACTTCTTTGGGATTTATCTTTTTTAAATAAATTTTTTTCACTAATTTCGAAGAAGCAAAAAAATTTCCATCTCTGCAAACTAAAGAGGGAATAGAGGCAGGATTGCTTAATGGCTTGCCGCGATAAAGATTTAAGTGCACACCGACCCCCAAACTCGGATTCTCTTTTGCCCGGCTTACTGCCTCAGAAAACCCTGGTGTGTTGACCATAATAGTCGCGCTTGTAACCACGCCTTTTCTGTGCGCTGTGATAATTCCGCGATTTACGCTCCTACTTAAGCCAAAATCGTCAGCATTGATAATAAGTTTTTTCATAGGATTAAAAACAGTGCAAAAAGTATAACACGAAAAACAAATTAAATAAAGGTAATGTCCAAAAAACTTTTACCAATAATTATTCTTGCTCTGATTACGATCGTGTTTTTTTACAAAATCGTGTTTTTTGATTATGTTTTAGTGGATATGTCCGCGCTTTCTGATAAACTCCCTTGGAGCGAACACCTGTCCCAAAAATTAGTTGAAGCTGACCACCCTTATCGCCACAGTGACTCATCGAGCCTTTACTTTCCGATTTTCAAATTCTACGGCAACGAGCTAAAAGCCGGCAATCTTCCACTTTGGATGCCGAGCCTAGCCGGAGGGTACCCGATCCTATCAAACAGCACGTCTTTAATCTTAAACCCCTTTACTCTCTTTGCTTTGCTTCCAAGCCCTGCTCTCGGATACTCCTGGGCTTTAATCGCAAAACTTTTTCTAGCCGGCTTAGGCCTTTTTTTGTATTTGCGTCTCTTGAAAATAAAAAGGATTCCCGCTCTACTCGGATCAGCTGCCTATATGTTCAACTCCCTTGCCATGCTTAAGCTCGAAATCCCTTGGATGACACAATGTCTGTGGGGTATTCCTTTTATCTTTTTCTTCTTTGAGAAAACAATTCGCACCAAGAAATTTTACTTTTCAATGCTTGCCGCGCTTTTCCTGGCCTTGCAGTTTGTAGGCGGCCACCCTCAAACCGGGATTTATGTTACTCTCTTTGTTCTTCTCTATGTTTTAGCTAAACTTGCAGTCAGAATAAAAAGACAAGGGTGGCAGAAAAACAAAAAATTAATTCTGCTCCTCGTTCTGCCCTTTATTCTCCTTCCCTTGCTTTCCGCTGTTCAGCTGATCCCAATGTTTGAACTCCAAGCTCAAGGCCATCGCGCCCCGAATGAACCGCCGCAATGGACTGCTCCTTCCCACCTCTTGACTGCAATCATCCCCAAGCTGTTTGGCAGTACCAAAGCAAGCTTTGAGCTTATTGCCAAAATCGAACGTAATCTTCTGCGAAGCTTAGATTTAGACTTTCCCTTAATCACCCTGCCTTATCTGGGATTGGCGCCTCTTTTGTTTGGCTTGAGTATTGCTTTTAAAAAATTTCGGGTCAATAAATATGTAAAATTCTTTAGCACAACCGCTCTTATCCTGATTGTCCTGCATCTGACCGCTCCTCTCTGGAGTAAATTTATCAAAAACATCCCTTTTGCAAACACAATGTGGAACACTTATCGCTTAAATGTTATCTACATCTTTGCTTTTTCTGTTCTTGCTGCCTTTGGATTCAACTATTTTCTAAAACAGCCAAAGGCCTTTAAAAAAATCTTAACGAGGGTCCTCACTGTCTTGGTTGTTATTTGCGGATTCGTCATTGCCCTAAGTCTCGCGATCCAAAAATATTTTAGAAACATTTTAGAGGCGAGCCAGGATCATTTTTCTCTCAAAAGCTCCACCTTCTATCTGCCGATTATTTTACTCTTTTTGATCGCTCTCTTTTTAATTCTGTTTTATAAAAAGAAAATTAAAAAAAGAACCTTAATCTTCTTCATCTTCGGTCTTACCCTGATTGATCTATTCTCTATCGGCTGGTTTTACAACCCGATAGTAACCAAAGAAAAAGATGTCTTCCCGGAAACAGAAGCGACAGAATTATTAAAAAAAGATCAAACCCTTTATCGCGTGATGGAAATCGATGGTTGGTATACTATTTTTCCAAATTCTCTCTCTGCCTATGACATCTCGGATATCGGACTGGAACAAAATATCTACCCTCTGCGCTACAACCAATATATGAGTTTTATTGAAAACAGCGAAAGAGCAAGTCTGGAAAACCCTTTCCATACCAACCTCTGGCTCACCCGCTATAATTCACCCTTGCTTGATATTTTTAATCTAAAATACATCATCACC
This sequence comes from uncultured Candidatus Saccharibacteria bacterium, assembly GCA_964555185.1. Taxonomy (GTDB): domain Bacteria; phylum Patescibacteriota; class JAQUNI01; order JAQUNI01; family JAQUNI01; genus CAZKRD01. Next base: position 95,085 of record CAZKRD010000002.1, on the reverse strand, counting down.
CCGCCTGATCAAGAAATCATTGAGAAAGAGTTTGAGTTAATTTACGACCAAGAAATCAGAATCTATCAAAACAAAAAAGCCCTGCCCCGCGCTTTCCTCGTACCCCAAGTCCAAATAATCCAAAATAAAGGGGAAATTCTAGAAACCCTGGCAAGCCCAGAGTTTGAGCCCTTGCAGACAGCTATTTTTGAAGAAGAACCAAAAATTTCCGGAAGCAATGATCTTAGGGGCTCTTCACTGATCATCACAGAATACAAACCAAAAGAAGTGAAAATAAAAACCCACTTGGAAAAAGATGGTTTCTTAATCTTGGCTGATGCTTATTACCCCGGCTGGCAGGTATTTATTGACGGCGAAAAAGATAAAATTTATCAAGCCAATTATTTAGGCAGGGGAGTAGCCCTCCCAGCGGGAGATCACGAAGTCGTGTTTAAATTTAAACCGAAAACCATAACAATTGGCTTTTATCTTTCGCTGATTACTTTAATTTCAATGACCGTTTTTATTACAGGCGAAATAATTTATCACAGAATAAAAAAAGGTTGAGCGCTAATGATTAAACGTCAACCTGAAATGCCGGAGCAATTTGCTTAATGCCCAAAAAGAAGTGGACTATGCGGTGATCTTCAATCACAGATAGCACTAACAATTCGGACTCATATTGATTCAGAAGATCTGAAATTTCCTGAGCAGCATGAAGATTAGTGGTACTGCCCACATACACCCAGGAAACAATCCAAACAGGCAACCGATAAACCATAATATCTTCCTCTCTTGAAAAGTTGCCTGCTCCCACCTTTCAGTTATCCTTACTTTACTTCCAATTTAACACAACTATCACAATCTGTCAATTCTTTGCTCTCGTTAATATTATGTGCTAAGATAGACAAGCTTTTTTGAAAAATAATTTTATGAAAACAATCCTTTTATCTGTTCCTTCTGGCTCCCACTGTCGCGTGCTTTTAAAGCCCTTGCGGCCTTTTTTTGAACACGCAATTGTAGAGCAGAAAATAAAATTGGTTGTAGTGAGCCCGATGCGCTCTCATCCCGAGCTTCTTTCTGAATTTAAAGGCTCTGGTTTTGTTTTTGTTTCTTGGCAGCCAAAAATATTTGACCATTTCAAACCTAATCTTGTTGTAACTACAACTACTGGCCTGGATCAATTCGATATCCCGATCCTGCGACAAGCAAAAAAAAGAGGGATCCCGACCTTAACTTATGTCGAGAGCTGGGATAATATCTATAAAATGGAACGGCGGAAAGAAGAAATGGTCAAAGTGGACACCATTCTAGTTTGGAATCAAATCAACAAAAAGCATGTGAAAAGAGCCTTTGGTTACAAAAACAGCCAAGTACACTGCGTTGGCTCGCCCCGGCTTGATTATTTCCAGCATAAAGACAAACTCCCTTCGCGCGAAAAGTTATGCCGCTACCTGGGTGTTGATCCTGCTAAAAAATTGATCCATATTGCCACAGTAGAACTCTATGATATCTCCTATATCGTCAAAACTTTAGCAAAAGCACGCGATCAGGGAAAAATTTCCAAACCAATTGAAATCTACTGTTCGGTCCACCCTGGCGGCGATATAAAAAAGCACAAATGGTATGCTGAAAAATATCAGATAAAACTACGTTACAGCTTTGGCCGCAAGGATAACTCCCCCCATCCTCTTTTCCGCTATAACCCAAGTCTAGAAGATATGTACATGTTAACCAGCCTTTGGATTCATTCTGATCTTCTAATTAATTTCTCCTCAACAGCCGCGATTGAGTCTATGCTTGGGGACACACCGACAATCAATGTGATGTTTGGCAAACCCTTTGACTTTTTTACCTGGCGCAAAAGCGCAGTGGTCAAGGATTTTAAGGAGCACTACAAAGACATTATCAGTGAAAGCGGCACGACCGTGGTCCGGAATAAAAAGCAACTGCTTTATGCCGTCAACCAGTACCTTAAAAACCCCAAACTGAACCGAAAAGGACGAAAAAAAACCTGCCAGAAAATGCTCACTTACCTTGACGGAAAGTGCAGAGAAAGGGTATTTCAGCAGATAATTAGAGCTTTGGAATAAAAATTAAAATCAAACCTTTGATTTCTTGCCAAAACAGCCAAAATCTACTAAAATTAAGTATTCCTCTAAATAAGAATACTTTTTTGATTTTCTGTCAAGATGTATAAAAAACACCAAATTTTAGCGATTATTCCGGCCCGCGGCGACTCAAAATCAGTACCCAAAAAGAACCTTTACCCGATTTTAGGCAAGCCCTTGATCTATTACGCAATAAACGAAGCCAAAAAGTCAAGGTATATTGACCGCCTGATTTGCTCTACGGATAGTCCTGAAATTGCGCAAATTGCCCGAAAGTTCGGGTGCGAGGTGCCTTTCTTGCGGCCGGCTTCCCTAGCGCGTGACAGAAGCCACGACATCGGTTTTTATCGTCACGCTCTAAACTGGCTCCGGAAAGAAGAAGGTTTCAAACCGGATGTTGTTTTAAATTTGAGACCAACCGCGCCTCTCCGCACCGCTCAACAGATTAATCGCGCAATCAGGATTATGATTGACAATAATGCTGATGGACTCAAAACCGTTGCTTTGACCGACAAACACCCTCACAAGATGTGGCGGGTGCGAAGGGGAGTATTCTTAAAATCCTATCTTGATACCTCTTTCCGCAAAAAACACGGACCCGATGTCCCGCGTCAAAAACTCGCGCCAGTCTATTGGCAAAACGCGGTGATTGACATTACCCGGCCTAAATTCATCCTGAAACAAAATCGGGTTTTTGGCGACAATCTTGTGACCATGGTGATGAAACCAGAGGATTCGCTTGATTTAGATTCTATTCTGGATTTCAAGATCGCGGAAGAGATTATGAAGGAGAGAAGGAGAGAACAATAAACCAATTTACAATTTACAATTTCCATTGAATTTCCCTGCCTGCCGGTAGGCAGGCAATTTCCAATTTCCAAACTGTTTGGAAATTGGAAATTGAGCATTGGAAATTTCAATACAATGTTAAAGGAGATTACCATCAACAATCAAAAAATTGGTCCCGAACACCCCTATTATATCATCGCTGAGATCGGGGTTAATCATAACGGCTCGGTTCAGATTGCCAAACAGCTTATTGATGTGGCAATCTCGGCCGGCGCTGACGCGGTTAAATTCCAAAAAAGAAGCTTAGAAGATATCTACACGAAAGAATTACTGGATAATCCCAACATAGGCGAGCAATCATTTCAATACATGATTCCACTTCTGCGCGAGTTTGAGCTTTCGGAAAAAGATTTTGTTTTCTTAAAAAAATACTGCGACAAAAAAGGGGTTACTTTCTTATGCACGCCTTTTGACAAAAAAAGTGTGGAATTTTTAGAAAAACTGAAAGTGCCGGCTTACAAAATCGGTTCCTGTGATCTCACTAACTTTGATCTTTTGGAAAAAGTGGTTAAAACCAAAAAGCCGATCTTGCTTTCCACGGGTATGGCCTACCTGAATGAGATTAAAAGCACAGTCCAATTTTTAAACAAAAAACGGGCTAAATTTGTCTTGCTCCACTGCTCCTCAACCTATCCCGCGCCTTGGGATAAACTAAACTTAAGGTTTATGCAGACCTTAAAGGACAAATTTAGGGTACCAACCGGTTATTCCGGACACGAGCTGGGCATCTCAATCTCGATTGTGGCTGCCGCTCTCGGCGCCTCGGTTATCGAGCGGCACTTAACCCTGGACCGGGCAATGAAAGGCCCGGATCATGCCGCAAGTTTAGAACCGCAAGACTTTAAAAGATTGGTCCGCGACATCCGCTATACGGGAAAAGCTTTGGGCGATGGTAATAAATATATGAGCCGAGGAGAAATCTTAAACCGCGAGGTTTTGGGCAAAAGCCTGGTCGCGGCAAAGGCAATCAAAAAAGGACAAACAATCACCAAGGCGATGCTGACTGCTAAAAGCCCGGGCAAAGGACTGTCTCCTCAATTTATTGATCAAATAACAAGGAAAAAGGCAAAGCGGGATTTTAAAAAAGATGGTCTTTTCCTGGAATCTGACCTCAAAGCACTCCGCCGTCCGAATTTTAGCAAAAAGTTCCGCTCGCGGTGGGGCTTGAAAGTACGTTTTCATAATCTTGACCAAATGATGGAATACAAACCGAAAATGGTAGAATTCCATTTTACAGACAAGGACCTAGACTATGATTTTAGGCCAGAAAAAAAATACAATACTGAACTCTATGTCCATGCCCCCGAGTATCATTTCCGTTCGATCAATGACTTGTGCGCTCTTGATCTTGATCTGCGCAAAGAAGCAATCGAAGTTATGCAATGGACAATCAATAAAACGCGGGAAATGAAAAAATACTTCAAAAGCCGCAGACCAAAAATCATTTTTCACCCTGGCGGGATGAGCATTGACCCGATCAAGAACCGAAAGCAGCTCTGGAAAAACCTGGAGAAATCCTTGAAAAAACTGGACACTCGGGGAGTGGAGCTTCTCCCTGAAAACCTGCCGCCCAGGCCCTGGTATTTTGGCGGACAGTGGGTCGATAACATCTTTGTTGATTTAGACAATATTACTGATTTTTGTAAAAAGACAGGTTATAAATGTACATTAGACCTCTCTCACGCTAAACTTTATTATAATCTGGTGGAAAAAGATTTTTATGCAGCAATCAAAAAAATTAAGCCCTATGTCCGGGAACTCCATGTCTCGGATGCTTACGGCACCGACGGCGAAGGACTCCAAATTAATGAAGGAGAAATTGACTGGAACAAAATTAAAGAAATTTTTAGAAATTACAAATACGGCTGGATTCCAGAGATTTGGCGAGGTCATCAGCAGGAAGGCAGGGGATTCTTTGTCGCTCTTGAGAGATTAGCGAAATATTTCAAATAACCTTAAACAAAGATGTTAAACAAATTCCTAGTGATTGGCGGCGCTGGATTTATCGGCGTGAATATCGCGGATTATCTTTTGAAAAACAATGCGGAAGTGATTGTTTTTGATAATCTCTCCCGCCGCGGCACAATCGAAAACATTAAATGGCTATCTGAAAAACATAAAGCTAAAAAATTAGAAGTAGTGGTAGGAGATATTCGAATCGACAAGCAAAAGCTTTTAAAGCTTGTGGAAAAAGTTGACGCTGTTTACCATCTAGCCGCTCAAGTAGCGGTCACCTGTTCAGTAAAAGACCCTTATCAGGATTTTACAATCAACGCCCTAGGCACCTTTAATGTCCTAGAGGCAATTCGCCGCGCTCAAAACAATCCGATCTTAATCTTTGCTTCCACGAATAAAGTCTATGGCGGGATGGAAGACATTGAAACTTTAGAAGACGAGAAACGATACAGCTACAAAGACCTCCCTTTTGGCATTCCGGAAAATCGCACCTTAGATTTCCATTCGCCCTATGGCTGTTCTAAAGGGGCGGCTGATCAATACGTGCGCGACTATGCTCGGATTTACGGCCTGCGGACAGTGGTCTTTCGCCAAAGCTGTATTTATGGCAAACGCCAATTCGGGATTGAGGACCAGGGCTGGGTTGCCTGGTTCACAATCGCCTCTGCTCTTTCTCGCCCAATCACGATCTATGGCGATGGCAAACAGATTCGCGATGTCCTTTATGTTGAAGATTTAGTCTATGCTTTCTTAGCAGCGACTAAAATGATCGATAAAACCGCGGGGAAAATCTATAACATTGGCGGTGGGCCAGAGAATACAATGTCCTTGCTGGAATTACTTAGCTATTTGAAGAATCTTCTCAATAAAGAGATTAAATATAGTTTCAGTAACTGGCGGCCCGGTGATCAGCCTGTTTATGTCTCTGATATTCGGAAAGCAAAGCGTGAATTTTCTTGGCAGCCAGAGATCACAGTCAAGGCAGGGGTGAAACATTTGGCCGGATGGGTTGTGAGGAATAAGGAATTGTTTCGGAAGTTGAAGATAGTGTAATTTCCAATAACCAATTTTCAATTTCCAAACAGTTTGGAAATTGAGCATTGGAAATTTTTATAAACTACATCTACCGCAAATGAAGCTCAAATTTAGAAAATCTCAATTATCCCAAAAACGGGGCGCTTGCTCCTTGGTTTTTGACGATGGCTACAAGGAAACGATAGAGAATGTCCTGCCGATCTTGGATCAATACAATTTGAAGGCCACTTTTGCTTTTGCAGGCAAACCAGAAATGATCGAGCAGACTGAACAAATCTCTTGTTCGAACTTAGATATTTTGGCTAAAATAAGGAAAAAAAGGCATGAGGTCGCCAGTCATACCTTGCACCACAAAAATCTAACCCAATGCTCCAAACAAGAATTAAAAAAAGAACTCAAAAAATCACAAAAACTCTTGTGTGCCCAAACAATCATCTACCCTGGTGGAAAATACAACAAAAAAGTAATCGCCGAGGCCTCAAAGTACTATTTGGCAGGCAGGGGAGTAGAACAAGGATTAAACAATATCCCACCCCAGAATTTTTACACTTTAAAGTCGTTTGTTTTGCGCCAGAATACTAAATGGTTTTTACTAAATCGAGAAGCAAAAAAAGCACACCAAAAAAACCAATGGCTGATCGAATCCTATCATCTTGTATCGAATAGGCAAAAAAATTACCGCTTTACTGTAACCCCAGAAGAATTTGAAAACCACCTTAAAAAATTGATCGCACTTAATCTCTGGATCGCGCCTTTGGGTAAAATAACGAACTATATCTTAAAACATACCGTTACAAAAACCGACGATCGTTCATTTTTGTAACACTTTCCCTATGTCAAAAATCTCCACCTTAATCATAACCTATAACAACGCGGACAAACTGGAAAACTGTTTAAAATCAATCAAATGGACTGACCAGATTGTAATTGTTGACGGCAAAAGCAAAGATAACACCTTGGGAATTGCCCGCGAATATACAGATAAGATTTATATTCACAAATGGAATCATTCTTACAGCAAGCAAAGAAACTTCGGTTTAAAACACTGCCGGGGCAAATGGATCCTGCAAATCGATCCCGACGAAAGAATGCCCAAAAAACTGCAAGAAGAAATAACCAAGGTCTTAAAGAATCCCAAAAAAAACTATTACTGGATTCCTTTCTTGACCTATTTTCTACGACACCCCCTGCGCCACGGCTTGTGTTATCCTAATCATCACCTACGGCTTTTTAAAAATAACGGCTCGCATTGGGTCAGAAACGTCCATGAGCAGGTCGCAGACAAAGAGGGGAGAGTAATTAAACGCAGTGACCGCGACTCCAGACTCCTAAAAAATCATTTTATCCATTATTCTTTTGACAGCATCAATCATTATTTTAGAAAATTTATCCGTTATACAGAAATTGACGCTCATGAGATGATAAGGAAACAAGAAGACCGTTTTGGCCGGCCTGTCAAAATTAATTTTGATAATCCATGGTCTCTATTCTGGTTTTTTACTTACCGCCCGGCTCGTTTTTTCATCTCCCGCTTTTTCCGCCGCCAAGGTTACAAAGACGGCATTCACGGTTTTGTCTATGCCCTATTCAGCGCCTTCTACGAATCCGTAACTAGAATCAAATATTGGCAAATCACAAAAAATAATGTCAAGGAAAAATAAATTAAAAATTATCACTACGTCTTTGCGCTATCCGCCAGCGCCGGGCGGTGCTGAAAAGATGGCAGAGGAACTTGTTTTGCGATTGGTAGAAAAAGGGCATAATGTCAAGGTCTATACCTCTAATTTGAAATGTCATAATCTACCCAATGCTAGTTGGCTTAAGCCTTGGGAATACCGCGATGACCCGGAATATGTTAAACGGCTAGCCGGCGTCTATTTTGACCAATTCCCTTATCCCTATATAAAAGGAATGTTTTCTCGCCTTTTCCGAGAAAAAAAGGCAGACCTAATCCACGCTCACAGCTTCTATTATTATCCCGCGGATATCTCAAAACTCGTTTCCCGAATCAAAAGAAAACCCTTTGTTTTTAATCCTTATTTCTATTATCAAAGCCGGGAAGCCAAGAAGTGGCACCTTTACCGCCGGACGATCGGCAAAGCAACGATGCGGGCGGATTGCGTTCTTGTAATTTCAGAATACGCAAAAAAAGTGATTAAGCAATTCTTTAACCCGAAGCGGATTGAGCTTGTTCCGCCGGGATTGAATGATAAAATTAGAAAGCCAGCTCATTCTAATATTTTTGATAAATATAATCTAAAAGGAAAGAGGATCATCTTTTTTGCCGGCCGGATTTGTTATGGCAAGGGCGTAGACACTCTGATTAAAACTATTCCCGGGGTTGTAAAAAAACACCCAGAGGCTATGTTTGCTCTGGCTGGTGGTGACTTTGGCGATCAATCCGAACTTTGCAAACTAGCGCAAAAACTAAAAGTTCAGGATAAAATGATCTGGCTTGGCAACTTGGAAGAAAAAAATCTTGTTTCCGCTTACCAAAACGCGGATATTTTCTTTTTCCCTACTTTGTTTGAGAATTTCGGTATTGTTTTGGCCGAAGCAATGGCTTCAGGTCTGCCGATTGTTTCTACAAATCATTCTGCCGTGCCTTATGTCGTCCCCAAAGAAAAAGCCGGGTTTTTAGCCCCTTTGGGCGATTACAAAAAAATGGCCTATTATCTTAATAAACTACTCTCAAACCCTAAACTTGCTCGAGAAATGGGAGAATATGGCAAAAAAGAGGCCCAAAAATATGACTGGGACAAAATGACCGAAAAGATTGAAGATATCTACTATTCACTACTTTAATTTATATAACTCTCAAAAAAATTTGACAAACAACTATTTATATAGTATAAATTAATACTGCTCTTTATAGCAAAAATCTACTTACTCTTCTAATCTTATTCTTCAGTCTAATGGAGGAAAAACGATGTTTAGAAAAGCTGTTCTGGTTGTTGTTTTCACATCAATACTTATAGCGTTGTTAGTGGCGAAATACCAAGGCTCTTCTTGGAGCCACAAAAGGGATATAGAACAAAGGATCTTTCTACAGACATTTATCTCTGCCATTGCAGAAGGTGATGTCCGAAAAATTATACCATTCTATAGTGATGATGCCACAGTAGTCAAATTAATAAGACATCGAGACAAAACAGTAGAGAGTATGGAGACGTTGAAAACGAAAGAGGATTTAGAAAATTTCTGGAATAATTTCCATGAAATTTACAAGACCAAAAAAATCGATCTTGACTTTCGCCGCGCTCAAATCGGACCAATGGTTCGAATCTCTCCAGAGATTTACTATCGATCAGTCGAAATCCACCAAAAAGAATGCGGACCAGAGGCAGGCCCACTCGTTACTCTTGGTGCCAAATTTAAAAAGGGGGAAATCTTGCACCATACTGTTGTCGAGCCAGCAGGCTGCTGGCAAAGGACTGTACCTATAGGATTAGATCTGTAAACGCAAAACCACCAAACTTAAATCTGGTGGCTTTTTTTATTCTAATCGCAGAGATTTAAATAAAAAACAGCATATAAATACAACAATCAATAACCCTTGCCAAGGCAAGGTAGAAGTGAACTTTCTATGCTGCTGACTCTAAAACCTTTAGGGTTTCCCGGGCGCACTTTTCCCAACTAAACTCGGCAAGCCGCTCCGATCCTTTTTTGATTAAGCGCTCCCTGATATCCTGTCTTCCTAAAACCAAAGAAATCTTTTTGCTGATTTCCAAAGTATTATCAGGATTAAAATAAAGACAAGCAGAACCGCCCACTTCTGGAATCGAAGCGGCATTGGAAGCAATGACCGGAACCCCAGCGACAAAAGCCTCCAAGATCGGCAGGCCGAACCCTTCATACAAAGAAGGAAAAGCAAAAAGGGCGCTTTTTTTGAGATAAGCCCATTTCTCTTCTTCTGCCACATAACCCTTCTCAATAATATCCTCGCTAAAAAGAGAATCTGTAATCGCCTTTTTTATTTCCTGATAACCAAAACCGGGCTTGCCGGCCAAAATCAATTGGCCGCTCCAATTACTTTCTTTTTTAAATTGATCAAAAGCCTTAACTAACCCCACAATATTCTTTCTTTGCTCCAAGCGGCCAAGTGCCAGGATATACGGTTTGCGAATAGCTGGAAGCGAAGAAAAACTAGAAACTCCATCCGTGATCTGAAACGGCGCGTCAAATCCATGATAGACTACCTTGATTTTATCCGGCTTGCCTTGATACATTTTGACTAAATCGTTCTTTGTATTTCGCGAAACCGCAATAATGCTCCGGGCATGCTTTAAGCTGTAGCGGGTTGTGGCCTTCAGATAAATCCGTCGCTTCCAAGAATAGCTTTCAGGATAATGCTCATACTCCAAACCATGCAGAGTAACCACGGTTTTAGACAAAGGAATAACCGGCATTGCTTGGGCTGGAATAAACAGAACATCAACGCGGTCGGCTCTGGCCCGGAACCCTAAACGTAAATGAGTCCAGAAACGTTTTAGAGGAATATTCTTAAATTGAAAACTGCCAGGCCATTTTATTCCCTGGATACTGGCTTTGTTCCTGATCCCGTTCAAATATAAAATATATCGATTTTTATGATCGAGTTTGGCAAGCGCTTTGATAATTTGATAGGAATACTCCTCAACGCCCATTCTACATTCCAGGAAGGCATGAGAAGCGTCAATACCTATTAACATAATATATGATTCAAAAATCAACCTTCGAGTCCTGAGCCTCAGGTCGAGGGAAAGTCAAAATGAAATTAATAGCTTAAAAAGTTTCATGTCTTTTTTGCATTTTGGCCTTTGTGTTTCAATTGCAATAGATCGTCTCATATTGTTTAGCGATTTTGTCTGGATCGAAATGATTGAGTACGTATTTTCTCGCTTCTGCTCCCAATCTTTTCCGCAAACCAGGGTTTTTTAAAAGCAGAATAATTTTCTCTGCCAATCCTTCAGAGTCGCGCGGTCTGACCAGGATGCCGTTTTCGTTGTCTTGGATAAATTCCGGCGGCGCGCCGTGATCGGTGGCGATTACCGCACAAGCCAAAAGCATTCCTTCAATCACTGTGCGGCCAAAAGGTTCGGGCCAAGACGAAGGAGCAACTACAATATCTGACTTGCGGTAAAGATCCCGCATCAAGCGATAAGGGATCCGGCCTAAAAAATTTACCCTAGATTTAATCCCAAGCTTAGAAGCCAATCTCTTGTATTGCAAAAAGGATTGCCCTGTGCCTGCTACGGTAAGTTTGAACTCAACCTTGCTTTCTTTAACGATTTTAAGCGCCCGCAGTAAAACATCAAAGCCTTTATGCAGATCAAGGAGGCCGGCAAAAAGCAGGGTTTTACCATCGGATTTTGAAGGAATTTCGCCACGATGCCAATCAAGAGGAATCGGATTATAAACAACATAACCCCTTTGGCCCGAAGTTTGGTTTTTGGAATTTGCGATCTCCTGTTTTAAGGCTTTGCTGATATAAACAATCTGATCTATTGCAGATAAAGCTCTTTGGCGGTAGGGAATATTATGATGATAACGGAAAGCGCGGACAAATTTTTGGATCAAATTGCCGCGGACAACCTTTGGGCAGTGTCTAAAATCACGCCAGGTAACACAGCCCGGACAGACGCTAGCATCCATTCTCACTTTTCCATAACCGCAGACCGGCCAGTAATCACGGATCGTCGCAACCGTGGATTTTTGGAAACTACCGCTCAATTTCAGTTCGGAAAGAATTAAAGCCGAATGAAAATCGTGGGCATGAATAAGATCAGTGCCTTTTGGAATCTGACTTGCTAAAATAGGGGCCCGGCTTTTAGCCCATCTTTTTTCGAAATTAGGAACCTCTTTCGTAAACAAATCTTTGCGCTCTAAAATTTCTAGGCCCTCTCGCTTAAATCCTTTCTTATTCTCTTTCCCTTTTTTAAGAATTGTAAGACGGTGGCCGCGCGCGCTCAAACTCTTTGCTAAATAATAGGCGGAAATCTCGCCGCCGCCAATGCTATCCGGGGGGAAGTATTTAGTTAGGAAGACAATATTCATATAATTACCAACTCGCCTCGCGCTCGCTTAGCGAAGTTAGAAGCGGGTTTACCAATAATCAAGCTGTTTGATTATTGGTTATTGGAGTTTGGTTATTGGTTATTATTAAAAAGAATACTCTTTAGATCCTTCTTATACCTCTCCCAGCTATACTCTTTAACCTTTTCCTGTCCCCGCCTGACTAATTCATCCCGCAAGCCTTGATCGCCAAGCAGTTTTTGAATCTTCGCTTTCAAATCTCGCGGATCACGAGCATCAAAAAAAAGGGCCGCCTCTCCGACTGTTTCCGGAATCGCGCCGAAACGGGAAGCCAAGATTGGCTTCCGATAAGTCATCGCATCAACCAAGGGCCAGCAAAAGCCTTCATGCAGACTCGGGATCACAAAAAAATCTGCTGTCTGGTACCAGCAAAGCAATCTTTCCTCTGATAATTCGCCAGTAAAGATAACACGATGCGGTATTCTGGAAACCCGCGCCAAGGCGACCAACCGATCTTTTTCGCGAGCTAAAGAACGGTGTCGGTAATTACCGACCACAACAAAAACAACATCCTCTCTGGCCAAAAGCTTCAAAGCGCGGATTACCACCCTTAAATTCTTATGGGCAGAAATGCGGCCAACATACAAAATAATCTTTTTATCCTCCAGTCTGTATTTCTTCCGCAGATCTTCCAAACAGGAAGAAAGGGGAGTTCCGATAAAAGGCAATGGATTGAAAATAATCTTCTTGGGGCGAGCAATCTTTTTCAATTCTCTTGCCATAAAATGGGAACGGACCAAACAGAAATCCGCATGGTCCGCGCCCTTTAAAACTGTTTTAATCGTCTTTTCCGCAATCAGCCGCTTGCCGCGCGATAAAATATATTTTGGCGGGGTCACCCCGTGATAGTCAAAAATCAGCTTTGGCCCCTTAGGAAACTTAGCCAAAGCTGGTAAGAGATGGATTGCTTTATGATAAAGTCCCCATTGGACCCAGATTACGTCAAAGTCAGCAAGTTTCTTTGCCTCCCAGGAGAAAACCAATTTTTCTAAGGGCAGAAATAACCACTCTAACAGCTTTAAACTGCGACCCAACTTCCATTCCAGCATATAAAGACTCATAAAGGGATACCTTCTCACAAAATAATAATTGTGAGTTTTAACACTTGGATCACCGCTCCCTCGCTCCAAAAAAATCTGGGCCTTTGGGAATATTTTTTTAATTAGGTGCACATGTTTGCCCATTGCATCGCGGAGGCCAAAGGTATTGGAAAATAAGGCTATCTTGATATTTTTCTGAATCATATAAACTGTAAAATATATAATTAATAAAGTCCAAATTTAAAACTTTTAAGTTTTAAGCTGTTGTTTTGCGTTTTAAGCTTTACGTTTTACACTATTTCTGATACTGATAAACATAAAGATTATACGCTTCAATGTCCCTCTCTCGAGGCAGGGCCGTGCGGTAAATGGTCAAAACTTTTTTGGCATTGACCCGATCTTCATTTTTAACCACGTGGCTGGTAATCTTACAGGTCCGGACTATGGTCGGATAATAAATTTGAGTTTCGAAAAAATATTTGAGTTTGTCATCAGGGATATCAGGATGACCGAAAATGTTCTGCGGCTTGCGGCTCACAACATAGATCTTGTCATAGGAAGCGAGCAGCTTGCCAAATTCCTGATCCTGAAATCCATCCAGCTTCGGCACCACATTGTAACCATAGATATAATGCAAGGTATAACCCCATTGCTGCCACTGCCAACCCGGATCCATTAAAATCAAACTGTCAGGCTCAAAGCGGGAAGCAAAATCAGAAAGCTGCTTTCCCATCCCGTCATACTCGGAAAAAAAGATAATTGGCCAGGAGACCCAGAGATTCGCGATCAAAAGCAAAACCAGGATCAAATTTCTGTGTTTCTTTTTGATTCCTAGATTAAACAAACCCAAAGCGCCCAAGATAAAAAGAAAGGGGATCGCCGCCGGATAGAAGCGCCTTAGAAACCAAGGCTGATCCAAGCCGACAAAAGGATCAAGGAAAAAAATAATACTTGGCGAGACAAGGAAAAGCGAGATCAAAAGTTCTTTTTTAAAAACTCCTCTGCCTAAAAGACCCAAGATAAAAATAATCAAATAAGGAAAAAGGAAATATTTACCCAGAATGATAAAAACATACTGGGTGCGGTAAATCTGCCAATTGAATAATTCTTTCCAAGAATGATAATAATAGATTACAAGCAAGTTCACAAAGACAAGAAGAACTAAAAGAAAAGCAAGCCCCAACTGCAGTTTGTGAGAGAATTTTCTCTTTTTTTTCGCCAGGGAACGTTTTAAAAACAGATAAGCGACGTAAAGCCCGGCCAAAACCAAGACCAAGACCACGAGGACGAAAGGCGCCTTCAAAAAGTCCGTGATCGTATAAAAAAGGGAAAGGCCGTGCTCAAAAACATAACCGCCTTGATAAAAATCCACATAATAGAAAAACAAGGCCAAAACCAAAGGGACCCAAATTAAAGGCAAGAGGATGCTCTTTCTGGCAAGCAGCAGTTTTCTCTTTTTTAAACCGAGAATCAAACAAGCGAATAGAAAAACCGCCAGATAAACCAAGCCCTCGCCGCGCACCAAAACAATCAAAGAAATAGGCAGTAAGCTCTGAAAAGCCCGTCGCAGATTGGCCTGCTTGAATCCCCGCAAGAAAAGCCAGATTGACAACCAAAGCAGAAACACTACCAGATTTTCCGAATTAGTGCGGCGCGGAAACCAAAGGAAAGCATAAAAAGTAATCAGGAAAAGAAGAGCAAAGAGAGCAATCCTGCGCGAGCCGAGATTGCAAGCCGCTCCGTAAAAACAAATTAAAAAAAGAAACAAGAGGGTTAAATTCCCCCAGAAAAGCAAGGGGAGTCCGCCCAAGTCATACCAAAAACCCAAAAAAGCATTATACCCAGGTAAAAATTGAGAAGTATAAACATCCTCCCCCAAATCAGCCTCCCGGAACGGATTAAAAGGGCGCGAAATAATATCATAAAAATGCAGTTTATCCGCTCTGGCGAGCATAATCCCCGCCGTCAAATAACCGGCATTATCACGCGAAAGAGGAACGTCATGATGATAAAAAGCATTAAACAGAGTAACAACAATGATCAAAACAAAAATCCATCTGTGAAAACGGACTACTTTAACTCTACGAAATAAATAAAGATAATAAATTTTTAAAACCGAAACCAGCAAAAACAAAACAAAAAACGAAATAACAAGCCACTTATGAAAAATACCCAAAACAGCCAGGCCAAACAAACCAAAAAGAAAAATTACAAAATAAAGGCAGAATTCCTGGACTACCGCTTCCAAACTTTTAGGACGGTTTAAAGGGTTTACTTTTTGAAACATAAACTAGAATGAATTCCAAATTAAAAATGACAAATAAATCTCAAGCTTCAAATTCCAAAGTCTGAATCTGTTTGCCTATCCACCAGTAAGCAAGGAACTTCGGCCAATTAGAAAAATCTTATTCAATTCTCCTACTGACTCTCTCCAGCTAATGATCGGGTAGGGCCGTTCTTTGGGGATCACTTTGGCGCCTGCTACTTTTGCTTCCAAGGGGGCAATGCCAAAGGGTTCGTTTAAGGCCGTGAAAATAAAATAATCGCAGGCAGCCATGTACTGCACGGTCTTGTCTCCCAAAACAACACCAATGAATTTGACCGTCCACTCCAGTTTCATCCGGCGAGCCTGCGCCCTTAATCGATCCTCCTCTGGTCCTCGTCCAGCGATGAAAAACACGGAACTTTTATTACGGCGCTTTTTTAAAAAAATCTTTAAAGCCTGATCAAGTCTTTTGCGGCGATGTAATTTAGAAATTGACAAAAACACTTCCTGCCCTTCCGGAATCCCCAAGCTTTTCCGCGCTTCAGATTTAGTATACTTTTGAAAACGTTCAATCTCCACCCCGGGATAAACCTTAAATGAATCACGGCCGTAAATTTGTTTGACCTGCTTTTGAATGTCATCTGAAATACTAATAATCTCGCGAACACTCTGAACCGATATTTTGTCTAACCACTTAATTAAAGGAGCAATCATTCGGGCTAAAATGGAATTGCCGGTTACGGTTTGTAAATCATAAATAAAACGCGGCGGCTCGAAGCAATGATAAATCAAAGGAGTGGTCCTAAAGCGCTTTCTAAATTTCTTGATCCACCAAAGGGCAAAAGCCGACTGCCAGGTCATCCCCAAAATCAGATCATATTCACCTTTAACCTTACTGGCTAAATAAGGCATAGAAAGATAGGCCAAAAAAGTATCCAAATTGTGTTTTCCAAAAGTCAGGGCCCCGACAGCTGAAACCCGAATCTCGGGATTCAGGTATTTCCCGCAAATTTTGTTGTACTGATAAACATAAAGGGTGATTTTATGCCCCAATCTTACCAGTTCGTCACTAACTTGAATCAAAATCTTCTCACCACCATAAGGACCAGAAAGACGAGGGAATACTATTGCTATTTTCATGCTTTTTGTGCTTTTAAAAACGCCTCTAAGTATCTCCCGGCAATTACTTTCCAATCATAATGCTTTTGGTTGTACTTCCTTGCTCGGTGACCAAACTCCTCACGATAATCCTTTTTAGAAAGTAAATTTGCAATCTTCTCTTCGAAAGCCAAGCCGTCTTTTTCTGGAAGTAAAAAGCCGTTCTCATTATCCTGAATCGCATCTCTGATCCCCTCGATGCCGGAAGCGATAACAGGCAATCCGTTCAACCCCGCTTCGAGTGCCACTAAACCAAAACCTTCCATATCATTCTTGACTTTGATATTCGGCATAATAAATAAATCGGCAAAATTGTAAATCTCGCGCAGATCCTGCTCCGGAATCCTCCCTAAAAGATAAACTCGATCTTCTAATCTCTTTTTTGAAATTAATTCCCTGATCCGCTCTCTATCTTCGCCGTCGCCAACCACTAAATAAATAGTATTCTTGGAAAGATTAGGTATTACCCTTGAAACAAACCAATAAACCCCCTTTCTTTGGACCAATCGCCCAACCGTGAGTAAAATATGCTTATTTTGCGGCAATGAATACTTCTCCAAAAAATCTTCAACTTTGCACTTTAAACTTTTAACTTTGCACTTTTTAAAGTCTACTCCCACCGGAATAACAACTGAAGGAGAAAATCCTCGATCTCGAGCTTGCTCTTGCACGTAGCGTGAAATACAAATATATTGATCAAACCCGCGGCCGAAAATTTTAAGATACCATTGATAAAGAGGGAATCTAAAAGTAACATCAAGTCCGTGGATGATTACGGCAATTGGTTTTTTATGAACTAATTTCACAAGGAAGCCAATCAGAGAAAGTACGGGATCACCAAGATGAACAAGGTCCGCCCTTCCTGCCCGAAACAACGAGACAAATAAAGCATATGGAAACCACCAAAGCAGATGAATCTGTTTTTTATTCAAAATGATTGCCTCTACCTGGCAATCACTGCGTTGCCTGAAGCTTGTAAGCAAATTGTAGGAATGGTTCTCCATTCCTCCTAGCTCGGGAGGATGCTTACGGGTGATAAATAAAATTCTCATGCTCTTTCTCGCCAATAATTCAAAGTGTCGCGCAGGGTTTTCTTGAAGGGAATCTTCGGCTTCCAGCCGGTTAATCTCTTAAACTTATTGGAATTACAAATCAGGATAGGCACGTCTGAAGGCCGCATTCTTTTTGGATCCTTCTTAATCTCAATCTTTTTGCGGCTTAAAGAAAGCAATAGATCTAAAACCTCTTTAATTTCATAACCTCTGCCCGAACCGATGTTATAGACCTCGCCGGGCTTGCATTTTTCAGCAGCGAGCCAATAGGCGCGGACAATATCCCGCACATCGGTAAAATCGCGGATCGGTTCCAAATTACCAACCGAGATTACTGGTTCTTTTTTCCCTTTTTCAATTTCCGCAATCTGCTTGGCAAAATCAGAACAAACAAAGACCCCTGTCCGGCGGGGGCCACTGTGGTTAAATGCCCGGGTCCGGATTATTTTAAGACGATAAGATTTAAAATACTGATAACCCAGAAAATCCTGGGCAATCTTGCTGACCGCATAAGGAGAAAGAGGACGCAAGGGATTAGTCTCGCGAATCGGCACTTCGTTTTTGTGGACCAAACCATACTCTTCCGAGCTGCAAGCGATCTGGATCACCGGATCAATACCAGCTCTTCTCACTGCTTCAAAAAGATTCGCCTCCCCAATAATATTGGTCTCCAAGGTTTCAGCCGGCGAAGTCCAAGAAAGAGGGACAAAACTCTGGGCAGCCAGATGAAAAATCTTAACAGGCTTCACCCTCTTGATAATCTTAAACAGCTCTTCAATATTCCGGATATCACAGTTGTGATAATGGCAGCGACGATTGAAATGCAGAATTTGAGTATGGCGCGGCCGCCAGTGCCGAATCCCATGGACCTCGTAAATTTTCTTATTCTTTAGAATCCAATCAACAAGGTGTGATCCGACAAACCCCTCCGACCCCGTGATTAAAACGGTCTGTCTTGTTTTATTGGGCATAGTGTTTTTTTAAAATTTGATTGATTATTTTACTGCTTGAATACTCCGGTAAAAGAGGAATGGTTCTTGCCTCTCCGCCATAAGCCTTGATTGCTTGAAGATAAGGAGCAGAGCAATCATTAACCGCAACAACGTCTGGTTTGAATCTTGTTACAATCTCTAATCCCTGCTCGTCTCTAAAAAGACAAACAAAATCAACAAACTCCAGGGCAGAGACAAGTTCTATCCGGTGTCTCTCTGGAAAAATAGGCCGCCCCTCTCCTTTCAATTTCTTAATCGACTGATCACGGTTAAGCCAAACAACCAAGGAATCGCCCAAAGCCCTTGCCTTTTTTAAATAGTAAAAATGACCGGGGTGGAAAAGGTCGAAACAACCGCAAGCAAAAACGACCTTCTTGCCTTGCTTCTGGCGACCTTCAACAATATTTAAAAGTTCCCGCTGGGATTTAAGTTTATTGAACATTGTTCAAAGTTAAAAATTCTTCCGTGCGCCTCTACCCTTAAAATATAATTCAAAAGTATAAATCAAAAGTGCGATAAGGATCAGGGGCAGAATAAAATACAAGCTTGTTTCCGGATAAAACAAACCGAATTCCGCGGTTTTAAAGGAGAAAGGGAAAAACCAATAATAACTCTTGCTTAAGTGTCTTTGGAGAGAATCCAAGCCCAAATGCAAAACCATGCCCAAAAACAAACTGAAAAAAGCCTGTTTTTTGTTAGTAAATAAAAGAGAGAGAAGCAGGATAAACAAAATAAGGGGCAGGGGAGAATGCAAAACCGTGAAAGCCCAGGCACAGCGATAACAGCCGGCCATAAACAAAACCGGAACTCGCGATAATACATCGGGCAGGATCGTGCCCAAGGCAAAAAGCAGTAAATATTTCTTTAGTCTTCCCAAGAGGATAATCCGGGAAGCAAGACAATGGGTGATTAGGTCGGGCATCAAAATTAAGTTAAAAGTTGAAAGTGCAAAGTTAAAAGTTGAAGATAATTAAATCTCAAATTCCTGTTTTCTTCTCAAAATAAAATCGTTTCAGGTTGAATTTATACTTTTTGAAAAACCAAACGGCGATGACAAGGCCGGCGACTAGGGAACTTAGATATTTTAAGGTCCGGCTCTTGTGGACATAGATCTCGGAAACAATAATGTAACCCTCTTTGTCCACCTTGCCGCGGTAACTGATAAAATCATTGGGTTTGATTTTAAAATCCGGATCAACCTTGAGACTGATCTGATGCTTATAGGGCGCGATAATAACGAACTGATCTAAAATTCCGGTTACCCGATTGTAGCCGCTCTCAATTAGAAGGCCATCATACTTTTCTGCCTCCTCTAAGGTTTGCCAAGGAGCGAGTTCTAGCCTGGGACCAATAAAAGCGGCATAGCCGCAAAGCGCGATGATCGCGAAGAATAAAAGAATTATAATTAAAATTCTCATTGGCATTTGACATTAATTTGAAATTTGAGCTTTGGAATTTGACATTTAACCTTAATCCTTTAATTACTCCGAAACTCTCTCTTCTTAACCCGATACAGAATCTCTTCTTTCAGTTTCCGAGACCAGCCAATCGCCGAAGCAACCAGGCCCAGGACAATGGTCTGGAAGCCGATCATGATCAGGACCGCGGCAATAATCAACGACTGGATATGACCTTCTCCGCCGCCAATCAGATAATAATACAAAAAACGGATAATAAAAATAAAGCCAATGCCAAAAAGGAAGCCCCCAATACTGGACATTACGCGCAAGGGCTTGTACACCGTAAAAGTCCGGATAATCGTAATCCCTGCCTTAAAAATATGACTCCGCAAATTGGAAATCAAGCGCGATTTGCCCTCCCGCCTGCGAAACTCCACCGGCACTTGGACCATCACAAGGTCCTGGTCAGCGGCCTGAATCAAGGTCTCATGGGTATAGGTGTGGCGGGTCATCACATTCAGACGAAGAGCCGCCTCGCGGGAAAAAGCGCGAAAGCCGGTCGAGGCGTCAATGATCTTGAGCCTAGTTAAGCGAGAAAGCAGGAAACTACCTATTATATTACCATATTTATTGCCGAAAGGCATATGATCCAATTTCCTCACCTGACGATTGCCTAGAACAATATCGGCCCGGCCGGAAACAACAGGTTTAATCAGTTTGGCAATCTCTCTACCGTTATACTGTCCGTCCGCGTCAATATTAACAATAATGTCCGCGCCCAGCTTCAAGGCCTCTTCTTGAGCAATCCGAAAATTCAAAGCCAGGCCTTTATTCGGATGAGAGATAACAAAGTCAGCGCCAGCGCGGCGCGCGACCTCCCGAGTCTCGTCTTCTGATCCATCATCCGCAACCAAAACCAAGACCTCGGAGATTTCTGGAATCTCTCGCGGAATTTCAGCAATCACCCGGCCAATGCTTTTTTCTTCATTATAGGCCGGGATCGTAACAATTAATCTTGACATAAATTTTTGTAGGGGCGGCCCCAAGTGGCCGCCCCTTTTGGAATTATCTGGTTCGAATAAATAATGATCTTACCTTTCCAATTTCCTCTTTTGTAAAAAACCCCAGCCCCCACAGACCAAGCCAGAAGAAGATAAGCAAGGCTATTTTGGTTAACATACCAATCGGACTTTTGGGCCAGAACAAAAATTTTGAGAGACCGAATACGATTACGGCCATGGTCAGAATCTTAATCAACCGCCGCCATTCCTGCTTTAAAGGATAGAAATGCTGACTTACAAAATAAGTTAAGATTAAAACCAAGGCAAAAGAGAACACGGTGGTTACTGCCGCCCCGATCATGCCGTAGCGGGGCACAAAATAAAAATTAAGGATAATATTCAGAACTGCCGGGAAAATAATCAAAAGAGGGTAGTACTTTGTTTTTTCCCTCAAATGAATGCCTGGCGCCAAAACAAAATGTAAGCCATAAAAAACATAAGCAAGCGCCACCGCCGGTACGACACGGAAAGCAGAAGCATAATTAGATGGCGCTAGAATCTTAATAATCTCCGGCCCAAAAAAAGAAAGCACCAAAACCCCAAAAAGGCCAATCAGAAAAAAATAAGTCAGGGTC
This sequence comes from uncultured Candidatus Saccharibacteria bacterium, assembly GCA_964555185.1. Lineage (GTDB taxonomy): Bacteria > Patescibacteriota > JAQUNI01 > JAQUNI01 > JAQUNI01 > CAZKRD01. The sequence goes on along the minus strand of CAZKRD010000002.1, from coordinate 73,536 downwards.
CGGACATAAATCTTACGGTGATCTTGTCTTTTAGCAATCCGGAAGGAAAAGGCGGGCCAGGCAAGTTGAAACGGAATTACTAAAAAAACCTCTAGAATAAAGCCGATCCGATAACCCAAAGAATAAAGAGCGACCTCGGAGAAATTCCCAAAAAAACGCAAGAAATAACGGTCAGAAAGATCCATCACCCACATTGCAATCGAGGCCGGCAAAATAGGCAGGCCAAAAGCGAGCAACTTTGTCAAGGCTCTTTTAGAATAAGCTATTTTAACATATTTAAGAAGATAAGACAAGGCAAAAATACAGACAATTGCCTGGCCAACTAAACCCCCTAAAATCACACCGGAAAGGCCCAAATCTAAGCCCAAAACCAAATAAAGCGTCACTCCCAGAATTAAAATAAATCTTAAAATAAAAAGCAGGACATAATGCTTTGATTTTTCCCTTGCCCGCAAAAAGGAAAGGGTAAGTTCAGTCAAAACCGCAAAGAAAGCGCTTCCAAGCAGTAAATAGATAATAATCGGAAAATTAATCTTGATCAGAAAACGACTTAAAGAGCCAGCAAAAAAAGAGAGAAACAGAATCTCCAAAACCGCGAGCAAAAGAATAAAAATGAAAGCAGTACTTACAAGCTCTCTCTTTTGCTTTTGGTTTTTGGCATCACGGTAATAACACTTCAAAAGCGCGGAAGTAAAGCCCAAAGGAATTAAAAAAAGAAGCACTTTTAAAAAAGTCTGAAGAATCTCCAAACGGCCAAAATCTGCTTGGGATAAAACCCGGGTATAGATCGGCACCAATAAAAAGCCGAGCAGGGCCTGGCTAGAAACGCCCAAAGCATAAATCCCCGAATGTTTGATTAATTTTTTAATCTCGGAAAACATAAGATATAAACTTTGCCACAAAAAAGATGAAAAATCAAGGAATCGGAATTGGAAAAATCTCCACAGAAAGCTTAAAAACAAGAAGGATTATGTCAACATTTGTTTTTTTTCGCTCTAGTGTTACAATGAAATAAACTGACTTCTGATACTTTATCCAAAAAAATATGCAAAATCTTCCTCAAATTTTGGAAGCGATTCTTTTTGTTTCAGGAGAGAAAGAGAGTTTCACAAAACTCCAAAAGGTCTTGAGAGTAGATAAAAAAGAAATCGAAGGGGCGCTTGCCAGGCTTGAAAGCGATTGTCAAAGCAGGGGACTAAAAATCCTGAAAAAAGAAGACAAAATTCAACTAGTCAGCGACCCTCAATACGCGCGGTTTTTAGAACAATACTGGCAAAAATCATTAAGAGAAAAATTGTCTCGAATCTCTTTAGAAACCTTGGCAATTGTGGCTTACAAGGGCCCGATCGCGCGCTTTCAAATTGAAGAAATCAGGGGTGTGAATTCTGTTTTTGTCTTGCGCAGTCTTTTGCGCCGCGGCTTGATTTCCCGAAAAAGGAAAAAAAATAGGATATATTATCAAATCACTTCTGATCTATTGCGGCACTTGGGTTTAACCAATATTTCCCAATTGCCAAATTATTCTCGATTCAAAAAAATTCATGATTCATAATTTCACCCGTCCCGTACTGGGTGACCACCCGGAATTGGTGGCATGACTCATCATTCTAAACAATGCTTTTCAAATTCACAAGCCTTCTAACTTTAATTGCTTCTACTTACCTTACACCAATCAACCAACAGGCACGGCTTCCTTTAGCTTACGATCAGAATGAACAAGAAGCAATCCTGGCCCAAGAGATAAAACCCGGACCAACCAAAAACCCAGATATGCTTGGGGTCAAGTTGACTGCCAAATCCGCTCTGGTTCTGGATCAAGAATCAGGCCAGGTTCTTTTTGAAAAAAACGGCAGGGAAGCCCTGCCCATGGCGAGCTTAACCAAAATAATGACCGCGGTCACCATCTTGGACCAAGGCGTTGAGCCGGACGCGACTGCTGTTATCGGGACAGGTCCTTTAGCTGTTCAGCCTGCCGGCGCAGACATGGGATTGGTAGCAGGGGAAGAAATCTCAATCTATAATCTCTTGCGCGGGCTCTTGATGTCTTCTTCTAATGATGCGGCAATTGCTTTGGCTGAATACGTAAGCGGCAGTGAAGAAAAATTCGTGGAAGCGATGAATCAAAAAGTTGGAGCGCTTGGGCTTAAAACCTCCCAATTCAAGAACACCCACGGCTTAGATCAAGAAAGGCACTATTCTTCTGCTTATGATCTAGCTGTGACGACCCGCTATGCTTTAGACAAGCAAGTCTTCCGTGAAATCATGAGCACCTCTTTGTTTATTTTTGAAACCAATATCCGCAAAAGATGGATCAAAAACACGAATAAACTATTAGACAAAACTTATCTTGATATTATTGGCGGCAAAACAGGGTTCACAGACAATGCGGGCAGATGCCTAATGGAAGCAGGGCGCGACAGTAAAGGAAATGAAATCATTGTGATTATCTTGGACAGCCAAGACCGCTGGCAGGAAGCGAAAGGCCTGATTGACTGGACCTTTCGGGCCTACACCTGGCCGTAAATCAAGTTAAAAGTTAAAAGTACAAAGTTAAAAGTTACAATTTAAAATTTAAAGTTTTTGAAACTTTGAACTTTTAATTTTGAACTTTGAATTAAAATCATGGACACCTCCCAAGGACTCCAATATTTCCCGGGCCTAACCAAAGTATTTATCCTCTCCACGATCTCTTTTATCATCGCGATGGCCTGGACGCCGATCTTAACTAAATTTTTGCGCAAGTATAAGATTGGTAAAAGGATCAGGCAGGACGGAGCGCCGATCTACACTAAAATCCATAAAAAGAAAGAGGGCACGCCGACAATGGGCGGCATCCTGATCTGGGGCACGGTTTTAGTCTTAGCTCTGGTCATCTTCGCGCTCAAAAAGTTGAGCGGACTCCCAGTTTTTCAATACCTCAATTTCTTAACCCGGGCCCAGACCCTGCTTCCGTTAGGCGTTTTAGTTGCCGCCGCATTGGTGGGAGCGATTGATGACTTAATGAACGTCTATCGAGTCGGACCAAGAGGCGGAGGCTTGCGGATGCGCCACCGCTTTATTCTCTACACGGTCGTTGCTCTTTTTGGCGCCTGGTGGTTTTATTATAAATTAGACTGGGACGTAATTCACGTCCCTGGGATTGGCGATTTCGCGATCGGCTGGTGGTACATCCCAATCTTCATCTTTATTATGGTCGCCACCTCCTTTTCCACCAATGAAACCGACGGCCTTGACGGATTAGCCGGCGGCACTCTGCTCTTTGCCTTTGCCAGTTTCGGGGTGATCGCCTTTGCCAAAGGCAAAATTGAACTCGCTGCTTTCTGCGGCGTGATTGCCGGCGCTCTTTTAGCTTTTTTGTGGTTTAATATCTACCCCGCCCGCTTTTTTATGGGCGATACCGGGGCAATGAGTCTCGGCACCACTTTGGGGATTATCGCGATGCTGACCAACTCCGCCCTGGTCCTCCCCCTAATCGGCCTGGTCCTGGTCGGTGAATCTGGTTCGGTAATCATCCAATGGATCTCCAAAAAAGTTTTTAAGAAAAAAATATTCTTGTCCACTCCGATTCATCATCATTTTGAAGCTAAAGGCTGGCCCGAACCAAAAGTGGTGATGCGCTTCTGGATCATCGCGGTTTTGGGCTGCGTCTTGGGCCTGATTATCGGTCTCTTGGGCATGGGAACGCCGCCAAAGTGACCAAAGGTCATCCCGAGGACGAGCGAAGCGAGGACGAGGGATCTCGTGAATATTCCTTAAAGGTCCTTCGGCCTATCGGCCTTAAGATGATAATTAAAATTGTAAAACATTGATTAGTAGCTGAAAAGATGTTAGAATATATGTCTCTTAAAAACCTCAAAATATGACTATCCTTGTTACCGGCTCGGCCGGTTTTATTGGCTTTCACATCGCGAAATACTTGCTTCAAAAAAGGGTTAAAGTTTTAGGGATTGATGACTTTAATCCCTATTATGACCCTAAGTTAAAAGAAGACCGGAACGAAATCCTGGAGAAATATACGCATTTTAAGCTCTATCGCGGAGACATTAGGGATCTAAATTTCGTCAAAAAAATATTCCAGCAAAACAAAATAGACAAAGTCTGCCATCTAGCGGCCCAGGCTGGAACCCGTCACAGTTTAAGTCATCCCCACGTCTATATCCAAAGCAATCTGGTTGGTTTTACAAACCTGATTGACCAGGCCAAAAATCACAAAGTGAACAATTTCGTTTATGCCTCTTCCAGCTCGGTTTACGGGAATAATAAAAATATGCCTTTTAAGGTTCAGGCGCGGGTTGATCAGCCGATATCGCTGTACGCGGCGACAAAAAAGGCCAATGAGTTAATTGCCCACGCCTATCACCATCTTTATGGACTTAAGTGCACAGGGTTGCGCTACTTCAGCGTGATTGGTCCTTGGGGCAGGCCTGACTCGGCTCTGTTTAAGTTCACCAAAAGAATCCTAAACGGAAAACCGATTGAAGTATATAATTTCGGCAAAATGAAACGGGACTTTACTTATATTGATGACATTGTTGGCGGCACAGCGGCCGCCTTGAAAAAATCCTATCCCTTTGAGATATTTAATTTAGGAAATAACAAAACCATTTCTTTAAAACGCTTTATCCGCTGTATTGAAAAAGAGTTGGGTAAAAAAGCGAAGAAAAGAATGCTGCCCTTACAGCCCGGTGATGTTAAAGAATCACAGGCAGAGATTGGAAAATCAGTAAAGAAATTGAACTGGAAGCCGAAAACGAGCGCGGAACAAGGGATCAAGCGATTTATCAAATGGTATCGGGAATACTATGAAGTGTAATTTTCAATTTTCAAGTACCAATTTTCAGTCAATTTTCCTGCCTACCCTGCCTACCGGCAGGCAGGCAATAACCAATGACTAAATCTTCAAACCATTTGAAAATTAAATCATTGAAAATTATAATTTGATTGGAAATTGGAAATTGAAAATTAAACCTATGCCTCCCAAAACTAAAATCTGCGTAATCGGTCTTGGTTATGTCGGTCTTCCTCTGGCTGTCGCCTTTGCCAAAGCAGGCAAAGAGGTTTTTGGATTTGATATTAAAAAAGAAAGGATCCAAGAATTAAAAAAAGGGATTGATTCTACCGACGAAGTAAAATCTTCTGATCTTAGGAGGGTAAAAATTTGCTATTCGGCTAACCCCAAAATTATCCAGAAAGCCAATTTTATTATTGCCGCGATCCCAACGCCGGTGGACCGGGCCAAAAGACCTGATCTGTCTCTCTTAAAAAAAGCGGCAAAAACAATCGGAGAAAATATCAGAAAAGGAGCGATCGTTGTTTTTGAATCCACAGTCTACCCCGGCCTGACCGAAGAAATCTGCGTTCCCATGATTGAAAAACACTCCCATCTTAACGAGGGCTCTGACTGGTATATCGGCTACTCACCAGAAAGAATCAATCCTGGGGACCGAGAACACGCGATCGACAAAATCATCAAAATTGTTTCCGCAAGCAACAAGGAAGCGCTCGAAAAAACAGCAAGAATTTACGGCTCAATCTGCAAAGCTGGTATTTACAAAGCGCCAAATATTAAAACCGCGGAAGCAGCCAAGATAATTGAAAACATTCAAAGAGATCTAAACATTGCCCTAATCAATGAATTGAGCTTGATCTTTCATCGTCTTGGTATTAACACTCAAGAGGTCTTGGAGGCGGCGGCAACAAAATGGAATTTCCATGCCTATCAACCGGGGATGCCCTCGGGCCACTGTCTCCCCGTAGACCCCTATTATCTGACCTATCGCGCCGAGGAGTTGGGCTATCACCCGCAAGTGATTTTAGCCGGACGGAGAATGAATGATTCAATGCCCCAATACGTGGCAGAACTTACAATCCGGGGTTTGATCGAAGCAGGGAAAAGAGTCCAGCGGGCAAAGGTGCTGATCATGGGCCTTACCTTCAAGGAAAATGTTAAGGATATCCGCAATTCAAAAGCAAAGGAGATTATTGAAACCTTAAAAAAGTATAAAGTGAATCTCTATGCCTATGACCCCTTGCTGTCAGAACAAGCAATGACCGGCTTTGAAGTTAAAAACGTCTCCGAGCTTGCCCGCGCTCCGAAAATGGACGGAATCGTCCTCTGCCTGGTTCACAAGCAATTTGAAAAAATAAGTTTAAAAAAAATTCAAGAAATCACCAAAAAAAATCCGGTCTTAATTGACGTCAAGTCCCATTTCCTCTCTAGAAAACCAGAGAAAAGAGGTTTTATCTATAAATCACTCTAATATCTTATGCCTAATCAAATTCAAAAAGTCAGCGTTGTGATCCCAATCTATAACGAAGAAAAAAACATCAAGCCCCTGTATCAAGAACTAAAACGAACCTTAGGCCGCCTTGATCAAAATTACGAAATAATTTATGTCAACGACTGCAGTACGGATCATTCCTTGAAAATATTAAAATCGCTCTGGAGTCAGGATAAGCATCTCAAGATTATTTCCCTCTTAGGCAATCAAGGACAAACCGCGGCTCTTTCCGCCGGCTTCAAAAGCGCCCAAGGCGAGGCCGTGATCGCGATGGACGGAGACGGCCAGCATGATCCCCGCTACATTCCCAAGTTCGTCGCCGCTATTTCCGCGGGATTTGACGTGGTTGACGGCTGGAAAGACAGGGACGAAGGAAGGAGCCGTTTTAAATTCTTCCTTTCCCGCCAGGCCCATAAAATCATCGCCAAGATCACTGGCGTCAAGATGAAATACTTCGGTGCGACAATGAAGGGTTATCATAAAAATATTCTGAAAAATCTCGATCTCTCTGGTGAACTGCACCGCTTTGCCGGCGCCCTAATTTACTACAAGGGGATTAAAATTAAGGAAATTCCAATTAAAATCCGAGTGCGAACAAGCGGCAAATCCCATTACAAGCTGACTAAAATATTAAAGGTGGCTTTGGATCTGATTCTGATTCGGTTTCTGATTAAGTATTCAAAAACACCGTTCCGCGTCTTCGGCCTCTTCGGCGTACTCTTAAATCTTTTAGGTTTTATCGGCATTGCCGGCGTCTTTATTGCCAAATATGGCTTTGGTGCTTCAACAGCGCGTAATGTCTCGGTTCTGGTTATCTCCGCTATCTTCTGTATTATTGGTGTTCAATTCATTTTTTTTGGCTTGATCGCGGAACTGATTTCACGGCTCTACTATACTTCTGGCCGAAAACAATTTTATAATATCAAAGAAGAAATGACTCATGCCACCAATTCCGGGTAGTCACCCAGTAAGGGTAAAATTTTAAATCATGCATTATGAATCAATTGAATTTCAAAAATAAAAAAGTGACCGTGGCAGGCCTAGGTCTGCATGGCGGGGGAGCGGGGGTTGCCCGCTATCTAGTAAAACAGAAAGCTTTGGTTACGGTCACTGATCTCAAAAACAAAAAAGAGTTAAAATCTTCTCTGGAAAAATTAAAAGGTCTTCCGATCAAATTTGTTTTAGGCAAACACCGGGAGGCTGATTTTGTAAAAACCGATCTGGTGATTAAAAATCCCAGCGTACCTGATGATTCGCGTTACCTTAAGCTTGCTCTCAAAAATAGAATCCCGATCGATACTGATCTGGGGTTGTTTTTTAAAACCTGCCCTTCCCGCAATATCATCGGGATCACCGGCACTAAAGGGAAAAGCACAACCGCGACTTTGATTTACCTTATCCTAAAACAAGAGAATAAAAATACCCAAATCGCCGGCAACATCCGGATCTCACCCTTTGAAATCTTGGGGAAAATAAAGCCCGACACGCCAGTGGTTCTGGAATTATCCTCATGGCAATTGGAAGGTCTCGCCTCCCAGAAGTGGAGTCCCCGGATCGCCTGCATCACCAATATCTTCCCGGATCACCTCAACCGCTACCAGAATATGCAAAAATACGCGGAAGCGAAAAAAAACATCTTTAAATTCCAAAAACAGGGAGACTGTGTTATAATGAACTACGATAACCCGATTTTAAGGAATCCGGCTTTTGCCCGGAACCTTAAAAAAATCTACTGGTTCTCAAGACAGGCAAAAATGAAACAAGGAAGCTTTTTGCGAAACGGAAGGATTATGTTTTTGGCAAAGAATCTAGAGCACGATCTGGCGGGAATAAACAATCTTAAACTGCCTGGTACCCATAATCTTGAAAACATTTTAGCCGCCGTAACCACGGCTTGGGTTTATGGTGTCAAACGGACCTCAATCCAAAAGGTCTTAAGAGAATTTAGGGGTTTGGATTCGCGCCTGGAACTCACTCGTAAATTTCAAGGAATAGAATATTATAATGACACAACCTCAACCACGCCTACCTCAACGATCGCGGCCCTGGATTCATTTCAAAAACCAATAATCTTAATTGCCGGCGGCGCGGATAAAAACCTTGATTTTTCAAAGCTAGCCCAATCAATCATTAAAAAGGTAAAAACGCTGATCCTTCTAGACGGCGATGCCACCCCTAGACTGAAAAAAGAAATTAAAAAATATCTAAGAAAAGGAAGTTGCCGCTTGTTGCCAATTAAGACTGTAAAATCGATGAGAGAAGCGGTACTTTGGGCCCGCTCGCAAGCTGATGATAACGATATTATTCTATTAAGCCCGGCTTGCGCCAGTTTTGGTATGTTTCAAAATGAATTTGACCGCGGAGAACAATTTGAGAAAATTGTATATAAATTAAAACGAAACCAAAAAACCTATGAAAAAAAAACAAAAATGCCCGAAAATTAATCACTTTCAACTGGCTCTAGTGATCCTGCTGGATATCCTTGTTGTTATCGTCGCCCTGATTATTTACCACGAGGTCTTTCGCAAACCCAAACAAATGATCGGATCCTACGCAGATATTATACCAATAATAGAGGAGGGAAAAATTGTGCCCTAAAACTTAAATCATAAAAAGATCAAAACAAAGACAAATTTATGTCAAAAATCAAAAAACAAAAAGGGTTCACCCTAATCGAACTTCTAGTCGTAATCGCGGTGATTGGGCTTTTAGCTTCAATCATTGCTGTTGCCGTAAACACCTCAAGAAAAAAGGCCCGCGACGCTCAAAGGATCGCTTCCTTAAAGCAAATTCAGACTGCTCTGGAATTATATTATGATGATAATGACGAATATCCCTATACCGGGTCTTATACTTATACTACCACCGCAAACTGCGGCTATAACTGGTGTGTTCTTGAAGCAGCTCTTTCTTCTTATCTCCCTGAACTGCCCCGTGATCCTCTGGGGCTTCAAAATAGCTATCGCTTCTATTACGACTGCGATAATGCCGATAACCGGCAGACCTACGGCTTAATGGCCCGGATGGAACACAGCTCTAATTTTGACCTTGTTACTGGCGACGGAGGTTATTATAACAGTGCTACCTCTGGCGGCTACTACGAGGTGGGCCCTCAACCCGGATATTGCAGACAGAAATACAGCGGTAGCAGCGGCAACTGGTTGAGTGGCGGCAGTACCTATGTTTGCAGAAGCGGCAACTAGGATGATTTCAAAGTTTCAAAAAAACAAACAAAAAATTTATGCAGGGACAAAAACAAAAAAGCTTCACCCCGCACCTTTCTAGTAGTGCGGGAAAACTAAAATCCAAAGTCCATAAAAAAGGTATGGGGTTCACCCTAATCGAACTTCTAGTCGTAATCGCGGTGATTGGGCTTTTAGCTTCAATCATTGCTGTTGCCGTAAACACCTCAAGAAAAAAGGCCCGCGACGCTCAAAGGATCGCTTCCTTAAAGCAAATTCAGACTGCTCTGGAATTATATTATGATGATAATGACGAATATCCCTATACCGGGTCTTATACTTATACTACCACCGCAAACTGCGGCTATAACTGGTGTGTTCTTGAAGCAGCTCTTTCTTCTTATCTCCCTGAACTGCCCCGTGATCCTCTGGGGCTTCAAAATAGCTATCGCTTCTATTACGACTGCGATAATGCCGATAACCGGCAGACCTACGGCTTAATGGCCCGGATGGAACACAGCTCTAATTTTGACCTTGTTACTGGCGACGGAGGTTATTATAACAGTGCTACCTCTGGCGGCTACTACGAGGTGGGCCCTCAACCCGGATATTGCAGACAGAAATACAGCGGTGGCAGCGGCAACTGGTGGGGTGGCAGCAGTACCTATGTTTGCACCGGCGGCAACTAAAACCTGAATTAAAAACAAAAAATATGGCCAAAAATAAAAAAGGATTTACCCTTATTGAACTCTTGGTCGTAATTGCGATCATTGGACTCTTGGCTGCGATCATCGCAGTTTCAGTTAACAGCGCCCGAAAAAAAGCAAGGGATGCCCAAAGGGTCTCGGATATGAAACAGATTCAGACTGCGCTTGAATTGTATTATGATGATAACGAAGAATACCCTGAAGAAAATTCAAGTAATGGCAGTTGGGAGCATAGCTATGAAGACGGCGGAGACTTTATTGATTTTTTAAAAGACCAGGGCTATATGCCGACTGTGCCTGTGGATCCGATCAATTCAGGCGGCCAATATTACAGTTACTATGTCTATCCGGCAGGATATGCTGGCTGTGATGCTTCCTTGGGTGAATTTTTTGTTTTGGGTGCAAGGGATATGGAAACCAGCGGCCGGCCGCATCCTGATAGTCCGGGTTGGAGCTGCCCTGGCCGCAATTGGCAAACTGAATTTGACTGGGTAATTGGAGGTTTTGAATATTAAAATTGAGCTAAAAATTCAAACTAATTTCTAAGATGAAAAAAATTCTTGTTGAAGTTTCAGCGCGGCATATTCATTTGTGTTCAGAGGACAAAGATAAACTCTTTGGTCCTGATTTTAAATTAACCAAATTCAAAAACTTGTCCCAGCCCAATCTATTTGCCTGCGAGGAAACAATTGATCTTAAAATCGGAGAAAAGGAGATTAAAAATGTCCGCGTGATCGGTCCTCTGCGTCCTTACACCCAGATTGAGGTTTCTCAAACAGACGCGCGGTTTTTAAAAGCTCTTATCCCTTTAAGGATCTCCGGAGATATTGATCACTCGCAAGGCTGTACTCTGATTGGACCAGCCGGAGTGGTTAATCTTAAACAGGGAATGATCATTGCCAAACGTCACCTTCACGTTTCAAAAAAAGAAGCCGAAGAATTGGGCTTAAAACAAGGTCAAGCAATTTCGGTCCGCATTGCCGAAGAAAGAGGTTTAATTTTTAAACAGGTAATCGTCCGGATTGATCAGAAATTTCACGCTACCGTGCACATTGATACGGATGAAGGGAATGCGGCAGGAGTTGATAAGGAATGTAAAGGAAAAATTATGATTTGAATTCTTATTTCTTGATTTTTATTTTTTGTTTAATTTTTAATGAAAATTTTAGTAATCAATGCCGGCAGTACTTCCCTAAAGTATAAACTATTCGATTCAGGCTCGCTTGCGGTAATTAAAGAGGGGAATTTCCAAAATATTGAAAGCCACAAACAAGCCTTAAAACAAACCTTGCGCAAGATCGGAGATCTGCGCGACATTCAAGTAATCGGCCACCGCGTTGTCCACGGCGGGCCTTATTTTCGCAAACCGACAAAAATCACAGAAACTGTCTTAAAAAAATTAGAGCAATTTAATCATCTGGCGCCCTTGCATAATCCGGCTAATATTTCCGGAATCCGCGCCTGCCAAAAATATCTGCCCCAGATGCTTAATATCGCCTGTTTTGACACTGCTTTTTTCTCTGACCTGCCAGATAGAGCCAAAATTTACGGCTTGCCCCTGAATTTTTATAAAAAAGAAAAAATCCAACGATATGGTTTCCATGGCCTCTCTCATAAATATGTCGCTTTAGAAGCAGCGAAAAAACTCCAGAAACCAATTGAAAAAACAAGGTTGATCACTGTTCATCTTGGCGGCGGCGGCAGTATTGCGGCAATCAAACACGGCAAAGCAATCGATACCAGTATGGGTTTTACTCCTCTTGAGGGTCTTATGATGATGACCAGGGCCGGAGATCTTGACCCTGGAATAATCCTCTATTTATTAAAAAACCATTCTCGAGAAGAAGTGGACAATCTATTAAACCAAAAGAGTGGAATTAAAGGACTTTCTGGTTATATCAACTATCTTAATCTCTTAAAAGCAGTACGGAGGAAAGCTCCCAAGGCAAAACTGGCTTTTAATCTTTATGTCTATCGAATCCAAAAATACATTGGCGCCTATTTCGCGGTCTTGGGAGGAATTGACGCGCTAGTCTTCACTGGTCAAATCGGAGCAGGCGAGGCCCTAACACGGGATAGTATTTGTGAGGGCCTAGAGAAGATACTAAAAGATGTAAAAGTGATGGCGATAAAAACCGATGAAGAAAAAATGATTGCCAGAGAAATAAACAAGTTTGAAATTTTTGTTCGGTGAAAATGCGAATTATAAACAAGTTTGAAATTCTTGTTCGGATAAAGTGAAAAGGAATTTCACTTTCTCCTCGCTGCGAATTATAAGCAAGCTTGAAATTTGAAATATAATCCAAAATGGCAAAAGAACTTTTAACCGGCAATGAAATTATTGTCAAAGCAGCGCTTGCAGCAGGCGCCGAGATTATGTTTGGCTATCCGATCACACCAACTACCGAAATAATGAGCGAGTGGGCAAAAATTTCCGAAAAAAACAAAGAAGATAAAATCAAATTACTGCAGGCAGAAGACGAAATGGCCGCTGGTTTTGGACTAATCGGCGGGGTTTTAGCAGGCAAAAAATGTTTTACCGCAACCTCGGGCCCAGGCAACATTTTGATCCAAGACCCGATGAGTATGGCGGAAGCAATGCGCCTGCCCACCGTAACCTTCATTATGCAAAGAGGCGGCCCCTCCACCGGCACGGTAATCTACTCTCAACAGGAAGTAAACCTAACCTGCCATGGCGGCAATGGTGAAGGATTAAGAATCGTCTATGCTCCCGCCACCCTGCAAGAGCTCTATGACCTCTCCATTGCCGCTTTTAACACTGCCTGGCGCCGACGGTTTCCCACTTTTGTTTTAGGCGACGGCTATCTCGCTAAAATGCAAGGCGAAGTGGACATTTGGGATCCAAAAACAAAAAAAGTGAAGCTAACTCCTGCCAAATCCTATTTAGGGGAAGGTAAGGACACTGATTTAATCAAACAAATCCAACCCCGAGGCAGTTTTGTGATCAAAGATAATTTTGTTAACTTGAGAAACTGCTATAACCTAGAAGAAGAAATTTTTACAGTCAATCAAGAAATTAAAAAAGCCTTTGACGCGGCCGCCTCTAAAGTTAGTCAGTATGAAACTTATAACTGCGAAAAGGCAGAAAACTTAGTCTTTGCTTTTGGTATTGTTGCGGCAGCGGCCAAACAGGCTTTAGCGAATTCAGAATGCGGCCTTTTCCGGCCGATTACTCTAAATCCCTTTCCCATAAGTCAGGCACGGGTCTGTGCTCAAAAAGCTAAAAAAATCTACATCTTAGAATCTTCCTTGGGCCAATTTGCAAGCATGGTCAAAGAAAATCTCTACGGCCTAACCGTGCCGATTGAAGAGTGTGGCAAGCCGGGGTTGGGGTTTACGCCGGAGGAGATTAGGAAAATAATCTCTTAAGAATAACCAAGAAACAATAACCAAGAAACAAGATACAAACAAATTTCAATAACCAATAACCAAACGGTTTGGTTACCTGCCTGCCAGTAAAGCAGGGTTATTGGTAAATTGATAATTATATGCCTTCTATTCCTACTTGTTGGAAATCCGAAACTAAACCCCATCGCTATTGCGCTGGCTGTGGTCACGCAATGGCCTTACGTAGCTTGGGTTATGTTATTGATGAATTAAAAATTCAAAGCAAAACAATTATTGGCGTTGATATCGGCTGTTCGCTTTTGGCTTGGGATTTTTTTGATATCGATACAATCCAAACCCATCACGGCCGAACCACGCCGGTGATGGTCGGGCTGAAGATGGCTCAGCCAGAAAAAATTATGATCGGCTATATGGGTGATGGCGGGGGCTACGCGATTGGCGCCCAGCATTTGGTTAATTCTGCTGTCCGCAACGACAAAATCACGGTTATCTTGATCAATAATGCTAATTACGCAATGACTGGCGGCCAGCAGGCACCGACGACCATGCCGGGTCAGATCACTGAAACCACGCCCTATGGTCACAAAGAATATTATCTCAAAGGACCGGAGATGGTTAAAAACATTAACCCCCATGCCTTTGTCGCCCGGGGCATGGCCACAGAACCAAAAGAACTCGATCAACTAATGAAGACCGCCTTGCAGTGGCAAATCAAAAACAAAGGTTTTAGTTTTCTTGAAATCCTATCACCCTGTCCTAATAATTGGCGCTTAAAACCTCCGGAAACCTTAAAGTTTTTAGAAAAATTGAAAAAATATTATCCCTTAGGAAAAATTAACGGGTCGTGATTTATGGTTAATAATATCTTAAAAATCATTATTGCTGGTGAGGGCGGGCAGGGCGTACAGACTATTGGTAAAATTTTGGCCCAGGCCGCTTTCCAAAAAAATTTAAAAGCGCTTTATCTGCCTAATTTTGGTGTAGAACAAAGAGGCGGCGTTTCTGTTGCTTTCGTCCAAATCGGAAAAGAAAACCTTTATTACCCTAAATTCTCCAAAGCAGACCTCTTAGTCCTTTTAAGTAAACGTTCCACAGAACGGACAAAGCGTTATGCTGACAATCAAAGTAGAATCATCTATAACAGCTCAGAGGTTACCAAAGAACTGTTACCCAATGCAAAGTCTCTAATCCCAATTGATGCTAAAAAAATTGCTTCCGAAGAATTCACACCACAGGTTCTGAATATAATTATCTTGGGTGCACTTATCCCTTTGATCCCTTTTTTAGAAGAAAAAGGGATCAAGCAAGCGATCAAAAAGCAACTCGGACACAAATTTAAGCAAAAACCAGAGATGGAAGCGTTAAATTACAAAGCTTTCGATAGGGGGGTACGCCTTATAAAAAAAGATAAAGATGAAAATTGAAAAAAGATGGAAATTGGCCCAAGTCTTTCCGAAAAACTTTGCCAAAAAACTCCCCAATTTCCATCCCGTTATTATTCAACTTTTTTACAATCGAAATCTCAACCTGCCTGCCGGCAGGCAGGAAATCAAAAACGCGATCACAAAATTTCTAGAACCTGATTATAAAGAGGGGCTTTACGATCCATATCTAATTCGCGATATGGGTCGGGCAGTTGATCGCATTTTTTGTGCTATCCAAAAAAAAGAAAAAATAGTAATCTACGGCGACTATGATGCTGACGGCATCACTTCTTCTGCTCTCCTTTACAAAACCTTAAAATTCCTCGGGGCAAAAAGATTAAATACCTATATCCCGCATCGCCAAAGGGAAGGTTACGGCCTGAATGAAAAAATCGTTCAGAAATTTGGCAAAGAAAAAATTGACCTAATTATTACGGTTGACTGCGGGATCAGCAATATAAAACAAGTGCTTCTGGCGCGCAAACTTGGAATTGATGTCATCGTCTCTGACCATCACCAAATACCGAAAAAACTGCCAGCCGCTTATGCCATCCTAAATGTCAGACAGAAAAAAGACAAATATCCCTTTAAAGAACTGGCTGGTGTCGGCATTGCCTTTAAGCTGGCTCAAGCTCTACTCCAAAAAGATAAAAAAAAGCCCGCGCTTTTAAAAGAGGCTTTTGAAAAATGGCTCCTAGATCTGGTTGCGATTGGCACGGTCGCTGATCTCTGTCCAATCTTAGGGGAAAACCGAGTCTTGGTTAAATACGGCCTGATTATCTTAAACCAGAGCCAAAACATTGGGCTCAAAAAGCTATTCGAATTAGCAAGGTTGAAGCCTAAAATCTCTCCTCTAAACACTCATAGTATCGGCTTTCAGATTGCACCGCGCTTGAATGCCGCAGGCAGACTCCTGCACGCCAATACCGCTTTTAAGCTTGTTTTGACTGAATCTGAAAGAGAAGCAGAAAAACTCGCCCGAGAGCTGGAGACAACCAATCAGGAGCGTCAAAAATTAACCCGGGGAGTCTTGCAAGAAGCAGAAGCCCAAATCGGAAAAACAGAAGGAAAAAAAGTGCTCCTCGCTTCCCACCCCTCCTGGTCTTCCGGTATTGCTGGTTTGGTTGCCGGTAGAATCTGTGATCAATACGGAAAGCCCTGCCTAATCATTAAAAGAGGGAAGAAAGAATCAGTGGGCTCTGCGCGCAGCATTGAATCTTTTGATATCAGTAAAGCGCTTGGGCTTTGCGAAAAGATGCTGCTCCGTTATGGCGGGCATAAAACAGCGGCCGGCTTCACCTTGGAAACCTCTAAGATATCTCTTTTCTATCAAAAGCTCGAAAAAATCGCCCGAGAAAAAATAAAACCGGAAGAACTTAGGCCGAGCCTGGATATAGATGCGAACCTTGATTTAAATGAAATAAACTGGAAAATTTTTGGACAAATTGAGAGATTTCAGCCTTTTGGCGAAGGTAATCCCGTCCCTCGCTTTTTAGCTTCCAAGGCTCCTCTGCTTCAGGTTAGGGGAGTTGGTGTTGAAAACAAACATTTGAAGCTTAAACTGCGGGATAAAAATGGAAAAATCCTTGATGCTATTGGATTTAATTTGGGCGATTGGATTTACAAACTAATTCCAGGTGATAAAATGGATGTAGTCTATGAATTACTAAGTGATGAGTGGAACGGAAACCGAAAACTGCAACTGAAGGTCGTTGATTTGAGAATATCAGAGTAAATGTCATTGCGAGGAGCGATCCCGAGTTTATCGAGGGAGAGCGACGAAACAATCTCGTCGAAAAACATCAACAGTCTAATGAGATTGCTTCGTCGCCTCGTCCTTCGGACGGGCTCCTCGCTAATAGACAAAATGGAATATAATGAAAAAAAACAGTGATCTTAAAATCTATACTGACGGCGGGGCGCGCAGCAATCCCGGACCAGCCGGTATTGGCATCGTGATCTGTAACGGTTCCAGTAAGTGCAAAAAATACTCAGAATATATTGGAAAAGCAACCAATAACCAGGCAGAATACAAAGCCCTGATTTTTGCCTTATCAAGGGCAAAAAAATTGAATCCTAAAAAAGTAATCTGTTATCTTGATTCAGAACTGATTGTTAAACAGCTAAACGGATTTTATAGAATAAAAAACAAAGGGTTAAAACCCTTGTTTGCCGAAGTAGAAAATTTAGCTTGTTCTTTTCCAGAAATCACCTTCTCTCACATTCCGCGCGAGAAGAACAAACAAGCCGATAAACTGGTCAATGAAGCGATTGATAAAGTGAGTTGATATCATCTGGTTCAACAGAAAGAAAGGAGGGTTAAACATGGAAAACAGGGAACTAGAAAAATGGAACGGGAAAATAGTCCGCCACCACTCTTCTCCTAATGCACCCAAGGCCAAGGTTTTAAGAGCAGATACAATCATAATGACTACTGGGGTCTTTCTCTGGCTTCAATATCTGGAAAGCGGCAGGAAAGCCTATCAGGTTCCTGTTAAGAATTATGTAGTTTGCGAGGAATAAGGATAGTTTTAATTACAAATAGAACCAATGGCCTGCGAATAACCACGCAGAAACTCCGCTCCAGCCACTGGCTTTTTGCCGGATAACTGGAGTTTTTTTATTTTTAAAACATTCTTGCCGCACTGCACATGCAGCTTGCTGTCAATTTCAAAAACCTCGCCGTTTTTCTCGCGATAGCGGTCAGAAGCCAAAACCTCACTATCCAAGATAATGATTCTCTTCTCCTGCCATTTCGTGTAAGCTCCGGGCCAGCCTAAATAAGCCCTAACTTTGCGCTCAATTTGGGCTGCTCCTTGATTCCAGTCAATCTTCCCATCTTCTTTTTTCAGAAGCTTGGTAAAAGTAGCTTTATTATGATCTTGATCTTTCGGCTTCACCTTTTCTGTAAGATATAGAGGCAAGACCTGAATCAAGGTCTTTGCTCCCAAACCAGCCAGTTTTCTACCCAAAGTAATTTGATTATCTTTTTTCTCAATCTTAATTTCTTTTTGAAAAATGACAGGCCCATGATCCATTTCCTGATCCAAAAGCATAATCGAAACACCGGTCTTTTGTTCATTATCCAAAATTGCCGCCTGGATCGGAGAAGGGCCGCGGTAGCGAGGGAGCAGGGAAGGATGGATATTAAGACTCCCTTTCTTTGGAATCTCTAAAATCTTTTTTGGGATTAGCAAACCATAGGCGGCAACCACAACCAAATCAGGTTTTAGTTCTCTGATTTCGTCAATTACCTTTTTCTTTTTCAAACTTTCCGGTTGAAAAACAGGAATTTTGTGTTTTAAAGCAAAGTCTTTAACCGGGCAACAAAAGCATTTTAATCCTCGTCCGGCCTTTCTGTCTGGCTTTACAAAAGCGGCAATAAGATCAAAAGAAGAAGCTAAAAGCTTACTGAAAGCAGGCAGGGCAAAATCAGAAGTGCCCATAAAAATTATTCTTGGATTCAAACTTTTCATCTTTCGATTACTAAATAAAAATTAAAAAATAAAAAATTAATATAATAATCCTTGTTTTCTATTCACTTAAATCCGTAATTAAGACCCCTTCCAAATGATCAATCTCATGCTGCAAAACACGCGCCAACAAACCCCTTGCTTTAATCTTTATTTTCTTGCCCCCCTGATCCAGGGCTTTGACCCGGACCTTTTTTGACCGTTCAATGTTTAGAAAAACACCGGGCAGGGAAAGACAACCTTCTTCAGAAACCTCCTTCTCCCGCGATTCGTAAGTTAAACGAGGGTTAATTAAAACATATTCACTGTGCCAAAGCTTAATAATAATCACTTTCTTGTTCACCCCTACTTGGGGAGCAGCCAAACCAATCCCTTTGTTTCCCTGTTTTAAGGTTTCTTTCATATTCAAAATCAACCTTTGAATAAAAGGGTCTTGAGGATCTTTTACCTCCGCGCTTTTTTTGCGCAAGACAGGATCAGGAGCGGTTAGAATCCGTAGTTTTGACATAAATATAAAACTTATCTATAACAAACTCTCCGGATCTACATCTATAATCCAATCAGCAGGGACCAAACCCAGCAGCCGAGATTTGGTTCGCTTAGCACCCGGTTTAAACATCAAGATTAAATGATAGCGATAACGTCTGCGGACCCGGGGGATAAAACAAGGAGCAGGGCCTAAAACAATGGTCTTTAATTTAAAACGGGCAATAGCGGTTTTAAGCTTCCCTGCCAGACTGATCGCTTCTTTTTCTACTTTCTCTTTCTTATAACCGCGATAAATAAGCTTTATCGCTTGGGTTACAGGAGGAAAAAAAAGCTCTTCGCGATTTAAAATCTCCTTTCGATAAAAAGCTTTGTAGTTATGTTTTGCTGCCAGACTGATTGCGAAATTATCTGGGTTATAGGTCTGCAGAATTACCTGGCCCACGCTTTTACCTCTGCCGGTCCTGCCTGCCACCTGGGTTAAGAGTCTAAAGGTCCGTTCACTTGCCCGAAAATCAGGGAGATTAAGATCTGAATCAGCCAATATGATACCAATTAAAGAAACTTTTGGCAAATCCCAGCCCTGGGCCAGCATTTGGGTCCCGACTAAAATATCAATCTTGTGATTTAAAAAATCATAGTAGATCTTTTTATGCGCGTCTTTTAACTTGGTGGAATCACGGTCAAAACGGGCAAGTCGAACCCTAGGAAACAAAGCCCGAAGCTCGCTCTCTACCCTCTGGGTGCCCAGGCCAAAGTATTTAATATAAGGGCTTTTGCAATGAGGGCAAAAGGAGAGTGGATCAGTGTTAAAATTACAATAATGACAGGTTAATTTTGCTTTCAGCCCTAAATGGTAAGTCAAAGAAACATCACAATTCGGACATTTTAAAACATAACCGCAGTCGCGGCAAAAAACAAAAGTCGCCGCGCCCCTTCTGTTCACAAACAGGATTGCCTGTTTGTGTCCAGCAATAACCTTGTTCAAACTCTCTTTCAACCTCTCACTTAAAATAGAACGGCTGCCTCCCCTAAATTCTCCGCGCAGATCAACTATTTTCACCTTTGGCAGACTGGTCTTGCCAATCCTTTCTGGTAACTCTAATAATTTGAAATCCCTTTTCTTCGCTTGATAATAACTTTCTAGACTCGGGGTGGCACTGCCTAAAATCACTTTCGCTCCAAAGAGTTTGGCTAATCTCAAGGCTACTTCCCGCGCGTGGTAGCGAGGATTCTGATCATACTGCTTAAAAGAAGAATCGTGCTCTTCATCCAGAACAATTAATCCCAAATTCCGGACCGGAGCAAAAACAGCAGATCTGGGGCCAATCACAATCTTTGCTTTTCCGCTTCTTAACCGCTCCCAGGCCCAAAACCTCTGGCCAAAAGATAGGCGACTGTGGATCACCGCAACTTCCCCGGGAAAGCGGGCAGTAAATAAGTCAATCGCTTGATGGGTCAAAGAGATCTCGGGGACTAAAATCATTACCTGTTTGCCATCTCCTAAAACCTCCTGGCAAAGACGGAGGTAAATCTCGGTCTTGCCTGAACCGGTTACCCCGTGTAATAGAAACGTCTTATCTTTACTCCTCAAAATAGTATCTAAAACCTGCTTTTGTCTAGGGGTTAATCTGACTTTCTTATCATTGAGCTTTCTTGTTTTTGAATCCGTGCCTCTTCTTTTCACTCTTCGAGGCAGCATCGATTTTACGGCCAAGCCCAAAGAGCAATAATAGTACTCTGAAATCCAGATCGCGAGCTTAATTTGCTCCTTGCTTAAACTCGGAATCTGATCAGTAAGTTGAATAATTTTCTTTGTGGGAAAATTCGGCTTTCTTCTCTCCTCTCCCCAAACAACACCGCGTAACTTCCGAGAACGAAAGGGGACAACCACTTCCTGGCCAATCTTAAACTTTTCCTCCGTGTGGTAGGTGAACAACTGATTTTTAGCTGGCGGAATATTCGCTTCCAAAACAACTTTGATGTATTTAGGCATAATTTAACCTCTGTGTTTCTTCACAGTAAAACGATAGAAAGAAATTTTCTCTTCCTCTGGATTAATGCCTCCTTTTTGCAAACAAATCGTTACTTGTTTATCTGGGGTATTAATCCCCGGAAGATCAGGGAGCAGGAGACCGCGGCGGTTGGTGGACTCGCCTTTAACAATCACTCCATATTTTTTGGGGTCTAAATCCTCTAAACCTTCAACCTTTTTTGGTTCAGACAGAATCGAAACCGTAAAACTTAAATCCGGGATTTCAGAAATAGTTATTGGTAAAAAACGATTATCTCGAGTGCCTGCGGCAATCGCGTTTTTGATTATCTCTTTCACTATATTGCTATATACTGGCAAGAAGGTGCCGATACAACCGCGCAGTTCCTCGCCTCTTTCTATCGTAACAAAAACCCCGGCTTTTTTTGCAACCATCTCTTTTGGTAAATCCGGAGGCGGTTTACTTATTTCTCCGGTTTCAAGATAAGTTTTGAGCGCTTCGCGAGCTAAAGCAGAATAGGGGTTCATAAAGTTAAAATTCGGAGATCAAGATATTACTATTTTAACACCTTGCCTGATTTTGGGCAAAAAAAGCCCTGCTAAAAAGCATGGGCTAAGCACAGAGAGGAAACTAAAATTCCAGATCTTCTATTTCTCTTTACCACTTCCAGGTTATCTCTCTTATCTTTTTCCAGAACCCAACAGGCCACTGCAAAAGCCAAGAGAAAAAGAGGAAGAAACTAAAGCAAACGAGAATTGAGGATATAATTCTTCCAATCATCTGTCAGTCCTCCAATTGAAAATGAGCCACAAGGTAACCAACTCCAAACGGCCCTTCGTAAGACAAAATCTCTGAAGAATACTGATATTCCGAAAGGATTCCCAATAAAATAATAATTGGGCGCAAACCGCACTCGCCCGCCCGTTCAATCAGACCCTTATCCAAATTCAGGATTCCTTGAACATCATTATTTTTGATCAAATCAACCAACTTCTGATCAAACTCTTGACCAGCCGGTGAGTAACCGGCAGGCGCAGTAGGGGAGAGGCAATGCGATAGATCACCAGAAGCTACAAGCGCAACTCTTTTCTTGTAATTCTTTGTTGCTTTACCAATAATCTTACCATATTGAAAGTGATCTTCTAGGGAAAGCATTGAAAAACTTGAAACCAACAAATGAAAACGATCATGTCCCTGGCTTAGATAATATAAAGGAACTAGACTGCCGTGGTCCAATTCAAAGAATCCAGAGAGATTTACAATTAAATTCTTTTTTTTTGCCTGTTTTTTGATCTTCTCTGCTAACTCTGGCTCACTGCCAAAAGAGAATTGAATCTCGGGCGCGCCAAACTCCCTAAGCGAACCAGACAGATCTTGATCAATGAAGATATTAAATTCTTCACCACTTACAATCGTATGAGGTGAAATTAGAAAAACAACTTCTGGTTTTTTCTGAACAAAAATCTTGTTCAGTTTTTTCATCGCCTGAACCGTCTTTTTTACCTGCTTTAAATTCTCACCGCCAACCTCTGGCACAATGATTGGAGGATGAGGGGCAATGCTTGCGAATGTCAACATAATTTGTAGGAAAATTTTCAATTTTCAAACATTGGTTTTCTTAATTGGTTTAAAAAATTGAAAATTGATTGAAAATTGAGAATTACTTCACTATATTAAGCCCCTGTCCACATTTTTTACAGTTTCCTTTTTGATCCAAAGCCAACAAATCAACCTGATAACCCGTCCTCTCAATCACCAAAGCCCCGCACTTGGGACAGGTTGTGTTCTCGCCGGGATGACTGCCTAAATTGCCCAAATAAACGAATTTTAAGCCTGCTTTTTGCCCGATCTCTCTGGCACGCTCCAGAGTCTCAATCGGAGTAGGGGGCAGGTGTTTTAGTTCTAAATAGGGAAAAAAGCGGGTGATATGCCAAGGAGTATCCGCTCCCAGATTCTCGAAAATCCATTGGGCGGTTTTTCTAAGATTGTCTTCTGAATCATTCATTCCCGGAATGACATTGGTTACGACCTCAACGTGCATTTTCCATTTCTTTTTCGCCCGGATTGTGCTCTGCAGAATAGGGGAGACCTTGGGGACTTTCGCGATCTCCTGATAAAACTTATCTTCCATACTCTTAATGTCCACGCGCCAAACATCAAGATAGGGACCGATTGTGTCTAAGGCCGCCGTGGTTGCATAACCATTGGTCACATAAACCGTGTAAAGACCCATCCTTTTGGCTAGCTTTGATCCCTCTAGAGTATATTCCAGCCAAATCACTGGTTCATTATAGGTCCAGGCAATGCCTTGGCAATTCTCTTTTTGAGCAAGTTTGGAAATTGCTTCCGGCTTCAAAATTCCTGCTGTCGGTATTTCCCGTGAATCCCCTGTCTCTTCTTGAACTTTTTCCTCAAGCTTGTTTACTTTTCGCGCTGTATCCTCTAAAGATTTACCGTTAACATAAGTAAGATTGTAATTCTGGCAAAAGACACAACGGAAATTACAACCCCAGGTGCCCAAGGAAAGGGCGCGAGTCCCCGGGCGATAATGGAAGACTGGTTTTTTTTCAATCGGATCGGAACAAACCGAAGAAGCAAGGCCGTAAATTAGAGTATAGAGCTTGCCTTTTTTGTTCAAACGCGTACGGCAATAGCCTTTCTTACCATCTAAAATTAAACAGTGTCTTTGACAAACATTGCACTGAATCTTGTTCTTTTTCAATTTTTGATAAAGAATCGCTTCTTTCATTATTCAAAATTTCACCTGTATTAGGTGATCGTCCGTAGCTCTTAAACTATTCAGTTTAAGAGCGAAGGGTGACATTACTCCTGCCTACCGTCCGCCTCGCAGGCGAGACGGGGCAAGACAGGCATCACTTATCTTTATTCTACCACTTTTGCCAAAAAGGTTAAAATGAGGTAATTTATAACTAGACAAAATTAACTAAAACTATGGAAAAAATCCGCGCATTTATTGCCTTAAATTTGCCAAAAAGTGCTAAAAGCGATATTAAGGTGATCCAAGAAAGGTTAAAAGAACGTTTTCCCGGACAAGTTAACTGGTTACCTCCAGAGCAAATCCATCTCACGGTTGCTTTTTTGGGCGATCGGACAAAAGAAGAGATTAAAAAAATTGGACAAATCTTGGACAAGCTAGCAGAAAAGCAAACTGCTGTTGTCTTAAGGCCGCATTATGTCAGGAGCTTCTCCCACGTGATCGCGATTAAAATGCTCTCCAAAAAAATCCGGACCTTTTATGCTGACCTCGTTTTAGAATTTCAAAAGCAGGGGATAGAATATCAGGAAAGGCGGAAATTCAAACCCCACATTACGATTGGCCGATTAACAGCGCGTCTGCCTAAAAAATTCAAAGGGAGCTCTCGTTTCCCTGGGTTTAAAATTGAAAAAATTGACCTAATAAAAAGCACCCTCGAAACTGAAGGTGCGGAATATGAGATTATTTCTCGTCACCCATTTCGTCTGCGCTCTCTTCCTCCTCAGGATTCATAACACCAAAAAGCAAAATTGAGAATTTTTCAACAACAACAGTCTCAGAAGTCTGCTCTCCAGATGTTTCGTCATATAAAGAGAAGACTAATTCAACCGGACACCCTTCCTTATCACTGTGAGAAACATAGATATTATCAATCCTTCTGCCTGAAAAAGGTTCGGGGAGAAGACAATGTAGATACACTAGCTTTTCTTCTTCTGTATCTTTTTCTTCATTCTTGACGAACCTGAGCTGCTCAAAGCCAAAAAGCTTAAGACCCGCTTTGCCCATATCGCCTAAATAACGATATACTCCTCTTTCACTAAGATTGCCAAGCAATATCATGATATCATTTAAGGAAAGAGGTTTCATTAAAGCACAAAGAAGCTTTATAAATCCTATAGCCTTAGGCGGAGTATCCTTGCTCTTTATTCCTCTTTTCTTCTCCTTTTTTTCTTCCATCATTAATCAATCCTTCCTTTTTCTTATATGCTTTCAATTATCATCACTGCTTATAAAGAACCAAAGACCCTTTATAAGCAACTCCAAACCATTCTCTATCAGTTATCCAGAATTAGCCCTCTTTCGGAAATCCTGGTTATCACACCAGACCTTCCTACTCAAAAGGTCGTTTTAAAATACCACAAAATCAATCAGAGGGTCAAGTTAATAAAAGATAGGGGAAAGGGCAAGCCAGCAGCCTTAAATTTAGCTTTCAGCGAAGTAAGGGGCGATATTTTGATCCTAACCGACGGTGATGTGGAAATTGATCAAAAATCAATTCTAGCAATCTTAAAACCCTTTAAAAATCCTGAAATCGCTGCTGTAAGCGGCAGACCGATCTCAACAAATAGACGCGACAATATGTTTGGCTTCTGGTCGCACCTTCTCGTAGAAATGGCGCACAAAACAAGACTTAAAAGAACAAAACAAAAAAAATATCTTGACTGTTCTGGTTATCTTTATGCCTTACGGCAGGGGATTGTGAACAAAATTCCAAAGAACACACTCTCTGACGATGCGCTAATTTCTCGTTTGGTTTGGAATAGGGGACGGCAAATTGCTTACGCGCCAGAAGCAAAAGTCTATGTAAAATATCCTGATAATTTCTCTGATTGGATCAAGCAAAAAAAGAGATCAACTGGCGGATATGTACAATTACCAAGGCTTCTAGAAAAAACCTGGAAAAATAATGTAGGGGCGGACCCATGTGTCCGCCCGACACGAATGAAACCAAAAATCGTTCCCGGGCAACCACCCAAAATGCGCGGCTTGCGCCAAGAAGCCCAAGGAATTCTCCAAACCCTTAAATTTGCCAAAAACCTAAAAGAGCTTTGGTGGACGATCATCCTGATTTTTGCTAGAATATATCTGTGGCTTCTCATTTTCTGGGAGATTAAAATAAAAAAAAGACCCTTTGCGCAAATCTGGCAAAGGGTGGAGAGTACAAAATAAGGCTGTCAGGCCTGCAAAGGACTAAATTGCCGATACAGGGGACATTCTAGTCTTGGATCTTGTTCTGCCTCGCGAGCCCTATGCATTGCTATATCGCCTGACGATACTACTCGAGTATTAGAACCAGCACATGGCCAATTAATGCCCGAATCGCAGACACCAGAGCGATCATAGTGTCTGATCGCATCTACTCCACAACCATTATCACGACCCAATGCTAAGCGCCCTCCTTCCTGCACGCATCAACGATATCATCCTGCCAACTATAACTAGATTATAAGGATGTCTTCTCCCTAACCGCTCCGTGTGACCATGGATACAAATGAGCTGATGAGCTCCAAAACTATCTACTCTTTGACGTAGCTCTCGGAGAGTAATTCGTTCATCCTCAATCCATCTGCCATTATCTCCAAATTGTCTGAAGATAGGAATATCAGCTTCTGTGTAATCCCTTTCAGCTTCTTCCCAATTAATGTTAGGTCCAAACACTGTAGATAACACCCCCTAGTGTTCATAAAGGAATATGTATATTACCTTATCATACCTCATCATACTTTATAATACTCTCTTGAAAAATTTTGTCAATATTCAATACGTTAATAACTAAAAAATGAAAAATCAAAAAAAATCAAAAAAAATCCGGGTGCGAATCGCGCCGAGTCCAACCGGACCCTTGCACGTTGGCACAGCCCGTTCCGCGCTTTTTAATTATCTGTTTGCCAAAAAATATAAAGGTAAATTTATCTTAAGGATTGAAGATACAGACCTTGAACGTTCTAGGCCTGCCTGGGAAGAGGATATTATTACCCATCTGAAATGGCTCAAGATTGAATACGATGAAGGACCAGATCAAAAAGGAGAATATGGCCCTTATCGTCAATCCAAGCGAGTCAAAACCTATCGTCAATATCTCGAACAATTATTAAAACAGGGGAATGCCTATCCCTGCTTCTGCACGGAAAAAGAATTAGCCGACGAAAGGCACTTGCAGAAAACCAAAGGCGAACCGCCGCGCTATTCTGGTAAGTGCCGTAATCTTTCCGAAAATCAAATTGAAAAATATAAAAAAGAAGGAAAGAAGCCCGTGTTTCGCTTTAAGATCCCCGCCCAAAAAATAAAATTTAAGGATTTAATCCGCGGCGAAGTGAAGTTTGATTGTTCGCTATTAGGAGACTTTGTGATTGCCAAAGGCCTAAACATCCCTCTCTATAATTTCGCGGTGGTGATTGACGACTATTTAATGCAGATCTCCCATGTGATCCGCGGTGAGGATCATATTGCCAATACACCTAAACAAATCCTAATGCAGAAAGCACTTGATTTTAAAAGTCCTCTGTATGCTCATTTGCCTTTAATCCTAAACCCTGACCGTTCAAAAATGAGCAAAAGGAAACAGGGGAGTCTGCCCGTAACCGTTAAGGGTTTCCGGGAACAAGGCTATTTGCCTCAAGCTTTGATTAATTATATCGCTTTTTTAGGCTGGAACCCTAAAAACAATCGCGAAATATTCTCTCTGCCTGAACTTGTCCAAGAATTCTCGCTCAAAAAAGTAAATAAAGGGGGAGCGGTGTTCAATCTCGCGAAATTAAACAGCATAAATAGCTATTACATCCGTAAGACCGAAACAAAAGCCTTAACTCAAATGATCATAGATGACAATTTTATCAAAATTGACCCTAAAAAACACGCGTCTGATTATATCCAGAAAGCGATTGAGACTGTTAAGGAACGCTTAAAGAATTTAAGCGAAGTCCAGGCCTTCACCCGCTTCTATTTCAAAAAACCCGAATATCCCGCCTCGCTTTTAATCTGGAAAAAGATTCCCTTAAGTCAAATCAAAAAAAATCTGAAAATAGGGGAGTCTGTATTGGAAAAAATGAAAACCCAAGACTTTACGATTTCAAAACTTGAAGAAGAACTAAAAAAAGCGATCACCGAAAACAACATTGGGACCGGGGACCTGCTCTGGCCCTTACGGGTCGCTTTGACCGGCAAGCAGGCCTCTCCCAGTCCGTTTGAAGTTGCTTGGGTCTTAGGTAGGAAAGAAACACTGGCAAGGGTTCAAAGCGCTATTACGAAAATCTAAAAATGATCAAAAGTTCAAAAATCAAAAGTTCTGGCCTTCGCTCACGAGCTTCGGCGGACAGGCCCGTCTTCGCCAAAAGCGGGCGGCTGGACAGACAAAAATACTGGTTAATCCCTTTACTTTTATTTTTATTATTTAACTTTTCTTGTCTCAAACCCCTGGAAGCTCAAGAAGAAGAAGAAGAAGAGGATCAGACGAACATTTCTGATCTCCAGGAACAAATCCGCGAAAAAAGCAAACAGATTGAAGAAATCAACAATAAAATCTCTGGTTATGAAAAAGAAGTTGATTCCTTAAAAAGCAAAGCAGGCACCCTAAAGGGGCACATCAATATTCTTGACGGTCAGATCAACAGGACTGAAAACGAGATCAATCTCTTAACTAATGAAATTCAACAAAAAGAATTAGAAATCCAAAAATTAAACCTGGATATCAAAATAACCCAAGAAGAAATTGACAAGAAACTTGCTGAAATCCAAATCATTATTAAAGAAATCAATAGTCTTGACGAAGAATATTTAGGTTCGGCCGAAGTCCAATCCCAGGGGATCATTAATGTCATTGTTCATTTTTTCAAAATAATCATTAAATACTCCAGCTGGGCTGACTATGAAAAAACCGTAGAAGACACAAGCGCAATCAATGGACTCTTAAAACAAAAACGAGACTCGCTTTCACACCTAAAAGCGAGTCTTGAAGAAGACAAAAAGGAAACAGAAAACAAAGCGATTGAGTTGGCAGATAAGCGGAGCCAGCTAGGAGGCCAAAAACAATTCTTAGCTCAGGAAAAAACCGCGAAAAAAGATATCTTGAATCAAACCCAGGAAAACGAAGAAAAATATGAACAACTCCTAGAAAAGGCGGCAGCAGCTCAGAAAGCTCTGAATCGGGAAGTGATTACCTTAAAAGACGAAGTGAAAAAGAAGATCGCCGCCTTACAGCAAGATGCTCAAAACATCACCGCGATCCTGACCTGGCCGCTCCAATACCGCCGGATTACCTCTACTTTTCACGACCCCTCCTATCCTTACCGTAGATATTTCGAACATAACGCGATTGACATTGCCTGCCCGCAGGGCACGCCGATCCGCGCTCCGGCAGCCGGCTATGTGGCCCGGACCCGCAATGCCGGTTACGGCTACAGCTATATCACCCTGGTTCACACCGAAACTCTCCAAACCCGTTACGGCCATGTCTCTTCTTTTGCCACCTCGGAAGGAGAATTTGTTAAAGCCGGACAAACTATTGGTTATACCGGCGGCATGCCCGGCACCAAGGGAGCGGGTTACTTAACCACTGGCCCTCATCTCCATTTTGAGGTCCGGGTCGGGCCTGACGAAGAAGCTGTAAACCCGTTAAATTATCTGCCGTGAAGTCTTGTAACGCGCAACTTGTAGCTTGTAGGTAGAGCTTGTAGCTTGTAACTCAAGAAGGGAATAGACGAAAAATCTTCAAAAGTATATATTGATAATAGAATAATGGTTCTCATAATTATACTTAAGAGAATAGTCAAATGAAAAAAAATCAAAAGCCGTTGCCTAAACATCTGAATGACTTCCTTGATTGGTTAGAGATCGAAAAAGGACTCTCTTCAAAATCCCAGGAAAACTACGCAAGATTCTTAAAGAAATTCTTAGATTGGTTAAAAATGCAAAAATTAAACAAATTAAAACCTCACGAACTTAGTTCCCAACATATCTGGCAATACAGAATCTATCTTGCCCGCCAATGCACAACAAGAACAAAAAAAGGCCTTAAAAAATCAACTCAAAACTATTATCTAATCGCCCTAAGATCTCTTTTGAACTACTTTGCTAACAGAGATATCATATCCCTGCCCGCTGAAAAAATAAAGCTGGCTAAAGATAAGGATGCCAGAACAGTGAATTTTTTGAACTTAGACCAATTAAAAAAATTACTCAAAAGCCCTAATATCTCAACAATTCAGGGTTTGAGGGATCGTGCTATTCTTGAGCTTTTCTTTTCTACAGGGATGAGAATAACAGAACTGGTTAATCTAAACCGCGAACAAGTAAAATTAAAAACAGGGACTAAAAATCTAGAAATCAGTATTATTGGTAAGGGGGATAGGCCGCGCACAGTCTACTTCTCAGAGCGAGCAATCTATTGGCTCAAACAATACCTTGAAAAACGAAAAGACAAAGAAAAAGCACTATTTTTGAACTATCGAAACAAAAAGGGCTCATCTCGCAGACTAACCCCTCGTTCGATCCAAAAAAGCGTCAAAAAATACGCAATTATGGCAGGACTGCCTATGACCACAACCCCGCATGTATTAAGGCACTCCTTTGCCACAGACCTCTTAAATAAAGGAGTGGATTTAAGGACTCTACAGGAATTCTTAGGCCATAAAAACCTTACCGCAACCCAAATTTATACCCATGTTACAAGTAAAAGATTACGGGATATTCATCGGAAATTTCACAGTGGCAGAGAAATAAAGTAGAAGTTTTAAAAAGGCGATATAAAGACCCCTTGATTCAAAAAAATAATAAAAAAGGGGAAAGTCTAAAGGGTTTGGAGAAGGCCAAAAAGATACTTTGACTCGCAAGGCAAGATCGAAGGGTCAATAAAAATAGGGGGTACTCCCCTATCGCGATCAAAATTTTCCAGAAAAGTTATCCACAGGCGGGAAGTCTTATAACCTATAACTTGTAACTCAAGAAATAAAACTTGGGTTACAAGTTGTGAGTTATAAGACTTCCAGGTTACAAATTACAAGAAAAAACGACTCTCCCCTGTTTCTCATTCAAAAGCTCTCTGAATTATTTCTATTTAATTACTTTTTAAATTAAAAAAAATAATCCTCTCCCCTCCCCAAACCTTCCCTCACTAATCTTATTCTGCTAAACTGATGAAACTAAAGATTATTGAAAAAAGCCCACTATTATATAAATCTCTGGATTAAAATAGGGGCTATTTTTTATCTTAATTGACCGCCTTTTTGGCAATCCCTTTATCCCTCTATCTTTGTTTCTATTTTTGGGATTTATTGCGACAATCCGCAATCGCCTTGTGTAAAGCGTCCGCAGCTAGATTGGAACAGTGCATTTTGACCGGCGGCAAGCCATCAAGCTCTTGGGCAATATCATCGCGAGATATTTTTTCTGCTTGCTTTAAGCTTTTACCTTTTGCCATCTCTGTAATCATTGAAGAAACCGCAATTGCCGCTCCACAGCCCAAAGTCTCAAATTTTATATCTTCTATTTTATTATCTCTAACCTTGATATAGACCTTAAGCACGTCCCCGCAAACCGGATTGCCGACTTGACCAACACCATCAGGGTTTTCAATTTTTCCCTGGTTTTTGGGATTATTAAAATGTTGTAAAACTTTTTTTGAATACATCTTTTTCTTGTAGCTTGTAACCTGTAACTTATAACTCAAGACAAGAAATAAAACTTGAGTTACGGGTTACAAGTTACAGGTTACAAGCGATAGGTTACAGGTTACACGTCTCCCGGCGCCATTTTGCGAAAACGGGCAACAATTTCTGGCAACACAGCAATCAACTGATCAATTTCCTCCTCTGTCGTGTACCTACTCAATGTAATCCGGACACTCCCATGGGCAGCTTCCGGTGATAAGCCCATCGCGGTCAAGACATGGGAGGGTTTTAAATCCTGGGAAGTGCAGGCAGACCCTGTAGAGACCGCGATTCCTTTCATGTCCAGAGCCAAAACAATACTCTCCCCTTCTGCGCCCGGAAAGCTGAAATTAACATTATTCGGCAAGCGGTTCTCTCTTTTTGGGCCGTTTAATTTGCTTTCTGGAATCTTCTTTCGAACCTCGCGGATCAATCTATCGCGCAGTCTGGCCAGTGTTTTATTAACCCGCGCTTTGTTTTCTGCAACAAGCTCTAGGGCCTTAGCCAAACCAACAAGATAAGGCACATTTTCCGTGCCCGAGCGCAAACCATATTCTTGAGAACCCCCTTCCTGCTGCGGCTCTAGGGGCGTGCCCTTGCGGACATACAGGGCACCAACGCCTTTGGGAGCATAAATTTTATGGCCGGCAATCGTCATTAAATCCAGGTGCAGACGGTCAACATCGCAATCCAAATACTGTACTGCTTGGGCCGCGTCTGTGTGAAAGCGAATTTTTGCTTGGCGGCCTTTGTTAATCTTTTGAATCATCTTACCGATCTCGCGGACAGGTTGAATCGCGCCGGTTTCTGAATTGGCATACATCATGCTGACTAAAACTGTTTCAGGAATTATCGCTTTCTCTAAATCTAATAGCTTAATTATTCCCTCATCGTTTACCGGCAGATAAGTTACCTTATAACCCTGCTTTTCTAAGGCCTTTGCCGGCTCTAAAATCGCTTTGTGTTCAATCTGGGAAGTGATTAGATGCCCTCTCGCGTATGATGCCCGCATCACTCCTTTCAAAGCGAGATTATCAGCCTCGGTAGCGCAGCTTGTAAAAATAATCTCTTTTGCTTGACAGTTCAAAAATCGCGCCACTTGATCGCGCGCGCCTAATACCGCTTTCGCTCCCTCCTGCCCCCAGGAATGCACTGATGAAGGATTACCGAAATTTTCTTTAAAGTAAGGGAGCATCGCCTCTAACACTTGCGGATCCACCGGCGTGGTCGCCGAATTATCTAAATATACTTTCATACTTCTTGTAATTTCAAATTTAACTTGGGTTACAAGTTACACATTACACTATTTAAGACACTGCGAGCATGGCTTGTAACCTTTGCTTGCTGCTTCTTCAGTGGACGAAAACCAAACCTGGTTCGCTTCTTTAATCTTCTTAACCCAGCGACAGGATGGTAAGTGATATTTATCGCTGTTTTTGCTGCCGACAAATTGGCCGGTCTTGGGAGTCTCTTGGGCGGGCGAACCCTGGTTCGCCCTTACAGAATCAGTCTGCTCTTGACTTTTGGTTTCTTTCGGAGCAGCAACTCGAATATCCTCTGTCCCTTGAATATTGCCTAAATTTTCTACCTTAATCTGCGGGGCGCTAAAACCCCTAAGGTCTAGATTGATTAAATTACTCTCGTTAAAAACAGAAATCGCGGTGCCTTGATTGAAATTAAACTGAAAACGGCCTTCCTGATCACTGGGAACAATTTGATCCCCTTGTTTTACGGTCGCTCCTGGATCCGTCTTGCTCAAAACAACCGAACCGTCAACCGTATCAAAAGACAAAGAAAGAGTCTCTTGCCCTGGTATTTCCGAGAGTGATAACGGCTCTTTTTGCTCACTGCCTGAAAACAACATCCCGCCGGCAAAAGCAGAAGCGGCAACTAAAATAATGCCGATCACCAAAACCAGTTTATTTTGATTTTGTTTTAACCACTTGACCATTTTATTAAAATCGTGTAACTTGTAACGTGTAACCTATAACTTGTAACCCGTAACTCAAGTTTGATTTCTTGTCTTGAGTTATAAGTTATAGGTTACACATTACAAGAAAAATATGGCTCACACTAAGGCTGGCGGCTCGACTTCTTTGGGTCGCGACTCAAAATCCAAAAGATTAGGGGTTAAAATATTTGGCGGGCAAAAAGTGAAAGAAGGGCAAATCATTATCCGCCAGCGCGGGACCAAATTTCATCCTGGAACAAATGTTAAACGGGCAGGCGATGACACGCTTTTTGCGTTATCTGACGGCAAAGTTCAATTTTATACCCGCAAAGTCAATAAATTCACAGGCAGACTGAAAAAAACCTCTTTTGTCGCGGTGATTAAATCTTAAGATTGGGTCTGTAAAACGCAACAATTGTTAAAGTTTGCTGTTTTTTTATATTGACAAAATGAAATAATAAGTTATACTACTCGCAAAATTGTGAATTGAACCAAGCTTAAATTATTTAAAACAAATCCTTGGGTTACAAGTTACAGGTTACAAGCTGCGAGTTACAAGTACTCCCACTTCCGGTTTCATTTTTGAAGATATATTTAAAGTAACTTTATACTCCCCAACCCTCTTAATGGCCTGTTCCAGGTCTATTTTTGTTTTTGGGATTTTAATGCCAATTTTTTTCTCCAGCGCCTTTTGAATTTTAAGCCTTCCCACCGAACCAAAAAGCTTGCCTCCCTCTTGCGCTTTTGCCTTAATCTCTAGTTTCAGTCCAGCAATCTTGTCTTTCATTTTTTCTAATTTTTTTAGAGTCTTCTGGCGGGCCTTTTTCTCCGCTAAAACCTGGGTTTTAATCATTATAATACTCTTTTCTGTTGCGGGAAGAGCAATGTTCTTGGGAATCAAAAAATTGCGGGCAAAACCGGATTTGACCAAAACAACATCTCCTTTACTGCCTAAATTAGTGTGGGATTTTCGGAGAATAATCTTCATAGAACAAAATAAAAAATGATTCTAATTATTCTAATTGACCTAATTGACCTAAATAAATCCCAATGTCCAAAAGGTGTTGGTGCTTGGTCATTTTTTAGAACAATTAGGATAATGAGAATAATTCAATATATCATCACTTCAATCAGAGGTCAATAACTCTATCGCCCTCTCCATCTGCGGATCCCGGTCTGCATTAATATCTTCATTGCTCAAGTCTACTTCAAAGTCCGGCTCAATCCCCTCCTCATGAATATAACGGCCTTTCGGTGTCAACCATTTAGCAATCGTTACCCGCACCTTGGAACCATCATAAAACTCTTCCAACTGCTGAACCGACCCCTTGCCAAAAGTCTTTTTACCGACCAGCCGGGCAATGCCGTAATCCTGAAGAGCGCCCCCTAAAATCTCCGAGGCGGAAGCTGATCCCTCATTGACTAAAACTATAATCGGCAAACCCTGTAGTCTGGCCGGTCCTTTTGATCTGAATTGATTCTGCTCGCCGCCTGCGAATTCTTCAATCGCCACAACCTCCTTTTTAGAAATAAATTCAGACCCTATCTTTACCGCCGTGTCTAAATAGCCCCCTGGGTTGTTGCGCAAATCTAAAACTATCCCTTTTGGATCAGAACTTAAAATCTTTCCTACTGCTTTTTTAAACTCGCCCTCTGTCTCCTCGCCAAAGCGGGAGACCTCAATCAGGGCGATGTTATTCTCCTTGATCTCCCATTTAACGCTTTCTACTTTAATTTCATCTCTTACAATCCTAATCTCAAAAGGATCATCTACTCCTTCCCGTAAAACCTTCAAAACAACCTCGGTCCCTTTTTCACCCCGGATCCGGGTAACTGCCTCAAGGAGACTGATGTCACTCGCGTCGTAATCATCAATTTGGATAACCATGTCCCGCGCTCGCAAGCCCGCCTGTTCTGCTGGCGAATCTGCCAAAGGGGCGATAATGGTTAGATGGTCATTGCGGATCCCAATTTCCGCGCCAATCCCTTCAAACTTGCCCTGCATTTCCTGCTCGAATTCTTCTGCTTCTTGGGGCTTCATAAACACGGTATAAGGGTCACCTAAAGAATCAATCATACCAGAAATAGCACCATAAACCATTTCTTGATAATCCAAGGGGCCGTCCGTAAATTTCTCCTCAATCACATTCCAGACCTGCCAAAACAGACCAAAATCAACCTCACTGGGCTTCTCTTCATTGCCTTCAATAATGCTGCTGAAAATCTGCCAGCCTGTCTCCACATCTCCCGCCCTTCTGCCGCGGCCAATATAAAGACCGGTCGCAAAAGCGCCCAGGATTAAAATAACGGCGATATAAATTGAAAAATATTTTTTTAATTTACCCATTGTCTTGTAACCTATAACTTGTAACTTGGAAGTCTTATAACTCACAACTTGTAACCTGTAACCCAAGTTTTATTTCTTGAGTTACAAGTTATAGGTTACAGGTTATAGGTTACAAGACTTCCAGGCCTGGCAACTTCTCGCCTGCTAGAAATTTGAGCATTACTCCTCCGCCGGTGGAAACAAAATCAAACTTGTCTAGAAGCTTAAATTTGATAAGAGCGGCAACCGTATCCCCGCCGCCCACAATCTTCTTAGCCCGAGAACCCAAAATCGCCTTAGCAATTTCTCTGGTTCCGCCAGCAAATTTCTCTTCTTCAAAAACCCCCATCGGCCCGTTCCAAATTATTGTCTGGGCAGAACTAATAATCCCCTGGTATTGTTTAATCGTCTGGGGACCGATATCAAAAATCTGGTCCTGATCATTCCAAACAAAATCCGAAGGTAAAATTATCTCATCATCAACCCGGAAACCCGTACCGAGAATGAAATTGTACTTCTTGAGTAGTTTTTGGGAATCCTCAATAAAATCCGCATCTATTCTCGATTTCTTCAGGTCAACGCCTTGACTGATCAAAAAATTATTAGCGACCACCCCCCCAATCAGGGCCTGGTCAAAATTCCCTGCTAAAAGATTATCCAGCACCGGAATTTTAGTCTCGGTTTTCGCCCCCCCAATAATCACAATCGCTGGTTTTAAGGGCTCCTCTTTGGCCTGTTGTAATTTTTTGATCTCCTTTTCTAACAATAAACCAGCAACCGTCGGAAGATATTTAGGAATACCGGTTACTGAAGCATGGTCGCGATGCAAAACCGAAAATGCGTCCTGGACATAAATCTGCGCCAAGGAAGCCAAGTCGCGGGCAAAGCCCTGATCGTTCTCTATTTCTTCTGGCAAAAAACGTAAATTCTCTAAAAGCAAAATCCTCCCTCCCTGCAAACCCGCAACCTCCTGGGCTACTTGCTCTTTTTGATAGGAAACCGCTCGAGGAATCTGGCACCCCAAAAGACTACTTAACTTGGCACGCACCGGTTCCACCTCTAACTTGGGAGCAACCTTCCCTTCTGGTCTTCCGATATGAAAAATAATGATAATTTTACAATTCCTCTGAACTAAATATCGAATCGTGGGCAAGCCAGCAGCAATCCGGTAGTGATCAACCACTTTTCCTTTTTCGATCGGGACATCAAAACCCGTACGGAGTAAAACCGTTTTGTTCGTTAAATTAATATCCTTAATTGTCTTCATAAAAACGAAGATCTTTAAGACTTTACGCTTGTCACCTTATGCTTTAAGCTTTTTTCCTACATAATCCGCCATCTCTACTAACCGCACCGAATATCCCCACTCATTATCATGCCAAACCAATAATTTTACTAACTTCTTCCCGATTACTCTGGTTAAAGATAAATCAACAACCGCGGAATAAGGACTATGGATGAAATCAGTGGAAACCAAAGGCTCTCTGGTTACATTCAAAATCCCTCGAAGTTCGCCTTGGGCTGCCTCGCCAAAAGCTTTATTAACCTCCTCCTTGCTGGTATCTTTTTGGAGTAAAGCAACCAAATCAACCAAAGAAACACAAGGAGTGGGCACCCTGACGGCAATGCCGTCGAATTTACCAACAAGCCCAGGGATCGTTTTAGTTGTAGCAATCGCTGCCCCGGTTGTCGTTGGTACAATATTAACTCCCGCGGCCCGGCCGCGCCGGAAATCTTTCTGATGCGAGCCGTCAACTAACCCTTGAGTTGAAGTATAACTGTGAATTACGGTCATCAAAGACTTTTCAATACCGAAAACATCATCCAAAACTTTGGCAGTCGGCGCCAAAGCATTGGTTGTACAGGAAGCCATCGAAATAATCAAGTCCTTCTTTGGCTGATAAGCCTCGTGGTTGACCCCCAAAAGATAAGTCGGGATATCTTCTGACTTTGTTGGCGCGGAAATAATCACCCTCTTTGCTCCTGCTTTCAAATGTTTTTCCGCTCCCTCTCTGTCCGTGAAAAAACCAGTGCATTCTAAAACAAGATCAATTCCTAAACTCTTCCAAGGAAGTTTCTCTGGATCCTTTTCCGCTAAAGCAAGATATTCTTTTTGAACAACGACGAGCTTATCGCCTTTTACCTCCACCTTGCCATCGTAGCGGCCATGGATTGAGTCGTACTTTAAAAGATAAGCTAAATTGGGAAGATCGGCTAAGTCATTAATTGCCACGATTTCTAAACTTTCATTAGCGAGCGCGGCTCGGAAAGCGGTCCGGCCAATCCGGCCAAAACCATTGATCGCAATTTTGATTTTTTCCATATTTTTAAATTAGACTTACTTTTTTCAAAAATTCGCTTTTCCCGCGCTGCCAAAAAGCTCCACTTTAGCGGCGACCACCTCTTGCACCGCCTCTCTAGCCGCGGCCAAAATCTTACGCGGATCTGTCTGTTTTTTATTTTTAGCAAGGAAAGCCTGCAAAGCATTAAAAAACACCACTCTCAATTCAGTATCAATATTAATTTTATTAATCCCGCTCCTGATCGCCTTTCGCACTTCTTTCGGTAATACACCAGAGGCGCCATGCAAAACCAGAGGAACCGAAACCAAACTCCTAATCTCTTCCAAAATATCAAAACGGATCTTCGCCTTATAAAGACCATGAACTGTGCCAATAGAGACTGCCAGAGAGTCAACTTTAGTTCTCCTCACAAACTCCTTAGCCCGAAGGGGATCTGTGTAATCAATATTTTCAAGTTTTTTTTCGTCCTCTCCCAAAATGCCATGCATACCGCCAACCCGACCTAACTCCCCTTGAACAAACACATTCTTGGCATGAGCAAAATCAACTACTTGACGAGTCAGGCTGATATTCTCTTCAAACCCTAAATCAGAAGCATCAATCTGGACAGAAGAGAAACCGGCTTTAATGCAAGAAGCAATCGAATGAAAGCTGCGTCCGTGATCTAAATGCAAAGCCACGGGCACGTCCTTTCCCTCCTCTTCCGCAACCGTGCAGACAATCTGGGTTATCGATTTTAGGCCGGCATAGCCGATCGTGGTTTCAGAAACCTGGACCACCACCGGGGATCTCTTTCCATTTGCCGCTCTGATAATCGCCTGCGTCACTTCCAAATTATTTGTATTAAAAGCTCCCAAGGCATAAACATCTGCCTGGGCTTTTTCCATTAATTCTCGCGCTTGGGCTAACATAGTATTGTAAAATCAAAATTGGTTGATTGCTTTAATGATCTTGATAAACTCTTCCGAATTAACACTCGCGCCACCCACCAAAACCCCGTTAATATCTTTTTCTTGAACAAAGCCCTGGACGTTCCCGCTATCAACACTGCCGCCGTATAGAATCCTCAATTTGTCCGCTTTTTCTTGACCGTATTTGGCGCCAATAGTTTCCCGGATATAACGGACTGTCGCTTCGATATCAGAAGGCTCCGCGGTCTCACCCGTACCAATGGACCACACCGGCTCATAAGCAATAACCAAGGAATCAATCCGGGCAACATCTTTTAGATCTGAACTTAACTGCTCCTCTAAAACTTCCAGAGTCTTGTTTTTCTCTCTTTCCTCTCGCTTCTCTCCGACGCATAAAACCGGCGTTAAATTAACAGCCAAACAGGCTTCTAATTTTCTAGCAATCATCTGGTCGCTCTCTTGCAAATGTTCCCTCCTTTCTGAATGGCCAATAATCACATATTTACAGCCGATCTCTTTTAAAGTGGATGGTGAAATTTCTCCGGTATAAGCGCCCTCGGACTGCCAGAAAACATCCTGGGCGCCCAAACCGAGATTTCTAATCTGACTCCCAACCGCGGTAAGGTGCGTAAACGGAGGACAGAGCACAATCTCCAAATCCTTTCTTCTTGTGCCGCAATCAATCTCCCGCGCCAATTCCCTCCCCTCCTTTAAGGAAGTGTGCATTTTCCAATTAGCGATGATTAAAATTTTCCGCATAAAAATCAAAAATTAACCATATAAGCTCCTCCTAAAGTCAAACCGCCAACAATGATCCCGGCAATCAAGATACCCAAAGCAATTAAAGGCAGCGCTTTTTTATAAGGAATCCCAAAAACAAAAGCCGCGACCGCACCGGTCCAGCCCCCGGTAATCGGCAGTGGGATCGCTACAAAGGTGATCAAAGCAAGAGCGCCCCGGCGCTGAAATCTGTGGGAATGCTTCTTTCTGGTGCGCTCAAAAAGCCAGTCAAAAAAACGTTTAGAAAGCTGGGAGTGACGCGACAGATATTGAGAAACCGGTTCCAAGACCGCCAAAACTACAGCCACGCTAATTAAATTCCCCAAAAAAGCCCAAAAAAAACTTTGAAAAAATGAAAGATGGTAAACCGTATAACCCAATGGTAAGCCGCCACGAATTTCCGAAATCGGCAGAGCGGCGATTAAAAAAGTAGATAATTGAGGTGGAAAGTTTGCAAACCATTGAGAGTAATCGAGCATAAAATGCTAGTTCAAAATCCAAAGTGCAAAATTCAAAATTACAGTTAAAAATTTAAAGTTTCTCAAATCTTGAACTTTAAATTCAACTTTGCATTTTGAATTTTGAATTTTTAACTAATCTTTCTCAACTCCTCTGCCGCCGCCTCCGGCACCACCGTATTAATCTCCACCCCGGTGCCCAGCTCAAAGCCGGCCCAGGTGGAAAACTTAGGCAGAATCTCAAGATGCCAATGGTAGTGGTCGTAAATCTTGCCGTCACAAGGAGAGGTATGCAAATAGAAGTTGTAATCAGGATTATCCAAAAGTTTATAAAGACGAAATAATGTTGTTTTAAGCGCTTCGGCAGCTTTGAGCCTTTCCTTTTTAGACAGTCTCTCAAAATAAGGTTCGTGTATCTTCGGCATCACCCAAACCTCATACCCCATCCTAGAAGCAAAAGGACAAAAAGCAACAAACGAATCATTCTGATAAACCACTCTTTTCTTGACAGTCAGCTCCTCGCTTACCATTCGGCAAAAAACACACTCCTTATTTTTAACAAAATAATCTTCACTGCCGGAAAGCTCATCGCGAATCTCTGAAGAAACCACGGGGATCGCAAGAATCTGGGAATGGGGGTGAACAACCGAGGCTCCTGCCGATTTGCCGTGGTTGTGGAAAATAGAGACATAATCAATAAACTTCTTATTCATCAATTTAATATACCTTTCCTGATAAGCGCCTAGAACTTCGCTTACCTCTTCTCTTGATAAATTGGCCAGAGATTTTAGATGATCCCTGGTGACCAGTACCTCATGAAAACCAATTGCCCTTTGAGCAAAATAAGGGCCAGAAAGCTTTTTTTGCAAATCAGTCCCTTTTTGAAAAGCAGGGTATTTGTTAGGGAAAACGCGAACCCGCCAGTCCTTTCCCTCTCCATAAATTAAAACATCCTTCTCTTGGCCAGAACCTGCGGGGTCGCAAAAAATACACTCTCCCTGATCTAAAGGCTTATACTGGGCCTCCCGAAAAGAGGTGTGTGGTCTCTTTTTTCTTTTAGGCGAGATCACCACCCATTTGCCGGTGACCAAATCTTGACGGAGTTCGGATTTCAAAATTTTGTCTTTATTTTTGTTTGACATAGTTCAATAATTTTCAATTTACAATTTTCGAATTTTCAATCAAGCTCCCCACCTGCGCTGAAGCTTCGGCAGGCAATGACCAATGGTTCGACTATACTCACCACCCTGAACTTGCCGAAGGGTTTTTAATCAATTTTCAATTTTCAAGTATCAATTTTCAATAACCAATGACTAAATGTTCAAACTGTTTGAAAATTAAATCTATTTGAAAATTATGATTTGATTGAAAATTGGTACTTGAAAATTGAAAATTATTACTTATATCTTCCTCTTAAACTATTCCATTTAATCTTAAGTAATTCGCGAAAACTTGAAACATAAGCGCCCAAGGTAACCTTGCTCCCTGCGGGATTGCTCCACTGCACAGGCAGTTCTTTAATCTTAAAACCCTGAACACGCGCTATTTTTAAAACCTCCATATCAAAACCCCAGCGCTCTATCGTCTGTTTGGAAAAAATTGCTTTTACGCTTTTGGCCGTAAAACACTTGAAACCTCTTTGGGTATCGTGAATATCCCAAATAAGCAAGAGGCGGATAACGAGCTTGGCCAGTCTGCCTAAAACGCGCCGGTACCAAGCCGCGGTTTCATGGATTGAACTCCCTTCTACTTCAATCGAACCGATCACGATCTCATATCCTTCGTTAAAATAGGGCCAGAAATTCTCAAGCTCCGTGATCTTGGTAGAATTGTCCGCGTCCATAAAAAGCCGATACTCTCCGCGGGCATCAAGCATCGCCTGTCTAACCACATAACCCTTGCCATGGTTCTCTTTGTTGTCAATTACGCGCACCCGCGAGATATTTAAACCACGGACTACCTCCACTGTTTTGTCCGAAGAGCCGTCACTAATAACGACTACTTCGCTTGTGTACTTTTGCCTTCCCAAGTAATCGTCCAAATCCCGCAAAGTCTCGGCAATCCGTTTTTCTTCATTATACGCGGGAAGCACGACGGAAAGATGGATTTTTTCAAACATAATAATCAAATAATCAATGATAATATAAAATCCTTGGGTTACAGGTTACGAGTTACACGTTACAAATTACCAGCTCTATCCAAATATGTCTGCAGAATCAAACACGCGCTCATCTGGTCTAAATCACTTACCTTCAATTTCTGGGCCTGCTTGGAAGTCAAACGTTCGTCTTCCAAAACTACGGGCAGACCTAATTTTATTTTAACATATTCGGCAAATTTACGCACCTTTTTGGTCTGTTCAGAATCACCACCGGACAATGACTTAGGTAAACCGATAATAATCTTTTCCACAAGTCTCTCTCGACAAATTAAGGATAATTTATGAACTATCTCTGTTTCGCTTTTATTCTCTAATGTAGCCAAACCTAAAGCAATTCTGTTTTTAGGATCGCTGACAGCAAGGCCGATATATTTTTCACCGAAATCAATGGCGAGGAAAGACATCTCAAAATCACCAATAACCAAGTTACAAACAAGAACCAATCATTCAATCACCAATAACCAAACCGTTTGGTTATTGATTATTGGTTATTGAAATTTGTTTGTATCTTGTATCTTGGTGATTGGTTATTCAAATAACAAAATTTGTTAAAAGTTATTCTGTCAAAACCAAACACCCTTTCTTTGTCACCGCCACGGTGTGTTCAAAATGAGCAGCCAAACTCTGATCAGCGGTTTGGAAAGTGTGGCCATCAGGAGCTAGGGTTATCTTCGCTCCTCCCATGTTAATCATCGGCTCTAAACAGAGGGTCATCCCAACCTTTAAAACAATCCCTTCTCCCTTTCTGCCGTAATTAGGTATCCGGGGCTCCTCGTGCACCTTGTGGCCAACCCCATGCCCAACAAGCTCTCTCACTACGGAATAACCTCGTCTTTCCACCAAACACTGAATTGCCCAGGAAATATCGCCAATGTGATTACCCGGTTTTACTTGGGCAATGCCTCGATTCAACGCTTGTTTGCAGGTTAAAACAAAATTTTTGAGTTTCTCCGAACCCCTGCCCGCAACTACGGTCAAAGCGGCATCTGTGTACAAATTCTTGTGTTTAATTCCTAGATCCAAACCAACCACATTCCCGGCTTTAATCACCTTGCCGTTGGGTACGCCATGAACAACCTCGTTATTTATTGAAACACAAAGAGAAGCCGGAAATCCCTGGTAATCTTTAAATGAGGCTTGAGTTTTGTTTTTTCTAATCAAGGCTTCAGCCAAATCATTCAAATCACCTGCCCGAGCTCCTGGTTTTGTTGCCCGGCTCACTCTTTTTAGAATCTGGGCAAGGATCTTTCCTCCCTGCCGCATCGTCCTAATCTCCTCCGGGCTCTTTAGAATAACCATCAAAATCTTGTTTAATATGCTTAACAATCTCTTTGTGCACCGCTTGAATACTCTGCTCTCCCGCAATCTCAATCACTCTATATTTCTTTTGGAAATACCGAATCACGGGAATAGTCTCTTTAGAAAACACCTCTAATCTCTTCTTGATCCCTGTTTTTGTATCATCTTTTCTCTGATACAAAGCGCCTCCACAATGGGGACACTTGTCTTTTTTACTTTTGGCATCCGTGCCCAAAATCAGAGACCGGCCGCAATCCTGACAGGTCAGTCTCTTACCCAAGCGCTTATGGGTTTCTTCAGGGGAAATTTTGACATAAAAAACATAACTAATCTCGCGGTTCAAAGAATCCATCATCTCCTCTAAATATTCAGCCTG
The DNA here is from genome assembly GCA_964555185.1 of uncultured Candidatus Saccharibacteria bacterium. Classification (GTDB taxonomy): domain Bacteria; phylum Patescibacteriota; class JAQUNI01; order JAQUNI01; family JAQUNI01; genus CAZKRD01. Next base: position 29,636 of record CAZKRD010000002.1, on the reverse strand, counting down.
TTTTAATTCCCGCGGGGCGCCGTCAAAAATCAAGCCCCTCTGATCATCTAATTTGGCAAGTTTTGGTTTAAAAATTTCAAAAAACAGAAAATCGCTCGGCACTAATTTCCCTTGCAATAAGTAGTTGTTTATTTTTCTGGCTTTAGCATCCTTTCCTTTGGCAAAAGCCCGCAGCATCTTCCCAGGTTCAACATGCTCCAGATCATATTTTGAAGCTAAAAGCTTTGCCTGGGTCCCCTTGCCCGAACCCTGGGGACCCATGATGATAATATTTAACATAGTTCAAAACTATTATATCTATCTATAATCTAAAATTTTCTTTACTGTGAAGTTCAAAATTTCCAATTACCAATTTTCAATTTCCAAACTGTTTGGAAATTTTAATATTGGAAATTATTTGGAAATTGGTCATTGGAAATTGGGAATTAGAAACTGTCGTATTCCCTCATCTGCACCTGGGCCTTGATCTGCTTGATCGTCTCTAAAACTACGCTAACCACAATCAAAATACCTGTACCGCCAATAGTTAAAGTCTGAATCCGGGTTAGGGCCTGCGCAATAAAAGGCAGGATCGCAACTAGGCCCAAAAAAATCGCCCCGGCCAAGGTAATCCTGTTTAATACTTTGTAGAGATATTCGGCAGTGGCCCGGCCCGGCCTAATCCCTGGGATAAAACCACCCTGCTTTTGGACATTCTCGGAAATCTGCTGGGGGTTAAAGGTAACAGCGGTGTAAAAATAAGTAAACAGAATCACCATCACAAAATAAATCGCGCCATAAAATAATTGGTTCTGGAAAAGATTGGTCACCCCTTGAGCAAATCTAGCCAGCCAAGGAACACTGGAGGCAACAAAAAAATTGGCGACCATTCCCGGGAGAAGCATTATTGAGAGAGCGAAGATGATCGGGATTACACCGGCTTGGTTAATCCGCAGAGGAAGGTGGGTGGAAGTACCGCCGTACATCCGCATCCCGCGCACCCTTTTAGCATAAACCACGGGAATATTGCGCTGGCCTTGGGTAATAAAAACAATGCCGGCAATGACCAAAACAGCGATCACAACAAAAACAATCAGGTTGATCGCCTGGGAAGCGTCAAAAACCGCAAAGGTCTGCTGAAGCGCGCTTGGAATCCGCGAAATAATACCCGAAAAAATAATCAAAGAAACACCGTTGCCAATCCCTCTCTCGGTAATCAACTCACCGATCCACATCAAAAACAAGGTCCCGCCGACAACGGTCAAAATAATCGTAGCGAGATTTAGAAAAGAGGTGTCTGTAATCACTGGCTGGGCTCCCCGATTAAGCAGATTAATCATCGCATAGGTCTGCATCGCGGCCAAGGGCACCGTCAAGTAACGGGTCCATTGGTTGATCTTGCGCCGGCCCGACTCGCCCTCGCGAGACAGTTCCTCGAGGCGCGGAATCAGCATGGTTAAAAGCTGAAAGATAATCGAAGCCGTAATATAGGGGCCGATACCTAACATCACCACTGAAAACCGAGACAGTCCGCCTCCAGAAAAAATATCTAAAAGACCAAAAAACTGATTCCCGGAAAAAAACTCGGAAAGAGCCTCTCGATCCACGCCCGGCACGGGGATATGGGCGGCGATCCGGAAAACGACCAGCATTGCTAAAACAAAGAATATCTTCTTACGCAAGTCCCTAATCTTAAAGATACGGATGAATTTATCTAAAGAAGGCATGGATTACTAATTTTCAATTTTTAATTTTTAATTTTAAAAATTTTACCCTTTTGCTTCTTGATCTTTCCCTTGGCGGATTTAGACATTCTGCATCCGGACACCCGCAGATTCTTAAGCTTCAGCTCTCCCTGCCCTAAAATCTTTACCTCTATCTTAATGTTATCAATTAATCCCGCCTGGAACAATGTCTTGGGATTAACTTCACTGCCATCTTCAAACCTGTTATTAAGCATCCCCAGATTAACAACACTCGCTTTCGGTTTCTTTGATTTAAAGCCTTTCAGTTTCGGCAATTGCTTCAAGAAAGGTGAACGGGCCCCTGCTTTCCTTTTGCCGCCGGAACGAGAACGTTGGCCCTTCATTCCTCTGCCGCTATAAGTACCATGACCCGAAGCATTGCCGCGGCCCAAACGTTTCTTCTTTTTATTCCTTGTTGGTGATTCCAAATTGTGGAGATTTAAGGACATAATTTTAATTTTCAATTTTCAAGTACCAATGTACTAATCAATTTTCAATTTTCAAGTACCAATTTTCAATCAATTTTCAATAACCAATGACTAAATGTTCAAACTGTTTGAAAATTAAATCTATTCGAAAATTGGGATTTGATTGAACATTGGGATTTGAAAATTGAAAATTACCTACCTCTCCTCGCCCGAACATCTTCGGCTGACTCTAGGCTTATCAGGGCTTTTAAAGTAGCCTGCGCATTATTAATCTTATTATTACTTCCGAGCATCTTGCTTACAATATCTTTAATCCCGGCTAATTCGACTACGGCCCGCACCGGACCACCGGCAATAATCCCTGTTCCTTGACGAGCCGGTCTTAATAAAACTCTAGCGCTTTTAAACTTGAGCTCCACTTGATGCGGAATCGTGTTCTTGTCCATCACTATCTTCTGCATCTTCTGCAAATTCTTATTAGCTTGAGCATAAGCCTTTTCCACGGCAATAGCAACATCGCTCCCCTTCGCCGTCCCAATCCCTACTCTCCCCTTTTTATCGCCGATTACTAAAGTTGCCCGAAAACGAAAACGACGGCCCCCGGCTACCACGCGCGTAACCCGCGCCAAATCAATAAGCTTCTGATCAAACTCTTTGGGTCTTCTTCTGCTGGTTTTTTTACTAAACTTCTTGTGCATATCTTTAAAAATTCTGGGATTTAAAATTGTAAACCACCCTCCCGAGCGCCTTCTGCCAAGGCTTTAACCTGGCCATGGTAAACCCTGCCCCCGCGATCAAATACTACCTTCTTGATTTTCTCCCTCTTTGCTTTCTGGGCAATCAGCTCGCCTACCCGAAAAGCGATCTCCTCTCTTTTAGATCTCTTAACCTTTCCTTTCTCTGTTTGCCTTATCTTTTGAGGAACAATTTTTTGATCATCGGCGCTCACTAAAGTCGCCCCTTTCCGGTCGTCAATGATTTGGGCATAAATATGAGAAAGACTGCGGTAAACCGAAAGCCGGGGAATGGTTTTTGTCCCTCTTACTTTCGCCCTCACTCTCTTTTTGCGTCTTGCTAATCTTCTTCTTTTTTCTTGAATTTTCATGGGAGTAATTTTCAATTTTCAATTTCTAAACAATGTTTCAATTCTTTAATTTCTAAATTGAAACATTAAAAATTGTTTGAAAATTAAAAATTAAAAATTCTATGCCCCCGTCCCTTCTTCAGCCACTGCCTTCTTGCCTACTTTCCGACGAACCTGTTCGCCCAGATAACGAATGCCTTTGCCCTTGTAGGGTTCTGGTTTGCGAAAAGATCTGATCTCCGCAGCTACCTGTCCCACTTTCTGTTTGTCTATCCCGCTTACCGAAATAATATTCTTTTCAATCTTAACTTTAATGCCTTCTGGAATCTCGTACTCAATCGAGTGAGAAAAACCAAGCTCCAAAATGAGTTTCTGATCTTGAATACTCGCCCGATAGCCCACCCCTTGAATCTCAAGCTCTTTTTTGAATCCTTTGCTCACCCCGATCACGTTATTGTTAATCAAACTTCGCGTCAATCCCCACAAAGCCCTTGGCTTTTTCTGTTTCTGATCAGGCTTCAAGATAGAAACTAGAATCTCTTCCTTTTTTTTCTCTACTAAAATCTTAGGATCAAAAACCAAATCCAGAGAACCCTTTGGTCCCTTGACTGTAATCTTGTTATCTTTAATTCCGACCTCTATTCCTTCCGGAATTGTTATTGGTTTTTTACCGATCCTGGACATAAACGTAAGTGTAGGGTATAAGGCGAAAAACGTAAAGCGAATATCAATTTTACTTCGCACCTTGTGCTTTCTAAAATACTTCGCAGATCAGCTCTCCTCCCAGCTTTTTTTCACGCGCCTTTTCCCCAGTCATCAACCCTTCTGACGTGGAAATTATCGAGATGCCCATTCCTTCCTTGACTCTACCGATCTCATTGTAGCCTCGATAAATCCTCCGTCCTGGTTTGCTAATCCGCACTAATTCCCTGATTCTTGGCTTGCTTGCGCTCTCTGATCCTAAGATTATTCTAATTCCATCTTGAAAATCTTTGCCCTCGGAGACGTAATCCTCAATATAACCCTCTTCTTTCAAAATCCCAGTAAGCTCCAGCTTGATCTTGGACATAGGGATAACTACTTCTTTTTTTTGCACCGCTAAACCGTTCTTAATCCGAATCAGCATATCGGCGATGGGATCATTGATCATAGTTTAATGAAGTTGAAAGTTAAAAATTATTCTATTTACCAAGAAGACTTTTTGATTCCCGGGATCTCTCCTTGACTTGCCAATTCTCGAAAACAAATTCGACATAAACCAAAATCCCGCAGATAACCGCGTCGACGGCCACAGCGCCAACACCGCCTTACAATCCGCGTTTTGTACTTCGGTTTCTTTTTAGATTTGGCAATCCAAGATTTTTTCGCCATGATCTTGTAACTTATAGCTTGTAACCTGTAACCTATAACTTGAAACTTGTAACCTATAACTTGTAACTCAAGTTACAAAAAAATCAATCCTTGGGTTACACGTTATAGGTTACAAGTTTCAAGTTTGAAAGGGAAAGCCCAATAATTTTAACAACGTTAATCCTTCCTCGTGGGTTTTAGCATTATTCACAATACAGACTTCCAGGCCATGAATTACTTCCACTTTATTAGGGTCAATCTCTGGAAAAACCGTGCACTCAACAATGCCGATCGTGCAATTACCGCTTTGATCTAGAGTTTTGGATCCAAGTCCACGGAAATCTCGCACCCGAGGCAAGGCAATGTTCACTAGTTTATCCAAAAATTCACACATCCGGAGACCGCGCAGAGTCACCTTCAGTCCAACAACCATACCCTCTCTTACTTTAAATCCCGCAATAGAATTCTTGGCTCGCGTTACCACCGGCTTTTGGCCGGTAATCACGCCCAAATTTTTTTTCATCATCTCTAAAACCTTCGGCTCTTTCAGGGCGCGCGAAGTGCCTAAATTAATCACTACCTTAATAATTTCAGGCACGATCAGGTCATTCTCGTAACCAAAACGTTTCTTCATTTCAGGAATAACTTCTTTAATATATTTTTTCTTTAATCTGGTCATAAAAGCATTATTTCATCTTTAAAATAATTGTTTGCATTTCTTACATACCCTCTTCTTTGTTTTATCCTCTAAGACCTTAAGCCCAACACGCGCAGGCTTGCCGCACTTGGGACAAATTAACCGCAGATTAGAAACATCAAGAGGAGTGGCAATTTCAACCTTCTGTCCTTTCTCTCCCTGCCGCTTGGGCCGCGTATGACGAACAACAAGATTAACCCCCTCTACAATAACCTTGTTTTCAGCATGCAAACAATGGGTTACTTTCCCTTTTTTGCCCCTGTCTTTCCCTGAAACAACAAGCACATTGTCGCCTTTTTTAATCTTCATGGATTCTCATTAAGGATTATTAGTGACAAGATTATGAATTACAATACCTCTGGAGCTAACGAGACGATCTTGTTAAAACCCCGCGCCTTCAACTCCCGCGGCACTGGCCCGAAGATACGGGTGCCTAAATGATTTTTACTTTCCCGGGATTCTAAAATGACAGCCGCGTTTTCATCGAAGCGAATATAGGAGCCATCGGCTCGACCGTATTCCTTTTTCTGACGGACAATCACCGCATGAACCACCGCGTGCTCCCGAATCTGGGTGTGAGGAGAAGCCTCCAAAACAGAAGCGGTAATCACATCCCCGATCCGCGCAAATCTAACCCTTGACCCACCCAAAACCTTGAGACATTTAATCATCTTGGCGCCCGTATTATCAGCTATTTTTAATCTGCTTTGTTCTTGAATCATAAATTAAGTTATCTTCTTGACCACCCGCCATCTCTTCTCGCGCGATAAAGGCCGGCACTCACAGATTAAAACCTTATCGCCCACCTTATATTCATTCTTCTGATCATGGGCCTTGAATTTCTTCGTAATCCGATACCGCTTTAAATATTTAGGGTGAACCTTGCTCCGACTGACAGCCACAACCACAGTCTTCTCCATTTTATCTGAAACAACAACCCCCTCCCGCGATCGCTTAGTAATTTTTTTTTGGTTAGCTTTCATAAGGGTTAGTTATGATCGATTTAATTTGCACCCTTTTTCCTATTTAAAATAGTAAGGATTTGGGCGATTGATCTCCGGATCTTTCGCGTTTCCCGCACATCCTTGGTCTCATCTTTTTTTAACTTAAATCTAACTTCGCGAAGCTGATTGCGCTTGATCGCCAACTCTCTTCTTAATTCTGAAATGTTTTTACGACCCAACTCCTTAATATCCATTTAATTTATACCCCAGATTTTGAACTCCGCAAAAACTTTAGGTTTTTACAGAAGTCCCGCTTATAAATTTAAAGAATGATTTTCTGTCCTAAAAAATCTACAATCTTCGCAAGAACTAATCACGACCTGTCTTGCTGACAAACCTGGTTTTGATTGGAAGTTTGTGTGCTGCCAGGCGCATTGCTTCCTGGGCTGTCTTTTTGGGAATGCCGTCCATTTCAAAGATGATCCGACCCGCCAGCACTACCGCCACAAAATGATCCACCGCGCCCTTGCCTTTGCCCATAGCGACCTCGGCTCCTTTCTTGGTCACAGCCTTGTCTGGAAAAACCCTAATCCAAATCTTGCCCCCTCTTTGAACAAAACGGGTCATCGCCCGCCTTGCCGCTTCAATCTGGCGCGAAGTCAACCAAACGTTCCCCAAAGCCTTTAAACCGTAAGAACCAAAAGACAAGGTGCTTGCTCCTTTTGTCTTGCCGCGCATCACGCCCCGGTGATGTTTTCTGTGTTTTACTTTTCTCGGTATCAGCATAAATTAGTTCAAAGTTTAAAGTTCCTGCCTGCGCCAAGGCTTCGGCAGGCAGGCAAAATTCAAAGTTAAATTCAAGGTTAAGATTTCTTTATTGCCTGTTCTTCCTTTCCATCTCCAAACACCTCTCCTTTATAGATCCAAACCTTAATCCCCAGGGTACCATATTTGGTCTGGGCAATATCTTTAGCAAAATCAATATCAGCTCTTAGAGTATGCAAAGGGATCGCGCCCCAGCTCACCCATTCGCGCCGGCTCATTGACGCTCCGTTAAGGCGCCCGGCGACCATAATCTTTACTCCCTTAACTCCCCGGTTTTCCCGAGTCCGTTCCAGGGATTGTTTGATTACGCGCCGAAAAGGAATTCTTTTTTCAAGCGCTTCCGCGATTATTCTCGCCACCAGCACGGCATTGCTTCCAGGGTCGGAAACCTCTTCTACGCTCACCTTCAAGGGCTTATTATGCACCAACTTCTGCAGTCCTCGCTTCAAATCTTCAATCCCTGTCCCTCCCCGGCCAATAATCATACCCGGCCGGCCACTTGAAATAATGATGTTGATCATATTCGGTGAGCGTTCAATGTCTATCCGGGCAATAGCCGCGTCCTTTAATTTATTGAAAACAAAAGTCCGCATCCGAACATCTTCTTCTAGAAATTTGCGGTAATTTTTACCTTGGACAAGCCACTTGGACTTCCAAGTTTGGAGTGTGCCCAGTCTGAATGAAATTGGTGAAACTTTTTGACCCATATAGTTTGCATTGTTTCATTGTTGCTCATAATAATCTGACAATGAAACAAGAGGGTGATCTTAGGTGAAGTGAAAACGAATGAAAACAATACAACAGTTTAAAATAACCAATAATCAAGATATAATCACCAAACAAATTTCAAACACCAATCATCAATAACCAAAAAGTTTGGTGATTGGTCATTGAATCGTTGGTGATTGTTTGTAACCTGCCTGCCGGCAGGGTTATTGTGTCTTGGTGATTAAGATTATTTTTTATCTGTAATCAAAACCCCTCCCAGGAGTTATACTGATTTTCGTCGGAAAAAGCGCTTAAGCCGACTAACTCGCTTCTGTTTTGCGAGTCTCCGCTTGTCTGCGTGCTCTTTATGCCGCCGCGCCCCTAGTCTTCTTGGATCCCAAATCTTTTTTCTTTTGCTCTTTGGTCCTTCTTTCTTCTTGCTTGTTGTCAAAAGGGGCTTAGATATAGTCTGCTTTTTTATAAAAGGCGCTTCCCTTGTCTTCTTCGCTTTTTTCTTTCTTTTGCCCTTTACTCTCTCATCTAAAATAATCAAAACATGAGTTGTCCTTTTAATAATAGGGTAGGCCCTGCCAAAAGCGCGCGGCTGGAAGCGTCTGAATTTAGGTCCCTCGTCAGCCCTGATCTCCTTGATGTACAAATTGTCTTTATCTAAATCAAAATTGTGTTCAGCATTGGCAATCGCCGACCTCAAAAGCTTGGTCACAGGCTTTGCTGCCCGCTTGGGAATAAAATTCAAGTTTCGAAGCGCTTCTTTAGTATCTAAACCCCGGATCTGATCAATCACTAATCTTACCTTGCGAGGAGCGATGTGTAAATGTCTTAATTTTGCCTTAACTTCCATAATGAAAAATTTCAAATGTCAAAGTCCAAATACCAAATCCCTGCCTGCCGGCAGGCAGGGAATCCAAAATCCAAATGACAAAAACGATAATTTGGCATTTGACATTGATTTGGAATTTGAGCTTTGGAATCTGACATTTCACTTTAATCCTTAATCGACTGATTGACTCTTTTCCTCCTGACCTGCCTCCTCTTGGCCTGCCTTAATCTTCTGGCGCTCTTTTTCCGCCTGGTCCGCCGCTTCCTCTCGCGCGATCCGACCACCATGAACAACAAACTTGCGCGTTAAGGAAAATTCACCCAATCTGTGACCGACCATATCTTCGGTAATAAAAACCGGCACGTGCTCTTTGCCGTTGTGCACGGCTATCGTAAAACCAACCATCTCCGGAAAAACAACCGAGGACCGCGACCAAGTTTTGATCACTGTCTTATCGCCAGATTTTAAATTTTTAATCTTCTTAAGCAATCTTGGATCACAGTAAGGACCTTTCTTAAGAGATCTAGACATAATTAATTATCTTAAGATATTAATTGGACTTTGACATTTGAAATTCTCAATATCAAACCTATCTTCTCCTCTTAACGATCAACCGATCTGAATACTTTTTCTTCCGCCGGGTCTTAACCCCCAAGGCCGGCCTGCCCCAAGGGGTTTTGGGATGTTTAAGACCAATCGGCTGATTACCCTCGCCGCCGCCATGAGGATGATCTACTGGATTCATTGCCTTTCCTCTTACTGTCGGCCGAATGCCCAACCAACGTTTACGTCCGGCCTTGCCGATTTTAATATTCCCATGCTCGGAATTGCTTAAACTCCCAATAGTTGCCAGACACCTTGAAAGAACAAACCTTACCTCTTGGGAAGGAAGTTTGATCTGGGCATACTTGCCTTCTTTACCCATTAAAACAGCGGAGGCGCCGGCAGCGCGCACGATTTGTCCACCCCGCCCTGGATTTAATTCTATATTATAAATCAGGCTCGAGTCGGGAATTTCACTCAAGGGCATTCGACTGCCAGGCTTTGCTTCAACCTTCTTCTGGCTGGAAATTACCCTTTTTCCTATTTTGAGCTCTTGGGGAGCTAGGATGTAAGCTTTCTCGCCATCAAGATAATGCACGAGAGCAATAAAGCAAGTCCTGTTCGGATCATATTCTAATGAAACAACCTTGGCTGGAATATCAAATTTGTTCCGCTTAAAATCAATAATTCGGTATTTCTTTTTATGGCCCCCGCCCCTGTGCCGAACAGAAATGCGGCCCTTCTTGTCTCTGCCGGCTCTTTTTCTCAAACCAACGACAAGACTCTTCTCGGGTTTTTTGCGGGTCACTCCCGAAAAGTCCACTGTGCTCATCCCTCTTCTCCCTGGTGTTGTCGGCTTATAATGCTTCATATTGATTAATTTTCAATTTTCAATTTTCAATCAAATTTTAATTTCCAATTACTGAATTTTTAAACAAGAATGGCGCAGGCAGGAAGATTCATTGAAAATTGGGATTTGAAAATTGAAAATTCTATTCACACTCCCTCAAACAATTGAATCGTATCTCCCTTCTGTAGGGTAACAACCGCCTTTTTCCAAGTCCGCGTTCGCCCCGTGCCTCTGCCATATCTCCTCCGCTTGCCCTGGAAGTTCATTACATTTACTTTAACAACTTTCACTCCGTATAGTTCTTCAATCGCTTTTTTCACTTCTGCTTTGGCCGCCCGCCCTGAAACCTCAAAAACATATTTATTCAAAGCAGAAATAGCTGTCCCCTTCTCTGTAATTAGAGGATAACGGATAATCCGAAAAGCTTGGCTCTTGATTGAAATTGTTCTCTTTTTCCCAGGCGAACCTTTTCTGCCAGAACCGGATTTTGCCTTCTCGTTATCGGATTTTTTACCATTTTCCACCCGCTTGGGTTTTTTACGTTTTAGTAAAGACATAACATAAAATCAAAAGTCAAAAATCAAATCTCAAAAATATTTTTAAGATTTAATCTGTATTTTTGATCTTTGACCTTTGAGATTTGACTTTTTTAAGGTATCTCTCCTCAATAATCTTAACCGCCTTAACCGGCATTAAGATCGAACCGCAATTAAGCAAGTCAATCACGTTCAAACTTTGAGCGCCCAAAACCTTGATTTTGGACAAGTTACGGGCCGCTCTCCTGATCATTTCGTCCTTGCAGCTAAGTAAGATCAAAACCCTGGCCTTTAACGGAAATTTAGCAAGCAGGCTAACCATCTCCTTGGTTTTGCCCGTGGTATTCTTTAAGCTTGCTAGGGCGATAATATCACTAGACTGCGCCCGATCAGACAAAACCATTACAACAGCCTTGCGGCGGGCTTTGCGGTTAATTCTTTTAAGAAAATTTCTATTCTTGCGAGGACCAAAAGTCACTCCTCCTTTGCGCCATAACGGGCTGCGCCGTGAACCGGCACGCGCCCTCCCCGTACCTTTCTGGCGCCAGGGTTTCGCTCCTCCTCCTCGCCGCTCCGAACGGGTTTTAGTATGGGCAATCACCCTCCGGCTCCCAGATCTCTGTGCTTCCACTGCCTGCTGGACCAAAACGGGATTCGGTTCTAGACCAAAAATCTCGGGCGCCAGGCTAATTGTCTTCCCTGTCTTTTTACCTTCTAAATTATAAATCGGGAGTTTCATCTTAACGGATTAACGAGTTAACGGATTAACGGATTAGTGGTTATTTGTCGTCCACTTATCTAACCCGTTAACCCTTTAATTCGTTAATTCACTAATCACCCCTGATTTCTAATGTCCCGCCCGGAATCCCTGGTACTGCTCCTCGGAGCGCAATCAAATTCTTTTTGGGATCAACCTCGATAATTTTTAATCCCTGAACTGTCGTTCTCTTTGCTCCCATCCGACCGGCCATTTTGAGTCCGCGAAACACCTTTTGCGGAAAAGCGGAACCGATAGAGCCTGGCGCCCGCGTGTCGTGCCGGTGGCCGTGGCTTGCTGGAGAACCAGCAAAGCCCCAACGCTTAACCACGCCCTGAAAACCCTTGCCCTTACTTATTCCCCTCACCTTGACCAGATCCCCCGCTTTAAAAACAGAAGGTTCAACCTTGTCGCCAATTTTGTAGCCGTCGGCTGCTTTTTGATCCTCCACTCGAAATTCTCGGTAAAAACGAAAATCATCCTTTTTAGGATGACTCTCTTTAGATTTGACCTCTCCTCTGTCTTTTTTAGAAAACTTAATCTGGACAGCCCAATAACCATGTTTTTTTTCTGTCCGAATCGCAGAAACCAAACAAGGCAAGACCTCGATTAAAGTAATCGGGGTCGCTCTCCCTTTTTGATCAAATACTTTGGTCATCTCTAATTTTTCACCGATGATAAAAGGCATATTCTATTAAATCTAATTAATCGTCCCAATTAAAAAACCAGAAGTCTTCCCAAAAACCAGCTTAGTTCCAAGCCAGGTTTTTATGAAAACTTCCGGCTTTTCTGGTTTTTGATTTAATTAAATTTTAATTATAAAGTTATCTAAAAACATCATAATTTCATGGAATGAAACAGAGGGCGACCATCTTTATTACTCTACATCTTAATCTCTATATCCACGCCCGCTGGCAAATTCAAGTCCATCAAGGCATCTATGGTTTTAGAAGTGGGCTTTCTGATGTCAATTAATCTCTTATGAACCCGCATCTCATATTGCTCGCGAGAATCCTTGTGCACAAACGGTGACTTCATTACGGTGTACTTGGTCTTTTCAATAGGCAAAGGCACGGGACCAGAAACAATCGCTCCGGTCCTGATCGCGGTCTCCACTATCTGGCGCGCCGATTGATCAATCACCTTGTGGTCGTAGGCTTTAATTTTAATACGAATCCTCGAAGAGGATTCTTCGTCCTTTTTCTGGCTCTGACTTTGAGAAGGCATTTTGAAAATTAAATTTGCCCCGCAACAACTTTGGCAATAAAAGTCCTGATAATCGTTGCCGCCCACCACCCAAAACCTTAAATGAGGCGAGGCTTAAATTCCTAAGAACTAATTAAAAGCTAACTTATTTACTAAAATAGAAATTAAAACAAAAAGATTGAAGCCCTTAATGATTAATGATCCTTGCTCTCTTCCTAGCAAACCCCGGTGGGGGTCTTTTACTATTTCACAATCTTAGTAATGAATCCTGCTCCTACGGTGTGGCCGCCTTCTCTGATCGCAAATCTCTGTTTTTCCTCTAACGCTACCGGTGCGACAAGTTTGACTTTGACCGTCACCGTGTCGCCCGGCATCACCATCTCTTGTTTCAAAGCCAAGGTAACCTCGCCGGTGACATCCGTGGTTCTAATATAGAATTGAGGCTTATAGCCGCCGGCAAACGCCGTGTGCCGGCCGCCTTCCTCTTTGGTCAAGACATAAACTTCCGCTTCAAATTCCGTGTGGGGGGTAATTGAGCCGGGTTTGGCTAGGACCTGGCCGCGAGCTACTGCTTCCTTTTTTGTACCCCGCAAGAGCACGCCGGCATTGTCTCCAGCGCGGCCTTCATCCAAGCTCTTGTTAAACATCTCAATCCCAGTAACCACGGTTTTTTGGGTCGCTTCAATCCCTACAATCTCAACCTCATCGTTTAGCTTAACGATCCCGCGCTCAATCCTGCCCGTAACCACCGTGCCCCGGCCTTCAATCGAAAAGATATCTTCAATCGGCATTAAAAAAGGCTTGTCCACATCTCTCACTGGCTCGGGAATCTTTTCGTCCATAAGTTTAACCAATTCTAAAACCGGACCACAATATTCACAATCCTTCTTGCCACAGCCGCACTCTAATGCTTTCAAGGCACTGCCCCGCACCAAAGGGACATTCTTGCCATCAAATTCATATTTGGTCAAAAGTTCCCTGATTTCTTCTTCCACCAGATCAATCAATTCTTTCTCTGAAACCTGATCAACCTTGTTTAGAAAAACAACAATATTAGGAACACCGACCTGGCGCGCTAAAAGAATATGCTCTCTGGTTTGAGGCATTGGCCCGTCTGCCGCTGAAACTACCAAAATCGCCCCATCCATCTGGGCCGCGCCCGTGATCATATTTTTAATATAATCAGCGTGGCCCGGACAATCAACATGGGCGTAATGTCTCTTTTCTGACTCATATTCAACATGGGTGGTCGCGATCGTGATTCCTCTCTCTTTCTCCTCCGGCGCGTTATCAATCTGGTCAACGCTCTTTGCTTGAGCCTTCAAGCCCGAAGCTTGCAGACACTTAAGTATCGCGGCGGTTAAAGTGGTTTTACCATGATCAACATGGCCAACCGTACCGACATTGATGTGCGGTTTGCTGCGTTCAAATTTTTCAGTCATTTTTTTAATTCAAGCTGTCCCTAATTTACTTGGAACAGATTAATTGTTATTTAAATAAAAAATACAAAAAAACTAAGATTTCTGCGAATAAACAAACTCAAACCTATTTTAACCCAGTTTTTGCGACCTGTCAATCCCAATAATCAAAAAACATTCCTTCTTTTTCCTTGCCCGAAATTTTAGCTAATTCAAGCCAAAAAACAAAATTCCCTCAAATCATTTAGCTAAAACTAGCCAAAACTTAACAATCTAGAAAGGAATCGAATCAAACTCTTCTGTTTCTGAAAATTCCTGGTCTTCTGTGGATAAACCCAAAGGTCTATCCTGATCAACCCCTTCTGAAATCTCCTCAAAATACAACTCTGGCTCGCTTTTTCTCTCTCTGCTCTCTTTCTCTATTGCGGGAAATTCAATCCCTTCTCTAATTTCCTCTTGATAAGCAGCCAGGGCTTCGTCAATCTCGCTTTCCTTCTTTTTGTCCTTGGTTCTTTGTTTCTCTTCTGAAGTCTTGATCAAGCTTTCATAATCAGCCATGTTCAAAACAACCCAACTCGGCTTGCCCTTTTCCACAATCACATACCGTTCCTTGGGATTTTCCTTAATCATCTGGGTGATTTTTTTAAAATCAGGCACGGATTTTAGTTCAAAGTTCAAAATTAAAAGTCCAAAGTGACAAATTTTAATTTGTCATTTGGAACTTATTTACTCTTCTCTTTATCTTGAGCGCCGACGATCTTCTCTGAAATATTACGAGGCGCTTCTCCGTAATGATCAAACTCCATGGTGTAATTCCCCCGGCCTTGAGTCAATGATCTTAAAATCGTAGCATAACCAAACATTTCTGCCAAGGGCACTTCCGCGTCAATGACCGATAAGCGTCCCCGATCAGAGAGTTGTCCGATCTGGGCCCTCTTTGAATTCAGGTCCCCGATCGCGTCGCCCATAAATTTTTCAGGTACCACAACCTCCACCTTCATCACCGGCTCCAAAATATAGACCCGGGCTCTTTTGACCGCCGCCTGGACCGCGATTGAACCGGCAATATGAAAAGCCGCTTCTGAAGAATCAACATCATGAAATGACCCATCATACAAAGTAACTTTTAAATCAACCACTGGATAGCCCGCCAGAACGCCGTTTTGCAAGGCCTCTTTGACGCCCTTTTCCACGGCTGGAAGAAACTCCTGGGGAATAATCCCTCCCCTGATCTTATTAACAAATTCAAATCCTTCACTGCGCGCTAGAGGTTCTGCCCGAAGCCAAACATGACCATACTGCCCTCTGCCCCCTGATTGACGGATATATTTTCCCTCTGCTTCTGCTTCTACTCTAATCGTTTCCCGATAAGCCACCTGGGGTTTACCCACCTTAGCTTCTACTTTAAATTCCCGCAGCATTCGATCAACGATGATCTCCAAATGCAGCTCGCCCATTCCTGAAATAATCGTCTGACCGGTCTCAATGTCGCCCCGCACCTGAAAAGTGGGATCCTCGTCCGCTAGATGGCGCAAGGCAATGCCCATTTTCTCCTGATCCGCCTTGGTCGCGGGTTCCACCGCAATCGAAATCACTGGTTCAGGAAAAACAATCTTTTCTAAAATAATCGGGTGTTCAGGATCGCATAGAGTATCCCCGGTGGTTGTCCCTTTTAAGCCCACGGCGGCGGCGATCTCACCTGTATACATCTCCTTCACTTCTTCTCGGTGATTGGCATGCATCCGAAGGATCCGGCCTAAGCGCTCTTTCTTGCCCGTAGAAGCATTTAAGATATAGGATCCTGTCTCCAGGGTCCCGGAATAAATCCTAAAAAAAACGAGCTTGCCCACAAAAGGATCAGTCGCTATTTTAAAAGCCAAGGCGGAGAAGGGCTCGGAATCCCCTGCCTGTCTCTCTTCGGTCTTCTCTGTTTCCTCTTTTCTTTCCTGAATTTGTTTGGGATCAAAACCCGAAACCGGAAGCAAATCAACAGGCGAAGGCAAATACAAGAGCACGGCATCAAGCAGGATCTGCACCCCTTTGTTTTTTAAAGCGGAACCGCACAAAACCGGCACCAGTTTGCCCGCGATCGTGGCCTCGCGCAGTGTTTTTTTCAGTTCCTCTTCTGAAATCTCCTGACCCTCTAAAAATTTCTCAATCAGAGCGTCATCCTGTTCAGCGATTCTCTCTATTAGTTCTTTACGATACTCCCCTGCCTCCTTTGCCAAACCTTTCGGGATTTCTTTTTCCAAAACATCCGCACCAAAGCTCCCTTGAAAATAGACAGCTTTGTTGCGCAAAAGATCAATCACCCCCTCGAATTTGTCTTCGGCTCCGATCGGAATTTGAATGATCGCGATATTCTTAGCCAGGCGTTCTCGGATCGAATCGATGTTAAATTTAAAATCAGCGCCCGTGCGATCCATTTTGTTGATAAAACAAATCCGCGGCACTTTAAACTTCTCCGCCTGGTGCCAGACTGTTTCCGACTGCGGCTCCACCCCGGCCACGCCATCAAAAACCACTATTCCTCCATCAAGTACGCGCAAAGACCTCTGGACCTCGGCCGTGAAATCAATATGACCCGGGGTATCAATAATGTTAATCTGATGCAAGCTAGCTTTCTCTCCCAGCTTCCAAAAACAGGTAGTTGCCGCTGAAGTAATCGTGATTCCTCTCTCTTTCTCCTGCTCCATCCAGTCCATCTCCGCCTCGCCCTTGTGCACTTCCCCGATCTTGTGCTTCTTGCCTGTATAATAAAGAATCCGTTCGGTAACGGTTGTCTTGCCGGCATCAATGTGAGCAATGATCCCGATATTGCGGATTCGGTCTAAAGGTGTCTGACGAGGCATGATTCAAGTTAAAAGTTAAACTTCTAAATTTTGATAAAACAAAAATCCGTATAAGAAAAAATGACTTAATCTATTTCCTTATTAAAAGTCAAAAAGCAACAAAATAAGGCCCATCGTCTGGAAAGAATAAGACGACGGAGTCTGCCTTGACTTTTTAACAAAATTTCTAACCTTGCGGCTGCGGAGGTGAAGCAGGTGGGGGCGGAGGTGTGGTTTGAGCCGGTGGTGCGCCGCCGCCTCCTTCGCCGACTTTTTTCCTCTTGACCACAAAGAAATAAGCGATTGCGCCAATCCAACCCAAGATGATGATCAAAACAATCCACATCGTCTTCTTGTCAAACGGCCGCTTAACGCAATCAATCAGCATCCAAAGCCAGAGTACAAACAGCGCCAGGCCCACTAACATAAAAATGATCCAGAGTATCATCAGTCCAACGCCGATTCCTGTGCCTACGGCTGTAGTACCGTAAGAATCGTATTGAGCCAAAGCAGTGTTCCCTGCGAGCCCGACAATGCTCGAGAGAAGAAGAGACAAAGTACTTCTTTTCATTGTTTTTTCTCCTTTTAATTTTTATTTAAATTATCTTTATCAAAATAAACCTCAAGCAAAATGGGCAAAGGCGCGGTTGGCTTCAGCCATTCTCTGAATATTCTCTCTCTTCTTCATTGCCTCCCCTTCTCCTTTGGAAGCAGCAATCAATTCCAGAGCCAACTGCTCGGACATAGGCTTGCCCTTTTGAAAACGCGCGACCTCAATAATCCAACGCATCGCCAAGGTTGTTTTGCGCGGCGTCCGGACCTCAATCGGAATCTGATAATTAGCGCCCCCGATCCGCTTTGATTTCACTTCCAAGACCGGCGCAACATTTTTCAAGGCTTCGTCAAAAATCTCCGTGGGCTCTTTTTTAGTCCTCTTTTTAATGAGATCAAAAGCTTGATAAACAACTTTCTCGGCTGTGGATTTTTTTCCCTTGCGCATCACCTGATTAATAAACTTTGCCACTACCGTACTGTTGTATTTAGAATCAGCTGTGATCTCTCGTTTAAATTTTCGCTTTCTTCTAGGCATGGGGTGAAATAATTTTCAATTTCTAATTCTTAATTTTCAATCAATGTTTAATTTTTAATGATTGAATTTTTAAACAAGACAAATGGGAAAGAATAGGATGTTTAAAAATTAAGAATTCAATAAAAATTAAAAACTAAAAACTAAAAATTACTCTTTGGATTCTGCTTCCTCTGCCGCTTCTACCCTCTTTACTTCCCCGCCCTTTTTCGTTCCATACTTGGATCTTGACTGCTTGCGGCCCTCTACCCCTTCCGTGTCTAGGATCCCGCGCACAATATGGTAACGGACGCCAGGCAAATCCCGCACCCGGCCGCCGCGGATAATCACCACCGAGTGCTCCTGAAGATTATGGCCCTCGCCCGGAATGTAAGCAGTGACTTCCATTCCGTTTGTGAGTTTAACGCGGGCAATCTTGCGCAGGGCTGAATTCGGCTTCTTCGGAGTCGTGGTTGACACCTTGACGCAAACCCCCCGCTTGTAAGGATTCCCCTTCTTTACTATGGCGCTTTTGCGGCGGATAGCATTAAAAGTCCGGTGTAGGGCCGGGGTCTTTACTTTCTTTTTTCTTTTTTTCCGTCCTTTGCGGACTAGCTGCGAAATTGTAGGCACAGATGGATGAATTAAAATTCAAAAACAGGGCTCAATATCAAGCTCTATAATCAAAATAACATAATCAAAAAAATAGTCAAGGAATTAAATGCCAATAATTTTTGCTACGAGTTTTAACACCGCGACAAACAGGAAACTTAAAAAAGAAACCCCGGAGAGACGATCAAGAATAATCAAAGCCAGCAGGATAAACGGACCGCGGGTTGCTAAAAATATCTTGACATTGTCATATTTATCAGGCAGCAAAGCAAACAAAAGTTTCGAACCGTCCAAGGGCGGAATCGGAATCAGATTAAAAGTAAATAAAACCACATTAAGCAGAACAATCATCTGCAAAAGAGAGAAAAGCATATTCTCCGGGGGCAAAATTTCAAAGCCAACCAGAAAACGCAAGAGCAGGCCAAAAATGATCACCAGAGCCAAATTTGAACCCGGCCCAGCCAAAGAAATCAAAGCCGGCCCCCAGCGCTGGTTTTTCAAATTATAGGGATTGTAAGGCACGGGCTTGCCCCAGCCGAAACCAGCAACCAAAAGCATAATCGTCCCCCAAAGATCAAGGTGTTTTAAGGGATTCAAAGTAAGCCGGCCCGCGTCTTTGGCTGTTGGGTCGCCCAGAGAATAACTAGCCCAAGCATGAGCAAATTCATGGATTGTAATTGCTATCACCATTGCCACAATCCAGGCCAGAAGCAGAAGCGGTTCAGAAAATAAAGTTGCTAAAATCATAAACAGAATAAATAATTCTAATTCTCTATAAAAACATTACAAGTTTAGCACATAAATTCAGTGCCTTGCAAACCAGACAAAACAATGCTAATTTAGTAATGTAATTTAATAAATACCCCAAATAATAAAAAATGATCTAAAATAAGATGAAAACCTGTCAAATCTGCGGCCGCAAACCGCAAATGGCTTACCGCCGCAGTCACTCCAATATCGCGACCAAAAGAATTCAAAAACTCAACCTCCAAAAATTTAGCTATCAAGGTAAAAGACTTTTCGCCTGCACAAAATGCATTAAGACATTGTCAAAAGTGAAAAAATAAAAGCCGGGGTGTAGCTCAGTGGTTAGAGCGCACGCTCGGGGAGCGTGAGGCCGTCCGTTCAAACCGGATCACCCCGACCCCATGAATGAAATAAAAATAAAATGTGATTTCTGTAAAAAAATATTCTTTCGAAGTAAGGGGCGAGTTAATGAAAACAAAAAATTCGGCTGGAGATTTTATTGTTCTCCTAAATGCCACAGTACAGCAAAAGACAAAAGAGTCATACTGGAATGCAAGAATCCCGCATGCAGAAAAATGTTTAAAAGACAACCCAAAAAAATTAAAATAGTTAATTCCAGTTTCTGCTCTCGTTCTTGTGCTGCCCATGTTAATAATTCAAAATATCCTAAAAGAAAAAAGTTAGTTCATATGGGAGTTTGCAAAAACTGCGGCAAAAGCTTCTTGGGGAAACGTAAATATTGTTCAAGCAAATGCCGCCCCAAAGCACCTGGGCTCCCAGCGGACTATCAACTAATCACCAAAAAACAAATCATCAAAAAAATAAAAGAATTTTATCAAAATAAAAAACGAATTCCACTTAAAGAAGAATTTTATCATCGCTCGGCCGCCCGCTCAAAATTTGGCTCCTGGAATAAAGCGATAAAAGCCGCAGGCTTTGATCCTAATCCGGTCCTCTTTGCCAAAAAACACAAAGCTCGCGACGGCCATCACTGCGACTCCTTTACAGAAAAGATTATTGACGATTGGTTATCAGATCACAAAATCAAACATAGAAGACATGTTCCCTATCCCCAAAACTCCTCATTAACAGCTGACTTTATAATTAAAAATAGAATCATAGAATTTTTCGGTCTGTCAGGCGAAATCAAAACCTACGATAAGTTAAAACGAAAAAAACAAAAGATTTGCCAAAAAAACAATATCAAACTCATCGAAATATACCCAAAGGACATTTACCCAAAAAATAAATTGCAAAAAATACTCAAAAAACTTTTATAACCCATGTTTGGAATAGTAAATAAAATCCTGTTCTCTGTTTTGATTATCACGATCGCGGTTACTTTTTTTACGCGCGGAAATTACAGAGGTGTTGAGGAAGTTCACCCCGAGGTTTTAAAAGAGCCGATTCAAACAGAAATTGCCGACAAGCAAATCATCAATTTTTCAAAAGACGAATACCAATATGAATTGACTCCGCTTTATCAGTATGAAATCAACGGCCTGGTCGTCCATAAAATGGACTATACCTTCTTCAGTATCTATAAAAGAGACAGTGTTTTCCCTTTGGACCTCTGTTTGATCTGGGGAGAAAATACAAGAAGTAAAGTTTATCAAAGTAAATCCCTGCAATTCTCCCAAGACGCGCGTTTTTGTTTTTACCGCTGGCAAGGTAAAGTCACCTTTGACCATGCCGCTCTCTCTAACAACCATCTTGTTGTAAATAATGAAGCGCTTGAAAAAAAGATTCAAGAAATATCCACTGGCGACCAAGTAAAAATTAAAGGCAAGCTTGTTAACATCAAAGCGACTAATCTCGGCGAAGCGGGAACATTTGACCCTGAAGTCTTTGAATGGAACTCAAGTACAGACAGAGAAGACACCGGCGCTGGCGCCTGTGAAACAATCTATGTGGAAGATATCAAAATCATTAAAAAATCAAATCCAATCTCCCATGATTTATACGAATTAAGTCTCTATGGACTAGCGATCCTATTCGGCATCAATATCTTATCCCTTCTGGTAAGAGTTATGAAAAAACCTCATAGAAATTTTAAAGTTTAAAAAACCTTCCTGATAAAATCCTTCACCCCAACTGGAGGATTTTTGTTTAAATAAAAAAACAGCATGCGGCTTAAAAACCACATGTTAACCCAAGCGTCAATAGAAACAAACAAAAAATGTTACAAAACTGGACGATCGGCCAAATCTGTAACGCAAATTTCACCTCACCTTAGCCAAAAGGTAAACATCAATTAGTTTATCGTCTTTTTTGGTTTCTTTGCGAAGAATGCCTTCCAGCTTAAAGCCGGCTTTTTCCAAAACTTTCTTTGAAGCCTTATTTGGCAAATAGACTTTAGCAAAAATTCTTGCCAGCTTCAGATTTTCAAAACCAAACTTTGTGATTAGTTTCACGGCGTCAGTCATAATCCCCTGATTCCAGTATTTCTCACCCAGCCAATAACCAATCTCTGCTTTATGATCGTCAATCTTGGAAAAACCAATCCCGCCTGCCACCTCTCCCTTGAGATCAATTACAAAGTTAATACTCTCTGGCTTCTGTTTTTTCGCTCTTTTCACATTCTTCCCAATCCAATCTTGAGCATGCTTTCGCGTGTAAGGATAAGGAATGTGAGAAGTGTATCTATAAATCTTCTTGTTATTTATATTCCTTCGCAAAGACTCCTCGTCCCCACTCCGATACGGCCGCAGAATAAATTTTTTTGCTTTAATTATCATATTAGAAAATCACTCAGTCCTCATTATAGAATTAGGACTGATCTACGTCAAATTCAATAAGAGAGAAACGAAATCTCTAAAAATCCGATCCTTTATTGCTTCATTGCTTTAATAAACTACTAAGACTCTTCTGTAAATCTTCCGGAACATCGGTATAGAGAGGCTCTATAATCTTTTCCCCCAAGCCGACTTTTAAAGCATGTTTGATAAAAGGATTATCCCAAACCCCTTCTTTACCTAGTTCTTTTACTGTTTTATCAGAATTGAAAAGAAGAACTGCTTTCTGAATAAACTTTTTAAACCTTGGGGTTTGAGAATACAAAAAAATTAAAAAAGCAATCGCAAAAGCCTCAGAAGCAACAGGATGAGAGCTTGCAAAAACCAAACCTGTTTGAGGAGTGACAACATAGGAATGGAGAATGCCAAGTTTCCCCACTCCCAGCAGGTGTTCATCAGGACCGAGCGTAGTCTGGGCTTTCGTTCCGACAAAAAGAGTTAATCTTAATTTATCTTTTATAGCTAAACTTATTTCTGTGATCTTCGGAATAAAAAGATTTTGCCCTTGGTCATCATTCGTAAGTCCCACCCGGCGAGTGCTAGCTGTGATCAAAGCAAGAAAAGGACCATCTTTATGAAAAACCAAACGACTATCATCTCTTAAGATGCCAACCATGTTCTTAAAACCCAAAGTAACACCGCTTGAAGCATGAGCACTCACTCTGGGTAAGCTAATGACATGGTCTGCACGCTCTATCCAGCGGGTCACATAAAAACCATTTGGCCAAGAAGGGCCCTCACATCTGACATAATGACCCCAACCCTCTTCCTCAAAACCAGAGAAATTAACCCCTCCCTTCTTTGCCATGCCTGATTCTTCAAATAGTTTTTTTGAAGAACAGCCTTTAATCATATCTTTATGATGGACCACATATTCCACGCCGGGTTGATCCCCGACAATCACTCGTGCTCCTCGCCGCTTTAAGATGTGATAGATAACATGGACTGCTTCGGGATGAGTAGTTGCTGGATAAGGACAAGGACTATTTAAGGAGGGTTTTAATAAAACTAAATCTCCTTTGGAAAGCCAAGAGAGATTATTTGTTGATTCTAAAAATACCTCTTCAATCTTTTTTTTCAGTCCTTCTGCATCGTCTTTTTTAACTCCGCCTACATATAGGTTTGGCATTTGTTTTTATTTTAATGACAGCTTGTTTATACTTCTACGATAATCTTGTTTTAAAAAATTCGCAAGTAGAAAATTGATTAATCCTTAAAAAAATGGCCAAGCGTAAGAGCTTGACCAAAAATAGAAATAGCTTCTAAAATTTCAAATCAAAAACTAAATCCTGTAGTGATACGGACAGTATGCCCATAGTTGTCTTCTTGAAAACACGCGAAGTATAGAAGTTCACTGTGCCAAGGACCACGCGTTATTCCTATGTGCGGACCAATACTAACATCCATGTCAACCTGTTCTGCATGAAAGCCGATGTTCACAGCATCAGGAAAATTATAGTCAGCGCAATAATAGCCGTAATAAATCTGCTGGGAACGATTTAGATAACCTTCTGTCTCAATAAACAAAGCAAATCGGCCATCAAGTTTAAGGCCGCTTCTGTTGTCTGTCAAACAATTCGTGATGACAGGATTGGTCATCTTAAACGCTGTTTTTTGTTTATTTTAAGGCAAAAAACAGATGCTAATGTTGACATATACAAATCTATATGACAGGATTATAACATGTTAAAAGAATTACAATTTATTGGATTGAACAAAAACGAAGCAAAAGTATATGAGGCATTAACTAGGCTTGGACCATGCAAGGCTGGTTTGATTATTGCAAAACTAGATATACACAGAAACTTGGTATACCAATCGCTTGAAAGTTTAATACTAAAAGGATACGCAACAAAAGTAACCAAGAGCGGCGTATGGCATTTTCAAATCACCGATCCAAAGAGCTTGCTAACAGGCCTTAAGCGAAAGGAAAACATCCTAACTCAAATTATTAAACAAATACAAACCTTTAAACATAAAACCGACCAACAAATCGTGGTATATGAAGGCATAGACAGCTACCGCAACTATTGGATAAGCTCTTTGGAAAGAATACCAAAAGGAACAATAGACTATGTGGTTGGTGGTTTAAATAACAAAGATTGGATAGAACTCTTGGGCGATTCATACAAACGTTACTTAGAGTTAAGACTGAAGAAAAAAATAAAATGGCAAGCAGTTCACTTTAAGATCACTGAAAGCGAACTAAAAATGCTCCGGGAATACCCAGAGCTTACAGAATATCATCTTTGGCCCAGAGAGGTGGAAGATTTAGGCAACTTCAATGTTATCCATGACACTGTTATCCTGCATGCGGTAACAGATCCTCCGCGCATTATTGAAATCAGAGACAAAGATATCGTAAAAATATTCAAAAACTATTTTGATATGCTCTGGGAAAAATCAGAACCAGTCAAAATATAAAAAGTTGAACTTCATCTCTAACAAAAAACTCGAATCCCATTCAAGTCACAAAAAAACACCCTGATTTTACAGGGTGTCCCATGCGGCTCGCTTGGCAGGACAGCTTTAGAACTTTTGAATGGATTAAGGCATTGCCTGCTCCCGAGGTTGTAATCGGTCAAGTAAAACAACTAATGGCACTGGTCTGACACTTCGGGTAAGGTTACCCTACCCCGCGACTCACTATATATTTTGAATAAAAGGTTCCTGACACCTTTTCTCCCTTTTCTCCCCTTTTCTCCTCATTTTTTCTTACAATCTATACGGTGGAGATATTTTATAGTTCTCGAAGAATAAAATATAGCGCTAACTAACGACCATACGGATATGGCTATTAAAGAATAGAGCGGGATATTAAATATTGCGCCAATTAAGATAAAGATTATATAACTGTTCTTCCTACCGTCAAATTTTCTAAATAGCTGTTCGATTCGTCCATAATCTTGAAGTGGGCGATTTGTGATCCCTTTTCCAAATGCACTTCCAGAATAGCTAGAAAACCCATCAAAGAGGAGTATAAATGTGCTAAGTAAAATAGGCATTGCTCCAAATGTATTTGACAGATAGATAGCTAAGGCGATATACCATGAATGCTCAAATAGAAAATCAAAGGCGTGCTCCATTTTTCCAATATTTGAAGAAGATATTTTCACTCTTGAAAGTTTCCCGTCCACACCGTCCATAAACGAAACGACAAAGGTGAGCAGAGAAGCAGGCAATAGATATCCTCCAAAAAATAAAAATGTGGATGTATAAGCAACTATGTTTGTTAATATAGTAATCTGGTTTGGTGTAATCCGCGTATTTGCCAATCTGCTTACAATAAAATTTTCTATCGGCTTATTCACATAGGTTGCAAGCAAGTCATTTCGCCCTTTATTGGCACCCAAAATTAAAATCTTCTTTGCTTTGATTAAATCTTCCTTTGTGTCAATATTCATCCAGAAGGGTTTAACCTCCTTCCGCATACTTGGGATATAACTGTTAATTTGTGTGATGTCGAATATTTCTGCATCTCTGTGCTTAGCAGCATTAGCAATGCCATGTGCAAGCTCAGTCTTGCCTTCTTTTACTGCTTCTTCAATATAAGAAAATATTTGAGGGGAGCATAAGAAGATGCCGGTATCTATACAGTTTGATTCATCAATGTCCTTGCCTATATCGACAATCTTCCTTTTTTTTGCCAGAACTTTCGTATCCTTTGACAATGGTTCTTTTCTATCAACAGCCAGAACAACAGAACTTCTTACTGCCGAAGGCGGCAAGGTTCTGCCGAGCGAAGCGAGGTAGGTTCTTACATTATAATCAACAATTTCCTTTAGGATACGATCATCAAAAATATGGTCTGACATCAACAGAACAAAATTTTCATTTAACAAATCTTTGGCTTTTAATACAGAAACTCCATTTTCTTTTTGCCATTCTTTATTTTCGACATAAATTATCTTTACCCCATGCCTATTTCCATCGCCTAATTTCTCTTTTATTTTTTCTCCAAGATAACCGATGACTATTACAAATTCATCAATACCCGCCTGTTTTGCAGTTAAGATGACTCTTTCAATCAAAGACAACCCCAAAAGTTTAATCAGGGGCTTGGGTTTATTTTTAGTTAAGTTGCCCATTCTGCCACCGTCTCCAGCGGCAATTATTAAAGCTTTCATATATAATTCTTTCTTTAATTAGTTAGATTCTAGACTCAAACTTAGTATAATACATAACAAACTATCATTGGTTCTTTTGGCCATGAGCCAGAACTTCGTTCGGTTCATGGCTGTAAACCGATCTTCGTATAAATGGGGTCAAATCTTATATTTCAACATTAATCGAATGTTTTTTGATAGTATGAGGCGGGCCATGCACCACGTAGGGTCCATGACCGTGAAACCCATGTGGTTCACGGCTCCCTTTTCACTTTTACCTGCCATAGACAAACCAGATAACTATATTTTTTAATATATCAAAAAATGGCCGTAATGGCCGATTTTTGTTTGCTCCCCCCCGGTTACATCTTTTCTGAACTTTTTGGTATTTGCAAGGAGTTAAAAATCTGTATGCAGGATATGAGAAAGGTATCATTCTTAGGTAAGATTCAAATCCATGTCACATAAATCCTGCTCCACCCACAACAAAATATATAATTGGATTAAAAAAATCAAGATGCATTTCCTAGGGGGAAATGGGGTCAGGCTTATATTTTGACATTTTGATAGAATTTCTCTTTATTTCTTATCATAATGAATATTTGAAGTATAACAAAAAATTTCAAATAAGTCAATTTTGTGTACGTGATGAGTACATAGGTAACACCCCTGCAGTTTTTAATGGTGTTTCGTAATTTAAGGATTGATGCGGTCTTCTAAAATTATACTCAATCAGCCATTCAGTTAAGTTTCGATTGAATTTTATCGTATTGGTTGTAAAGTTTCCTAAGTCAATGAATTCTTCCTGTAAGGTCCTGTTGAATCTTTCATTGACCGGATTGTCTTTAGGAAAAATGGGGTCAGGTCTTGAATAGTGAATTTTATTACTTCTTGTATTTTTATTAGTTAAGCGAAAGTGAAACAACTCCATTGTTATTATAACAAAAAATCTCCGCGACGGAGATTTTTTAATTGGCCTCCCCTGAGTGCCTGCCCTCGCGAAAGCGCCTAGCGCGAAAGTGGGGACGATGCCGTGCCCCGCACCGAAACGAAGTTTCTGGTGCTGGGGTTAGAACCTGTTTTGGGGAGGTTTGGAAATAAAAAAAGCTCAAGATACAAGACTTGACCCCAATTCCTCTTCGGCAAACCAACAATGCCGATAGATAATAACATAAAAAATTCTCAAGAAAACAAATCTTCAACCCCCCTTCTAGTCAACAAAGCTCAACGCGACGCCCTTTTTATCCATCCTCCCCGTGCGCCCAATCCGATGTAAATAGCCTTCATAAGATTCCGGCAGATCGTAATTAATCACGTGCGTGATGTTGTTAATATCCAGCCCGCGCGAAGCGATGTCTGTCGCCAGCAGAATCTGAATTTGGCTTGCTCTAAATTGTTCTAAAGCCCGCTGACGCTGGTTCTGCGTCTTGTTCCCGTGAATCGACGCCACCCGAAACCCACGCTGTATTAGCACTTTCGTCAAGCGCTCAATCCCCCATTTTGTCCGCCCGAAAACCAAGACCTTATCAAATCCTTTTTGAATTAACAACTTATGCAATAAATCGACCTTCCCCTGTCCATGCACCTTGATGATATTCTGATCAACGTTGATGGGCACCTGTCCCGCCTGGATCGAAACGCAAACCGGATCTTTCAAAAAATCGCGGACAATACCCTGCATCTTTTCGGGCAGAGTCGCGGAAAAAAACAAGGAATGACGCCGCCGGGGCAGTGCGGCAATAATCCGGCTGACGTCGTGAATAAAGCCCATATCCAGCATCCGGTCGACCTCATCTAGAACGATGGAGGTGTAGTCGCTCAAACGCAGCGCCCCGCGCTGACCAAGATCCAATAATCTCCCAGGTGTGCCAACCACAAAACTGGGCCTTCTAGAGAGAGCGCTAATCTGCCGGCCAAGCGGCACCCCGCCAATACATACCGCGGAAAAGAAATGAATCTGCGGGGAAAAAGCCCTTAATTCCTCCTCAATCTGGACCACTAATTCCCGCGTCGGGGCCACAATCAGCACTTTCTCTGATCGACGCTGATAAACCTTGTTAATCAGCGGGATTAAAAAAGCCGCGGTTTTACCTGTGCCCGTGCTCGCCAAGCCGATCACGTCTTTGTTGGCGAGCAGTAAAGGAATCACCTGATCCTGAATCGGTGTGGGCTCGGTAAACCCTCGGGCTTGAATATTTTTTTTGAGTTGATCGCACAACGCAAAATCGGCAAAGATATGCTTTGCGCGATAAGTGTCTGCCCGACGCCCTTCGGCCTTTCTCACGAGCAAAGACGGGTCAAAAAATTTTGCCCGCCTGCGGGAACGCTGCGGGCGCCCGTGTCCACCCCGCCCGAAACCTGACGCGACAAATGATCTTGGTCGGTGGCGAAAACGCGCTGGTCGTCTGGACCGGCTGCGCGTGAAACCAGGACGAAAGCCCTGTGATGCCATTTTTTGCATAAAAAAAGTTTAAGAAATCAAATAGACTGCTTAAACTTTCGAAAACGAATGATATATAAGAAAAGATAAAATATCTGATCCGACTATCTCAAAATTCAAAACTAAGCATTCTACGCCAGTAAATTACTGAGCTAACCCATTCTAACATATATCCCCAAAAAAGTCAAAAAACAAAAATTACGCTTGCGCATTGACACCGATCTTTCCCTGATGATCTGCTCTGATCTCCGCAAGAAAGCTATGAAAAAAAGCCCAAGGATGGGCTTAATTTCATTTTTTTGATTTACTGGATTAACTCCTAAAGGCGTTTTACGTTTGTTGCGTTAGGGCCTTTTGGAGAATCAGATTTCTCAAAAGATACCTTGTCACCCACTTTTAACTCGTCGTAGGTTACGCCCTGAAGTTCGTTGCTGTGAAAGAATAATTCGTTTTCTTCACCGTCAACGGTAATAAATCCAAATCCTTTATCTGTAAGGGTTTTAATTGTTCCGTCCATGATTGCGATATAAATTAATTAACATTTTAAGGTTTTATCCTAAAGTTTAGCTCCCTGAATAAACTCGACTAGATTTTCATTAGACAACTATCTTATATGAAGAATGTTAACACATAAAAAACAATTGGTCAATACTTTTGCGCCATCAAGAAATTCGAGTCCTACTCGGGTCTAATTTAAAAACCCTTATACAATAAGAATACAGAAATTGGCTCCCCTGAAAAAAAGGGTCAGGAGCCTTTTCTGGGTCTGCCTGGGTTTCTCAATGTAAACTTTAAATTAAAATGACCTACCATTCTGTATCTTGATCAAAGATCTGTATTCGCGCATTGGCACGATTTATAACATGATAAACCATATCTGAAATATCAATTCTATTTATTCTTGGCATAAACTAATTATACCATAGCTTATACTTCATACTATTAAAAAGGCTCCTGACCCCGTTTTTTTTCGTGTTTTTCGGCTTATTTATCGCTAAATAGCGATATCCGTACGAAGCGGGCTCCCCCTAGCGTACGATCTTCGAACTTTCTTCACGTTGAATGAGTGGAAGAATCCCTTTCCTAAGCGATTTCCGATGAAACGGCGAAGGAGGAAAAAAATCAAGA
>CAZKRD010000001.1:217461-375978 GCA_964555185.1 uncultured Candidatus Saccharibacteria bacterium | reverse complement strand
TTTCAATTTTCAAGTACCAATTTTCAATCAATTTTCAATAACCAATGACTAAATGCTCAAACTGTTTGAAAATTAAATCATTGAACCTTCGGATTTGATTGGAAATTGAAAATTGAAAATTGAAAATTATTCAGACCCCCTTTATCTCCCTCTCCTTGGTTTCGCCCAAGTTATCGATCTTCCCAATATACTCCTTGGTCTTCTCGTCCAAATCCGCTAATGACTTAAATTTCTGGTCTTCGGAAATCTGATGTCCCCGCTCCAACCCTTGAATCTCTTCCCTCACCTTATCCCTTAAATTTCTGACTCTAATTCTGTTCTGCTCCAGTTTATCGTGCAGAACCTTGACTAACTGATTCCTCCTTTCCTCTGTCAGGCTGGGTAAGGTAATCCGAATCACTTCCTTATCTGTGTTAGGATTAAAACCCAGGTCGGATTGGGCCAGGGCTCTTGCAATATCTTTAATGATATTCGGGTCCCAAGGCTTAACCACTAAGACATTCGGTTCTGGAGCAGCGACATTAGCAAGCTCGCGCACCTGCATTCTTGATCCATAAGCCTCTACCACCAAATTCTCCACAAGCGATGGTTTCGCGCGGCCTGTCCGGAGTGTGATAAGCTCCTTCTTAATATGATCAATTGCTCTTGCAAACCCGGGTTCGTATTTTTTAAAAATTTGTTCAAACATATTTGTCATTTGTAATTTGATATTTGGTATTTACCATATTTACTCCAGCCTCCTTATCCCAAAATAAATCACCTCTGGCTTCTCCGGATGGTATTCTATATATCTAATCGCCTCCCCGGTGTGAACTTTGTGCAGCTTCCAAGTCTCCCCTTGATTGACTGACTTGAAAACCGTATTCCCAATCGTGAAAAAAATCTCGCCAGAATCAACAGGATTAACGGCCACCGCGTAAAAAGGTAAAACCCCGAAAGGAGTCAGGGTCTTAATTGGCTGCCAAGACCTCCCCTCATCTTCACTAATCAAGAGACCATAGGCAGTAGCCAAATAAAAGGTATGGCTGTTTCTGTCTATTTCCAAATCATAAACCCGGGAAGCGCCAGGATAATCCTCTAGGCCCAAAAGAGCAATCTCTTCCCAAGAGCTTCCTCCATCCCGTGTCTCAAAAATACCTTCTGTTGGCGTTGTATACCACATTGTTCTAGAATCCGTATCTGAAACAGACAACCTGCCAGCCAGAGAGCCAATCTCGGCTATCTTTTCCCAAGTCTGGCCCTGATCCTGCGACCGCAAAACCCCGCCCCAGCCCGTGGTTACGATAATGTTATTATGATCATGCCAATCAACCCTCACATTATAAACAGGGCTCTCTACAATTGAATCCACGAAAATTGCCTCCCAATTTTCGCCTCCATCATAGGTTGCATAGACGCGCCCCAGCTGATCAAAAAGCACAGCAACATAGACAATATTCCCGTCCTCGGGGTCAGGAGAAATATCCCAGACATCACCTTTGCTAATCTTGGTTTTCTGCCAAGTATCGCCGCCATTATCTGATTTATACATTCCATTGCCTTCTGAACCCAAATAGACTTTTTGTGGATCAGTCGGATCGAAAACAATTCTCAATACATTCAGAGCAGCGATGTCGTTTTTCTGATCAATGGTCACCCTCTGGGCCCAAGTATCTCCACCGTCGTCTGAACGCCAGACCCCCGCTTCCTTGCTGGCGCACCGAGGGAGAGAAAAAGAAACCAGAATCAAGCAAGAAAAAAGAAGAATGATTGGT
Source organism: uncultured Candidatus Saccharibacteria bacterium (assembly GCA_964555185.1). Taxonomy (GTDB): domain Bacteria; phylum Patescibacteriota; class JAQUNI01; order JAQUNI01; family JAQUNI01; genus CAZKRD01. Next base: position 374,224 of record CAZKRD010000001.1, on the reverse strand, counting down.
AAAATTTTTTTCATAAAAAGTTTTTGTTTTTGGGAAAACCTCATTTAAAAATGTTCACCTGAAGAGATTCTGTTTTAAATACTGATCATCAGCGCTTCTAGAGCCAACCGTTTGTTAATATTATATTTTAAATCTCGGGAAATCTTCCCAATCAGCCGAAGAACAAACAAAACCTCATCCGCGCTATAATTTTGACTTAAATTTAAAAGCTCTCGTTTCGAAATCAACCCACTCACTAAATAAAGGCAGTCTAATTTTAACAACAAAATGTCATGATAAACCTTCAACCAAATATTTAAAAAGCTTTCAGGAGCGGTCCCGTCTTTAATCATCTTTTGAACAAATCTAAAACGGGAAGAGAGGGGCTGCTCCTTCAAGCGGAATAATTCTTCGGCCAAGCCAGTCTCCTGTTTTAGTTTTGAATCCTGTTCTAGATATTCTATTGCCTGACCAGGGCGACCCTCGGAGAGACGGGTTAAAAGCTCTGCTCGATCAGAATCCAAACCCTTTTTCGTTAAAAAATCCTTGATCTCCAGGCCGCGAACCCTTTGGAATTTAAGAATCTCGCAGCGAGAAACTACTGTCTCTAAAAGCGCTTTCCGATCCCGAGCGGTTAAAATCAAAATGCTGTCATCAGGCGGCTCTTCTAGAATCTTGAGGAGGGCATTCGCCGCCTCCCTGGTCATCCTCTCGGCTTCAGGAAGAAAACCTATTTTATAAGAACCCAAATAAGGTTCAAGGCTCAAATGGCGTTTAAGCTCGCGGATTTCGTTAATCTGAATTGATTTAGTCCGATTTAAAATCCGAAGATCAGGGTAAGCTAAAACCCGATCTTGATCTTTAAGATTTAAAATTCCTCCGATAAACCGCAGCGCAACCTCTTTTTTGCCCAGATTCGGAAAACCAGTAAAAAGGTAAGCATGGGTAAAACTCTTTCTTTCAAGATAATTTTCTAGAATCCTAATCCGGCTCTTATGCCCAATAATCCCGCGGAAAACGTTTTTGGAACTGGAACCCATGATGACTGTATTACATGATAACTGTATTAACTATACCACAAATTGAAGGATAAAAAAATAAAGACCGTGCGTTAATAAATTTCAAATGTCAAATTACAAACTAAAAACTTGAGCAAATCAAACTCTATCTCTCTATTTTTTAGAAGAAAGAATACTGTGTTTATATAAATCTATATTCTCCAGGGCGATTCCCGTTCCTCTGACTACACACAAAAGAGGATCAGGAGCGGTATAACAAGGAACGTTAATCGCTTTAGTGATCAATTTGTCTAAATTCCTAAGTTTTGAACTTCCGCCTGATAAAACCATGCCTCGATCAATCACGTCTGCTGAAAGTTCAGGAGGCGTCTTTTGGAGAACCGCTTTTATCGTCATAATTATCTCTCGGATCGGCTCTTGGATCGCTTCGGTCACCTCCCAAGAAGAAATCACAATACTGCGCGGCAGTCCTCCAATCATATCCCGACCGCGAATTTCCATCTTTTTGTTTTTTTTCAAGGGCAAGGCGCTGCCTAGCTTAATCTTAATCCTTTCCGCCGTGGATTCGCCAATCGCCAAATTGTGCTTGGCGCGAATAGAATCGGCGATTGCCTGATCAAATTTATTTCCCGCCACCCGCACTGAATCAGCGGCTACAACTCCCCCTAAGGAGATTATCGCCACCTCCGAGGTTCCACCCCCGACATCAATGATCATATTGCCCACTGATTCACCAATTGGAATGCTCGCTCCAATCGCGGCCGCGACCGGCTCTTTGATTAAATAGACGACCTTCGCTCCCGCATTGATCGTAGCATCCACGACCGCCCTCCTTTCCGTCGAAGTAATCCCGACCGGCACGGAAACCATCACTTCCGGACGAAACAGCCGCACACCGCCCATAACCTTGCTAATAAAATAACGGAGCATCGCCTCGGTAATGCGGTAATCAGCAATCACGCCGTTCTTCATTGGCTGGGAAGCCCGAATCGTTTCATGGGTACGGCCCAGCATATTCTTTGCCTCTATCCCCACGGCTAAAATCTTGTTATCGGTCAAAGAAACCGCCACTACCGTCGGTTCATTAATAATCATCCCTCTCTTCGGAACACAAACCAAAGTATTCGCTGTGCCGAGATCAATACCGATTCTTTTGACAAACATTGGATTAAAATTTTCAATTTCCAAATCTCAATTTCCAATGAATTTTCAATGATCAATTTTCAACTTTCAAACCATTTCTCATTCTTCGGTTTGAAAATTATATCGTTGGAAATTCGAGAACTGTAAACTAAAAATTAATTAATTCTTCTAATATCCGCGCCGAGCGCGGAGAGTCGTTCTTCTATCCTCTCATACCCTCGATCCACTTCTTGAGCCCGGTGAATAACCGATTTGCCGGAAGCAACCAAAGCCGCCAAAATAAGAGTAGCCCCTGCCCGCAAATCAAAACTCATAATTTCCCTGCCTTTTAGTTTAACCGGGCCGCGAATTACCGCCTTGTGGGGACTAATTATTTTAACATGAGCGCCCATTTTCTTCAATTCCTCCAAATACTTTAAACGGCCTTCATACATGGGGTCGTGGATCAAACTCTCTCCCCGGCTTTGAGTCAATAAAACAGAAAAAGGGGCTTGAAGATCAGTAGGGAATCCTGGATAAGGCAGGGTCTGAATTTGAACCGGCCCGAAACCCTTCTTTGGCAAAACTAAAATCCAGCTCTTCCCTTTATCAAAACGTCCACCCGCTTGTTCAACTTTTTTCAAAAAAAGATCTAAATGATCAGGGTTAATATCCACAACCTTAACTCCTCCTCCAGTCAATAAAGAAGCAATGATAAAAGTGCCGGCTTCAATCATATCAGGAATCACCCTATGTCTAGTCCCCTTTAACTTCGAAACTCCTTCAATTGTTATCGTATGACTGCCGGCGCCGCGAATTTTAGCTCCTGCCCTATTCAGGAGGCGAGCTAAATCTTGAACATGCGGTTCAGCGGCGGCAAGCTTTATTTTAGTCTTCCCGGGAAGCAAACAAGCGGCGATCATAATATTCTCTGTTGCTGTAACGCTGAATTCAGATAAAACAACTTCTCCCGCCCGCAAACCCTTGCCTTCCAAATAATAATAATCTTTAATCTTGCGGACACGAGCCCCTAAAGCCTGAAAAGCATCAAGGTGGGTAGTGATCGGCCGCGCTCCGATATGGCACCCCCCGGGGTGAAGGATTTTTACCTTGTTAAAGCGAGCAAGTAGTGGCCCAACCAAAAGAATTGAGGAACGGATCTCAAACACCTCGGGAAAATTCAAATCAGAGCTTCTGGCTCCGGCACTGTTGAGTACTACCCTGTGTTTTTTATCTTCACTTGCAACACGAACCCCGATCTTTTGCAGAATCTTCTTCATTTTTTCCACATCTGATATATTAGGAACATTCTCTAAAACAAGATCATCACGGATCAGCAGGCTTGCCGCCAAACAAGCTGTGGCCGCGTTTTTAGAGCCCAAAACTCTAATTTCTCCCTTTAGTTTTTTACCGCCATTGATAATAAACTTAGCCATAAAGAGTAATTCTTAATTTCCAATCTCCAAGCGATTTCCCATCTTGGTTTGAAAATTTATTCATTGTAAATTGAAAATTGATTGAAAACCCTTCGGCAAGCTCAGGGTGGTGAGCATGGTGGTGAGCATAGTCGAACCATTAGAAATTGACAATTCTTTTGACAATTCTCTCATAATGTGATAAATTGATTTCCGTTTAACAGATTAATTAAATAACAAAACAGCAATTTTATTACCCCTATGTCTCATCATTTTCGCCGTTTTCTCCTTTTTTTAATAATCATTATCTTCTTGATCGGCTCTCCCCTAATCATCCTCTATGCTAGGGGGTATCGTTTTAATTTACAAACTTTAGAATTTACTAAAACAGGGACGATTAGTATCAAAACCATCCCTCGCGGCGCTGCCATTTATCTTGACAATAAACTCTATAAAGACGCGAGTCCAAGCAAGATTGACAGTCTAAAACCCAACAACTACGACCTGAAAATCGAAAAACAAGGGTTTGAGCCTTGGGAAACCAATCTGACGGTAAAACCAGAGCTGGTTACCTCCGCGACCCACATCATTCTCTTTGCCCAAAATCTGCCTGAACAAATCCTGCTCCAAGACAAGATCAACAACTTCAGCTTAAGCCCTGATAATAAAAAAATTATTTACAATTTGACTGAAGGAGAAAATCGCGGAATCTGGTTAAATGTAAAAAATAAAGGAAAAAATATTAAGCTTTCGGATATTTATTTCGATGAATTCAATTGGTCTTCTGACAATAAAAAAGTTCTCTTAAGCCACAAAGAAGGAAACCGCGAACGTTACGGCCTTCTTGATCTGTCAGAAATTGAAACAAAACAAGATCAGATTAAAATTTGGGAAATCGGGAGTCTTTTCAAAGAGGAGATAAAAAGTGTTAAATGGCAGCCCACCAACAGCCAAAAATTATTCCTTTTAAGTGAAAATAACCTCTACGAGGTTGATATTCTAAAGTCGGAAATCAGTTTGCTTTTTCAAAACATCTACTCCTACCTCCCTACCTCTTGGGGTTCGATCTTGGTCCAAAAAAGAGAGGTGGGCTATTTCTTAGTCTCTAAAAACTACCTCTGGCAGGAGCGTTTTAAAATCATTTCCCGTTTGCCCGAAGCCGATCAGTACAAGATCATCCCTGGGTCTAAAAAAATAGCAGTGATTGCCGGAAACAACCTTTATTTAATTGATCAGGAACTGCCTCTTAAAATAGCCAGCGAAGTCCAGGACGCAAGCTGGTCGCCTGACGGCAAGAGACTTCTCTACTTTAACGAACATCAAATAGAAATATATTATTTGCGGGAGGAAGAGAAGACGCTCCTAACGCGAGACAGCAGAGAATTGCAGAATGTCGGCTGGTGGCCCCGTTCTCAATACGTGGTCTTCACGGTAGAAGGAAAACTTAAGTTTATTGATGGCGCCAAAGAAATGAACACCCATCATATCACTGAAATCAAAAATACAGAACTGCCCGAAACAAGAATCAATTGGAGCAAAAATACGAAAAAAATCCTCTATTTGAGAAAAATTGGCCAGGGCATCAATGCCCTGGTAGAAATTGAATTGATTAAAGATTGATCTTTTAACTTACAACAGCAAGGAGGGAAACAATGAATCTATGGCCTTTGATACTTCTCGCTCAGTTAGCAAGTATTGGAATAGGATGCTTGATTATGGTAATCTGTCATCCTAAATCAAGAAGAGAACGAGTACAAGCAATTTGGCGTCTCGTAATTTGCGTGGCTATCTGTGCCGCATCGCTCTTGCTTTTCTTCACAAACTATAAATAATCTTTCACTCCCTGAATTGATTAAGGAGTTTTTTTATTCCAACATTACACATTACCGCTTCGACCACTGCGGCGCTCGGCGGGCTCTCTTCAGCCCGTATTTTTTTCTTTCTTTTTTCCTTGGGTCTCTTTTTAAAAATCCCGCTCTCTTTAATTTTTTCCGGAAATTAGGCTCAAAACAAACCAAAGCGCGGGCAATGCCGTGGCGGACTGCTTCTGCCTGGCCCCGCACTCCTCCACCGTTGACTTTAACCTTTGCGTCAAAACCATCAGTGCGTCCAATGCAAATTTGAGGATCATTGATGATTTTTTGCAAAGAGGTTCTGGGAAAGTATTCTTTGTAATCCCGATCATTAACTATAACTTCGCCTTTGCCGACAACCAGTTTAACCCGCGCCACCGCCCTCTTTCTTCTGCCCACGGCATAAAAATAACGGTCCTTGCGCGAACCCTTGCCTTTCTTTTTAGCAGTAACTTTAGACTCCTGCTTTTTATCTTTCTTTTTCTTTGTAGATTTTTTGGTAACCATAATATGAATTTTCAACTTTCAATCTCCAAACAATTGCCCATTTTGGTTTGAAAATTTATTCATTGTAAATTGAAAATTGATTGAAAATTGTAAATTGAAAATTGAAAATTACTTAAATCTCCCCTGATAAGGATGCTCACTCCCTACGAAAATTTTTAGTCTCTTAAGTCTTGGTTTCTGCAATTTATTCTTGGGCAGCATCCCCGAAACCGCTGTTTTTAAAACCCAGGCAGGATCATCCTGAAAAGCATCCTTAAGTTTTTTGCCCCTGATGCCTCCCGGATAACCGGTGTAATGATAATAAATCTTCTGCTCTCCCTTCTTGCCAGTGGTCTTGATTTCTCTAGCATTAATAACCACAACCCAATCCCCCTGATCTAAATAAGGAAGAAAGCCTGGTTTGTGCTTGCCCTGTAAAATAACGGCAATCTCGGAAGCTAACCTGCCCAAAATCCGACCCTTGGCGTCAATCAAATGCCATTCCCGCTTGATTTTATCTTGACGTTTCATCATATATTTTAGACAAGCTCAATGTGCGCAAGCGACGCGTTGTCTCCTCTGCCGCGCTTTCCTAATTTCACAATCCGGGTATAGCCCCCCGGCCGCGCTTTATATTTCTTGCTCAAACTGCTAAAGACTTTGGCGGTCGCTTTTTGATTTAAAAATCTTAAAACATATCGCCTGTTGGCTAAATTCGGCTTCCTGCCTTTAGTAATCAATTTTTCGACAAAAGGGCGCAAGGCCTTGGCGCGAGCCTCTGTGGTCTTAATCTTGTCATGCAATATTAAAGAATTGGCAAGGCCGCGGAGTAAGGCCTTGCGCTCGTCAGAGGTCCTGCTTAATTTTTTACCCCTTTTCAAATGACGCATGTTTTTCAGTGAAAAGTTCAAAGATGACACCATGGTATCATCTTAAGGTGAGAAACACCGAAAGACCCCAAGGAATATTCACGAGATCCCTGCCTACACCAAGGCGGCCGGCCAGGCAGGCCTCGTCCTCGCTTTGCTCGTCCTCGGGATGACCTTCGGTCACTTTGAATTGTAATCATTCCTGCTTTAAAAGGATGCCTTTGCGGCCCAAGACTCTTTTGACCTCTTTTACCGTCGCGGCCCCAATGCCCGAGAGACTGCTCAATCTTTTTTCCGTCATCTTGGCCAAATCCTTAACCCGTCGAATCTTTTTCTTTTTCAGAGCATTGAATGTGCGGGCTGAAAACTTCAGCTCTTCCAAAAATAAATCTTCTACTTTTTCCACAAGGGCTTTCTTTGGCGATTTCACTTTTTTCTTAACGCCCTTGCTTCTCTCTTTTGAGGTCTTTTTGGATTCGGCCTTTCTCACCTTTATTCCGCCCAAAAGAGAAAAGTGATCGGTCAGAATTTGAGACGCCTCTTCCATGGCTTCTTTGGCAGAAATTGTGCCATCGGTCTCAACCTCCATCTTTAGTTTGTCAAAATTAGTCATCTCTCCTACCCGGATGTTCTCAATATTACAGTTCACCTTTTTAACCGGCGTAAAGATTGCGTCTATCGCAATCTCGCCGATTTCTCTCTTCTCTCCTTCTCTTTGCTCCACAGACTGGTAGCCACGCCCTTTGAGAGCTTGAAGTTCCATCTCTAGCTCGGCCTTTTTGTCGGTGAGACTGGCGATGTGAAGATCTGGATTTGCGATCTCTAGATCGCTCCCCGTTTTGAAATCAGAGGCTTTAACTTCTTTTTCTCCTTTGACCTTGAGGGTAAATTTCACTGGCTCTTCTTTGTGAACCTTGACCCTCAACTGTTTCAAATTTAAAATAATTTCCACTACATCCTCACGAACATAAGGAAGAGTGGAGAATTCATGATCGACACCCTTAATCTTGATGCTGGTTACCGCACCCCCGGACAAAGAAGAAAGAAGCACCCTTCTTAGAGCATTGCCCAAAGTCAAGCCATAGCCAGGAAAGCAGGGTTCAATCACCAAAGTGGCTTTGTTGGCTTTGGCTTTGGTTACTTCAATACGCTTAGGTAATTTGATCTTTTCCATCTTATTCTAGTAAAAGATACCCAATTCAGGAAATAGAGAATCCTATTTCTTAAACCTTCGCATCTTTTTTGAAATTATGATCTTAAAAATATTAACGAGAGTAATATTCAACAATCAAAGCCATGTCAATCGATTGATCAACATCGGAAATAGATGGTTTGCGCAAAACCCTGATTTCCTTTTTCTTACGGTCAACCTCCAGCCAAACACAGGTCCCTTTTACGGGAAGTTGTAATTCTTTAAAATATTTAGTCTTCTGGGCCCGCGGGGTTAAACTGATCTTATCCTTTTCTTTCACTTGATAAGAAGGGATGTTGACTTTTTTGCTATTAACCAAAAAGAAGCTGTGATTTAGAAGCTGTCTTGCCTGACTCCGCGAGGCGGCAAAGTTGGCCCGGTAAACCACGTTATCTAAACGTGACTCCAAAACTTGAAACAAAATATCGCCGGTAATCCCTTTTTTTCTACTCGCCTGAAAATAATAACGCCTGAATTGTCTTTCTAAAACACCATAAACACGACGTAATTTCTGCTTTTCACGCAAGTGCAAACCATATTCAGATAATCTCTTGTATCCTGCCTTTGTTCCTTGATTGCCCGGGATGTAATTTTTGCGCACCATTGCGCACTTCTGGCCAAGGCACCTAGAACCTTTCAGAAAAAGTTTTACTCCTTCCCGGCGGCAAAGACGACATTTAGGACCTGTTTGTTTAGCCATTTCCTAATTATCAATTCTTAATTATTAATTCTTAATTTTTATTGAATGTTTAATTTCTAATGGTTTAGTTCTTAAACAGTAAAATTTAAGATCAATGTTTAAAAATTAAATAAAAATTAAAAACTAAAAATTAAAAATTTGCACTCTACACTCTCCTCGCTTTTTTGGGCCTGCAGCCATTGTGGGGGATTGGAGTTGTGTCTTTAATTGATAAAACCGTCAAGCCGTTTGCAGCCAAAGCACGTACTGCCGCTTCTCTGCCGGCGCCAATCCCCTTCAAGAAAACATCAACCTTTTCTAGGCCATACAACTGGGCTTTTTCAGCCGCTACTTTAACCACTCTTCCTGCGGCATAGGGCGTGGACTTCTTTGCTCCCTTGAATCCTAAACGGCCAGCTGAACTTTGAGCGACCACATTGCCCCCCTGATCTGTTAGACTCACTATTGTGTTATTATAAGTAGCGTAAATATAAGCACACCCATGCGGCACATACTTGCGCACCTTCTTCCGCTTATGCGCAAGTTGGGCTGTGAGCTTCTCTACCTGCCTGGCTTCGGTTGTCGCATCAGATTCAATTGTCTTGATTTTCTTCTTCCCCATATTCAAAACTCCTAATTCCTGCCTACGCCCATGAGCTTCGGCAGGCAAAATTCATTATTCATGATTCATATCCTTACGTTTTCTCTGTCGACGACCGGCGGCCGCTACCAGCTGTCTTACGTATATTTCCTCTCACGGTCCGCGAATTCGTCCGCGTTCTCTGACCCCGCACAGGAAGACCCTTGCTGTGTCGCAAGCCCCGGTAAGAAGCAATGTCTTTTAAACGTTTAATATGTAAAGAAATCATTCTTCTTAAATCACCTTCAACTTTATGCTCGGCTTCAATGATCTCTCTCAATTTTCCTTCTTCTTCGCTTGTCAGGGCAGAGACCGGCTTGTCTGGATCAATCCGAGCTTTCTCTAAAATCTTATTAGCTAAAGACCGTCCCACGCCATAGATGGAAGTTAAACCAATCTCTATTCTCTTGTCTTGGGGCAATACCACTCCCGCAATCCGAGCCATATCTTAGTTAAAAGTTAAAAGTCCAAAATTCAAAATTGAATTCAAAACTTTTAATTTTGAACTTTGAACTAATCATCATCCCTGCCTCTGTTTGTGTTTGGGATTTTCACAGACTATAAAAACCTTGCCCTTGCGCCGCAGGACCTTGCATTTCTTGCAAATTTTCTTGACCGAAGACCTTACTTTCATCTTAAATTTTAACTAAATTTATTTTCCCTAAACCAAAACAAAGGTTCGAGCAAATCGAAAACAAAAAAATCACCCAAAATCTCAATAACGATAAACAATTCGCCCTTTACTCAAATCATAAGGGCTCAATTCCACGCGCACCTTATCACCCGGCATAATCCGAATCCTATGCACTCTGATTCTGCCTGAAATATGAGCGAGGATTTCATGATTGTTCTCTAGTTTTACCTTAAAAGTAGTGGAAGGCAAAACCTCGCTCACCTCTCCCTGCAATTCAATGACATCTTTCTTGGACAAAGGCGAAGTCGGTCTAGATTCCTTAGCAGATCTAGAAATCTTACTTTTTTTTAGCATAATATAAAAACATCACCAAAAATAGTGATCACAAAGACCTGATTTAGTATAACATATCTTAAAATAAAGTCAAAAACATGGGGCAAGGCCCCTGGTCTTCTTATAATGGGATCATATCTCACTATTCTGCCTTAATCTCTATTTCCACTTTTTTTTCTAAACTAGGGACTTTTCTGACCCAAAAAGGCCAGAGTTTCAGTTCTGCCTCCAGAATCTCATCTATTTCATTAAGGTGCTCCAAGGCCTCTTCCTGACTCAAGCCAGTGATCTCCGCTTTAAGCTTTAGGGTATCAATCTTCCAGACAACCTGTTTCTCTACCCGAACGTTCAACAAAGCCCTTTCCTGGATTAAATCAATGCTTTCAATACTAAAATCAATTCCTTCTTCTAGCGAAGGGTTAATGATATACTTATCATCCGGCAAAACATCCATCGTTGAATTCAACGCTAGTTCTGCCGCCTCTTCGCTTCTAAAAACCAGAGCCTTAAGATGGATCTTAACTTTTTGTTCAAAACTCTCTGCCTGCTCGCCTACCCCTCTGCTTGCTTCTTCCTCTATAATTTCACTCTCAATCGCGCCTTCAGGCAATTCAAAATCCAAGTTTAATTCCGCCTTGATCTCTTCACGGCCGATCGCAATCAAATCTTCGGAGATTATCCTTTTGGCTCCTTCTAAATCCTTCTCCGCAACCACTTTCGCCTCGTAAGAAGCGCCGCCAACAAAAGCTTCTGTGTTCCGAGCATAAACCTTTTGGCGCTGACTTTCAGAAAAAGCGACAACATAGAACTCGCAAGGCGCGATATTGCCTTCTGGGCCGGCCTGGTCAGCAATCACGGAAACAGCAACGGCACCTGGCGCCAAAGAACCCTCTGGAGAAACCGAGGCCGGCGGGATCACCACCCGCTCTTTGGTTCGGAAAAGAATCTCTCCCTCTGCCATCAATCTGGTTGTGGCAACCAGTGTCTGGCTGACGCCTTTCTCGTTATAAATAGTTACTGTGCCAGAAGCTTTCTCCAAGATTTCTTGCTTGCCGGTGCTTGAGAAAATACGCGACTCCTGCTTTTCTAAAATCATAAACTCGCCGGGAATCGCTTTGGTTAAATCATCTATTTCCTCAATATCTGTTCGCACCACCAACTCAACATTTTGACTTAAAGGTTCGCTCTTGGGGATAATCGTAACCGTGGCATGAGGAAGGACCAATAAAATAATTAAAACAACCAAAACCAAACTTAAGCCGATAAAACCCAAACCGACCTTGGCGGAAAACGAAGAGAGCCGCGCCCCCAGCCTGCGGGAACGTTTCCTTTTGAGTCCTGGATATTTAGGCCTGCCCGCCGAAGCCTTGGCGTAGGCGGGCCTGTCCGGCCGTCCGCCTTTGGGACGGCGGACTTTAAACTTTGAAAAAAACTTCTTTTTTTCTTTATCCTTTTCTTGCCTTAGGGGATAAAACTTCTGACTCTTGGCCCGCCGGACAATATCAAAAACCGAAACCGCCGAATGCCGCTCTAGAGAAGAAAAAGGCTGCGTCTGCTTCCTTGACCTCGTTTTTGTCTCTCTTTCCTTTTCCTCTCGAGACACTTCGATTTCAGTAGTTAAAACAGCTCTATTCCCCACCTTTTCTCTAACTTCTAAACCAGCCCTTACCGCCAAATGTTTCCCTAATTGGTCGGCAGTCACAATAATCACTTTCCTGCCCAAAATATCGCCCTGTCCCTTTAAAAGCTTTAAGTTGACAATACTCTGCAAAAGCAAAGCCCGCTGGGGAATAACTAAAACAATCTCCCGATCTGTAATTTTCCTGATCCGGTCAATCACACTCGTAATTTCTTCATCGATGTCAATATAAATCGTTTTCATTATTTAAAATCAAAATTCAAAGTGCAAAAATCAAAATGAAAATGTAAAATTACCTAAATGCAAAAAGGAAGGATTCTCTTTGCATTTTGATTTATCATTTTGCATTTTGAGATTTACATTTTGCATTAATCTAAGTCTGCATCATCCGAACCACTCTTCTCAAAATTTTACCCACCACCCTCTCTTGTCCAGCCAAATCAATAGCGAGATTGGCCAAGGCCATTGGTGTAATATCCTGGGGTTGGGTTAACTTCTTTGTTTGATCAATGATATCAACCACCTCCTCTGGTTTAATAAAACTCACTTGCGGGTTCTTAGCAAAAGGCAAATTTTCAACCCAAATCGGATTGAGAAGCGCGGCTTGAATTCCAGGCAATAAAGAACCGCCGCCGCAAAGCAGAATCCGCGAAGGCAGCAAATCAGATTCCGTAAATTCAGAGAGAGCAAGCTCTAATCCTGAAATCCAAACCCGCACATCACCGGTTAAGGACTCTTTAATCTTGGCAAGTTTTGCTTCTGGCAGTTGGCTGCGAGAATATTTGATCTTCATTTCCTCGGCCTCTGCCAGACTAACACCCAAATCAGAAGCGATTCTCTTTGTGAAAGCGCGCCCGCCCAAAGCGAACATCTTTGTCCCCTCCACCCCGCCGTTGCGCACGACCGCGATATCGGTGGTGCCTCCGCCAACATCAATAAAAATAGCCGAAAACTCCGGAGCGTCTTCTAGACCCGTGGCCCGCGCCACAGCATAAGGTTCGGCTGCAATCGAAAGGAGATCCAAATCCAATTCCGAAGCGATTGTTTGCAAAGCGCCCAAATGCACAAGAGGGGCGTAGGCATTAAAAATCCCGATCGAAACATCCTTACCCTGAAAGCCCAAAGGATTAGTCACCCGGTAGCCGTCAATCCGGACATCCACGATTGCCGCGTTAATCAACTTGACATCAATCTCGGAATGACCGGTCTCCCAGGCCAACTGTTTTCTGACTTTGTCAAAAGCCTTCCATTGCACCTTATGGAGAATGTTCTTAAGTTCGGGCAGATCAATCTTGGTCTTGGGTTTTAAACGTTCATAATGAACCATGGTGGTTGAACCTTTGACCAACTCGCCAGCAATACCTAAAATAACCTGGGTCGGCCGGAAATGAGCCTCATCTGTTGCCGCCTTAATTGCTTTCTCGCAAGTCGCAACCACGCCGGCAATGTCCGTAACCGCACCCGACTGCATATCTCCTAACGCCTGATTGGCCCGACCCACGCCTAAAATATAACCCTTGCCCTCTTTTTCATCAATCCGGAAAATTAAAGCTTTGACCACGGCCGTACCAATATCCAAAGCAAACGCAGAATTACCTTTATTTTTTTTGTTTTTTAATTTTGAAAATAATCCCATATTGATAACCAAAAACAATACTGTAAAAACAGCGCTTCTATGATCATTTTACAACTTTTGTTTCAGTTTGGCAAATAATAGGGAGTGTTTTTTGTTTTTTATTTCTTATTTTTTGTTTATTTCTTATTTTTTAATTTTTATTGAATTTTCCTCGACCTGAAGACTTCGGCTGAGCTCAGTCGAACGCCCTCGGGACGAAGGTTTATTTTTTAATTTTTCAAAAGTATAAAAAAAGCTCAATTATTCTCTGAAAGTTAAAAACAATATGAGCTCTATAGGTTTGTAAAGTTTAACCCTACTTGCGGCGAAAAGGAAGCTTCCTTTTACTCACTCCTCCTGATCTTCCTTTTACTTCGCGGGCGATGATCCATATGCCAGGAGCTATCAACCTAAGATGCAGTACACATTCTCTTTCAGGGAGAACACCTTCTTTACCCTCGGCTATGCATCCTTTTATAATGTCGCCAGGAACGGGGATAGGTTTCTTTCCAAGAGCCATTTCCTGAATCCCTATAATCTTTCCGTCTCTAATCTCACCCCGGACTTTGATTGCTCCCTCGGATTTCGACATCTCCGACCATCCGCCTGAGAGGCGAGTCCCAAGCCAGAAGGTGCGATCCACATTGTTTCTATTGGCAACTTCATCGCCTACTCTCGGTAAAGATATAGATAACACAGGCTTCTTATTACCGACGAATTCCAGGGCCTCTTTAACCTTTATTCTTGTTCCCATGGTCTTAAGCTCTGGCGCATCATCCGTCCCCACATTCTCTGCATATTCTTCACTTTCAACAATCAACCTAAGCTTCGCCATTTTCATTTACCTCCTCTATGGGTTTTGTTTGACTGTAAATAGAATCCTTATTCTGCCACGTCCCGAAACAAAGGCAAGCCAGTATTAGGACTGATCGGCACATAGATCGTTCCCTCCCGGTCTTTTAATTCTTTGATGTACAAATACTTCAAGAAATCCGTAGTCAAGCTCTCATTGATGATTGTCTGGGCATCGCGCTGGCCTCGCGCTTCAATCCTCTTTCTTTCTGCTTCCTTGATCTCGCGCTCCAAGATAAAGTCAAATTTCTGCGCTTCCTGTTCAGCTGACAGTTTCTCTTGAATGCTTACTGCTAGCTTTTCAGGTAAAACCACATTGCGCAATAAAACCTCTTCAACCCCAATCCCGCGCGATCCAATCTCATCCTCTAAATCAGAAAGGATTTTAGTGGTTAGCTCCTCTCTTTTCTCTGAATAGATATCTTTGGCTTCGTATTGCGCCACTGCCGCCCGGATCGCGCTTCTGATTCTGGGTCTGATAATCTTTTCTTCGTAATTTAGGCCCACTTCCCGATAAATATCCGAAGCGCTCTCCTCCATCAAGTGATAAAGAACCGTAATCTCTAGATTAACACTTAATCCCTCACGCGTCAAGGCAGCAATCGAATCATCGTCTTTTTTTTGGCCTTCGCCCTGGACAGAAGTCATTGTGTATTCCTCGGTCCGGATACTCATCTTGGTCACCCGGGCTAGAGGGTTAATAAGGTGAATGCCGGAAGAAACCTCGCGATCACGCACCTTGCCAAAGAGATGATAAACCCCGGTCGTCCCCGCCGGAATAACCACGATTGAAAGCGCGATTAAAATGATAACAATAACCCCGATTACCCCCCAAAGCACATAACGGGCGTTCTTTTTATCCTTTAGGATATTCTTTGCTTTGACATTGATCACATTTTCTCCATTCATAATTTTTTTCTTTTTTAAAAATTGAAATATAATAATAACTAAAACAATAATAATTGGCCAAAAAGATTTTAAGAAATTAGCAAACGTTGACATATTCTATAATCTATGTTATAAAACAAAGCTTTGGGGGAACACTTTATTAAAGCACAAGGAGGGAAAAAATGGAAGAAGAAAAGAAAGAAGAAGAAAAAAATGGTCTAGAGGTAAGATTCTTAATCTTAGGGCTTATGCTCGTTCTCATTCTCGACTTTCTCCTGCCAGTAGAAAAACCCGTCAAAAGCCTTGCTCAAGGATGGTATCATCCAGTCGTTAAACTCGCCCAAGAAAAAGAGACCCGGATTAAACACAGAATTATAAAAATCGAAGGTCGAGCGAGCTGGTATGGTCTCAAATTTCATGGCAGAACAATGGCTAACGGTGAAATCTTCAACAAAAACGCTTTCACTATGGCTACTAATTTGCCAAAAGAGCTTTTAGCTCTTAATACAAAAGTGCGAATTATAAATCCCGCGAATAAACGATCAGTCTTAACAAGGGTAACTGACCGAGGGCCTTGGGCCTTGAAAGTTGAAAACGGGATTGTAAAAGCTCTATATAATGAAAGGGGACATCTCACTCCCCATCATGAAAGGAAGTTTGACCTTTCCGAGGGTCTCGCTCAATACCTCGGATTTAAAAAAGAGGGAGTGGGAAATGTCATCATAGAATTTCTGGTTCCTGCAGACTCATAAATAGACACCCCGAAAAATCAATGAGTCTGTTTTTTTATACTTTCAAAAATTCTTTGATCTTCTCTGCTGCTTTTCTTTGGTTGGGATAAGTTAATTTCTTAATCAAATCCTGATAAGAATACCAGCTTACTCGCGCTTCATACTCTAAGAAAGTAATCTGTTTTTGAGCAGGAATCTCCACTAGAAAACCGTGTTCTTCGGAATCAACATTGAGATGCTTTAAGAAAACCGTAATTTGGAAATTAAGATCAACAATCGCCTTTGCCAAGACGTCCAGCTCTTCTAAAACCTCTCTTTTTACGGCCCGCTCGCGGCTTTCCCCGGCCTCCAAATGGCCAGTCAAGGCGACACAATCTTTCTGCTCTTGTCTTTTTAGGACCAAAAACTCCTTTTTGCCGCCTTTTTTGCGCCAAACAAACATTAAAACTTTGGTTACCCTCTTCATAGTTTTTGTTTTTCCTTTATCTAATTCTATTCTATTTAAGATAAAAAATCAACCCCAGCAAAGCACTAAACGGCAAACACAAAACAAGACCGTTACAAAACTGGCCGATCAGCCAGTTTTGTAACATTTTCGAATATATCAAACACGTGACTAATGTATCTTTGTACCCGGCTCAATTTCTTTTTCCGGCATTAAAAGTACTGGCCGCTCCTCGCCCGCGGCCAAAAGCACGCCTTGGCTTTAAATTATTGCTCAATTAACATATCCACATCCAGCTTGAATCTTTTTTCGCCTTCCATGGTCGGACAGCACAGGGCATCATCCGGGCCATGGGTTACAACCGAAAGTACAATCTCATTATTTTCAATCGCAATTGAATTGACAAGCACCCTGTCTCCCAAACATTCAGAAGCAATATTCACTGGAACACCCCCTTGTAAAGAAACCGCTGAGATACCGATATAATAACCAGAGCCGCCAGTCCATGAGCCCAAGATAACTGCCGCGTCATCCACGCCGTCGCCATCTAAGTCTCCAAACGCGATTAAACCCTCTTCAATCACTGTAAAATACTCTATATCTTCCTCTCCCGGCATCGGGTCTCCAGGCGGAGAATAATAATGTTCGCCATTAATCATTGGCGCCGCTCCTTCAATACAGCCAGACTCGTATTCCGCATTCTTTAATGCTTCCTCAGTCAAGCCTGAAGTCTGTGGTGGTACAGGCGGCTCCGGAGGATAACATCCCGCAGCAACAAAAACTAAAACAATCACCGCCCCTAAAATCATGAATCTCTTAAACATAGGTTTTGTTTTTATATTGATTAAAGTCCGCCCATTTGTCTAAACTTTCACACAGTCATCTCTAATACTGTAATAATAATCCAAGAAACAATCAAAAACCCAACCGAGAAAACGGGGATGAAGATAACTTTTCTCTTATCTTTGGGTTGAAAAGTCCAGGATGAATAATTATTCGCGCGTAACTCCGAAAACAAATTTCTGTCTTCTGCCCTGATCTTCCGAATCAAAATCACGAAAACTAAAGCTAAGACAGGCACGACAGCAAGTAGGAAACTGCTAAAATCGAAATACTGGAAATTAAGTGAACTAATGATCAAATTATACCAAGCGAAAAGACATAAAAATAAAAATGGCAAATCTAAAATCAAAACAACAAAAGCCAGCTTTCTTTTCCAAATATAACCTTTTTGCCTGACCTGGGACAGCAAATTTTCAATGTTTTCATTTCTCTCTTTAGTCCGGGTAAAAATCACAACCAAAGCAAGACCCAAAAGAGACAAACAATTAGAAAGACCAATTAATCCATAACGAAGCCATGACCTGCTTCTTCTAAAAACAATCAAGCCAATGATGATTCCGATAATCACAGAAAACAGGGTAAAGAGGATAAAGGTCGTCACCAAACCATATTCCGCGATAAAGGAACTGTAAGCTACCTTTCCGGGTACTTCTCTTTCCATCCACAGATCATCGGTTAAAAATTTAGAAGGAGCGTCAATTTCAATTTTGGTGTACTTTATTTCCGAAACATCCTGATCATAAAAAGACTCTAAGCCCTCAAAATCAAAATAATAATCATCAATAAAATAATCCACCGAAACATGAGGCTCAAGATCGGAGAATATCCGGGGCGAAACATAGCCGAGCACCCTGATTGTGGCCGGCACGACTTCGTCGCCATAAACGCTGGTCGGCAAGAGGGGGTAATAAAGCTCGTCTGTTGGAAAGCTGACAAAAACGCCTCTCTGCTCAAATGAAAAGTCATATCGCCCGCTTGTTTCCTGACTGATCCAGGAAACAACAAAAGAATAATCCTCGCCAAAATACTCCTGTAAAACCGGAATCGCGCCGATCTCAATCTCCAAGCCCTTATTCTCCAAATAATCGTAAATGCCGTTTCCCGTTCTCGCCGTAATAATCTCGGAGACCATCCCTTCTTTCTCAAGGCGCGCGTGGACGGTTACATCCTGCGACTTTTCCAAAGATTCGCCGGGAGCCATTATTTCCAAAGATTCTCCCGTGTCATAAGGAGGGGAGGAAGCATCAAAATAAAAAACAAAAGGCAGGGAATAAATCTGGCTGGCAAAAGCAAACTGCTTAGCAGTAGTTAAGTTAGACTTTGCTCTGCCTGAAAGCTCTTCTCCCGAGAGATAAGGCACGGCAGTCATAATATCAATCGCGACCTGTTCCGGCGCGCCGGGCACGGGAAAGAGCCAAATCTTATTACTGTCTTGCCCAAAACCTAAATTAACACTCAAAATCATCTTCTGGGTGCCATCCTCATAATGAATAAATGCCTCCTGACTTTCTTCTGCTTCATAACCCCAGCCGCCCGAACCAGGATCATCATTAATAATCACCATGCCGTCAGCCAAAGCCGGGGTTTTGCTTGGAAGTAATAAAATCAGCGCAACAATAAAAACAAAGCTTGCGCAAAGGGATACTTTTTTCATGAATTTTTGATTAAATTGTTTTTGTATTTATTTAAATTTTTGGAAAACCATCTATCTGAATAATATAAATAAAAAAGACTTTCGTCAAATAAAAAAAGCGCTTTGATTTTGATGTTTTAGTTTTTTTCGAAATGCCAAAAAGCAAGGCTTGACCATCAATCCTCCCAAAACTCGACCCCAACCTCCTTTATCGACTAAAATCTGGCTTTGCCTAAGCCGCTTCCTGCTCATCTTCAATATAGGGTATTGCCTTAACGCCCTGCTCTTCTTTCTTAGGGTCAAGCCGCACAGAATGCGAAAAAGTGTCTTCAATCTTGGCGCCCCTTGCTTTGCCAAAAATAACGGCTTCCTTCCATGTTGCTTTTTCTATTCCCCGAAAGATAATGTTGATCCCCGTATCAGTCAGCTCATAATCATCTGCTTCTGCCTTTGCCACCATTGCCACCGCAAGGTCTATTCTGCTTTGTTCACTAAGGTCTGTTCTCGCCCCACTCGGCGATATGGGCGCACCTCCACCCAGAAAATGCAGAGTGATCTGATAATTTCTCTTGGGCTTTTCTTTTTCTTCAGCTGTTTTAGCGGCTTCCGATTCCGTTCGAGAGGCCGCTTCTGCGTTTTTTCTGCGTTTAAACATAATTGTTTATAGAAATGTAAACCTGACCCCATTTCCCTTTCCATAGATGGCAACTAAAGGCTATGAAATCAACAAGCGAAATAATTAGCATAATTCACATTTAATATATATATTCGGCCCCATTTAGAGGAGCATGACCCCATTTATCATTGGGCATTTCTTGTAAATAATTCTTCTCAAATTCTGTATTATGAATTTGATAAAAATCATAGAATTCGGGGGTAACTACATAAACCTCATCAGTCTGAGGATTATACAACCTGCTGCTTCCCAAAATAGCGTCACTATATTTTTCTGACATCCTTTGCTCTGATTCAAGCTTATTCTCCCAGACTTCCATTATAGTATCAGAACTCTGGCTTAATATCCTGCCTGCTTTTAATATCCCGGCTGCTGCCTTATTCTGCGCCTGTAAACAAGCACTTACATATTCCTGACTTATTACGTAAGATTCTAAGCTTTTCTTTAATGAAGGTGTTATCAAATCAAGCAAGCCCTTCGGGGCTGTCATTCCAACAAACATCATTCCATATCCGAAGCCCATCCCAAGATCCGCGGTTATGATATGAAAATATCCTTCCCCTGACTTACCGCCTTGCTTGAATTCTGCCCTTATTAACTTTCCATCAGTCACATAATGCGGTTTATCAGTAATTTCTTTTTTGCTTATTATTTTTATATCAGTCATAACGGGAACCTCCGGGAATGCTTGTTGAAACAAAGAAGTAATAGCAAAAGCTCCAAAATTCTTTAAATAATTTTCAGCGGTCAACGGATTTACTACCGGACTTTCGAAGTAGGAAAGCTTATTACCGCCCATAGCGACATAATTTTGATCCCTTTGTTTTGATTCTTGGCTGGTATAAACCGGTCCGGCTTCTGAAAAATAAAAAACCTGCTTTAATTCAGTAGAAGGATCTCTGGCTAAGATTGACTTTGTAGCGCATTGACCCCCGGTATAAATATTCCAGTTCACGGGCACATCCATGGAAACCGCCCCGTCGGTCCACGTAGTTAGCCGCAATAATTCTGTCTTGGCAATGTCACCTATGGATACAGCGTAAACTTTTGGTTCCGGCTGACTCTCTTCTGGCTCTTCTGATACTTTCTTTTCTTCTAAACCTTCTTTTTGAGGAGTCTCTGGGGATTCTTCTTCTGCTTCTTTTTCAACAACAGGAAAGATTCCCTTTCCAGGCTGTTGTCTAAATGGACTGAACACAGTGATGGTCAAGCTGAATGAAACAAGAAATATAATGCTAAGTATGCCAAAAATCAAAAGCGCCTTTTTTCTCGTTTTAGTCCCTTCTAAAAAAATCAAAACATAACGGGGCCTTATAAGCCCTATCACCAGACAAATCAGTGAAATTAATAATAATACGCAAAATAGAATTTCCATAATTGGAAGATCAACAGGGCCAAAGTCAATACGGTCGAGTTTTGCCCTTTGACATTTTTAATTTCTAATAGTTTAAGCCCTTTCGGGCCTGATTATAGTGATTTCTCACTTTTTACATTTTCATTATATCAGAAAACCGCCAAGACAGCGATTTTTTTGTTGGTTCAATTCTCCAAAGGAGGACCAAAACCGCTAGTCCAAAAAAGGGGGGGGCTTACACCTGTTAGATCATCGCCTTACTTGGCGCAGCAAGGCCTGAACCCAAAAATCCTATGAATATTTTAATCTGCTATTCCCCCTACCCTGCCTCTCTCCGGGATTGCCGGATGCTACTTATCACTCTGACCAGGCGGATCTGGTCGTAGGTATATTTCTCATCC
This sequence comes from uncultured Candidatus Saccharibacteria bacterium, assembly GCA_964555185.1. Lineage (GTDB taxonomy): Bacteria > Patescibacteriota > JAQUNI01 > JAQUNI01 > JAQUNI01 > CAZKRD01. Next base: position 352,926 of record CAZKRD010000001.1, on the reverse strand, counting down.
AAAAAATCATAAGCAGGCTTAAGCCATTTGTATCCGCATTTTTGAAAAGCGGATTGGATTTCCCGACATTCTTTACCGGACGGTTTGAGATAATCAAGATCAATCTTTGCCTGGGCTATAACCAGTTTTTCCAGATGGCTGATGATCGTTCCCGGCTTTAATCCCCTCGCCCTGGCGACCTCCCGCAGGGAGGTCTTTTGATCAATCAGCTCCTTTGTTTCCCGATAGGTTGAACCTGCCTTAACTTTTCTGCGCGCCCGGTTGCGTTTAATTCTGCTCCGGTCAGGAACCATTTCCGGCTTAAGCTTGTTCTCCTTAACATATTTTAAAATAACATCCATAAAAGAATTGCCAAAACTTTCCAGCTTTCTTTCTCCCACTCCCTGAATTCTTAAAAAATTATCTGGATCGACCGGAAAATACCGAGCCATTGCATATAGAGCAGCATCGCCGAAAATAACAAAAGGCGGCACTCCCCGCTCATCCGCGATCTGCTTTCGCAGGACGCGCAAGTTCTCAAAGAGCCGAATATCATACTGCGCTTCCACTCCGGCTGATTCTTCCTCTTCATAATCCAGGAGATCCTGCGTTATCCGGGAAAGGGTAAGGCTCTGTTTTTCCTTAAGAAATTGAATGCCGTGAGCTGTGACCGAAAGAGTGGGATACATTCCTTCAGAAGAAGATAGATAGCCGAGAGAAATCAGGTCATTGATCACCTCCCTCATTTCTTCAATGGTCAAATCCCGGACAATCCCAAAGACTGAAAGAGTCTGGTGGCCGTTGCCGGTTATCCGCGCGGTGGCCTTGCCTCGAAGCAGATCAATGACATATTTTTTACCGAACCGGGATTCAGTGCGCAGAATGCAAGAAAGGATCTTCCGGGCAATCTCGGTGGCCTCATATTCTATTTTAGGCCGAAGACAGCTGTCGCAACCCTTGCAGTTTTTCCTTGGATACTCCTCTCCGAAATATTGGAGCAGATATTTCCGGCGGCATCCTCTTCCCTGGCAGTATTCCACAACCTGGTTAAGTTTTTGGCGGCTATTCTCCTGTTCCTGCGTATTTTCCATCTGCCCCAAAAAGAATTCATGCTTGCGGATATCTCCGTACGAATAAAGAAGGGCGCATTCAGCCGGCAGGCCGTCGCGGCCTGCGCGCCCTATTTCCTGGTAATATCCTTCCAAAGTTTTCGGAAAAGTGTAATGGACGATCAGACGGACATCAGGCTTGTCAATGCCCATGCCAAAGGCAATAGTCGCGGCAATGACCCGCGCCTCGTCTTTGATGAATTGTTCCTGGTTGCGCTTGCGGATCTCCCGGGGCAATCCGGCGTGATAAGGCAGGGCTTTAATGCCTTCGATCTTCAGGTTGGCGGCAATTTCTTCGGTCTCGCGCCGGGAAAAACAATAGATAATGGCCGATCCGCCTTTGTGCCTCTTTAAAAGAGCCATAACTTTTTCAAAAGCATTCTTCTTCCGCAGAACCGAGAAGGTCAAATTTTCCCGGTCAAAACTGGAAACAAACTGCTTCGCTTTTCTTAAGGAAAGTTGTTTAATAATATCTGCCCGGACCTTCGGCGTAGCCGTAGCGGTCAGGGCGATAACAGGAACCTTGAGAAACTCTCTTTTGAAAAATTTAAGGTTACGGTATTCAGGGCGGAAATCATGTCCCCATTCCGAGATACAATGGGCTTCATCAATGGCAATAAGGCTTAACTTGAGGGAATGCAAAAATCTACGGAAAAAATCAAGAGCCAATCGCTCCGGCGCGACATACAGTATCTTAGTTTTGCCGGCTTGGACTTTTTGCCGGATATCCATAGCGTCCCGGGGAAGAAGCGAAGAGTTCAAAAATTCCGCCTCAATGCCGTTGGCTTTCAAAGAATCCACCTGATCTTTCATCAGGGAGATAAGCGGGGAAACCACCAGAGTCAAACCGGAAAATTTCATTGCAGGAAGCTGGTAGCAGAGAGATTTTCCGCCTCCAGTGGGCATCAGGACAAAAGTGTCTTTCAGGGCCAGAACATTACTAATGATTTCTTCCTGCAGGGGCCGGAATTGATCATAGCCAAAGTGAACTTTAAGTAATTTTTTCATTTTTATTTTAAGAAAGATTGAGATTCTTTGATTATAGCAAAAAATCACCCAAAGAGCGATCCATCCGCCCTTCACCTTCTTAAAAAATGAAAGAAAAAAAATGGGTCGACTCTATTTTTTAAGTAAATCGAAAAATGAGAGTTGACCCCATGAAAAAATTAGAGGGCACGATAGGCAATATCGTTTCGGAAGTATGCGCCCTCAAAGGATATCCTGCCTACGGCATCGTAAGCAGTGATAACCGCCTCTTCGATATCCTTACCCAATGCTGTCACACCAAGGACCCTGCCGCCGTTAGTGACGATCTTGCCCCCCTGTCGCGCGGTACCAGCATGAAAAACCATTACGTTTTCCATAGCACCAGCCACGTCCAGGCCAGTTATCACTTTGCCTTTCTTGTATTTTACAGGGTACCCACCAGAGGCCATTACAACACATGCGGCCGCCTCGTCCGACCATTCCAGTTGCGCCTGGTCCAGTGTACCGTCGATACAGGCCTCCATTACCGGCACAATATCACTTTGCAATCTTGGTAGTACTGCCTGGCTTTCAGGATCGCCAAACCGTGCGTTGAATTCTATAACCTTTGGTTTGCCATCGGCTATCATCAAGCCGGCATACAACACACCTTTGTATGGATACCCTTCAGCAGCCATGCCTTTTACGGTCGGCAGCATTATGGTTTCCATGATAAGGTCGTATACTTCTGGCGTAACTACCGGCGCTGGCGAATAAGCTCCCATTCCTCCGGTATTCAGCCCGCGATCGCCGTCATATATGGGCTTGTGATCCTGCGAAGAGGACATGGGTAAGATATTCTCACCGTCGGTAAAAACGATGAATGACGCTTCCTCGCCTTCCAGACATTCTTCTACAAGAATCCTGTTGCCAGCATTCCCAAACGCCTTCTCCACCATAATCGTGTTAACAGCATCCAGAGCCTGCTGCAATTCATCACGGCAAACGATAACGCCTTTCCCCTTAGCTGAACCATCTGCCTTCACCACTATAGGTACACCTGCATCACGAATGTATGCGGTGGCCTCCTCGTGGTTGTCAAATATCTCGGCGTTGGCGGTTGGAATGCCATACTTCCACATCAACTCCTTTGAGAATATTTTACTTGCCTCGATCTGTGTTGCTAGCTGGTCCGGGCCGAAAGCTCTCAGCCTACTAGCGGCAAAGAGGTCAACAATCCCGTTTGCAAGCGGATCTTCGGGGCCAACAACCGTCAGGTCTATCCTGTTATCCAGCGCAAAATCTGCTATGGGCTCCAGCGCACCATCTACATCTATTTTCTCACACTCTGCCAATGCGGCGATTCCCGCATTGCCCGAAATGCAATAAATCTTATCAACTAATGGACTCTGGGCCATTTTCCAAACCAAGGTGTGTTCCCTTCCGCCCCCTCCAATCACTAGAATCCTCATTTTGCCTCCTCTCTAACATTTCGGTTATTTAGGCCAATTGTTTGTGTATGTACATTTCATCTATATTATCATCCCATGCAGTGGCTTTGTCAATCCGATCTAAAAATTCGAAAAAGCAAGACTTGATCCTAAATCCTCTTATTATAATTTATAATAAACCTTTTTAACGAAAAAAGAATAATAACATAAAAGCTAAAAATGTCTTGTTCTAAAACAAAACCAAAACAATAACTTAGGGTCAGTGGGGTCAGGTCAGTGGGGGGTCAGTGGGGTCAGGTCTTGAATAGTGAATTTAGCAAAAATAAATCAGAAACGTCTCCATTTTTCCGTTTTTCCCAAAACCTGACCCCTATTTCTCTCAATTAAGTTTTTGACTTTTGCCTTTCTATATATCTTTTTATCATAAAAACGAACACAGCGCCAACAATAAGGATAGCCCCAATCCACAAAATCTGCCCAGCCCCGGAAAGAAAATCTACATTTTTAAAAGCATAGCCGAAAACAGCAACCGGTATTGCCGAAAAGACCGCAGTAATAACAAAATACTTTCTAAAGCTCATATTAGTCAATCCAACCGCATAAGAGATAATCTCAAACAAAGCAAACCCAAATAACCTGCCCGCAATCAACACCTTAACACCCGCTACCTCCACAAAATCATCAACCTGCTTCATTGTTTTTTTGCCAGCGAGCTTGGCAACCCACTCTCTGCCAAATTTTCTGCTTATCCAAAAATTAATGGCACAACTTACCAATCCCGCGATGTATATAAAAAAGACTGCTTTCACAATGCCATAAATAGAAACTCCTAACAAAACACCAGGCAAGCCCGCCAGTGGGGCTACAATGTGCGAAACCACTATATACATAATAACAATCAACGGCCCCAAAATACCCACTCTTTCGATAACCAACCTAAACTCATCCGAGCCCATCACAGACAAAAGCCACTTCAAAAACAATGAGAGCAGTATTATAACAATCAACACCTTGCTAACCTGCCAAAATTTTACTTTATTTTTTTGTTCCATTCTGATGTAAATGGGATCAAATTTTGTATTTTGATGTTTTCAGTTTTCTTAAAATGCCGCAAAACAAGTGCAAAATGGGGTCGACTCTGTTTTTTCACTCTAATTATCCCATCCCGCAACTCACTATATTTATTTCAAAAAATTCTTTTCAATGGGCTTCTGAATACTTTTATAGAATAAATAATCATCAACGCCGTAGTAGTTTTTAGATACCTTGCCGAGCAATTTGAATCCTCTTTTTTTGTAAAAGCTCAAATTTCTTCTGTCAGTCCAAAGATGAAGTTTGTGTATACCCAAGGCCTTGGCATCTTTTTCCCACATCTGCAAAAGCTGTGAGCCAATTCCCTGCCCCTGGTGCTTCTTAGATACTGCCAGCCATAAAGCCAAACATACACCGCCAACAATTACACCAGTCACAAAATAGCCTACTACCTCCTTATCCTGCATTGCTAAATAGATGATAATGTCTTTACTCTTCAATCGAGCCTTTAAAGATTGTAAGCAATACTCTTTCCGAATAAAATAATCTCTTGTTTTTAGAGTATATCGAGGGAACTGTTTTTTAAGGCTCTGAGAAAAGAAAATAAAGAACTTATCTAAATCTTTCAAGGTTGCCTTTTTGAAACTATATTTTTCTTGCATACAAACAATTTTGATAAAGAATAACCTGCTTTAATTATAGGGAAAATGAGGTCGAGTCTGTTTTTTTATGGATACAAATGGGGTCAACAAACGGGGTCAGGTCATACAATAGTGAATTTAGCAAAAATAAATCAGAAACGTCTCCATTTTTTCCAAAATACAAAACCTGCCCCCGTATTCCCTTAATTTTTTATAATATACCCATTGTTTTAACTTAACAACATACTAACCGACTTATCAAGCTTTTGCCTCAGTCCACCCAGATTACTAATCGTTTTCTCAATAACTTTGAAGCAATTTGCCAGAGTCCAGTTGATTTCTTTTCCCGAAAACCTCAAAACATGCCAGCCAAAGCTGGTTAATTGATTGTTGCGCTCTCTGTCCCTGGTTAAGGCATCAGGTAAAATATGGTATTTCTCACCATCACATTCAACATCTATGTCGCCATTGCGACAAAAGATTCCAAAGTCTAGGCAGTACACCCGGCCTGCGACTTGGACAAACACCTGTCTTTCGGCGTCTATGCGCCGTCTCTTCATTTCCCGGTACACTTTTTCTTCCAAGGGGCTGGTGTCGTAAAGATCATTAATCTCTTCCGCGCTGAATAATTTTTGACGACTGGTGGGAATATGAACAATTCTTCTCCATCTCTTACTGGGGATGGGATGCGGCAATCTCTTAATCTCCCCAAGATGAAATTGAAAGTAATCTTCATGCGCCCCTTTGTGTTTTGGCTCCCCTGGGAAAAGCTTGACTCTCTTAACAATATCCACTGCCCGCACCTGGGCATAATGATTCACCTTGTATCTTTCCTCTTCGCCGAATATTTTAGGAAAATAAAAGGCGATAAATTCCGCGAGAGAAACATTGTCGGGAGCCGACTTCACCGGGATGTGATACCATCTTTTCTCGCAAATCACATCCCAGAGATTTTTTCTCGGCACAATCCCCACCAGTGCCGGTTGCTTGGTCATAGATTAATTTTTTGATTCATTTCATCTTAGTTGATTCTGATCTTCCGACCTGTACCAAATAAATCAGAAACGTCCCCATTTGATTTCTCATCTTAAATTTCTATAAATTTTCTATAAAAATCATAAATCACTAAATGATTTCCGTAAGCGATTTTCCCAACCATGCCAAACTCCCGAATCTTCTTAATAGGAAACCAACGAAAGTCTATTATATCCTTATTATTCGGAGTGGGAGTCCCTTCGTAATTGTTGCAGTAAGTATAAATTATAATTTTTTTTTCGCTAGGTTGAGTCTTGAAAATTTTAATAGCGCCCTCCTCAACCTCAAAGTTAATCCATTGACCTTTCTTTTTATTTTTATTATAATTTTCATTCAAATCATACTCCACCTCTTGCTTTGCCAAAGCTGAAAAACTTCTGGCATCGGCAAAACCGCCGCCTCCGCCCGGAAGAACCCAAAGACCTCCTATCTTTTCAGTTTCATGAAACTTTTTAACAAGCAAAAATTCAAATTTTTTGTTAAAAAGTATCATGCAAACACATAAATCAATAGTTGATTTTTTCATACGAGAATATATTTCGCAATTAAAACTTTAGGGCTAAGAAAAACGGGGACGTTTCTGATTTTAACAATTCACTATTCAAGACCTGATCCCATTTCCCCTCAAATGCAATAGAAGATTATCTTTTTACCTTAGTATCTTTACGTGTTACAACTAGCAATAGAATGAATGATATAATACCAGTCGCCGCCGCTGTTAAATATTTTTTATCTATTAAAAATGAAATCGCCGAACCAACGCCGATTAAAGAAAGTGACTTTATAATTTCAAACCTCGAAAGAAGTGAGTACTTCTCTTTCATTACTGCATTTTCTTTATCTCTGGTATGATATTTTTGCCTTAACTTCTCAAAACTGTCCTGTGTTAACCTTAATGACTTCTTCAGTTGATTTGCCTCTCCTTGGAGCCTTTGATTTTCTGCCAATATTCCCTTTGCAACACCAGGGTTTTTTAAATCTCTTTGTGTATAACCTAAAGATAGTTCGGGCTTGGCACTCTTTGAGCTGATTTGGTTTCTATTACCCTCACCTTTTTTGCTTATATTATTCATACATTAAAAACAAATCTATCGGGTCGAAGTTTGACCATCTAAAAGATTTGTAAGGCTTTAATGGGGATAAACGCTTTGGGGGTCTTAACGGCTCGAATCGGGGTAAAGCTGGAACAGGCTTCAATTGTCGCACAGGAAGCAGGGGATGAAGTTGGTCAGTCACATTTTCCCCGAAGCCCGTACAAAAACCCCCATGATCTCTCATTATACCTCCTTCATACCAACCAACATGGCGACCTTCATCATTATAAAGATTATCTCCACTTAAAAATCCGATATTTCGTCCAGAAAAATCAACCAAACGACCATTGCTGCGTAATCGCAATCTCGGTTCTCCATAACGATTATAAATTGTATCAATTTGTATCATAACGAAATTTTTAAAAAAATGGAGACATTTCTGATTTTAACAATTCACTATTCAAGACCTAACCCCATTTTTGCTTATTTATTGAAAAACTTATCTTTATTATAACATTTTTGGAGATTCCAACCCTAGATCTCACCTCCCCCCGCACCAAATTGATGAAATGGGACCGGCTCTGTTTTTCCCTAGCTAGTGCAAAATGGGGTCGACTCTGTTTTTTTATATGTGTACAAATACTCCATAGTCGGAGAAACTTGGAAGGAATCCTGTGAAGCCACGACACGCTTGTCATTCCCGCGAAAGCGGGAATCCAGGATTCTTGCTCTAAAACCCTGGATCTCCGATCAAGTCGGAGATGACAAAGGGAGAGAATGGGGCCAGATAAATAGGCTTAAATTTTGTATTTTGATGTTTTAATCTTTCTTAAAATGTCAGAAAGTAAAATTTGACCATCAATTCTCTTTCATGATTTTATTTCCGGTAAATAACTCTTAAAATATTTTTCTGTATCTTTATCCATAAAATAAACATACACGCCCTTATGGGCCCGAGAAAGAAGCACGCGATAAACGTTTTTTAAATGATTCGTGAGATTTGGGTTATTGCGTTTTACTTGTGTATCATGAGAATTCTCCGGCACTGCCTGCCATTTATTTTCAACCGGATCAAAAACTAAATCGTTACCGAAAATTACAGCAATATAATCAAATTCAAATCCCTGAGCCGTATATATAGTACCAACCTGTTCCATGCCTGAATCATCTGTTGCCCATTTCCAAAATTGATCTTTCTTCTCCCATGGCATTGCAAAATTTCCAATTTTTACATCTTTTACTAATGAACCTTCCGGGTTTGGTTTGCTCCAAGGCCAACAAAACCCCGCTGCTATGCGAGCTGAGTTTGATGTTTCCTTGTTCCTCTTTCGAATTTCAGACATCATATCTGAAGGGTTATCGAAAATACGAAATTCCATTTTTGCATCAAACTCTCTCATTTCCGTATCACGAATCCTTAAAACATGATCAAGCCATTGTAAATAAGCATCTGATCCAGAACAACGAAATTGTGTTTTTAATTCAAATTCAGCTACATTTTTATCATTAATACCAAAACGTTTAACGGCCTCCTTAAGCATCGCAATGCCGCCAATTTCACTTGGCCGTACGATTTGATGCTCATCTAAAAAGAAAATATTTAATTTTGCTACTCTTAGCAATTCATCTATCTGAGGCAAATTTGTTCTTTGAGCCCTTGGAGTATATCTACTCATGCTCGATTCTCTTATACGATGGGCTTCATCACAAATAAGCACATCAAAAGAATCTGGCTCCGTTGCAATAAAGCTATTAAAAAATTTAAAGAGATTTCTTGCTCGCATACCCACTATCTTCCTTAATGTATTTGTAAACGCGGATGATCCTGTGGCATGCATAACCCTTTTCCCTTGTCGTAAAAGTTCTCCCATAACTTCTAATGCTATCACAGATTTTCCCGTACCTGGACCACCTTTTACTATGACTACAGCTTTCTGCTTTGTTTTCGCAAGCTGTTTGGCTTTGTGCATTATCGCATTATAGGCAGTAATTTGCTCATCAATTAAATTAAAAATTTGCTGTTCATTTATCATCTCTGACGTATGATCAAGAAGTCTTTTAGATGGCTTAATTGCGCTTCTTGCAAAACGCTCAAAGATTATTTTCCCACCGCCACCTTGAAGTCGATCTTTAAGATACCGCCCCAATTCAACAGCATCTTCCTTCGCAAATAAAGGAAATGTCTTGATTGTACTAGAAAATTTAGGTAAAAAAAGAACAGTGCTATCTTCTTTTGAATAATTATGTGCATATGCACATGAACTTAGCTCTGGAGCGTTTTTTTGTTCAAAAATTCCAAGAAAATCTTTTAAACCAAAATGATATCCCTGCACTTGCAACGCAGGGTGCACTTGTTCTTTTTTGAATTTCCCGTAATCAACAATTACATTACCTTCTGATGCAGAGTCTTCAACGTTTTCATTCGACCATTGCTTGAGTTCCATCATGACAATATTTTCTTCTCCATCAGGATCATTTCCAAAAAGCAAAACATCAATTCTGCGTGATGAATAAGGAAGTTCATATTCTATAATTATATGGTTATTTTTTAATCCGGCATAGATAAAACTATTATTTAGAATGGCAAGTGAGTTTCTCCAAGACCGATACTCGGAATTACCAGGATCCCTATTATAATATGCTCGGTATTTTTCAGCCGCACGATCCGCAACGCAATTTTGCATTACATCTTCGTTAAAATGCTCTATTGTATTTTCATACAGGATCATAATTTAAAGTTTGTTGTATTTATTGTGCTTGCCCTTTGATTTGTCTATGGGATACTTTTTTTCATTTTTTGCAATCTTTTTTTCGAGCGCCTCCTTTATATCTATTTCAAGATCGTGAGACATAAGTAAAACCCAATACAATACGTCTGCTAGCTCTTCTCCTATATCATCTTTATTGCTCTTAATATACTTGGCTACTTCTTGATTATTCTTCCATTGAAAATGTTCAATAACCTCTGCCGCCTCTAAAGCAAGGGAGAGTGCAACATCTTTAGGATTATGGAATTGCTTCCAATCTCGCTCATCCCGAAATTTATTAATTTTTTCTGTAAGATTTTTTATATCGGACATAAATTTACATTAAATTTTGTTCTTTTAAGCTAGAAAATTTATCTTTGGTAATAATAAGATGATCAAGAAGTCCGATGCCAAATATTTTGGCCGCTTCTTCAAGTCGCCTAGTAAGCGCGACATCCTCCGGAGAAGGTTCAGTATCTCCTGATGGGTGATTATGGGCAACTATAATTTGCGCGGAAGAAGCTTTAATTGCTTCCTTAAAAACTTCCCGTGGATGGACAATACTCGCGGTCAACGAACCAGTGGATATATTACTAATCTTGATCAAATTATTATGCGCGTCTAAAGATAACATAACAAAGTGCTCTTTCTTTTCTCGGCCAATAGATTTTTGTAAAAAACTAGCTACTGCTTCTGACGTATTAAGTGTAATTTTTTTCGGTATCTGTTCTTTGGCGTAACGTTCGGATACCGCCTGAAAAAGCTTGATACCAAAAACATTAAAAGGGCCGATGCCTTTAATCTGCTGCAATTCTTCAGACTGAGCATCAAGCACGGCCCGCAATCCTCCAAACTTTTTTATCGCCTCTTTTGCCATTTGTTTACAGTCTTTTCTAGGAGTACCCAAAGTTAAAAGCAACTCTACTATTTCATAATCAAGAAAACCATCAAATCCGCCCTGTAAAAACCTTTCTCTGAGTCGCTTTCTGTGGCCTTCGGCTTTGTGTTTTCCAGATGGTGGCATATTATTTTAATTTACCTTTTTTTTGAAGTTTTTTTCAATGGTCTAGGAAAGGATAAATGAGATCAAATCTTATATTTTGATGTTTTAGTTTTTCTTAAAATACCAAAAAGCAAGACTTGATCATCACCTTTGTCGGGGATCCGGGATTTGAACCCGGAGTCTCACGAACCCGAATCGTGCGCCTTACCATTAGGCCAATCCCCGGGTAATTGTCGTGGGTGGTGTTGGAGAGGGCAGCCACGAGGGGCTGCCCCTACAGGAGGATTATTCTAAAGTCGCTTTGATTCTGCGGATGCCTGCGGAGGAGGATTCTTCTTTGATGATTTTGAATTTGCCAAGTTCCTTGGTGTTTTTGATATGCGGGCCGCCGCAGATTTCTTTAGAGAACTCTCCTATTGTGTAAACCTTGATTTTATCGCCGTATTTGCGGCCAAAGAGTCCTATCGCACCCTGCTTTTTTGCTTCTTCCGGGCTCATCTCTTCGCATTTGATGGAAAGTTTCTCTTTAATCTTTTTGTTCACAATCTCTTCTACTTCTTTTAGTTCTTCTGCTTCCACTTTCTTGGGATGGGAGAAGTCAAAGCGCAAGCGCTCGGCCGTAATATTGCTCCCTCGCTGTTCCACATGATCTCCCAAGACCTGACGAAGCGCTTGATGCAAAAGATGGGTCGCGGTGTGGTATTTGATTGTCGCTTCTTTGGCGTCAGCAAGCCCGCCTTGAAATTTCTCCGCGCTCCCTTTCCGTGAAAGGGCCTGGTGTTTTTTAAAAGCTCGCTCAAATTCCCGCTTGTTGTATTTCAAACCAAGCTCGCGAATTATCTCCTCGCTCAAATCAGGAGGCACGCCGTAGGTCTGATAATTTTCATAAACATACTGGCCGGAAGCCTCGCCGGAAGCCGAGAGGATCGGCGCATCTTTGATTTTCTTAATCAGATCATGCTCTATCGCTTCGCGAAGATCGCTCCGATACTGCTCCACCCATTTTAGCGGCTTCTTAAACTTCTCCTCCTCGCGGGAAAGCTCCTTGCGAATAAAATCTTTGTTCTCAAAGAGCCTTGAATAATCCTGTTTGTATTGATCAATCACAATCTTGGCAAGTTTTAAAAGAGATCCTTTCTCCAGTTTAAGCGAGCTTGTTTTTCTGATTGCTCTTCGGATTAAACGGCGCAAAACATAGCCCTGATCAAGGTTGGAAGGGGTGATCCCTTCGGCTAAAATAAAAACCGCGGCGCGGATATGGTCGGCAATAATCCGCATCGACCTTAAATCCTCGCTGTCTTTTTTTATTATCCGGCCCTCTAAAAGCTCTGTGAGCTTATCAATCAAGGGTTTAAATAAATCGGTCTGATAAATATTATCTTTTCCGTTTAAAATCGCGATTGTCCGCTCAAGCCCCATTCCTGTATCAATGTTCTTCTGGTTAAGCGGAACATATTCATAAATAGTCTTAATTTCTTGCATTTTTGATCTTTGATTTGCATTTTTGATCTTTGATTTTCCCTCGACCTGAGGCTCAGGACTCGAAGGTTGATCTTTGATCTTTTTATCGTATTGCATAAAAACCAAATTCCAGATCTCGGTGTATTTGTCACAAATACATTTGGGTTCGCACTTTTCTCCGCAAGGCTCTTTCCCACTGTCGAAAAATATTTCCGTATCCGGACCGCAAGGCCCAATCTTGCCGGCTGGACCCCACCAATTTTCAGATTTGGGGTAATAATAGATTCTCTTTTTTGGCATGCCGACCTTTTGCCAAATCTTGGCCGCTTCATTATCGCGCGGAGCATCGTTGTCACCTGCAAAAACAGAAACAGAAAGCCTTTCCGGATCAAGGCCCAGCCACTTTTGAGAGGTTAAAAACTCCCAAGCCATTACAATTGCCTCTTCTTTAAAATAGTCACCAAGGCTCCAATTCCCGAGCATCTCAAAAAAAGTCAAATGCCAGGCATCACCCACAACGTCAATGTCGCCCGTCCGAACGCATTTTTGAACGTCAGTTAATTTCCGGCCTTCCGGATGCGGTTCGCCCAAAAGATAGGGAACTAAAGGATGCATTCCCGCGCTTGTGAACAAAACACTCGGATCATGCTCTGGAATCAAAGAAGCCGAGGGGATGATCACATGACCCTTATTTCTAAAAAAACGCAAAAACTTTTTTTTCAGCTCAGAAGATTCCATTGTGTCCCTTGGGAAAATCCCTTAATTTTTGAGCTAAGTTTTCAATTTCACGATCCATCCCTCTAATCTCTCTCACTATTTTGTCTAAATCCCGCTCCAAGTCCTTTCTCTCTCTTCGCAGTTTTGATTCCGCTTTTTTCATTTCCTCCTCATATTTCTTCCTGTTTTCTTCAATTTTCCTCCCTAAATCAGCGATGTCCCGCTCGAACTCTAATTTCAATCGATGTTTGTTCTGTCTTTCCTGTCCTAAATTTAAAATTTCTTTATCAAGCTGAGCTGTCACATTTGCCATAAATTTTTGGAATTAATAATGAAAACACGGTTTTATTGTACTATAAACAAAGACACTAAACAATGATCCCGCCTCCCAGGAGTTCTTTCTTATTATAAAAAACAGCGGCTTGGCCAGGCGTGATCGCTCTCTGGGCTTTACAGAATTCAACTCTGATCCTTGCTTTGTTTGAAGCTTTAAGTTCTGCTTTTTGACTCGGATGACCGTATCTGATTCTAACCCGGCAGGGAAAAGGCAGTTTTGGTTTTTTGCCCGCGACCCAGCTTAAATCTCTGACAATAAACCCTTTTCCAAACAAAAGCGGATCCCCTGCTTTATTTGTAACCCACAGCTTATTCCTTTTAAAATCAAGGCTTACGACATAATAGGGTCCAATTCCGCCCACGCCGATCCCCTGGCGCTGGCCGATCGTATAAAAGGACAAACCACTATGCTCGCCTACCGCTTTTTTTGTATTAATATCAACAATCTCGCCGGGTTCAACCTTGATCTTCTTTTTTAAAAAATCAACAACGCTCTCATCGCCGACAAAACAAACCCCTTGGCTCTCTTTGCGTTCCAAGACTGGCAGATCGAACTTTTTTGCCAAGTCCCTAATCTCGTCTTTAACATAATCACCAACTGGAAACAACAAATGCTTCAACTTTTTTTGGGTGAGGGTATATAAAAAGTATGATTGGTCTTTTACTCTGTCTTTAGCTTGGAATAATTTAAATAACTTTGCACTTTGCACTTTGCACTTTGCACTTATCAAGTAGTGGCCGGTGGACACATAATCAAACCCTAAACTCAGAGCTTTATCCAGCATTAAACCAAATTTCATAAACTTGTTGCACATAACGCACGGGTTAGGCGTGCGTCCTTTTTTGTATTCGGAGATGAAATAATCAATCACTCGCGCTTTAAATTCTTTGGCCAAATTGATTGTATAAAAAGGAATGTTCAATTTTCCGGCCACGCGCCGCGCTGAATCCTGGGCCTCAATGCTGCAGCATTTGTTTTCTTTGCTGATTCTATCATTTTGATTGCCGAAGATAATAAAAATACCAGTTAGGTCAAAACCTTGTTTTTGAAGTAAGACCGCTGCCACCGAAGAATCAATTCCGCCAGACATTAAAACAATTGCTTTTTTGTGATCTTTGATCATTTCTTTAAATGTGCCATAATCGCGAATTTTAAGCAATAAATAAACTTAGAATAAAAAAACCATACAATAATTGTATGGAATAAAACTTAATAGCTTGGACGAGGTTTGAACAGTCTGCCACATTCACTATTGCCGCAACGGAACAGTCTCTGTCTGCCTTGATCCTTGGTATCGATAGACACTGTTTGATTGCCAGATCTGCTATAGCAGTGCGGGCAACAATCTGTAAAACCTGCTTCTAGGAGATTTTTGTAATAAACCTCCTCTATGTATGGTTTAAACAATTTCTGACAATTCTGACAACGGAACAGTCTTTGATCTCCCGCATCCTGAGTATGCACTGTTTCGCTTCTATGCCCCGTTCTTTGGTCGCAATGAGGACATCTATTGTCTGGATGGGTTGATGCCGAAAGATCAGAGAAATAGACTTTTTCTTGAGGTTCCGGAGACTTGCCAATCTGCTCCTTTAACCTTGCCTTTCTCCTCTTCTCTCTCCGTCTCTGCCTCTGCCGGATCTGGGTCCGGCGTCTCTTCTGTCCACTTTTACTGCGTGCCATTTAAGACCTCCTCTATCTAACTAAGGGTTGTTGTGGTTGTGATCTTTGTTTTTTAAAAAAAGAGCAAGAGAATATTATAACTCTAAATCTTCATTTATGTCAAAGTTTAAAGTAAAAAAAATCAGGTCAAATAGCAAAGAAGAACCAATAACCAAGAAACAAGGTACAAACAAATTTCAATAACCAATCACCAATAACCAAACGGTTTGGTTATTGGTGATTGAATGATTGATGATTGTTTGTAACTTGGTTATTGTTTCTTGGTGATTGTAACTATATTTCTTCTGCCTGTTTGATTGTGATTCTGCCTCCTGCTTCTAAAACCGCGACATCGCGAGGGCCGAGTTCTCCGGAAAGAATGTGTTTGGCTAGCGCATTGTCCACGGTATTCTGAATCAAACGGCGCAAGGGTCTGGCGCCAAAAACAGGATCAAAGCCCTTTTTTGCCAAGTCTTCTGCCGCCTCTTTTGTATAGGAAAAATGCATATTTTTGGCAAGCAGTCGTTTGCGCACTTTCTCAAGCATAAGACCAGCGATCGCAACTACGTGTTCTGGAGCTAAAGGTCTAAAGAGAACAATACCGTCAAAACGATTGAGAAATTCCAAACGGTAATGCTTGGTCAAGACATTCTCAATAAACTGTCTTTTGATTTGCGCTAATTTCACGCCGCCTTTAATCGCTTGCGTAATCTCATCCGTTCCCGCGTTAGTAGTAGCAATAATTATCGTGTTCGTAAAATCAATAGTCCGGCCGCGGCCATCAGTTAGTCTGCCGTCTTCAACCACCTGTAGAAAAGCATTCAAAATATCAGGATGGGCTTTTTCGAGCTCATCCAAAAGAATTAAAGAAAAAGGGTTCTTCCGCACCGCCGCGGTAAGATAACCTCGTCCCTCGCTGGCATGGCCTGCCGAGACGCCAATCAGCTTATTAATCGAATCTGGGGCTTGATATTCGCTCATATCCAAGCGGATCATCCGCTCTTCCGAACCAAAATAGATCTCGGCTAAAGTTTTCGCTGTCTCGGTCTTACCCACCCCGGTGGACCCGGCAAAAAGCAGGGAAACAATCGGCCTTTTCTTTTCCCGCATTCCCGCCCTTGCCCTGCGCAATCCTTCCGCTACCATTCCAACTCCTTCCTCTTGGTCAACAATTCTTTTGTGCATCTCCTCTTCTAGGTGCAGTAATTTTTTTCCTTCTTCTTTTGTAGCTTTAGAGATCGGCACCTTAACCCTTTCCTCTACTAAGCGAACTACATCTTCACCGCGGACAACCCTTAATTTCCCTTTGCGATGAGCAAAAGAAGCGGCATCAGCCAAGAGGTTCAGCGCTTTAGCTGGCAAGTAACTGTCATAAATATATTGTTGGGATAAAACAATTGCCTGATCTAGGGCAGGATAAGTAAAGAAAATGTTCTCCTGGTATTCAATTAAACTGGAACTGCTTTCCAAAATTTCCAATGTTAAATTAGAGTCCGGTTCTGCTACTTCGATGATCTGGAACCTTCTTGTAAAATCCCCTCTTGCTTCCAAAACCTGATGGTAATCTTCTTCCGTTGATATCCCAATCGCATGAACCGTGGGTTTGGGCAAAACGCGCATCACAATCTCTGCCGCGTCCAAGCCGCTGCCGCCCCGGCCCAGTCCAATCAAGTTAGAAATGTTATCAATAAAAAGAATAATATTGCCGGATTTGATTATTTCAGAAATAATCTTTTTTAAAATAACAATCGGCCTCTCACCCTCTCCTGACACAGAAAACAGAGAAGCTGCATCTAAACTGACCAAGCGTTTATCCTGCAAAATCTCGGGGACTTCTTCTGCCGCCATCAGATTAGCAAGGCCATAAACGATCGCGGATTTGCCCACTCCCGGTTTGCCCACTAAAATTGCGTTGCCGTCTGCCTGCTTTAAATTCACTAAAATCTCGTCAATCTCTTTTTTACGATTAACAAGCAAAGGCAAAGCTCCCGCTCTGGCCTGGACAGTCAAGTCATCACTGACTCTATCCAAAATCGGTGTTGCCCGCGAAGTATAGGCCCGATTCATTACTCCTTTTGGCTTGAACCTGGCGCGAGCGGAGAATTTCTTCCATCTCCCGACAAACTCCTTTTTGTTGTAAATCCATTGAGCCGTATAATACAGGGCTTTTAGGTCTAAACCTTGATCCTGAAACAGAGCCAGCAGTTTCGGCTCTGCTTTGACCGCGCCTAGAAAAAACTCCAAAGGCGAAATTGTTTCCCTTTCTAGAAATAGGGCAAAGGCCAAGCTCTCCAAAACAAGCTTTTTAAAAACAAGATTAAATCCAACTCCAGCCTCTCTTTTAAAATGGCGAGTCTGCTTGCGCCATTTTTTATTTAAGTCTCCAAAGTCCAAACCTAATCTCAAAATAAGTTCTTCTATTTTTCGGCAGGAGAGAAGATTTTTAAAAATAAAAAAGGGCTCCAAGGTGCCGCCCGCCTGGGCCCAGGCTTTGATCAGGGTTAATTTGACCGGCCGGCTTAAAAAAGGCTGGACATCCAGAAGGTCTTTGGATTGGAGCAAACCGCTCAAACTCTTAGCTTTAATTTCTGGAGAAGGCTCTTTGGAAAATTTCAGTCTTTTTTGCTTTTCCTTCCTGCGGGAAAAGCGAAAGCCGGCAAAAGCCAAGGCTAAAATTCCCGCCCACAAAAGCGGAGAGGCAAAAAACCCTCGCTCCCAAATAAAAATTACGGCCTGGTAAATCAAAGCGGCAATGCCGAAAAACAAAACCAAATAATCCAAAAAATTGTTTAGAATCAAACTGAATCTCTGGCAGCGAAGATAACGATCCTCCCGGGATGGCCCCCAATAAAAAATCCCTTTTTCTGTCTGCAAAAAAACACCTCTGTTCCCGCATTGAGAACAACCCGCGCCTTTGCAGTTAGGGCAGTGTAGGATTCGCGTTTTGGAAAAAGCCATATTGGAAAATAATTATATAAAGACAAAAAGGAGGCAGGAGAAGATAAACCAAAAAAAGACCCGCGAAAAACAACAAGGTCAAAAGCATCCCGATACTAATCAAAATCAGCCAGGAACTTCTGATCACCGGTCCAATCAAAATACCAATAAAACTGTAATCGCCGTATAAGGGCCGGTAGATATTCTTCAACATAATCTGGAAAGCGAGAACCTTCTCTGTCTGCTTGATCCGCTTCCATGCCCATTGCCAATATTTCCCCGCTCCGCGCGAGTACCACCAGAGGGGGAAGTATAAAATTTCCTTAACAAGATCAAGTGAAATTTTTACGAAATTAGATTGAGATAAAGTGTTCATAATAACCAATAACCAAGAAACAAGAAACAAACAAATTTCAATAACCAATAATCAAACGGTTTGGTTACCTGTCTGTCGTCTGCCTCGGCGAGACGGGGCAAGGCAGATTGGTGATTGGATAATTGGTTATTGTTTGTAACTTGGTTATTGTATCTTGGTGATTGGAGCTAATAGTTCCGACAGGATAGCTCATACCATCCTTCCGGGAAGGCGCAGGCCGGGCAGGTTTTGGGTGCGGTTTTGCCAGTATGGACATAGCCGCAGTTTAAGCACTTCCACTTTACGACTTTCACGCTTTTAAACATATTCCCATCCTCTAGTCTTTTCAAAAGCGACTTATAGCGCTCCTCGTGTTTTTCCTCCACCTCGCCGATCTCTTTAAAACCCTTGGCGATCTCGGAAAAACCCTCTCTTCGCGCTGTCTTGGCAAATCCAGGATACATAGCCGCTGCCTCATAATGCTCGCCGGCAATCGCTTGGACCAGATTAAACTTTGTATCACCCAATTTGTCCAAGCCGAGTTCACCCATGGCGCCCACTTTACCTTTCAAAAACTTGAGATGGCGCTCGGCATGCGCTTTTTCATTGTCCGCTGTCTCACGAAAGATTCTTGCTACTGAACGCAAACCTTCGTTCTCCGCTAAAACAGCAAAAAATTCATACCTGTTGCGCGCCATTGACTCGCCGGCAAAAGCCCTGACCAGATTTTTATAGGTTTCACGATCTTTTTTCATAACTTTCCCTCCTGTTAACTATATTATTCAAAAAAATAAGTTCAAAGTCTAATGACTTGGTCCTCTTGCACGCCTTGGGCAGGACGACGGGTTTTGTCTCTGTTTTCCTGAACCTTAGGATTCCTCTGTATCTTTGGCGAGGTGAAATCGCGACTCTCTCTTGTCTCTCTCTTGTCTGGCTCCGGTCTTCTTTTTGGTTTGCGAAAAGTTTGGGTTCCCTGCTTGATCGCGTCGCTCAAAGAAATACTTTTAGGCACAGGGGTAGCAATCGGCTCTACTTCCTGTTTACGCGGAAAGCGCCGGCCAAAATTGTCCCAAGGACGACGGTCCTGCTTGCTTTGCTGATATCTATTATCCCGTTCTCTCTGGTTATTAAAATTGCGACGACCATAATCCCGTCTATCCCTATCCCTATTCCAGTGCTCTTCTTGCTGTCTTGGCACATTGTCGCGCGCGGGTTCCTGATCCGCTCCGCTCCAACGGTTAATCTTATCTTCCACTTCGGAGCGCTCATTGGCGTACCTTTCCCGCGAAATCTTAATGATTTTATCCCGACTCTCTGGATAGTAGGACGCCTCGTCTTCAATCGGCGGCAAGGTCTTGGCGGAAAAAGCATCCGAAGCCACGCCGTCAATCATCAATTTGAGATAAATCTCGTATTTGGTCAAATTAACGAGATCCAGCTGGGTAAACACCGGCTGGAATTCCGGCTCTAAAAATTCAGCATCCCACGCACCGATGCGGAAACAAACAATCGTCCCCACGTTACCGAATACGGCATCACGCACCGGCTCCTCCATCTGGGCGATGTATTGATGAGCCAGAATCAAATCCAATCTGTACTTACGCGCTTCTGATAAAATATTGGCAAACGACTCTGTGGAAAAATTCTGAAACTCATCAATATAGAGATAAAAATCGCGCCTCTCGTCTTCGGGGATATCAGCGCGGCTCATTGCCGCCAACTGAATCTTGGTAATCATCATCGCGCCTAAGAGAGCGCTGTTTTCTTCACCTACTTTGCCTTTCGCGATATTCATTAATAAAATCTTACCTGAATCCATAATATCGCGGATATTGATCACTGATTTAGGCTGACCAATGATATTACGAATTAAAGCTGAAGACAAAAACTGGCCTACTTTATTCTGGATTGGCGAGATTGCTTCATTCCTGAAACGCTCACTGTAATGAGCATATTCATCAATCCAGAAAGAGCGCACCACGGGATCCTGAATTTTACGCACTACCTTTTTGCGGTAATTTTTATCAACAAGCATCCGGGTCACGCCTAAAAGAGTAGAAGAAGGATAATCCAAGAGGGCTAGAATAGCATTGCGCAAAATATACTCCAAACGGGGCCCCCAAGAATCAGCCCAGATTTTTTTGAAAACACCAACTAAACCATCGGCAATCAAATGCTTATACTGCGGCTCCACCTGCTCCAAGATATTAAAAGCGATTGGGTAATCATAATCCGCGGGATTAAAATAAACCACGTCATTGATACGATTAGGGGGCACGAAATCCAGCATCTTATCCGCGAACTGCCCATGCGGATCAACAATCGCCAAACCCTTGCCTGCCTGGATATCGGTAATTGCCATATTTTCAAGCAGGGTGGTTTTGCCCATGCCCGTCTTACCGATAATATAAATGTGTCTGCGGCGATCATCTCCTTTAATCCCAAACTTCCGTTCTGAATTGCGGAAATTAGTCATCGCAAAGGGAACAATGTATTCTGACATAAATGATAATTTTCAATTTCTAATTTTTAATGATTGAGTTTCCAAACAAGATAAATTTGAGACAATGGAATGTTTAAAAATTAAAAATTAACTTATTAAAAATTCAATGGGAAATTAAGAATTAAAAATCAAAAATTACTCCCCCTCTTCAGGTAACCGGCAGGCCAGCAGGCGGCATTGCTTTCTTCACTTCTATTTTCTCGACCATTGGCGCCTTGACCGTGGCCGTTGGGAAATGAAAAATAGTGGCCAACTCTTCCGTGTTCAAGAAAAAACTCTGGCCGTCAGAAAGTTTCCTCTCTTTGTATTCCCGCAAAATCTGACGTTTGCGAAAATTAAGCCTGGTAGCAGGAAACCAATAGTGGGCGCTGGTCTTCCGTTTCGGCACAAAAGTATTAAGATGAGTGGTGGCAAAATGGGTGAAAGCGCCGATAAAAGCGGCGGCCCGTGATTTCATCAACTCTTTATTGTAAACATCCTTATGGATTAAATAAATCATCCTTACTTTATTGCGATAAGCGACCTTGCTAATATTCCGCTCTATCGCTTTAATCGTTTCCTGTTGACCAGGGGAAAGAAACTGCATTAGACTTGGCAAGCCACGATCTTCCTCTTTCTCCCCCGGTTCTTGAAAAGTCGGAGGTTCAAAAGGGGCTTGAGTTACTGTCTTGACCGCAATCTCGCCCCATTCCCGCGCCACATCCCCTAAAATACTTTTCTTTTTGGGCTCTTTGACGCCGATCAATTTTTTAACCAGTTTTTCACCATCCTCCTTCCAGGTGTCGAAAGCAGGCTGGGATGGTATCTGAATCCACATCTGCTCACCTCTCCCTAAATGGCTCATTAGCTCAATAACACCAGCCAAAGAATCTATCTTTGCTTCATCGGGCGCGGCCTGGGTTGCGAACTCAAAATCCACATAGGTTCTAATCGGATAGGCGTCTTCCTTGGCAAGAGCCATCTCCGTGCCCCAAATGTCCCACTTGGATTCTGGACTGGTAATATCGTCTGGCACATTTTTGGTATAATCCTCCACTTCTATTATTTCTGCTTCCGGGTATTGGGCATAAACATGAGCTTCCACCAAATCTATGAACTTAGCCGGCGTCCTGATAATAAAATGAACATGACCCTCAATACCAATAATCTCAAAAGAAAACCATTCCTGGATTTCACCCAGCCAATACCTTTCAATCAAATCGCGTGGTGTTAAGATACCATGCAAGCCAGCCATAATCTGCTCTGCGGCAAAAGGAGTGCGCAGATTTTCAGCCGGAACATTGACCGCCAAAAGAGCATACTCAATGCCCTTTAAGTACTGACCCTGGCGGTAATAAACCCAAGAGATAAAAGCAATCAGAAACAAAAAAGGCGGAACAATAAAGTGCCATAGATTGCCAAAAACAATTTTTAGGATACCAAAAATTTGGACAAAGGGCGCGAAAATCGACAAGTCCATTTTGTTTTATTTTGATTTATTGAACAATATCTTTATAGACATTATACCACAACCGCCCAATCTAAAACAAATAGGATTCTTAAAGGTTCAAAAAATCCTAAATCCCAACGCCTAAACTCTAAACAAATCCTTGCCTACGCCAAGGCGTACGGCCGGGTTTTGAACATTTGAACTTTGCCTGCCTCGCTTTGCGGCTCACCTCGCGAAGCGGGGCAAGGCGGGCCTGTCCGCCGAAGCTCGTGAGCGAAGGCGGGAAATTGTTTAGGATTTAGGATTTAGGATTTAGGATTTAAACTTTCTATTTCTATTTCAAACTAATCTCATTTCTCCAGCTCTGGACAAAAAGAGAATCATCTTGAAGATTGAGTAAAACCGTAGAGCGCCGCACGATCCGCTGTTTCAAAACAAGATTGATCAGTTCCTCTCTCTTTACCGGCTGATCTTGTTTCTTTAAAACACCAACCAAGACCTCCTTCACGGTCCCTTCTTGATATCCCCAATTGCGAAGCGCGTAAATACCGCGACCAACTAAAATAAAACGAGAATCTTTAATCAATTCATTGTGCACGGTCGGCGCGTGCGCTGGTTTGGTTCCTAACCCGCTTCTATTGATCGCTTCTGTAATCTGGGTAAAATGCAAAGGCTTCCCGCTTTTCTTTAAAACAATATAGGCCCTGTCTTTTACGCCGCGCGGATTGATCTCATTCCAATCAGACAAACCCCAATCGCCATAGGGGTTGGGGATCACTTCCTTTGAAAGCGCCAGGTAATTGCGAACCATCTTATCATTCAAACTGCTCGGGATCTTGGAAACATCAATTGCCTTCTGCAACTCGTCAATCGTGAGCGGCTCGCCAACCTTTTCTAAAACTTCTTTAGCGAGCTCGATCACTCCTTCTGTCTTCTTGAAAAAACCGCGCTCCGTGGTCCAAGCCTGGCGATAGTGATCATTTTCAGGCAATAAGAAAAATTTATCTGAAATTTTCAAAACAAACAAAACTAGATTGCAATAGACAGGATTTCTAAAATCGTCTCCCAAAAGCTTTGCTAGCAATTCTCTTTCTCCAATAACGCCCCCCATATCAACCAAAACAGAAATAATCATTTCCTCAACAATCTTTAACTCTTGAGTCCCCTTCTCCTGTTTTAAGGTCTTTAAGGTTAAAGCTTCGATCTGGCGCACCCGCTCCCGGGTAACTCCATAATCCTTACCAATCGCTTCCAGGGTTTCGCCGGATTCGGCAAGCAAACCAAACCGTCTTTTGATAATCTCTTGATTTTTCTCTGGAAAAGGAGCAAACATCTCAAAAATTAAGGACTGTAAATCCACTCCTTTGATTGCTCCTTGCTTCTTTTTTATTCCCCGGTTTTTAGCCATAAATTTGTCTATTTAAAATAATATCATAGATAGATAGATCTGTCAAGAAAACTGGAAAATAAGCCAAAAATCACGATTAAAAGAATTAGATTACTACAATTTTGGGAATAAGTCAAGAAATATGTTACAAAACTGACCGATCGGCTAAATTTGTAACTCTTTCGTTTTTGTTTTGTTCAAATAAAAAAACCCGGGTCGCAGCAAAAAGGGTTTTTATTAAAAATTATCTATTCAATTTTAACTCCTGCCTCTGCTCAAGTTATACCAAACCGTTAAAAGAGGCGAGGCAATAAAAATGGAAGAGTAAGTGCCGGCCAAAACACCGACAATCATTGCCAAGACAAAGAAACGGATTGATTCGCCGCCAAAAAGGAAAATAGCAAGCAGAACCAAAAGGGTGGTGATACTGGTGTTAAGCGAGCGAATCAGGGTTCCATTAATGCTTTTGTTAACCAAGTCCTCAAACGGCTCATCTGCTTTCAACTGGAGGCGCTCCCGAATCCGGTCAAAAACCACAATCGTGTCATTAACAGAATAACCTAAAACCGCGAGCAGGGCAGTAATAAAAAAAGTGTTAATCTCCACATCTAAAAATCTGCCCAAGAGCACAAAGACCGTGAACATAATCGCCAAATCATGTAAAAGAGTAATGATCGCGGTGGCGCCAAACTGCCAAGATGAAACCGGCTTACTCACCTTGCGGAAAGCCCAAGCGACATAGAGAACAATAGCGGCCGAAGCCACAATCAAGGCAATGATCGCCTTTTCCTTGATCTCCCGTCCAATGACCGGACCAATTGTTTCAAAACTTAATTCCTCTATCTCGCCAAATCCCTGCTTCAAGCCTTCGAAAATTAGATCCCGTTCTCCGTGCTTTAAGCTCCTAAACTTAATCATCTTCCCCTTATCCGATTCCCGGATCCTGATTTCGCCTAAATCAAAATCTCCTAAGCTTTCTCTAATTTGATCATTGGAAACATCTTTGGAAAATTTTAATTCCCAAAGCGTGCCGCCGCGAAAATCAATGCCAAAATTCAAGCCAAAAACTAATAAAGAAACTAGGCCAACCAAAATAACGACGCCGGAGATTGAAAAAAATATTTTCTTTTTAGGAATAATTTGATACATTATTAAAGCTAAAAATGAGGAGTGAAGAGCTAAAGGCTAAGGATATTTTGCGTTATTTTATTCCAATTCCAAACAGTTTCTTCTTGACCAAATTATTTACGACCAGTATCCTCAAAAAATTGCGCGTAATAACCACTGCCGTAAACATACTGACTAGGACACCAATCCCTAAAGTAATCGCGAAACCGCGAATAATGCTCGTGCCAAAATA
Source organism: uncultured Candidatus Saccharibacteria bacterium (assembly GCA_964555185.1). GTDB lineage: Bacteria > Patescibacteriota > JAQUNI01 > JAQUNI01 > JAQUNI01 > CAZKRD01. The sequence goes on along the minus strand of CAZKRD010000001.1, from coordinate 327,784 downwards.
GGCTAAAACAATACAGATAATTAAAGTGGAGATATTGGAATCGCGGATTGAGCTCCAGGCCCGCTTAAAACCAGAGGCGACTGAAGCGGACAGCCCTTCCTTCTTTTTTAACTCCTCTTTAACCCGTTCAAAAATCAAAACATTGGCATCCACGGCCATACCCACGGAAAGAAGAAATCCGGCTATGCCCGCCAAAGTTAAAGTTACGGGAACAAGCTTAAAAACAGCCAGAGTAATCATCGCATAGATCGTTAAAGCCAAGACCGCAATCAGTCCGGGCAGACGGTAATAAATAATCATAAACAGAGCAACCAGAATAATCCCGATCAAACCGGCGATAATACTTGCCTCCAAAGCCTTCTCTCCTAAAGAAGCGCCGATGTTCTGCTGGGCGATTAAACTAATCGGCACAGGGAGAGCGCCGGAATTTAAGCGAGTTGCCAAGTCTTTTGCTTCTTCTACGGTGAATTGACCGGTAATAATCGCTTCGCCGCCAGTAATCGGCTCATTAACTCTGGGGGCGGATAAGACTTGGCCGTCTAAATAAATCGCTACCTGCTTGCCGACATTGCGCTTGGTAATCTCGGCAAAAAGCTCCCTCCCCTCACTGTTAAACTCCAATCCGATCACCGGATCTCCGGTATTCGGATCAAACTTAACCGTAGCGTGCTCGAATTCTTTACCGGTTAAGTTGGTGGGCACAAAGGCAGTGAGTTCAGTCTCGGGCGTGATTTCCTGGCCCGGCATAATTTCGGCTAAAGCCTCCTCGGGCAAATCAGAAGCTTTATAAACCTGCGCTTCTCGGAACTCCAGATAAGGAGTTGCTCCGATCATAGCAACCGCTTCGTCAATATCTTGGATGCCCGGGAGTTCAACAATCAGGCGCCATTCCTCCCCGGCGCGCGTGTACTGGACAATCGATTCCGCTACCCCGTAAGCATTGACCCGTCTCTCAATTACGTCGCGAGCGCCCGAGATCGCGTCCTGACGCCTCTCGTCCGCGACATGGGATAGATCCATTTTGTAAACCAGATGGGTGCCGCCTTGGAGATCTAAGCCCAAGTGCAGCTTGATCTCTTTAAAATAATCGCCAGCCGCAAAATCCGGGCCTTTCGGCCAGTCAATCAACCCGACAAAAGCAGTGAGCAGAACAATCAAAACAAAAACAAGCCAAACCCGTCTGCGCGGCGAGGATTGGAATAAAATACGCCAGAGGGCGCTTGTTCCTCCTGAAAGCTTTCTGCCTAAGCTTTTCAAGGCCTCAATATCTGTTTTTTGTTCGTTTTGATTTTCCAGAGACATCTACGATAGATAAACTTATCCTATTTTTATTCTACCAAGAAAATAATAAATCTCCAACTAATTTCATCTTCCGCAGCATTTTTTGTACTTCATTGGCTTTCCTGTTTCCGGATTAATCTTGCCGCAGGGACAAGGATCATTGCGGCCAACCTTATCGCGCTTACGAACCAAAGCGGGCTCGGCCGCAACGCCTCTGTCCCCGGATCCGGAAGCGGTCACTCCGCCATACTGCTTATCCGCTCCCCTCGTAACAAAATTGTTTTGGGCTAAACTGGAAGCAGTCGGCATAATCATACTGACCTTGAAGATCATATTCACAATATCCGCTTTGATTTTTAAAAGAAGTTTCTGAAACAATTGATACCCTTCCCGTTTATACTCAACCAGAGGATCCTTCTGGCCGTAAACGCGCAGACGAACACTCTGGCGCAAATACTCCATCAAATCAAGATGCTCGGTCCAGAGCGTATCCATAATCCGCAAGGCAACTGCCCGCTCTACTTGGCGCATACCTTTTTTGGTCAATTCCTGATCCCGCTTTTTATAAATCTTAAAAGCTAAAGCAACTAAATATTCAATGATCATGGTTCGGGCCTTACTGCCTGCTTTTGAAGGCGAAGCCATACCCTCGAGTTTCGCGCGCAAGGTTCTTTGCTCCATGCCGTCTTTTTTATCCAAAGGCAGGATTGAATACATATTCTCACAAATTTCTTTAAAGTCCCAATTATCTTCCTTATCACCCATCGTGTGGTTAACTACTATCTTTTCAATCTCTTCTTCAATCATTGTCAAGATTGACTTACGTAGGATTTCACCATCATCCAGAATCTCTTCCCGTTTTTTGTAAAATACTCCTCGCTGTTTGTTTAAAACATCATCATATTCAACCAAATGTTTTCTGATATCAAAATTATTGCCTTCTACCTTACTCTGGGCCCCTTCAATCGAGCGGTTTAATATCTTATTTTGAATCGGCTGATTCTCGGGCAGACGGAGACGGTCCATCAGCCCTTTTATCCTCTCGCCGCCGAAGATCCGCATCAAATCATCCTCTAAAGAAACATAGAACTGGGAAGAACCAGGATCGCCCTGGCGGCCAGAACGTCCGCGCAGCTGGTTGTCAATCCGCCTCGCCTCATGACGTTCCGTGCCCAAAACATGGAGGCCGCCCAAGCCTGTAACACCTACCCCCAGTTTAATGTCTGTACCGCGGCCAGCCATATTGGTGGCAATGGTCACCGATCCGCGCTGACCGGCTTTGGCGATAATCTTTGCCTCTCGACCGTGGTTTTTGGCATTTAAAATTTCGTGGGGCACGCCCCGACGCTCCAGCATCCCTGAAAGCAATTCGTTTTTGTCAATTGAAATCGTACCGACGAGCACAGGCTGGCCTTTTTGATGCCGCTTTTTGATCTCCGAGACTACAGCCTTAAATTTGCCTTCCTCATTCTTATAAACCAAATCCGCTAAATCACGACGAACCATCGGCTCATTAGTCGGAATCACCACCACTTCCAGATCATAAACCTTGCTGAATTCCTCTGCTGACGTGGCGGCGGTGCCGGTCATCCCGGATAATTTCTTATAAAGCCGGAAATAATTTTGGAAAGTGATTGTGCCTAAAGTCTTGCTTTCACGCTTCACTTCTACTCTCTCTTTTGCCTCGATCGCCTGATGCAGACCCCCTGAATAACGTCGGCCAGGCATCAAGCGGCCGGTAAACTGGTCCACAATCATAACCTCGCCCTCTTTAACCACATAATCACGGTCCCGGCGAAACAGGGCATGAGCGCGCAAAGCCTCCTCGATATGATGGACCGTGGCTACGTCTTTTTCTTGATAGATATTTTCTACCCCTAAAATCTCTTCCAGTTTCCCAATCCCCTTATCGGTCAAGGTAACCGCGCGCATCTTTTCATCAACATTATAGTCAGTGTTCTCGCGCAAACGCGGCACAATCCGCGCGAATTCCTGATACTGATCCGTGGATTCCGTGTCCGGCGCGGAAATAATCAGCGGAGTCCGCGCTTCATCAATCAAGATCGAATCAATCTCATCAATCACCACGAAATTAAGCTTGCCCTGCACGATTTGGGCCTTATCCCAGACCATATTGTCCCGCAGATAATCGAAACCAAACTCATTGTTTGTACCATAAGTAATATCACACTCGTAAGCCTCGCGGCGAGTAATCTCAACTAAACCGGAATCTATCTCATCTCCCATCTCAATTTGATCATGGGTTTCTTTTTTTTCTTGCCGTCGAGTCTGATAACGAGAAGCTTGATCATGCTGAATACAGCTCACGGATAATCCTAAAAAGTCGTAAACCGCGCCCATCCATTCTGTATCCCGGCGCGCCAAATAATCATTGACTGTTACCACATGCGTGCCGCGGCCGGTTAGGGCATTCAAATAAACCGGCATCGTCGCAGACAAAGTCTTGCCCTCGCCTGTTTTCTGTTCCGCGATCCTGCCCTGGTGCAAAACAATTCCCGCTAAAACCTGAACATCATAGGCCCGTTCGCCCAGGGTCCTTTTCGCGGCCTCGCGGCAGGCGGCAAAAGCTTGAGGCAGAAGCTGATCTAATTTTTCTCCCGCTTTGATTTTCTTTTTTAACTTTTTCGTGAAGCGCGGAAAATCAGAATCAGAAAAACCCTCAAATTTTGATTCAAGCTTATTGATCCTATCCACGAGAGGCTGTAAATTTTTTAAAACCTTCTCATTGGGATCACCGAAAAATTTGCTTAGAAAAGACATAAATAAAAGTCAAATCTCAAAAATACAAACTAAACCTTCGTCCCGAGGGCGTTCGACTGAGCTCAGCCGAAGTCCTCAGGTTGAAAAAAATTAAAAGTTTTAATCAAAATCCGACAAACTGAATCTCTGTTTCTAAATTCAACCCATACTCTTTCTTCACTCTCTTTTTAATCAATTTAATCAGCCCCAAGACATCCTTTGCCTTTGCTTTGCCTGTATTGACAATAAAATTAGCGTTTTTTTGCGAAATTCGAGCTCCGCCAATATTTTTGCCTTTTAAGCCTAATTTGTCAATTAAACAGGCAACCTTAATTTCAGAGAAGCGAACACAGTCATCAGGCACTCTTTTTGTAATCTCTTTGTTATCTTTAAATTCAATATTCTTAAAAATAGATCCAGCGCACTTTTCTTTAGGATGTTTCTCACGAATTTTCTTAATCTTCTCTATTTTTACAAGAAGATTTTTTTTGTCTGTAATCTTCTTTAAATTCAAACCCGCTTCCAGAACAATCATTCTGTTCTCTTTAAAAACACTGCCGCGATAAACAAATTGGCATTCCTCCCTGCTATATTCTTTAGTCTTCGCGTCTTTAGAATTTAATGCCTTAACGAAAGACACAAAATCACCGATTGATCTAAAAAAGGCGCCAGCATTGCCGTAAACTGCTCCACCGACAGTGCCGGGGATGCCGATAAAATTCTCTAAGCCTTCCAGATCATTATCCAGAGAAAATTTAATTAAATCCGAAAAAGCCGCTCCCGCGCCACAAACAATCTGATTGTTCTTTAAATCTAGATTATTATTATTAAGCTTAATCACAAGACCGGGAAATCCTCGGTCACTAGCCAAAAGATTACTGCCGCCGCCCAAAATATAATAGGGTATTTTCAAATCATGAGCGACCCCAAACGCGCGGACAATATCCTCACTCTTTCGAGCTTCAAAAAGATATCTTGCCGGCCCGCCGATTTCAAAATTAGTGTGCTCGCGCAAACTTTCATCTTTTTTAACGGAATTCAGTTCTTTCTTTAATTTTTGATAAATCTTAGTAGACATTGACTTTTTTTGAAAAATGATTTATAAATACATAAAAGCTAAAAACGTAATTACGAAAAACTCAAATTAGGGTATGGGATATCTGAACAAGATAGTGTTACAATGACCGGCAGAGCAGAAGAAAGAAGGTGTGAAATAAATGCCAAAACAGGATGCGATCGAAATGGAAGCGAAAGTTATCGAATCGCTTCCCAACACTACATTCCGGGTCGAGCTTAAAAACGGCCATCAGGCCTTGGTTTACCTCTCAGGCAAAATAAAAATAAACAATATCAGAATTTTGCCTGATGACAAGGTAATCGTTCATCTCTCACCTTATGACCTGACCCAGGGCAGGATTGTCTACCGCAAAAACGAGCGAAAGCGAAGAACATGAAGAATACTGGTTCATTAACTCAAGTCTAAATCTCAGGCTTGATTTTTTTAATTAATTTAGGGGTTAGCTGGTTGATCGTGCCCGCGCCCATCACAATGATTACATCTCCTTTTTTAATATTCTTACTGAGATAATTGACTATTTTTTCGAAATTATCTAAATAAATCGCGTCTAATCCTCGATCCTTTAGCATAATGGCTAATTTTTTAGACAATACTTCCTCCTGCATATCTCCTTTTTCACGGCCGGCAACGCCAAAAATTTTGGCAATAATTATTTTATCAGCAGAATCAAAAGAACTTATAAAATCTTGGAATAGTTTCCTGGTCCGCTCAATCTGGTGGGGCTGGAAAACGCACCAGAGCTTACGATCCGGATATTTCTCCTGCGCTCCGGCCAGCGTAGCTTTTATCTCTGTGGGATGGTGGCCATAATCGTCAATAATCGTCACTTCTCTATTATACTTTACTTCAAAACGGCGCCAAGCGCCTTGGAATTTTGACAAAGCTTTAAAAATAGTCTGATCGGGAATACCTAAATTCTTCGCCACAGCAAAAGCAGCCAAAGCATTTTGAATATTATGGTCACCAGGGACTTGCAAAACCTTTTTAATTTTCTCCCGCGGCCCCTGATTGTAAAAGATAAATTCTCCAAAAGGAGATTGCTTCGTCGCTGCGCTCGGCTCTGCCTCGCTTGCTCTTTGTAATGACAAAGAAGAAAAAACCTCGTCATTAGCCACTAATATGCCCTTCGGAAACAAGTTCTCAACAAAGCTCTCAAAAGCCGAATTCAAATCATCAATATCTTTATAATAATCCAAATGATCTGCTTCAATATTCGTAACCACAATCACTTTCGGATGATAATTCAAAAAAGCCCGCTTGTATTCATCCGCTTCAATCACTAGATACTTGCTTTTGCCTAAACGAGCATTACTGCCATCCAATTCTTTGAGCTTGCTTCCCACAATCACGGTTGGATCCAAGCCGGCTTTCAATAGAATTGAAGCAAGCATCGAGGTGGTCGTGGTTTTGCCATGGGTTCCAGAAACGCAGATCGTAAAATAATCTTTGCTCAATTCACCTAAAGCTTCCGGATAAGTAAGACACTTGATTTTTTTCTTCCGCGCGCCCGCAAGCTCTGGGTTATCTTCTGGAATCGCCAGATTATAAACAACTAGATTAGCAGAAGATGACAAATTCTCCTTCTTGTGCTTGCCAATAAAAATCTTGGCGCCTAATTTCTCTAAGCCGCGTGTTATCTTTGATCCTACTAAATCTGAACCAGAAACCCTATATCCTTTCTCTAAATAAATCCGCGCTAAACCGGAGATCCCAATCCCGCCAATCCCGATCAAGTGAATATCCTTTTGTTGTTGATTGCCTGACATTGTAATTTGGGCGTTACAAATCTTCACGATCGTTCAAATTTGTAACATTATTCAAAATAGAGGAAACAATCCGAGATGACGCATCAGGACAAGCCAGGTTTTGAGCAGCCAAACCCATCTCTTTTAACCTCTCTTGATTAGCTAATAAACTTTTCACAATCTTAATCAACTTATCTCGCGATAGACTTTCTTGTTCTAAAACAATACTCGCTCCTTCTCTCTCAAACACCTTGGCATTGGCAAGCTGGTGGCCGGCTGCTGATCGCGGCATTGGGATTAGGATTGATGGCTTGCCGCAGGCCGCAATTTCAGCCAAAGTATTAGCCCCGGCCCGGGAAATCACAAAGTCAGCCGCAGCATAAGCCTGGCCGATTCTTTTTGCCGCAAGCCAGTTATAGGGCTTGTAATTTTCTCCTGTTTTGGGCAGAGGATATTTTGGTCCAACAAGGTGAATAAGCTGATATTCTCCCAAGTTCGTTTTTGCTTTTGTAATTAACTGATTGAGAAAACGCGCGCCCTGACTGCCGCCCAGAATCAAAATTGTTTTCCTCTCTGGATCAAGATTAAAAAAACGACAACCTTCTGCTTTATCTCTCTGTAAAATCTCTTCTCTTATTGGATTGCCAACAAAGATATGCTGCTTTTCGTCTGCCCCTTTTTTAAATCCTAACAAAACCTTGGAAGCTAACCTCGCTCCGATTCTATTCGCTAGACCCGGTTTCAAATCAGATTCGTGGATGATAATCTTTTTGCGCAAGAGGAAGGCCGCGAAAACCACAGGCAAGCTGACATAACCTCCTTTACTAAACACAAGATCGGGCTTAAAGCCCAAAATCAAAAAGAAACTTTGGAAAAATCCAATCGGAATTTTAAAAAAATCAAGCAGATTAGAAAAAGAAAAGTAGCGGCGAAATTTCCCGACAACTATCTTTCCAAAAGCGATATTATTTTCCCGCGCTGCCTGCTCTTCAATCCCTTCTCCACCAATCCAAAAAAGAACCAAGTCCTTTCTTCTTTTTTTTAATTCAGCGGCAACAACAACAAGCGGAATCGTATGTCCGCCCGTGCCGCCGCCGGTTAATAGAATATTCATAATTTTCTAATTCTAAACCGTATGCTTTGAGACATTAGTCACGATCCCTACCCCAATCAAAGAAATCACCATAGCAGATCCGCCGTAACTCACTAAGGGCAGGGGAATGCCGGTCAATGGAATCAAACCGATCATAGCCAAAATGTTGACAAAGGCCTGAAAAGAAAGCCAGGAAGTGATCCCTCCGGCCAAAAGCTTGCCAAAAAGGTCTGGGCTTTTGCGCGCTATTTTAAATCCTTGATACATTAAAACCAGAAAAAGAGCAACCAAGCTTAAAACCCTGAAAAAACCCAGCTCTTCGCAAATCACGGCAAAGATTGAATCCCCGGAGACTTCAGGCAAATAATTATATTTTTGCCGCGACTGACCAAAACCCAAACCCCACAATCCACCCGACCCTTCTGCAATCAAGGCTTGATTAATGTGATAACTCACGCCTTGAGGATCGGTCTCTGATCCCAAAAAAACCGTAAACCGCTCCATCCGATAAGGCGCGACCAAAACCAAAAGGACAAAAACAAGGCCCAAAAAAACCCCGATCGTGACAAGGTGCGGAATTCTCGCGCCGGCTAAATAATAAATAATCACCGCCGTTAAAAGCACAATCGACAATGTCCCCAGGTCAGGCTGTAAAATAATTAAAAAACTGATCACGCCCAAAACCACAACAAAAGAAAAAAAGCCATGAAAAAAATCAGAAACCTTTTCTTTTCTCTTAGAAAGCCAAGTAGCAAGATACAAAACAAAAGTAAGTTTTAAAAGCTCTGTCGGCTGAAAAGAAAAAGAGCCAAATCCAATCCAGCGCCGCGCGCCTTTATAACCCAAACCAATTCCAGGAACAAAAACCAAAATCAAAAGAATCAAAGTAACCAATAATAACAAAAAGGACCATTTCTGCCATTTATGGTAATCAACTTTCGAAAAAAGGAGCCAGGCAATTAATCCCAAAAGCGCACCAAAAAAAAATTGATGCCGCAGATAATAACTGTTATTTCCAAACCGCTCGTAAGAAATCACCGAACTTGAGGAGGCGATCATAATCAGTCCAAAAACCACCAAGATAAAAACCGTAATGATCAGAACATAGTTGGGTTTATGCATCTCATATCAGTTAAAAGTTCAAAATTAAAAATTGAATTTAGAATTAGAAATTTTAAACTAAATTATAACTTTGCCTGCCTGCCGGCAGGCAGGCACTTTGAACTTTGAACTCTTTTTAATTTTCAGCGCGTCTGATCCAGTAGAAAACCTGTTTTTTAAAATTCAAGCTCCGCCCTTTTCAACAACCTTACCTGGGCTCCGTATTTTTGAATTACACTGGCGCTATTTTTCGCTCCCCACTCTAAAGCGCGATCTAAATCCCCGCCTAAAACCATTGCTCCGACAAAGCCGGCGGAAAAAGCATCGCCAGCACCGGTGGTATCAACGACCTTTTTCACCTTCACTGCCGGCCTCTGCTTTAAATTTTTGCCATCATAAGCTAGGGCGCCGCGAGCGCCTTGAGTAATCACTACCACCTTCGGGCCCCAAGAAAAAAGCTCTTTCGCTAATCCTTCAGGAGACAAAGAAGCTCCCTTGTTTTTGCCCAAAACCAGCTCAACCGCCTCATCTAAACTAACAATCAGAATCTCCAACCTGGCAAAAATATTCCTCAAGCCCTCGTATCCCGCGGCTAACTGCAAAGAACCAGGATTAAAAACAATCTTTGTTTTATCCGCAGAAGCCGCTTTCAACAAATCAGAAAGCAGTTTCTCCCACTGTCCGCCCAAGGAAGAAACATAAACCCATCTTGCCGCTAGTTTTCTTTTACCTAAAACCAAATTATTGCTGGCATTTTTATCCACAAAAATTATATGGTCTCCCGCCACTTTCTCATCAACAACCACGACTGAAATATCCGTTTTCTCTTTCCGATCCCAAGTAAGCAGTCGAGTGGCGACCTTCTCTTTATTCAGCCTCTTTTTGATCCGAAACCCCTCTAGGTCCTTACCCAAATTCACTCTCGCCGCAACATTTAAGCCCAAGCGGGCAAGACCGATCGCCACGTTACAGCCGCCGCCGCCAAAATTATCATAGGTCTGCAAAACAGGAATCTTTGCTCCATACTCAAAGGCTAAAACTTTTTGGGCCAAAGGGTCATCGGGCGTTGCGACTAATTTGCCTGCCCGCGTCCTGATTACGATATCGCGGGTGGCACTGCCAATGGTTACTAAATCATACATAATTTTGAATTTTAAGACGTAGAAAACTTTTAAAAAACAAATTCTATTGAAGCAAAACCTTTGCAAGATTTATCCCCGTCATCTCGGCGGGCTTAGGAAGACCCAAAAGCGCTAAAACAGTGGAAGCAACATCCGAAAGCAAACCCGTTGGGTAACCATCTCCTTTCTCGTAGAGTGTCTTTTTTCCGCTGGCCTTGCCCTTCAATTCGGAAGCTGCGATCACAAAGGGCACGGGATTTTTTGTATGTTCGGTTAAAACAGTGCCTCTGTGCAAATCCAGCATCTCCTCAACATTCCCGTGATCTGCTGTTGCTAAGACAACCGCATCCTCCGCCAATGCTGTTTTCACTACCTGGCCCAGGCACTGATCGGTCACTTCCACCGCGCGCACGGCTGCTTTGAGATTCCCGGTGTGGCCCACCATATCAGGATTGGCAAAATTAACAACAATAAAATTGTACTTTTTGCCTTTGATCTCTCGGATCACTCGATCGGTAACCTCAAAAGCGCTCATCTCGGGTATTTGCGCGTAGTCTTCAATCCGCGGCGAGCGAATTAGAACATAATCTTCTCCTGGGAAAGGGTTTTCCCGATTGCCGTCAAAAAAACAAGTTACGTGGGCGTATTTTTCCGTTTCCGCGATGTGCAGCTGACGCAATCCCGCTTTACTTAAAACTTCTGCTAAAGTCATCTTGATCTCCTGCTTAGGAAAAGCAACCTCTAAAGGCAAACCTTCCTCATAAGCCGTCATCGCGACAAAAGACAAATTTTTAATCTGGTCTCCTCGCGGAAACCTGTCGAACTTGGACAAAACAAAAGCCTTTGTAATCTGACGCGCTCGATCCTGCCGATAGTTAAAAAAGATGAAACCGTCATTGTCGCAAACAGAAGCAACAGGATTATTGTCCCGCTCCATAACTACCATCGGTTCAATGTTTTGATCAAAAATATTCTGGCGGTAACTCTCCTCAATCTCCTTATGAAAATCAACAACTCTCTTACCCTCCCCTCTGACTATGGCATCATAGCTCCTCTTGACGCGCTCCCAATGCTGATCCCGGTCCATCCCGAAAAAACGGCCGGCAATAGTCGCAACCCTGCCTGTTCCTATTTTCCTGATCTGCTGCTCGAGGGCTTCCAAGTAACCCAAACCCGACTGGGGATCCGTGTCCCGGCCGTCTAAAAAAGCATGGATAAAAACTTTGGTGATCCCCTGCCCTTTAGCAAAATTCAAAAGAGCATAAAGATGATCGCTGTGGCTGTGCACCCCGCCCGGACTCAATAAGCCGATAAGGTGCAAACTTGAATTATTCTTCTTGACGTGAGCAATCGCCTTCAAAAAAGCTCTGTTTTGGAAAAACTGACCGCTTTCAATCGCATTATTAATCCGCGGCAGATACTGAAAAATAATCCGGCCGGCGCCCAAATTCATATGGCCCACCTCGGAATTGCCCATCTCCTGCCAAGGCAGACCGACACCCTCTCCTGATGCCCGCAGGGTGGCGGCTGGAAAATTCTCAATTAAATTATTCATTACCGGCGTTTTGGCTTGGGCAATCGCATTAGCGCGAGTAGGAGGACCAATCCCCCAGCCGTCTAAAATAACCAGAATGACTAAATTGTATTTTTTCATTTTAAGTCTTTGGGTTTGTGATTTTTGACCTATGACTAAAAAATATGAGTTACTTAAGCTTAAGTAACTCATATTCTATCTCCATCAACCGATTATATTTGCAGGTCCTCTCGCTCCGGACAAGGGAACCGGTCTTGATCTGGCCTGCTCTGACACCGACCGCCAAATCAGCGATAAAGGTATCGCAGGTGTCTCCTGAACGATGAGAAACCACCGTGTCAAAATTATTCTTGTGAGCCTTTTTAATACAATCCAATGTTTCGGTCAGAGTGCCGATCTGATTAGGTTTAATCAAGATCGCGTTAGCCGCATTTAGCTTTATCGCCCTTTCTAGTCTATTAACATTTGTTACCAGCAAATCGTCGCCAATGATCTGCACTTTGTCTCCCAGTTTTTTACGAAGAGAAACCCAGGCCTCCCAATCCTCTTCTGCTAAGCCATCTTCAATCACAAAAAGTGGATATTTATTAACCCATTCATGATACAAATTAATCAAACGTTCCGAAGACAACGAGAGCCCTTCGGACTTAAAGATATACTGGCCGTCTTGATAAAAAGAATTCGCGGCGACATCAAGACCCAAAACAAAATCGCGAGGGAGCCTAAACCCCGCTCTCTCCACCGCTTCAATCAGCATTTCTACTGCTTGATCATTGGAGTCTAACTCCGGACCAAAGCCCCCTTCGTTTCCCACGTCCGTATCATACCCTTTTTCCTTGCACAAGGCCTTCAGACTGTAAAAAACTTCCGATCCCATCCGTACGGCCTCCCGGAAAGAAGAGGCGCTGACCGGAATAACCCAAAATTCCTGAAACTCCAGCTTGTTATCCGCGTGCTTGCCGCCATTGATCAAATTAAAACAAGGCCGGGGCAAATCAGAAGAAATCGGTTTGATAATGGACTTAACATTTTGAACCTTCGATTCACAATCCGCAATTTTCCTGATCCACTGCCAGAGCTCCAAGCCTTGGGCCACAGCTCCTGCCCGCGCACAAGCCAAAGAGACAGAGAGGATCGCGTTAGCGCCCAACTTGGACTTCCTTTTTGTCCCGTCCAAGCCTAACATAATCCCGTCAATCTCCTTTTGTTTACGCGCATCCTTGCCCTTCAAAGCCTTAGCTATCACAGTATTGACATTGCGACAAGCCTTCAAAACCCCTTTACCCCTGTATCTCTTTGGATCATTGTCCCGCAATTCATACGCCTCAAACTTCCCGGTTGAAGCGCCAGAAGGCACTTCTGCCCGGGTTTTTATGCCCGTCTCTACAATGACTTTTGCCTCGATTGTCGGATCACCGCGGGAATCTAGAATCTCCCGCGCCTTTATTGTTTTTATTTTTGTTGACATAAGTTCTTAGATTAACGAATTAACGAATTAACGAATTATTTCCAAATCCCTTAACTCGTTAACCCTATAATTGAAACTCCCGATCTTTCTTCAGATCTGTTTCAATTTCTTTACTCACTCCATTCCAATCAATCTTCACGTTCAATGCATGATCAAAGGTCCCGCCCTGTTTTTGGGCATAAAGAGAATAGGCCGCCTCGGTTAATCTCTCTGGTAATTGGTACTCTATAGTTACTGCTTCTTCGGTGCCAGGTTCAGTAACTTTGAAAAAGGCGAAAACTGTCTTGCCCAATTCCTCGTAAACTTCAACCTCGCTTTCATTACCCCTGATCTCAACCAGCTCTGACCCTCGGGGCAGATAAATCCTGACATAGGTACGGTAGCGCGTGGTGCGCCAGTCAAAATCACCGGTATGATTATAATTCATTGTTAAACGAGACAGAGGACGCCCCGTGCCGTCCCAATTAACTTCATAGTCAATAGTGCGCAGAACGAAAGGATCGCTCTTCAAACTGGCCAGATTGCAGTCAACATACAGAAAATAATCTCCCGCGGTTTCCCGCACTCCTCCGTCCCAGTTTAGCTTTCCGACAATATTCTGCAAATTACCGTCATTAAGATAAATAAAGGCCTGTTTTTCCGAGAAGCCGCGAGACACAATATTAAATAAATCCAAAATCTGGCCGCGAGGGAGATTAAAAACCCTATCCATCACGATCTCTCCCAAATCGCCAATGATGCTCTTACGGTATTGTTTTTCTTCAAATTTATAGAAATTCTGCTCCACATGAAACTCCAGCTGATCAGAAAAATTCTCGCTCGTGAACTGATACGGATAACCAGCTACCTCAACAGGACCGGTAAGCACTAAAATATCCTCAATAAAACTCGGTGTGATCGCGATCACTCCGTCTAGTTCCTCTTCACCGCCCTCTAAATGATAAAACCATTCCGCTTTTTCGGCAGCCACGGGAAAATCAGGAGACCAGTTGGAATCGCGAAAATACCAATTCTCTCTTTTGTTGTAAATCTGAAAAGGCTCGGGAGTCGGAATCTTGCCCTCAAAATTCTTATCCAGATTATAGGTATCATCAGTAAAAAAGCTCGTAATCTCGCCGTTTTTAAATTTCAAAATGCCATAAGTCCCGATAAAACCGCCAGAGGGCCTAAGCTCCATATTGTTCTGAAAAAGAAAAAGGTAGGTCTTCTGGTCAGGATAGCCCAGGATCTCGGGTAAAATTTCCGAAGCGATGATTAACTGATCAACTGTCTTTTTTAAAAAAGGCATCTTGTCCCGCAAGAGGGTAAAGGTATCCCGCAGTTGAGGTAAGAGTCCGGACAGGGAGAATCCTTCCAAGCGGCTAGCGGCGCTGTCTAGCTTTCCTCTCATCTCGCGCAAAAGAGCAGTGGACTCACCGAAAATCTTCAATGCTTCCCCTTTCTGTTCATTGTCAGCAAGAGGCAGCAACATACTCGCGAAAATTTGCGATAGATTATCCAAGCTTTCAGTCAACTCACAAGCGGAAAGCAAAAGTGAATCCAGGGCTTCCACCTGCCTGCCCAAAACAGGAATCCCCTTATAAAAGCGGAGTCCCTTCATATTTTTTTGGGCCTTTAAAAAATCCTGGTGGGCAAAAGACAAATACAAAGCCATTTCCTTAAAATCGCCTTCCCGCAACTCCTCTTCCGCTTTGACCACAAATTTTTTGGCATTTGAAGCATGACGGTAAACTGCCCAAACCGGCCTGCCGATAATAAAAAATACAACCAAAACAATCCCTAAAATTATCAAAATGAATTTTAGGTTCCGTGATTTCTTTTCTTCTTGTTCTAGAGGAGAAAACATGTTAGTTAATTTTCAATTTTCAAGTACCAATTTACTAATCAATTTTCAATAACCAATGAATAAATTTTCAAACAAAACCATTTTCGCAGGTTTGAAAATTAAATCTATTTGAAAATTGGGACTTGATTGAAAATTGAGATTTGAAAATTGAAAATTATACCTCTGCTGTCTTATCGAGAACCCTTGCTCTTAAAATTTCCTTTTTCATCTTCTCCCGCCGAGGCTTTGGAATCCCGAAGTACTTAACAAAATACTTAAACGCGCTCTTGATATGGATCCTTGCCGCGCGATTGAAAAGAGCGGAAAAACCAGACTCCTGGGCGCTGTCGCGGCGATGGTAATGAATCATCTGCGCTTCTGGGTAATAACAGACCTTCCAGCCTTTTTCCCAAAAGCGGCGGCACCAGTCCATATCTTCAAAATACAGAAAGTAACGTTCATCCATCAAGCCGACTTCGGAAACAGCCTCTGCTCTCACCATCATACAAGCGCCAAAAATCCAATCCACCTCCTGGACTTTGCTGTGGTCAATATCTTTCATTAAAAATTTCTTAAGCGCTTTTTTAGCAAAACCAAACCTGCCTAAGAAAGTACGACGATACAAAGTCAATTTTGGACTGATAAAGCGACGGCAGGAACTCTGAATCGTCAAATCAGGATTGAAAAGTCCAGGACCAATCAAGGCGACGTTAGGATGAGCATCCATAAATTCAACCATCTTCTTAATCGCCTGGCCCCTTAAAATAATATCCGGGTTTAAGAAAAGAAAATAACGAACTCCTTCCGGGGCATTATTCACTCCCCAATTAATCGCCGCGCCAAAACCGCTGTTGTACTGGGAAGCCAAAACCTTAATCTCGGGGAAATCTTTTTCCATCATCTCAAGAGTCTTGTCTTGAGAAAAATTATCAATAACCAAAATCTGGCGGAGAAGTTCCGGATGAGCTTTTAAGATGGAATTTAAACACTGCTTGAGCAAATCCAGTGTTTTGTAATTGATAATGACAATAAAAAGATTATTCATAATTTCCAATTTTCAATCAATTTTCAATAACCAATGACTAAATGTTCAAACTGTTTGAAAATTAAATCTATTTGAAAATTGGGATTTGATTGAACATTGGTCCTTGTAAATTGGTAATTACTCCAACGGCGCTCCCTTCGGCACGCTGTCGATAAACTGACTAGACACGGTTTTGATCCAACCCCAGCTATAACCTAGGTTATTAAAGGAATTAATGTTGTTAACCGCACGCAGTAAACCGTTCTCTGCCACCCAGACCCCTGGCCGGTCGGAAGATTTAACCAGCAGACCGTCGTCTAGATCCATGCTCTTCCCTGGCGGGTAGCTCGCCATTTCCGCGTCTGTAATGATCCTGACATCACTCCAGGAATAACCATTAGCTTTAAACACATTCCATTCGGCAATGTGCCGCCGTCTGCCGTCCTCTAAAATATAGATCGCGGGATTATCTTTTGTCCGAATCAGGGTGCCGTCAAGCTTCTTGCTTCCAGAAAGGATCCCCGGGCCTCCAGGAATTGCCGCTAATTCCTGATCAGAAAGCTTTCTAATATCCCGCGAGGAATAACCTAATTGTTTCATCACATTCAAGCTTGAGATGTGGCGCCGGCGGTTATTCTCAACCGCATAGATTGCCGGCCCCGAACCCTGAATCAGGGTGCCGTTGGGATAAGTCATCCTTAAATTCGAATTCCTATAGCTGTCAATCTCGCTCTGATCAATCTTGATTACTTTCCGGTAACTGTAGCCGCGCGCTGTAAACACCGGCCAGTTAGTAATCAGCATCTTCTTTACTTCGTCATCATCATAGACAGTCAGATAAATTGCTTTGGAACCCGAAGCCTGGAGGAGGTTGCCGGCCGGATGCACGGTCACAAACCAAGAGAGCCACTTCTTCCAGGAGAGAACAAAATTGTAATTCGCGCCAGAGGTTATTCCGTCTCCCACCACCGGGGTATAGTTATAATTCACGGCTGTTGCTTTATTCGCAGGACGAACCGTATGCCCGTCCTCGGTCTCAGTCTCCTTGCCTTTTCGGAAAGAATACCATTCGGGGTGGACAAGATAGCGATTGCGGATCTGCCATGCCGCTGACTCCACCTGCTTTTTAAACCCGCTGTAGCGCTCATCGCAGTTCCCGCCGGAAGGGCAGGCAAAGCCCATCGCGAAATTCAAGGCCCGCTCACTCCTTGCCTCCCTGCTCGTAACTAAAGACTGTTCTTTCTGAAGAGTGGCCAGAATCCAGCAAGTACTGATGTTGTATTCATTGTAAGTATTAGCGATAATCTCCGAGGCCTTTTCCCCATCATCACGATAAGAAGCAAGACAGCTGTTTTCTGACTCTAAAAAACGTTGAACCGAACCCGCGTTCCTTAAGTTGCAGGAATAAAGTTCAGAATCAGAAAGCAGGTTGTTCTTGTCAAAAGCAAAACTGATTTTAGGAACGGTTAAAATGGAAAAGAGGCTAAAAATGACGCAAATCTTTGTTTTGGTCAGCATTTTTTTGTGTTTTAGTTAAAATTTGATTTAATGAACTCAAATATAAGCGAAAATGAAGAATTTTCACTTCTTAAATTGGTTTTTGTTTAACACCAAAATCATAACAAGAAAACGAGAAAAAGTCAAAAAGGGGAATTTGGGATAAAAAAATAGACCTATACAACAATAGATCTAAAAAGGG
The DNA here is from genome assembly GCA_964555185.1 of uncultured Candidatus Saccharibacteria bacterium. GTDB lineage: Bacteria > Patescibacteriota > JAQUNI01 > JAQUNI01 > JAQUNI01 > CAZKRD01. The sequence continues at coordinate 310,055 of CAZKRD010000001.1, read as the reverse complement.
AATTCTTGTCAGGGATGCTCAATGGGTTTATCAATACCTTCATCTTCTTCCAAAGCAGTCCTTGCTCTCTCCTCAAGCCGCTTATCAAACACTATAGTCATAAAGAGATCAGGAAGAACAAAGGCGTGGCTATCATTAAACACCAGGTTATCACCTCGCCATATTCACCAAAACAGTAATCAAGCGCCCCTTCCAAACCCCCTTTCCATGTACTGTTCAAAACTATTAAAGCAAAGGCAAATGCTATAACACAAGCAATAAAACTAAATAAAAGCGCTTTTCCTACCTGCTTTATCTTTACTTTCATCAGATACTTCCTCCTTCCTTCACCTAATCAAGATGCGCATCAAGCTCTGCATAAACCCTGGAAAACATCTGCAGAGCCAAACGAAAACAACAAGACAAACCAATAGAAAAATTCCTATCAGTATCTTTGCTACCATAACATACACCCTCCCTCTATTGCCTAAAAAATTCTCTGATCATGCTTGGCTTGATCCTCTTCCCGCGCATAATCACTCTCCTTTTTTTGAGAGCGCGCGGGATTTGACTCAATAGTTTTAGAAAAGAACCAACAAGCCTGGGCTCGCGCAAAAGCACGTAAGCCCAGCGCTTTAACTCATAGAATAAAATAAAAGGCAAATCTAATAAATAATATCTTAAAAAATCATTCTTGGCAAGCATTAAACTCTGATTTTTAAAAGAAAAATATTTAGCCCGGAAAGAATGCTTCTTTTTTTCACGCAAGAAGTCACTGCCTTTTGCTTTCGCGCCCAAAGCCGTTCCCCGCTCGTGGTAAGCAATCGCTTTGGGTGAGTAAACACATTTCCAGCCATAGAGATTTAAGCGCCAAGATAAATCAATATCTTCTTTGTAATTTTCAAAATCCGGATCAAAATATTCATTGAAGATCTTAACATCCTCTAGGGCTTTTTTAGAGAATACAGACAAAGCGCCGGAAACGCCAAAAACCCGCTCCTTTCTTTGATATTGACCAAGATCCTCTTCGCCTGACCCTCGATCAATCACGCGGCGTGACCTGACAATCTTAAAACCAGTAGAATCAATAATATTGGTCTTGATACCATATTCTCTCATCTGCAAAAGCTTGCCCGAAAGCGCGCCAATCCGCGGACCTTGCTCCAAAACCTCAACTGCCCGGGAAACAAAATCATCTTCTAAAATAATGTCTGGATTCGCGCAAATCACATATTTGCCCTTGGCTTTAGAAATACCAATATTGTGACCTTGCGCATAACCCAAATTTTCCCTGTTATCAATAATCTTCACTTCTGGAAAATTCTTTTTCACAAAATCAATCGAACCATCTTTTGATCCATTATCAATAAAAACCGTCTCTATCTTAGGATAGGTTTGATTTAAAATAGATTCTATCGCTTGTTTCAAATAGTTTTTACTGTTCCAGCCAAGGAGATTAATCGTCACTCTTGGAAGCATATTGTTCAACTAAATAAATTGTTAATACGATATGGGCAATGCCAAAGGATGACATCAAGAAAGGCGAGGTGCCGCCGACAATCAAAAGCGCGACTAAGCCAGATAGGAAGCCAAACATTATTGCTCTATCTCGTCTGTCTAAATCAAATTTGAACAAAAGTATTTTTATTCCCTTAAAAAATATTCTGATCATCACCAAGCCCCAGAAAACAAAGCCAACAATCCCAAATTTAACCAGCATATCCAGATAACCCAATTCAAAAGAATAAGGATCGGCTACTAGCCCTTCGGTGCGATAGAGCGGAAAATAAGTGCCAAAACCCGTGCCCCAAAAAGGGCGGCGAAGAATCGCGCCGCCTAAAATCCGGATCTGGGACACGCGCTGACCCAGAGAAACTGGATCCTTCTCCACGCTCACGGTTGTGGCCAGCCGGCCAAAGAAAAAGTTAAAAAAGGAAAGGCCGAACAAACCCTGGAAGACAATTTCCGAGATGATAAACAAAACAACAATTCCAGCTAAGAGTTTTAATCTCTGTTTCCAGGAAAGCCAAAGAGTAAGAAATAAAAGCGCGCCAAGCACCGCGACCCAAAAGCCGCGAGTATAGCTGGCAATAATCGCCAAATGAACAAAAAGGATAGAGGCCAAAATAATGTTCCGTCCGCGCTTTCTTAATCGATAGCCGCTTAAAAGTAAAGCGGTTAAAATCAAAAGGCCGCTTTGAATAAATATGCCGTTGCCCAAAAATAGGCGATAAGCGCCGTCCGGCATAATCCCAATCTTGCCGCCGTAAAACATCCGCCCTAGAAACAGTTGCTTTAAAAACCAAATATTGATGATCTCTGTCGCGGCCAAAAAATAAAGAGCGGTTGAAATTACACTCATCAGAACAATAGAAACCAGATAGACCTTAACAAGTTTTCTGCTCTTTTCTGCTTTCGGCAAAACCGTAATCAAAAGAAAAAACAAAATATAGAACAGAAACCCATTCCCGTCTCCGATAATATACCTTGCCGGCCACCCGTAAATCCAGCCCAGGGTCCCCCAGAGGATAGGGAAGAATAAAGCGAGGATGATCAAGAACTTGCTGAACTTGCTTTCAAAGATCGGTTTTAGGCTCAATTGCTTGCGGCAAATCTTATAAACCCAGACTAAAATCAAAATTGCGAAAAAAACAATCCGGATTGACAAAAAATTTCCTAAAGAAAGCCATCTCCCGCCAGCGCCGCCCAAGACAAGCTCAAAAATAAAAAAATAAAGAGCATAATCCAAGCGCAACCAACTTAAAACCAAAAAACACAAAACTAAAATAAGCATAAGCGGCAAAAGCAAAAACTGCCAAGTGAAAATGTTGGCTAGAATCGCCAAGATAAAACCAAGGCCAAGAGTAATCAACAGTGTTTTAGGTAAAATACGAAACATAGAACAATTAAAAATTATTCAAAATTTTCGCTAGTTTCTCGGTCAGCTTCTTTCTCTCAAAGGCCTTGAGTTCATCATCCGTCAACTCATATCTCAAGATCCCTCCCCTTTGCCATTCTAAAAATAGGCGGTAAATTTTTTCTGCAATCCCGGCAATATCTTGGGGTTCCACGATCTCTCCGACCCCGAGCTTTTCTAAGAAGTCACGGCAAGCGCTTTTTGGCGGCAATAGGGCCAGAATCGGTTTGTGGGAAGCTAAATGTTCAAAAAGTTTGCCGTGAATGTAAGTGGACTTTTTCTTGGTTGGCCTATCGATAAGCAGCAATAAATCTGATATCAGACGATATTGAATCGTCTCTTGATGCGAGCGCGGGCCCAAAACCTTAACCGCGGCCCCTGGACCCATGCGGCTGGCAAGCTTAATTTCTTGCTCGGTCAAATTCCCTAAGAAAAACACCTTAACTCTTCGCCTCATCTCTGGATGTTCTGCAAAAGCCTGTTTTAGAGCGCTCAAAAAATATTCAGGCGTATTGCCGGGATGGGAAAGATGAAAAGCGCCGGTATGAGAAATCACAAAGTATTTTTCTAAATTTTTAAATCTGGCTAAATTTTTTCTGGCAGTGATAAAATCATCTCGATCAAAACCATTAGTCAGAAGTTCTACTTTGCCGCTTGCCCTAAAATATTCCCCCACTGCGGGCGAAGTAACCAAAATCTTATCACAGTTTTTAACAACCAGTCTCTCTAAAATTTTATCTAGGAATAGGCGAGTGGGGGAGTGGGCGAGAGCAGGATCCAAAGGATCAAGACACCAGCCGTCCCGAAAATCAGCAATCCATTTTAAGTAAGTACATTTCTTCAAAATCAAAGCCAAAAGGTGAGAGCTGGCTGGCGGGAAAGAGGAAACAATGTACTCTACTCTCTGCTTTCGAGTTATCCACAGGGCCTTTAAAAAAGCAAAAGGCAGCCAAGTTATTTTTGAGTCAGGAATCAAAAGCCAAGTCTTGAAAAAGCTTTTGACCCTTTTTTTCCAAAACCCTCCTCTGTCTTCCGAATAACCGGAAATATCTTTAGACTGTTCTCCCCCGCTCCTTATAATATTGCGCAGCTCACCAGCGCGATAAACGAATCCTTCACCCGGCTCTAACTTTGGAGCTTTCAGACTCAAGCGAAAGGTCTTCAAAGACCGATAGGGGTTTAAAAAATGAAACGTGGTTAAAATAATCGGCTTAAAACCAAAACCAGGCAGATATTTTGCAAACTTTTCAATCCGCTGGGTGCCGGCATTGTTAACCGGAGGATAATAGTAGGCGAGGAATAAAATAGACTTCATAATTAAAAATAATTACTCGATCAATCGTAAATTTCCAATTTTCTAGACTGCTGAAAAGGTAAATGTTTGGAAATTGGAAATTCAATGGAAATTGGAAATTGGAAATTGGAAATTTCGAACAATCTTATCCCAGTTAAATTCTAAAACTGCTCTTTCCCGTCCTGCCTGACCAATTCTCTTGCGCAAATTAGAATCTCCTAAAAGCATTATCACTTTATCTGCTAGATCACGAGGATCCCTTGGGTCAACCAAAAATCCTGTCTCCCCGTCTACAATTGCTTCCGGAATGCCGCCAGACCTGCCGCCTATAACCGGGCGCCCGCAGGCGCCTGCTTCTAAAAAAACCATACCAAACCCCTCTACGTCACCATGCTTTTTTATAAATCGCGAAGGCATTAAAAAAATCGAAGCTAGATTATAAAGGGAAGCTAAATCATAATCAGGAACAAACCCTAAGAAACGAACCGCCTTTTTAACCAGAGAATTCTTGGCGGCCAAAACGCGCAGCCTTTCACTGTCTGGTCCCCGACCGCCAATTAGATAAACCGTGTTAGGGAACTTTTTTAAAATCTCTGGCAAAGCCCGAATTACCAAATCAAAACCCTTGCGTGAAACCAAGCGTGAAACGGAAAGCAAGATGTTTTTCCCTTCCGGAATATTATATTTCTGAAATACGCCTCTCTTTGGAAGACCAGGCTTGAAATCATCACTTTGAACCCCTGGATAAACCACGCGAATCTTGGAAGCTTCTAAACCCATCTCAATCATCAATCCCTTCGTGAAATTACTGTTAGCAACACCGCCCTCTGCCCCTTTGTAAATCCTCTTAACCCACCAAGAGACAAGACAGGATTTCCGCATTGATAAAATATCCAAGCCATAAGCCCAGACAAAATAAGGAAGACCTAGGAGTTTCCAAAGCCAAAAAGCGGCAAAATAAGAGGCAAAGCCGTGCGCCGCCTGCACGGATTTCACTTTTTCTTTTAAAGCTATTGGCAGTGCCAAGATAGGGGAGAATAACCAGCGCGGTTTCAAATACGGAAGCTCCAGTCTCCTTCTGTAAATCGGATAATCCTCTCTTTGATCAAAAGTGAAGCTCCTCTTTGCCTTCTTGGTCAAAACCACTGCCTTACCCTCCGGCAGCCTCTTAATAATATTATAAAGACAGAGCTCAATCCCCCCTATGCTTGGCGGATAAATGGTGGTAATAAACAGTGTTTTTCGCATAAACTTTATCCTTATCTTTTTGTAAATCCGTCCCTCAAATCAATCAAAATATAAACAAAATTTCGCGGATTTAACGAATTTAAACGAATAAAATTATAACTTGAACCAGAGATTAATCTACAACAAATACAAAAAATTTGCAATTTAGGGGTCAAAATTGCAATTTAAATTTAATTAAAACAAAGCAAAAAAATTTTAAGCTTGGGGCAGGGGACTAACGACTCCCCTCTCTGCTAATCATAATATCTTGAAAACGGCCTCTCTGCTCGACAAAAATCTCACCCTTCCTTAAAAGCTCCAGAAGCGCTAAAAAAGTAACCACCGCTCCCTCCTTATCCCCTCTTTGGTTTAACTGCAAAAATCCTGCCTCTACCCTCCTTTTTAATACATCACGGATCAAAGTAATTTTTTCTCGAAGCGCTAATCTGGAAGCTATCGCCTTCCTTTCCAACTCCCGCTGATCCGGGAACTGGGCTAAAATACTTCCATAAATCTTCTGGAGGTCCTCTTTGGATATTTTAGCCGGCGGCAAAAACCCCTTCCTCTCGCAAAACCAGACCTCTCGCAATAAACTATACTCCCCCCTCTTCTCGAGCTTCCTCAATTCCAAACTCAATGATTTGTACTTCTGATATTCCAAAAGTCTCTGTTTTAAATCTTCGATCCCCTCCTCTTCCTCTGGGTTCAATTCCAAATCAGGTAGAATCTCTCGAGATTTGAGTAACAAAAGTTTCGCGGCCACTACTAAAAAATCCGAAATACTTTCCGGATCAACTTTGTTTTTTTCGATGTAATCCAAATACTGGCAAGAAACTTGGGCCAGGGAAATGTCTGTGATATTCAACTTCTCTTCCTGGATTAACCGCAGCAACAAATCCAAAGACCCTTGGAATTCCGGCAGCGCGCAATGATATTCGGACATATTCATCCAGCTTCGCTTAAGAGTATGTTCTTTAACCCGCTCACGAAGCTTTTTTATTTTATTTTAGAAAATGATCCTTCGATAGGCTGTTCTACTTTCCTGTAAACTGAAGTAGTGATCCTTATTGACTCCTCAAAACTGCCCGCGTTCAAAATGACTTTTTTATTTTTAAGAAGCAGGCGATCAACATAAGTCTGCTTGCGATAAAGCGAACCAAAGGGCACCAGTGCTCCCACTTTCTTGGTAATGCTTCTTTTGATTTGAGTTTCGGTTGCGATATTTAATTTCTTAACCGGCGCCTCTCCCGCTTTCTTCCTCTCTAAGTTAATCAGTTTTTTTAACTTAGAAACATCTAAATACTTGTGTCCGGGGACAACCGCGAAAACAAAATCGCGATCCGCCTGGACGAGCAGAGTCTTTGCGATCAGCTTCAAATCCTCATGCAGAGTCTGGGAGAGGTCAAAGGTGGTATAAATTGTTTTGTGAGTAACTACTTGATAAAAAGCTCTTTGTTTCTTCAGAAAATTCTCCAATCTTTTTAAAATAGGCATAGCATCTTGCTGTCATTGCGAGAAGGCCGAAGGCCGACGAAGCAATCTCCTTGATTGAACGAGGCTAATCTTGATGAGATTGCTTCGTCGCTTCGCTCAGGCTTCCAGCCTTCGCTCGCTCCTCGCAATGACATTTTTTATTTAACTATCTTAATATGCAAATCCCGCAACTGTTTTGAATCCACCTCGGACGGTGCGTCCATCACGGCAGTTGTTCCCTTCCCTGTTGTTGGGAATGGAATCACTTCCCGGATATTTTTCTCGGAAAGCAAAACCATTAAAAGCCGATCAAGGCCGGAAGCGATCCCGCCGTGCGGAGGCACGCCGTATTCAAAAGCTTTCAGAAGATGACCAAAACGCTCTTGAATCTCTTGTTGATTATGACCCAAGAGTTCAAAAACTCGCGCTAAAACTTTCGGATCAGTAGTCCGGATACTGCCGCCAAAAACCTCTGCTCCATTTAAAACTAAATCATATTGCTGGGCCCTAATCTTTTCCAAGTCCCTGCCTTTCGCAAGGAGAGGCAAGTCTTCTGGATTGACCGCGGTAAAAGGATGGTGCTTTGCTCCCCATCTTTTTTCTTCTTTGTGGTATTCAAACATTGGAAAATCCAAAACCCAAAGGTAGGCCATTTTTTTGCTTTTTTTATCAGGACGTAAATCCGGATCATCCCGTTTGTACTTTTCCATTGCCTGGGCATAACTTAACCTCGGAAAAGGAATCTCCAGAATCTCTTTTTTGAACACATCTTGGGTCAAACCAATCATCAGCTCTTCAGCGAGATTTAGGATATCCTCCTGTTCACAAAACGACATCTCAATATCAAGCTGGGTAAATTCCAAAAGCCGGTCAGCGCGCAAATCTTCATCGCGCAGACAGCGCGGGAACTGGAAATAGCGTTCAACACCGGCGACCATCAGAAGCTGTTTATACTGCTGGGGGGATTGAGGCAAAGCATAAAACTTGCCCGGGTGCATTCTGGAAGGCACGATAAAGTCGCGCGCGCCTTCGGGCGTGGACTTAGTTAAAATTGGAGTTTCAATCTCTAAAAAACCTTTTTTTCTTAAAAACTCACGCATATAATCCATGCATTCTGCCCGTTTTTTCAAAATCTTTAAGGCCCGGCAACGACGCAAATCCAGATAACGATACTGAAAGCGCAAATCCTCCTTTATTTTGTAACCATCAGAATCTAAATCAAAAGGCGGAGTTTCACTCTTAGCCAAAACTCTTACCTCTCGAGCTTCCACTTCTATCTCTCCTGTTAAAAGATTAGGGTTAACAAGTTTTTCCGGCCGCTTATTCACTTTGCCCAAAATCTGTAAAACAAATTCCGGCCGCACTGATTGCGCCAGTTTATGCGCCTCTTTAGAAACTTCAGGATTGACTACAACCTGAACCAAACCCGTAGAATCACGCAAATCCAAAAAAATCAGCTTGCCGTGATCGCGCCTTGTATGCACCCATCCCGCTAGGATTACCTCTTTCCCTGCTTGTTTTTTTGTTAATTTCCCACAGTAATCTGTCTTAAGCATAAATAATATTCATTTACTTTATTTTACCACAAAATGAATTGATTGGAAATAAAAAAAGGACTTTTGATTCGTTTTCAGAATCATCTGTCCTCAAACTATTCCAAGTCTGGAAAAATCTCCATTAACGCCTCCAGGATTTCTTCATCCCTATCCACTTTTACATGGAAACAGGTCGTGCCCGGAGTTGGCGAGATACCTCTTTCCCAAGAAAGTCTCTGTCTTATCCTATTACTAATTAAACCGCCTTGGGAACCTTTGTTGTTAACTATAACCTCGAAGGCAGAACTCTGGCCTCCTATGATCAGAATCTCACATCCTATCAAATGCCTTGCTATATCTGGCCCTCGATGCTGATCATCTATATCATTGGTACTCTTTACTCTCACTGCCAACTCCTTTCACCTCCTCCAATTCAATCTCTTCGTGGATAGCAGTAAGGACAAATAACCTATTAGAACATTTAACTCACTTCTCCTGTCTTCAAAGAAGATACGACCCTTGTAATCTGGCTGATAGCTTCTTCTTTGCTTGTATTGCCCAGCTGGAAAACAGTAGCGCCTGAACCTCCAGGCAAATAAGCTTTCGACCAAAACAATTGAGAATCAACCAGCTCGTTGATAATTGGTGAACTGATATATACATACAAATCTGATCCTTGTTGCAGTTGTAGAAAAACCAAAGTCATGCCTCGCTTTATTTCCTGATTCGCTTCATTGGCTGATTTAACTTCTTTAGCAGTTATTTCAAACTGCATCCTCCCTGAACTAGAGAAAAGCCCATAAAGCGCACGAAGCATTTTAGGTAAAGAATCAACATCAGATTTGTCGAAGCATTTAACCCTTGTAACGCCTGCTAGGTCTCTTTGATCCCAATGATCCCTCACAAAACTGCTATAGCCCTTGCCCTCTTGCACAACCACAAAAAGCTTTCCCTGTGCTTCCACGATAACCAGGTGATAGGCAGTACTATGAATCAGCTCTACAGCATACTTAAAACTCCTATACACAAGCCCTACTTTCATCATTAAAGCCCCTTTCTATTGGCAGATCAAAATTCAAGTTTTATATCACATATTTTCCAAAGATCTTCACTTAAAATTAACACAAAAAATACTAATTAGCAAACAAAAGTGACACCCTTATAGGTGTCACTCATTTATATCTATAAATCCGCGAAATTTACTCATCATTCCTGCACCACAATCGGTGTTCCGATATTGGCCCAGTTATAGAGCTGTTCGGCTGGACCTACGCCTAAACGGACACAGCCGTGAGAAACCCGCATCCCCAAATGATTCGCTCCCTCTTTGTAGCCCCCCGGCCATTCAGGTAACTCATGCATACCATGCCCCAGATAAGTAAAAGCCATCCAATAAGGCATATAAAGGCCGTATTTTGAAGACCAGGCGCGCGGATTCTTGTTTAACACCCTATACGCGCCCAAAGGCGTTGGCATCCCTATTGTGCCGGTAGAAATAATTGTATCTAAAAATATATGCGAGCCCTCGTAGGCTTTAAGATTCTGTTCTGAAATATCAATTACGATTTTCTTTGAACCTTTAAAATCATAATTAAATGCCGGGAGGGTAACAATTTCTCCGGTACCGTCATTGTCCAAATCAGCTCCGGCCACGGAAACTCCGCGAGAAAAACTCTTGTCAAAGGAGTAAAAACTGTAACCGTTCTGAATTTGACCTTTATAATTAAATACTCGCACGTGCGGAGAGCCGCCTGGACCCGCGCCGGCAATAATTTCATAAAGCCCGTCAAGATTAACGTCTGCTGTCGCAATATTAACGCCGCCTTTAAAACCCTGATTGTAAGCAATAAAACTCGCCTTCTCTGTGCCGTCTGTTTCATAAGTCTTAATATAGGCCTTACTATTCCGGAAAGCAGAAACAATGATCTCATCTTCCCCGTCGCCATCCACGTCAGCTAACTCTACGTCAGCGCCGTTTTTGTATTCTTTTGAAAAAGGATAGATCATTGTGGCAAGGGCCTCTCCGTTCAGTTCAAAAAAATGGACGCGGGAACGAGAGCCCTGCCCCCTAGAGACCGCGATCTCATCTGCCCCATCGCCGTCAATATCACCAGCAGATATATGCACACCGCCTTTAAATTCCGAAGCCTCGGCCACAAACTCGGAAAGCAGTGTCTTTCCCTGGTCGGCGCGATAAACCTTGATCTTCGCCTGCTCTTTGCTCGCAACCGCGACAATAATCTCATCCGCCCCGTCAGCGTCAAGATCGCCGCAAGCGACATCCACACCGCCAATAAAATCTTTCTCAAAAGGATAAATAATGTATTTAGTCTTCTGGCCCTGGTGGGTATAGACTAAAATCTCGCTCCTCCGGCCTGGACCAGAGCCAACTATAATCTCTTTTTGACCTTTACCATCAATATCGCCAACGCAAACCGAAACACCGCCGGCAAAATCCTTTTCAAAAAGATCAAAGTCTGTGCCTAAGTTCAAATTAATCACCTTAAAGATCCTTCCAAAATAAGAATAAGTTTCCGCTTCTACATTTTTGATTAACAAAAAATTCATCCCCAAGATGAAAATTAAAGAAAAAACGAATACTTTTTGAATAATTTTAAACATTTTTGTTTTTATTTTTGTCCTGATAATAAGGCAATTTAGGCTATTTTGGCCAAAAATCGCCTCCAAAAATCGAAAAGAGCTCGAGAAAAGCCATTTTTGACCTTTCGCGAGCTCTTTGTACTCTCACTAACACATCTATTGTATCATACTATCGAAAAAAAATCAAGGTTTTCAAAAAAGAAACCCTGATCGCTTAAAAAATATTTGTATCCATTATCCTAGAATCGCCATAATTCTCCTCACTTCTTCTTCTAAAACCTCACCGTCTTTTTCCACCCGGGTTGTGCCAGGGATGTGCATTGGCTTGGCTGTATCATAATGAAGATCCAAAAGTACATTCTTATTCTGACCTAAAGAGATATGAGCATGAAAGCGCGGATAAAAACCACGGCGCAAACGCCTGACATAACCAGTCTGTCCTGTTCTTGGATCGCGCAAAGGAAGATAGCCAATCTTGCGCATTAAGACTTTAATATTATTTCCAAATTTTTGGGAGTTAATTTTAATTTGCATTTTAGTCTGTTTTAGCAATAATATCTTTCACCTTCATCAGGCGAGTTAGATTCCCCCGCTCCTGTTCATCAAGCTTCATGGTAATTCCGGTAATTGTATCTTCTAAATCCGGAATTAAAATATACTCTAAAGAATTAACGCGACGGCGTGTTTTTTCAATTTCAGAAGCGAGCATCAAGATTGCTTTCTCAATCTGGGCTAGACGGATCATCTTCTCTAAAGATTGATCAAATTTCTCAATACTGGTATCTAGTTCGGCAACCGTATCTAAATAACCATAACAGGTTGCCTCGCCCTCTTTCTCAAAATCAAAAACCGGCACTTTTACGTTCATAATATTTTTCCGACTCACTCTCAAAGCAGTCTTCATCTGGGGCAGCATCAAAGATTCTTCCAAAGATTGCGCTGACATCTCCGAGGCAGCCAAAGCGCTGGATAAAAAAGCTCCGCCCAAAAGATCTTCTACTTCTACTCTTGCCTCTTGGGCTTCGCGGATTATAGTCATAAAGTCTTTCATTAAACCATCACGCTTTTCCTTTAACAACTTGTGTCCGCGCTTGGCGACTTTAAGCCGCTTTTTTAATTTTAATAACTCAATGCGAGTCGCGTTGACTTTAACCTTCATATGGCTTAGCTACTTCTTAATGCTCTTCATGTATTTCTCAATATGTTCTTCTTTAACTCTCTTCAACTCCGACTTTGGTAAAATTGACAATAATTGCCAACCCAGATCCAAGGTTTCAATAATCTCGCGATCCTCATACTCATCCTGGCGAACGAATTTGTCTTCAAATTCGGCGGCAAACTTCAAATATTTTTTATCGGTTTCGTCCAAAGCCTCTTCACCTAAAATAACGGCTAGCTCCTCTACCTCTTTGCCGCGGGCATAAGAAGCAAAAAGCTGATTGAGGACTCCAGAATGATCCTCGCGCGTCTTGCCCTCGCCAATCCCTTTGTCTTTTAAGCGTGATAAGGAAGGCAAAACATCCACGGGCGGGAAAATACCCTTGCGATGAAGCTCGCGCGCGAACATAATCTGTCCTTCAGTAATATAGCCGGTCAAATCTGGCACTGGATGAGTCTTATCGTCTTCAGGCATTGAAAGTACGGGAATCTGCGTGATCGAACCGGGCTTGCCCTTGATCCTTCCGGCCCGCTCATAAATCGTGGACAAATCCGTATAAAGATAACCCGGGTAGCCGCGGCGGCCTGGAATCTCTTTTCTTGCCGCGGACACCTCGCGCAAGGCCTCGCAATAGTTAGTCATATCCGACATAATCACCAAAACATCCATACCTCTTTCAAAAGCTAAATATTCAGCACAGGTTAACGCCATCCTGGGAGTCGCAATCCGTTCCACGACCGGATCATTAGCAAGATTAATAAAAAGGACTGAACGTTCAATCGCTCCAGTTTTCTTAAAATCATTTTGGAAAAAATTCGCTTCATCAAAAGTAATCCCCATTGCGACAAAAACAACCGCGAATTTAGTTTCCTTGCCCTGCTCTTTTGTCTCCCGCAAATCCCAGCGCATCTTGGCCTGACGCGCGATTTGCGCAGCTAACCTCGCATGAGGCAAACCAGCGCCAGAGAAAATCGGCAGTTTCTGACCGCGGACCAAAGTATTCATCCCATCAATCGTGGAAACTCCGGTTTGAATAAACTCATCAGGATAAGCGCGGGCAAAAGGATTTAAGGGTTCGCCGTTAATATCCAGTTTCTTATCTGGAATAATCTTCGGGCCTTGATCCACGGGCTCGCCTGATCCAGAGAAAACCCGGCCCAAGATATCCGGAGAAACAGGCAATTGTAAAGCACGGCCCAAGAATTTTACTTTAGTACCGGCCCTGGGCACGCCCTGCGGCGTCTCAAAAAGCTGGATCAAAGTCAAATCCTTGCCCGCTTCTAAGACCTTGCCTAAGATTTTTTTCTTGCCCGGCGCCTTAACTTCAACCAGCTCCTCGTATTTTACCCCTTCAATGTTCTCTAAAAACATCAAAGGCCCGGCAATCTCTTTTACAGTTTTGTAAGATTTGTACATTGATTTAAAGTTAAAAGTGAAAAGCGAAAAATAGCAACGTAAACTGTCATCGCAATATGACCTTTCCATTATTCATTTGACTTACCAAAGAATAAGATTTATGATATTATTCAGGTTCAAAACAAAGTTCTTTCTATTTAAACCTTTCGGTCTAAGCCAAAAAAGGAGGAAGTTATAATGTCCGCAATAACTGAATTAGCAGATAAGTTAAGAAAAATATACGAGTATCAACTAAGGGATGACCAGATAGAACAATACGAAAAACTACTAAAAATGATAAGGGAAGACGCTGATCTAGTATCCGGTAAAAGTTATCTTACTAGGGCTCGTATTGTAAGCTGTGGTGCCAAAGAAAAACAACCAACTCTCTGTGTTTCCATAATCGCACCCAGACCATTCATCGGACATCTCTGGCCAAAAACCGTATTATTGTGCTATATTCACTACGGTTTTGATCCCGAAGATGGTGAATTTCCTACTCTGGTTATTGGATCAAGAACAAGAAAAGGAAAGAAGCTAAATATTGAACGCCTGATTAAGAAAAGAATCTTCTCAAAACTCAATATTACAACCATTGAGTTTGTAAGCTTCAGTGAAATTTAGCTACTAACCAGAGGGGATTTACCGCGCATTTCTGTTTAAATTAAGAGTACGCGGTTTTTTTATATCGCCTTTTCTACTTTCTCCCAAACCTTTTTATACTCTCCCTCTGCCTTATCTTCCGGGACAAACTTCAACTTCGCAATGTCTTCGATAATCTCTTTTTTAAATAACTCTTTCAAATCAATCTCTTTGATCTTTGAACGAACCAGGTTGTAAAAATCAATAATGATTTTTAACATCCCATACTGTTTGGGTAATGAAGTATAAGTATCAATTTCATCAAAAGCATTCTGGTGCAAAAAGTCTTCGCGGATCATTCGCGCTGTGCGCAAAATTAACTGATCACGGGGGCCCAGAGCGTCAAAACCAACCAAACGGACAATCTCTTCCAAGTTCGCCTCTTCCTGTAAAAGCTCCATTGCTTTAATTCTGTATTTGTTAAAATCCGGCGCTACTTCTTTCTCAAAATACTCTTTCAAGTTCTCATTATATAAAGAATAACTGGTCAGCCAGTTGATTGCCGGAAAATGGCGTTTGTAAGCAAGGGCAGAATCCAAGGCCCAAAAGACTTTAGTCACCCGCAGGGTATTCTGGGTTACTGGCTCCGAGAAATCACCGCCCGGCGGCGAAACCGCGCCAATCACAGTCAGTGATCCGATTCTCTTATCAGAAGCCAAACACTCGACCCGGCCGGCACGCTCATAAAAAGCGGCTGTTCTAGTGCCAAGATAAGCAGGATAACCCTCTTCGCCCGGCATCTCTTCCAGCCGTCCGGACATTTCGCGCAGGGCCTCGGCCCATCTTGAAGTAGAATCAGCAGTCAAAGCAACCTTATAGCCCATATCGCGATAGTATTCTGCTAAAGTAATCGCTGTATAAACCGAAGCCTCTCTTGCTGCCACTGGCATATTGGAACTATTGGCAATAATGATTGTCCTTTCCATTAACTTCTTGCCGCTTTTCGGATCAGAAAGCTCGGGAAATTCCTGTAACACATCCGTAACCTCGTTCCCTCGTTCCCCGCACGCACAATAGATAATTATCTCCGCATCCGCCCACTTAGCGATTTGATGCTGAACCACTGTATTATGTAATAATAAAGCGCCATGTCCTCCTACAAAATTTCTAACTTGTGGCACCTCCAGATCAAATACATCTTTTTTCCTATCTATTTCTTCAATCTTGCTTATCTGATCAAAAAACACTTCTTGGGTAAGTTCATAAAAAGCGTGCAACCTTGAAGGAATTTTTCTAATTTTGCCCAATTTCCGAATTAAATTCTGAAAAGTGAGAATACCTATTTTTTGATTACCGTAAGCATAAGAAGCAATAAAATGCCCCTTCTTTCTTAAAGTGTTCACTAGAGGCCGTAAAATCTCCTGTATCCAAAAAGGAATGTCAATAGCATCAATATTAGAATAACTTTTCCGTTTTGCCGCCTTTAGTAATAGTTTCTCTTTTGTGCCGTAAATCTTAATTAATCTACTTAGTTTCTTGATTTCAGCGGCCGAGTTAATCCACAATCTAGAAGTACCATCTTTTCTCTTCTTCTCTAAAGAAGAAACGATTCCCAGCCGCAACAAAACAAAGCTTATTTCCTCTAGCGACCGTCGACTAGCAGAATTTATTTCAATCCTTCCTCCCTTTACGTCAATACTTCCGTCACAAGCAATATAAGCACCGATAAATTGGGCCAACCCACGATCACTAGACATTAAAACTACTTCCGGGATAAAGGCATTTCTTGATTTCCTATAAGTGGGAAAACCAAAACTCACCAAAAGGTCAAATAAAGCCTTACAGTCAATTTGCGCAATCCAAAGATTTCCTTGTGGATGAGAATAAAGATACGGCTTCAAACCAAACAATTTTTTCCCAAGATAAACGAATCTATCTAAAACTTTCCTGTCCGCATTATAAAATCTTAAAGAATAACTACTTTTCTTTAAATTTCCATCTGCTAATAAATAACCAATAAATTCCGCAAATTCTGAATTCATTTTTGCAGGAATTAAAATCTTCTTGCCATGGTAAGAACATATTTCTTTCGGATTACCCCTTAATCCACATGCTTTTAATTTCGTTAAAACCCGCAAAGGAATGTTTCTGGAGCTCTTTAAATACTGTTCCCATATCTTGTACCTTTTATCACTTTTAATAAATCTTTTAAGTAACGGTCTTGCTTCTTTATTATAGTCTCGATCACAAGAGAATAAAGAAGTCTTAGACAATAAATCAAAAACTTTAATCTTCTGATCTTTTAATTTTAGAGAAACTCGTCGCGGTGAAATCAAATAATCTCCTTTTTTCAATCGATGCGCTTGCTTTTGTTTCACGCTTCCCTTATCTAAAACTAATAGTTTATGTATCGGAGTCAATTCAATGCTTTTGCCCGTCCGCGTGCTAATTTTAATAGTTGAATCTGTCTTGCCTTTATAAACCGTAATTGGATCCTTAACTTTAAACCCTCTTTTATCTAAAGAAATTACTTTGGGATTACTAAGTTCCTTGATATTGTATGCTTCCTCTCTAGAATTTTTTGTCAATAACTTTCCCTTTTGTTCCCCTTCTTGAAAAACTCGCTTGAGGGAAATAATTCTACCATTTGCTAAAAGAATGGGGGTGCTGCCGACCACACACTTGCCTGAACCGAAGGGTCCGGGTATCGAAGCTGTGCCGCCTTGGGCTAAAGGAAAAAAGGTATCAAGCACCCGTTGACCTGATGCCATTAATGTGTTGGCAGGTAGATTTTTTTTGACCGGCCGGGGAACTCGAATCGGCCAGCGTTGGAGCATCGTAACTTCTTGCACTCCCTTCTCGGTTTCAATTTTGGCCACAATATCTTCTACCTTAAATTTACCAGCAGAAATTTCTGAAACCTTACCGGAGAACCCTGGGGGCACCATTATCTTATGTTCAATCAATTCAGTCTCTTGGACCGTGCCTAAAATATCACCGGTTTCGACCTGGTCTCCCTTTTTAACCACTGGCTTAAAATCCCATTGTTTATCTCGATCAATCCCGGGCACCTCAATACCGCGAGCAATAAAAGCACCTGATTCTTTAAAGATTAAATTCAAGGGCCTTTGAATCCCATCATAAATTGACCGCATAATCCCAGGACCGAGCTCAACAGATAAAGGCTCACCTGTAGTCTCCACCTTCTCGCCCGGGCCAACGCCAGCTGTATCTTCATAGACCTGAACCGAAGCTCGATTTTGATCCAAGCCAATGATCTCGCCGATTAGCTTCTTATCCCCGACCCTCACCACATCAAACATCCGCGCCCCTGGAATATCTTCCGCGATAACGAGTGGACCGGATACTTTTGTAATAATTCCTTCAATTTTTTGTCTTGCTTGTTTTTTTTGCATAATGATGAATATTAAAGAATATTAACGAGCGGTTACATCTGTGCCCACAGCTTTAAGCATCGCGTCCTTGATTACTTTTGAGGCAAAGCCAGAAGCGCCAACGGGTTCTGGAATAATTGTTACGGCTGGAAAGGTTTTCTCAGAGATATCTGAAATTGTACTATAAATCTCCTGGGCAATAGACTCGGTGATAAAAACGATCGCAAAATCACCCTCGCAAATCTCGAGGAGCTTTTCTTCGGCCTCGGATGCTTTACTTACCGGATAAACCTTCAAGCCTAAGGCCTGAAAGCCGATCACTACTTCTTTTTTACCGATAATTGCAATATTCATGATTCATTATTCATGTCCTAATACCCTGTTAATCGATGAATCTCCGCGGGTTCCACGCCCGCATTCTTTAAAGTTAAAATCCGATGAATTAATTTTGTTTCTAAAACCTTAGCCTGCCAAAAAGCAAAAACAGGCTCAACTCCCATAATCCTTCTTTCCATTTGAGATACAAGGTCCAAAAGAATTTTCCGCGCCTCGCGCTCCAGAGACGCAACCCCCTCTTTCTCCGCACCGCTCTTTAAACTTTTTAATAGAGCACGTTCATGAAAATCAGTAATGGCCTCAATTAATTTGTCTCCGTCTTTAATTCTAAACTTCTCCAAAGGGATTAAGCCATCCGGAATAAAAACCTCCTGCTCTAATTCCTGATCTTGAAAACGAAAATAGGTCTTAACATTAAACAAATCAATCTCCCGCCGCAGAAAATCATCCAAAGCCTTTGACTTAACCTTTTTGATCTCTTGAATAAATAGGTTAAGGTATGCTCGATCTAGGCGAAAATCAATATCTTGAGCATTCCCTTCCTTATTATACTGCTCCAAAACCTCAACGATTAAAGCATTCAAATTATAGGGTAATTTCTTTTTATCATCCTCTAAAATCACTTTACGCAAATCCGAAAGATCAATCCCTCCTAAACTATTCAATCTTGGTTCTTCTTTGCTTAGCTTCGCCTTAATCAAAGATTTGATGTTTAAGAAATCATACTTAAGCCATAACAAGTCTAATTTCTTTTTTTTAGAAAAAATCTTCAAGATTAGATTCTTCACCTCAAGCAGACTTTCATTTAAAACCAAATCAAAATCTCGAGCCCCTTTGCTTTCAGCAAAATGTTTAGCATAAGCAGTGTCATTTAAAACCTTAAAAGCCTCATCTCTCCCTTTCGCTCCAATCATTCTCTCAATATCATTGCTGTCGAGAAATTCAGTCTTCAAGCTCTTGAGCAGAGAGACTAAATAAGCGTTTTGAGTATTATTCTGAATTAACATAAATCTAAAAAATCAAAAATAATCCTTTAGCTAAATAATAATTTGGCTATCTCGCTCTCTAATTCCTCTCGTTTCTCTGAAACAATATTATCTAAGGTATAATCTTGCTCAATCTCTTTATTCGCAGCAATAAAACCGCCTCTGCCTTGAGTGTTCTTAACAGATAATTTCACTCCTCGATATTTCCTCGCTAAACTTTTTATTGCCTCTCTATCTTTTTTAGTAGCTACAATATTCATTTCACTCCCTAACTCTTTTTCTGCCTCTTCCAAGAATTTACGCAATAATTTCTTGCGCTCCTCTTCTGAGTGCTGACTCAAATCTCGCAAAACCTTTTCAAAAACCTGATCAATGAGAGCCTGTTTTTTCTTTAAAATATTATTGCGCGCTTGAAGTTCTCCTCTGATTCTAGCTTGTTCTCTTAGGTCTCTCTTAAGCTTCTCTATTTCCTTATTAAACTCCTCGTGAATCTTAGTGATTTTCTCTTCTGATTCCTGATCAAATTTTTGCGCTTCTAGCTTGACTGCCTCTAAAATATTCTTTTTCTCTTTCTCGGCTTGATCTAAAATTTTTGCCTTAATGCCCGCTAAAGACATAAATGAATTAAATTAAAATGCAAAAATCAATTTCCCTGCCACTATATCATAATGGCAGGCAAACACTTTGAATTTTAATTAAACTTGGATTCCGTTGATTAAGAGAATGGTCGCAAGCAAACCCAAAACAGCATAAGTTTCAACCATCGCGGACATAATCACGCCTTTACCGGCATTAGCTTCATCTTTGGCAATCATATGCAGACTAGCCACTGATACCCGGCCCTGGAAAATCGCGGAGAACAAACCGCCCAAAGCCACGGGCAGGCAGGCAAGCATAATCTGCCAGCCAATCTGCGGCGTGACTGCCGCCACCTCTCCTCCCAAGAGACCAATTTTGAGCAAAACCCAAAAAGCACCCAAGAAACCATAGATACCTTGTGTTGCCGGCAGGGCCTGCATTAAAAGCACCTTGCCGAAGATCTCACTTTTTTCACTAGTTACTCCTGAGCCGGCCTCACCAGTCATGCCGACGCCAATCGCGGAACCAATGCCCGCTAAGGCGACTGCGAGTGACGCGCCCAAGATTGCGAGAGCTACTCCCATAATAATTTTCGAAATCTTACTTTGAAGTGATTAATTAGCTTCAATTAATCACCCAAAGCGAGATCCGGATTATATAAATTAAGATTAAGATAACAAGGTTTCTTGAAGCTCTAAGCCTCTGACTTTACTTTCGTAAACTTGTATTCCCGCTTTAACGGCTTAAAAATCCTCCCTCCGCCTTCTAAAAATTTCGGAAAGAATTCAACATACTGCAAACGGGCAGAATGAATAAAGCCGCCTAAAATATTAATCCCGATATTGAAAAGATGTCCGCCGATTAACACCAAAACCATCGCGACCACACCGGCATAAGGAATCATATCCCGCACAAGCAAAGCAATCACATTAACGACCAAAGCAATCACGCTTGTGGTTAAACCCAAGGCTAGGAGACGCGAATAAGACAGAATGTCCGAAAGCATCCCGACCAAATCATAGAGCGATAGGACACCGGTGGCAAACTTGAGCAGAATATTCTTCTTCTTATGCCCTTGGGTTACCACTAAAAGACCAACCGCTGCTAAAAGAACGTACAAGCCCGCTTTAGCTAAAGAAGGGAAAAAAACCTTAGTTAATCCAAAGAAAAGCAAAGCCCCAATTGCCAAAACCCAAATAAAATCTCCAAGAAGGGCGTCCTTCACTTTGCCTCTGCCCAAAAGATATTTCACATTAACCATCTTAGCAAACCAAAACTGGATAAACCCGAAAATCAAAGCAATCCCCATAATTTGCAAAGGGTTCTTGATCGGATCAATAACTTGCGCGCGCAAGAGTAGATCCCGAAGAGGCGAAGATGAAAGATCGGCAAGTGCGATTCCGAAATAAGCGCCGTACAGGACACCAACAGCGATCGTGGTCACACTGCAATAAATCATCAACTTCAAAAGGCGCTTAAAGTCCTTTGATAGTTTTAAAAACTTAACACTGACAATACTTACAATCAGAAGAATCAAACCGTATCCTGCATCTGATAAACACATCCCAAAAAACACGGCAAAAAAGATAGACAGATAAGGGGTCGGGTCGAGCTCTTCGGCTTTAGGCATACCATAAATCCGGGTTACCGCCTCAAAAGGCTCCATGTATTTTTTATTATGAATCACGACCGGCACTCGCTCGCCTTTCTTCTTCTTTATCTTCTCAATAAAAATGCCCGGGAATTTTTGAGGGAGAACTTTCCTTAAATTCCGAAACACAACCTTCGGCGCCCAAAGCTCAAGCAGACTCATATAAACCGTATCATGGGCCGCGCCTCCTGCGTCTTTAACCTTTTTTTTATTTTCCAAATAATCATAAAGCATCTCTACTCTTTCTTGATTCCTTGCCATTCCTTGCATCTCTTTTAATATTTTCTTTCTGCTTTTTTTGATTTCTTTTAATCTATTCTTAATTTTAACAATCTCAACTCCTGGACTTTTAGAACATGGAAGTGTAAGTAATGTAAATCCCGTGTTGTTTAAATCAACTAAAAACTTTTCCTGATTACTCTTTAAATAAGTAATAACAATAAAATAAAGGTTGGCTTCCTGTTTGATCTTGCGGACATTGACCTCTCCGTTCGCAACCCTTTTCAAATGGAGCAAATCCCGCTCTAGGATTGTGCCTAAAATTGACAACGTGCTTTCGGTTTCTAATTCTTGAGGCGCCAACTCTAAAGAGATCCAAGGCGCTATAATCTCTAAATTTTCTTTGAGTTCTCTTTCTTCTGTTTCTAGCTCTATTAAGGCATTATCTAAATCTTTTGCTTGCCCAATTAGCTTATGGTAATCAAAGCCTCGACACCTCTCCTCAAAATCTTGGAAAGAAAACTCCTTAGGGCCGGAAATAGCCTTGCCGATCTTACTCAAGATACCGCCCTCCTCTTTCTTAGTTTTCTCTTTGAATAAATCTAAAACAAAATCAAGTTCAGCGAGGGCTAGGTCGGTCCCACGCTCCTCTGGTTTTTCTTCTTTCTTTGTGCTGACTGCCGAAACTTCCACATCTCCTCTGGCCTGCAAAAAAGCAAGGAGCTTTTTCTTCTGATTCTTCTCAATTACAATATTAAATTTTTGCATTGGCAGAATCATATCAATTCAAGGTGCAAAGCTCAGAATTGCAGTTTAAAATTAAAAGTTATAATCTTATTTTCCTTAAAACAAAAGACACGGCTTTAGGGATGTTCCCCTGCGCTTCTTTTTCAATCTTCGTAATCTCTTCTTTGTTCTTCTCTAAAATCGCCTCGGCTCGCTTTTGGGCCTCCTGTTTGACTGCCCCTAGAAGCTCTTCCTTCTTTTGTAAAAGGATTTCTTCTTGTTTTTTTATTTTTATCTGCGCCTCCTGTTTAGCTTTCTCCAAAATCGCCGCTCCTTGCTTCTTGGCTTTCCGAACTAAGACTTCAGCCTGCGCCTCTGTCTTTTTAATTTCGCTTAAAGTTTGTTTTGATGACATTTGGTTATTTCTTGAGAAACGAAAAAAAGGCAAGGTCTTGATACTTGTCTTTTATAAAGACATTCAAGTCCTATGTTAGCACAAATTAAAAATATGACAAGGGTAAAAATAAAAAAGTTATCTTGAAAATTCTTAAGTTTAAAGATAACTTATTTTGCTTTAACAAGCATAAACCAGAGCCGGCCCAAGACAGTCGGCACGTGCCAATTGTTCAACTCTTCGTATCCTGTTAAAGAATCAATACCAATATGAATAAGATAAGAAAACAAGGGGAGATAATTGTTAATGAGAATCGAAACAATTATCACCACTCCTAGCGCCGGCCAAGTATGCAGAGAGTTCAAATGTTCCCCGACAACCTCTGTGCTGTCCGCCCATGCCCGAGAATTAAAGCTAATTGGCCCTTTCAAGAATTGCCTGATCCGTTTTGGCGAGAGATGATCAAGATCAATCAAGCAACCAAAAACAAAAACCAATATCGGCACCAAGATCCCCTTGCTCATAAAAAGCAAAGGAACAGAAGGAGAATAAGATAGGCCAAAAATAATCAGACTTGCGGCAAAATGACGACTCGGACGAGACACAAGGAACCCCCTCTCTACCTAGCAAAAATTACCAAAGCGCAACATAACATTATAATTTACTAAAAAAGAACAATGCAAAACAGATAAATACTATAACAGAATTATAATTCTTTGACAAGAACCTAATTAATTTATATAATACCCTTTCTCAATTTGTTTGCTCTTTTCTATTCTATCAATAGTCTCAACCACAGGAGGATATCATGAAATTAGAAGTAAATTCCGAAATTGCGACCGCAATGCCGATAGCGCCACATAAGTATGTGGTCGGTCAAATTCTTAGTCTCTTTCAAAGAGATGCGACCTTTACTCCAAGAGCATGGGATACTACCCTCGCTACCCTGGAAACGCTTTGCGATGTCTTGCTTGGGAGTATCATTCCTGAAGACGAAGACGACAAAGAAAGGCAAGGATTTGACTGGGTATTGGGGCGGCTAATCGAAACTCGAGAACAGGAATCCAATCGACCGCCCACAGTGCTCGACATCCTCGATGAAACAATCAAGAACCTGAAAATCCGGCCCTTATTTTGTAATGAAGGAACTGATGGACCTCCGCGATGAAGTCATGGGCAAATAATTAAGCCCACTAGCTTTTCTTAAGAACTCAATGCCTTAAATTTTAATGGCATCTCGAGTTCTTTTCTTATTTTCCTGAAATTTAAAACCAAGAATCCAATTTTGATCAATATCAACTTGAGGATTCTTTTTTTAACAAATCTGCCTGTGGATACAATAAAACATTGGCAAAACTTGTAAAATATAATAGAATAAAATGATAAATTTGGAATGTTCTTTAGCAATCAAAATTGCGATAAAGTGTTTGAAGGATTACAAGCAAAACGAAAGGAAGGAAGATAATGCTGTTAAAATTCTATCGTTTGATCAATCCTTTGTTGGAATACTGTTTCTATGTAGAAACTTCTAGTTCGCTCTCTCCTAAAGAATTAAAAGTGCTCGAGTGGCTCTTGGCTGAAACCTTTGAACCAAAAAAAATTGGAAACGAATCTTTCCTTAGCGGAAGAGTAGTTGAGATCGGTCCGCGCTTGAGTTTCGAAACTGCTTATTCTACAAATGCGGTTGCGATCTGTCATGCCTGCGGCCTCTCTCAAGTAACGCGCCTGGAACGATCTCGCCGCTATCTGCTGCCATCTGGTGCGAATCAAGTAGAATTTATTGCTGTACACTGCGACCGGATGACCGAATGTGTCTATCCAGAACCCATGCAAACGTTTGCGCTTGATGTGGTGCCAGAAAAAGTCCGTATTATCCCCCTCCTTAAAAAAGGAATGGGTGCTCTGGAGGCAATAAACCGTGAAATGGGCCTGGGTATGGACACATGGGATATCGAATTCTACTGTAATCTCTTTGTCCAAATCTTAGGCCGTGACTCCACTGATGTTGAACTTTTTCAGTTAGGACAAATGAATAGTGACCACGCACAGCACTGGCTTTTCAAAGGGATAATTATAATCGACGGCGAGGTAATGCCTAAAAGCCTCCTAGACCTAATCAGGGCTCCCTGGCTCCTCTCGCCTGGTAATACTCTTACTGGCTTTGAGGATAATGCGAGCGTTATTGCCGGTTATTCTATCTCTGCCTTTGTCCCGAGAACACCTGGACTCCCTTCTCCCTTCTGTTTGAGAAACCGTATCTACCACCCCACAGCTAATGCTGAAACCCATAACTTCCCAACAGGGGTTGAGCCCTATGAAGGAGCAGGGACTGGCGCTGGTGGCTGGATCCGCGACAGCCAAGCAGTAGGCTGCGGTGGGCTTCCTACCTCAATCACAGCAGGATACGGTGTTGGGAACCTGAAACTCCCCGGATATCCAATCCCTGGTGAAAATCCCTCCTGGGCCTACCCCCCGAATCTTGCTTCTCCTCTAAAAATACTAATTGAGGCAAGCAATGGTGCTTCAAATTATGGTAATGAATTTGGCATACCACTGACCGCAGGCTTTGTCCGAACCGGAGGAGTAGCTTTGCCTGGTGGCGAACGTCGTGAATTAGTAAAACCAATTATGTTCATTACTGGTACTGGCCTCATGGACAACGCTCATCTTCAAAAAGCAGAACTTGAACCTGGTAGATTGATTGTCCGATTCGGTGGCCCGGGCTACCGCATTGGTCTTGGCGGCAGCTCTGCTTCCAGTATGATGCAAGGAGAGAATACAGAAGATTTAGATCGGAGCGCTGTGCAGCGTGGGAACGCAGAAATGGGACAAAAACTGGACCGAGTCGTCCGTACCTGCGTTGAAATGGGCAGCCGCAATCCGATCCTAAGTATTCACGATCAAGGAGCAGGTGGCCCTTGCAATGTTATCACCGAATTAGTTGACCCAGCCGGAGGTAGGGTTGAAATCAGAAAAATAAAACTTGGCGATCAGACCATGTCTGTCCTTGAAATCTGGGTGGCAGAATACCAAGAAAGTAATGCTCTCGTGATCGCTCCCAATCGCATAGCAGAGTTCCAAGCAATCTGCGAGCGAGAAAATGTTAACTGCGAGATCCTTGGGGAAATTACCGGTGATGGACGAATTGTTGTTCATGACCGCAATGATGACTCTACGCCGGTTGATCTTCCTCTTGATAAAGTATTAACCAGTATCCCTCGAAAAACCTTTGAGTTTGAACGAATCCCGCGAAGCTTAAAGCCCTTGGAGCTTCCTCCTGATCTCTCTATCAAAGAAGCGCTCAAACGCATCTTTGCCTTACCTTCTGTAGGTTCGAAAGGATACTTGATTCACAAGGCTGACCGCAGTGTCAAAGGCAAAACTGCCCAGCAACAATGCTGCGGTCCGCTACAACTACCGGTTTCTGACTTTGCTATCGATGCCCACGCCTACTTTGGGCTAACCGGTACAGCAAAAGCGCTTGGCGAGCAACCCTGGAAAGTACTTGTTGATCCAAAAGCAGGCGCACGGATGGCTCTAGCCGAAGCCCTAACTAATATTGTTTGGGCTAAGCTGAGCGACCTTAGGCACATTAAACTCCTGATTAATTGGATGTGTGCTCCAAGACTGCCTGGTGAAGGCGCTGCTCTATGGGATGCAGTAGAAGCGCTTTCTGATCTGATGATCAAAATAGGGATTGGGGGTATTGGCGGCAAAGACAGCACCTCAATGGCAGCTAAGGTTGTAGACGAAATTGTCAAAGGACCGCTCCAAGTCGTAATCTCGGCTTTTGCTCCAATGCCGGATATCAGGAAAAAAGCCACGCCGGATATTAAACGACCCGGAGAAAGTCTTCTCCTCTTTATTGATCTGGCAGAAGGTAAAACTCGCATGGGCGGATCAGCGCTTGCCCAAACTTGCAGTCAAGTCGGCGATGAGGTTCCTGATGTTGAAAACCCTGATCTCCTGATGCGCGGTCTCCGAGCCGTGCAGGAAATGATCGACCAAGGGTTAATCTTAGCTGGTCATGACCGAAGTGACGGAGGCTTAATCACTACCTTTGGTGAAATGGCAATGGCCGGTAACTGCGGCATTGATCTTGCTCTGCCTCGCCAAGAAGATGCAATCTCCTTCCTCTCTACTCTCTTTAGCGAGGAATTGGGGCTAGCGATCGAGTATTTACCTGCAAATTGGGGGGAAATCTCGGCCATCTTGAAAGACCACAATGTTCCCTCGATGAAAATAGGGCAAACTAAAAAGGAACCAAGAGTAGTCACCCAAAACGGCAAAAAAACAGTTCTGGATATTGAAACAAAAGTATTGCTCGATTGGTGGGAAGCAACCAGTGATAAGCTGGAAGAGTCTCAAATGAATCTTGAGCTTGCTCGCCATCAAGCAGAGACCCATGGGAGACCAATCCCTCCCTATGTTCTCAAGTTTAAGCCACGCGAAACACCTCCCCGGATTTTAAGGGCTAAACAGAAACCAATGGTGGCGATTCTGCGCGAGGAAGGATGTAATGGCGACCGCGAAATGGCTGCTGCTTTCTTTGCGGCTGGCCTTGACCCTTGCGATGTCGCAATGACAGACCTGCTTTCTGGCAAAGCTAACCTCGAACGATTCAGGGGGATAGCCTTCCCTGGCGGGTTCTCTTATGCTGATGTTCTAGATGCTGGAAAGGGCTGGGCTGGAACGATTCTCTTTAACCCGAAATTAAGAAAAATGTTTGACCGTTTTTATAGACGCGAAGATACCTTCTCTTTGGGTGTCTGTAATGGCTGTCAATTGATGGCACTTCTTGGCTGGGTGCCTTGGCCTGGAATTCCCGAGACTGAACAACCCCGCTTTATCCGTAACTCTTCAGGCCGTAACTCTTCAGGAAAATTTGAATCCCGTTGGGTAACAGTTGAAATCCAGAAGAGCCCTGCGATTATGTTCGAGGGCATGGCAGGATCTAGATTGGGAATTTGGGTCGCCCATGGCGAAGGTAAGCTCTTCTGTCCAAACCCAGAGATCCTAGTTCAGATTAGAAAACAGCGGCTTGCTCCTCTTGTCTTTGTGGATGATCAAGGGAAACCAACCGAGGAATACCCATTCAACCCCAATGGTTCGCCTTACGGCACTACCGCCTTGTGCTCGCCTGATGGCCGGCATCTGGCAACGATGGCTCATCACGAAAGGCTCTTTAAACTCTGGCAATGGTCCTATCGGCCAGAAGGCTGGGAACCCGAAGCCTCACCCTGGCTCCAGATGTTTCAAAATGCCAGAGAATGGTGCGAGGCTTAACCCTATTTTGGAAGAGTGTTCAAACCTCTTCCTTTTTTATTTCCCTGAAAATCAAAAAATAAACAATCAAAAATTGTTTAAAAATTAGAAATCAAAAATTAATTTCGTGGGTGCAGAGGGAATCGAACCCCCGACCTTCTCCTTAAAAGGGAGCTGCTCTACCTAGCTGAGCTATACACCCGGAAAGATTACTTTCTTGATTATACAAAAAAAATGACCTTTGTCAAAATATCAGGCGGGGCGCGCCCCTACTCTAATCAAGACAACTTACTTTTTCTTCTTTTTTGTTAACCAGAATCCGAAAATAAACATCAAGACGGCGGGGATGAAAAACCACCAAATCCGGTAAAAAATGATATAAGGAGACAACCGAGAGAGAGCCAGGATTTTAATTTCTAATTCTGGACTCAAGAAAAGACTAACAATTGACAAAAGCATTGTCGCCAGCAAAAAACCATAAACACCAGACAGAATCAAATTGAACAAACCTTTTTTACCTGAAGTTGCGGACAAATATTCACCCCAAATCGCTAAGATAACCATAATTATCAAAAACAAAACAATCTTCACCAAAGACTCCATCCAGGCCCCATACTGACCGACTCGGGCCACCTTATCCAAAAAACTAAAAAACTTAACCCCTAATTCTGAAACCACGACAAAGCTGATGTAGCTCGACACAAACAGAACCACAATCTGACCTTTTCTGAAAATAAACCCATAGCCGGCGCCAACCACTAAGAACAAAATGATTAAAAAGTCCCCAATACCTAACATATTTTTGTTTTTATATTAAAATCAAAGCTCTTCTATTATACTATAAATCTAAAAAAATTTCCAGAATCCCTTCTTTCCTTGAGAGACCCGCGCTGTTTCGCCGCCCTCTGCTTGAAGCTCTTGGAACAATTCTTTTTCCCGGCGAGAGAGACGCTCTGGCGTAACAATATAAACGTTAACTAAGTGATCACCGCTTCCGCGGCCGTTCATCCGCGGAATCCCTTTGCCTGTGAGTTTAAGAATTTTACCGCTCTGGGTTCCTTGAGGGATTTTTAATTTCACTTCTCCATTCCAAGTGCGGACAATTGCTTCCCCGCCAACCGCGGCCTGGGCAAAAGAAATCGGCAGTTCAGTCTTAACATCATCCCCTTCTCGTTTAAAATAGTCCGAGGGCTTAACCCTGATTTTTAAATACAAATCTCCAGATTGAGCCCCGCGTACACCCGCTTCACCTCTGCCTGCGAGCCGAATTGTCTGTCCATCGCGGATACCGGCCGGAATCCTGACCTTAATCTCTTCATTCTCTCGAATCCTGCCAGAGGCGCCGCAGCTTGTACAGGGATGGTTTATTTTCTTGCCTTCTCCTTCACACTCTGGACAAACCGTGGCCTGGGAGAATGTTCCCAAAATAGTTTGTCTCATCCTTTTAACCCGACCGGTCCCTCCGCAAATCTTACATTCTGTAATCTTAGTCCGAGGCTCTGCTCCTCTGCCCTTGCAGCGGGGACACTGGACCTGCTTCATTATTCTCAAATTCTCCTCGGAACCAGTAAAGACTTTGTCAAAATCTAAGTTCAAATTAACTTGGATATCAGCTCCTTTAGAAGCTTGTCTTGAACGCGATCTGGAACGAGAACCAAAGCCAAACATATTCGAAAAAATATCGCCCAAATCAAAATCTTCAAAATTAACATTAAAGCCTTGCGCAGCCCCTTGACGAAAATTGTTAGAATCAAAACCAGAAAAACCAGCGCCTCTGCCTCCGGCTCCGGCTTGGTCAAAAGTTGTTCCGAATTGATCGTACTGTTGGCGCTTCTTAGGGTTAGACAAAACTTGATAAGCTTCATTTATCTCTTTAAACTTTTCCTCGTTTCCTCCGCCATTCTTATCTGGATGACACTCGTGCGCCAATTTTCGAAAAGCCGCTTTGACCTCCTTCTGGCTCGCCCCTTTAGAGACGCCAAGAATACTATAATAATCTTTCATATTTAAATATTTAACAGATTCAACCCAATCTCTTCTGAATGTTTGCGCGAAATTGAAGCCTCTCCTTTCCTTATAATAATCTCTCCAGTTGCCGCAATCTTAGCTTCTTTCAAATGGCCGCCGTATGTGCGCATTTCACTATCGCTCAAGACAATGTGAGCATGGATCCCTTCTTTGGTGATTGTCGCTGAAAGACTCGCAATCTCTAATGGCTCGTTGAACTCTTTTTCTGAATACTCTTTTTTATCCACACGGTAGTGGGCTAGCTTAGCATAATCCACTGCGCCTAAACCCCAAAGCATCCCGCTTTCAATTCTCTCTTTCTTTAAAAAACCCTCCACGGTTTTTACAATCTCCTCACCGCGCTCTAAGCGCAATAAATATTGATCCTTATGTATTTTTTTGTTTTTCATGGTTTTTAAAAATTATTAACCAAAACCCTACCATATTTAATGGTTTGGTTTTGGCACGAGGCCCATTTTGTTTTATTTCAAGGATATTTTATACCTTGATTGCCCGCCTAAGCCTTCATTGAAGCTCTGGCGGGATATATCAAGATATAATTGAAGAACATAATTCCGACACACGAACAATAATTTATTTCTTCACTTCTTCATATTTGGCCTCTTCGGTTTTGTCTTTATCTTCTTTCTTCTCTTCGGGTTGAGGCTTTTCGGCTTGGGCCTGCGCTGAAGCTTTGGCAGCCTGTGCCTGTTGGGCAGCCTGATACATTGCCTGACCGATCTTTTGGATTGCTTGTGATAATTCCTCGGTCGCTTTTCTGATTACCTCAATGTCATCGCCGTCTTTGACCTTTTTCAAGGCCTCTAATTTTCCTTCTATATCTTTTTTATCAGCTTCATTTAATTTGCCCTTGGAATCCTTGAAGGTCTTTTCGGTCTGATAAACCAAGCTATCCGCTTGATTCTTAACCTCTATTTTTTCTTTCTTCTTTTTATCTTCTTCTGCATGCTCTTTAGCGTCTTTCTTCATCTTTTCAATCTCTTCTTCGGAGAGACCAGAAGAAGCCTCAATCCGAATTGACTGCTCTTTACCGGTTGCTTTGTCTTTTGCTTTCACGTTTAAAATCCCATTAGCATCAATGTCAAAGATTACTTCAACTTGAGGAATGCCGCGCGGCGCAGGTGGAATACCGTCTAGGATAAAGCGGCCCAAAGATTTATTATCGGAAGCCATCTGACGCTCGCCCTGCAGAACATTAATCTCAACTGACGGCTGGTTATCAGCTGCGGTTGAAAAAACTTGGCTCTTGGAAGTAGGAACGGTTGTGTTCCGCTCAATCAAAGCTGTCCGGACAGCACCCAGAGTCTCTAAGCCTAAAGTTAGAGGCGTCACATCTAGGAGCAAAATATCTTTAACATCTCCTTGAAGGACACCACCTTGGATTCCTGCACCCATTGCCACCACCTCATCAGGATTGATTGATTTGTTGGACTTTCTGCCAAAAAACTCTTCCACCTTTTTTTGAACTAGGGGCATCCGGGTCATTCCACCTACCAAGATAATCTCTTCAATGTCTTTGGTTTCTAACTCTGCATCTTCCAATGCTTTTTTGCAGGGTCCAATCGTCTGATCAACAAGGTCGCCGACTAATTCCTCAAGCTTGGCTCGGGTCAATTTCAGATTCAAGTGTTTTGGACCAGACGCGTCTGTGGTAATAAACGGCTGGTTAATCTCTGTTTCTTGAGCCGTGGATAACTCAATCTTTGCTTTTTCTGCTGATTCCTTAAGTCTCTGCATTGCCATCTTGTCACCCGACAAATCAATCCCCTGGTCTTTTTTAAACTCTTCCAAAATCCACCGAATCACTTTTTCATCAAAATCATCACCGCCTAAATGGGTATCACCGGTTGTGGACAATACCTCAACCGTGTCTTTGCCAATGTCCAAAATCGAGATATCAAAAGTACCGCCGCCCAAATCATAGACCGCGACCTGCTGGTCTTTCTTTTTATCAAAGCCGTAAGCGAGTGCTGCCGCAGTCGGCTCATTGATGATCCTTTTAACATTAAGACCGGCGATTTTGCCCGCGTCTTTTGTTGCTTGACGCTGCGAGTCATCAAAATAGGCAGGGACCGTAATCACCGCGTCAGTGATTTTTTCACCCAAGTGCTCCTCGGCATCAGCTTTTAACTTCTGTAAAATCATTGCTGAAGTTTCTTGAGGCGAATAATCCTTATCCCCCATTTTTACTTTCACGCCAACTCCGGCCTCTTTAATCTCAAAAGGCATTACCTTCTTGTCCTTTTGGACTTCTGGAGCAGAGAACTTACGTCCGATCAGACGTTTGATCGAAAACAAGGTGTTTTCCGGATTAGTCACGGCTTGGCGTTTGGCAAGCTGGCCGACCAATCGCTCGCCAGAAGAAGTAACAGCAACTACAGAGGGGGTTGTACGATTCCCTTCCGCGTTTTCCAAAACAGTTGCCTTACCTCCTTCAACCACGGCCATACAAGAATTGGTAGTGCCGAGGTCGATTCCTAAAATTTTCATAAATTTTTGGATTATTGGAATACGGAAATCTAACATTGTAATCTACAATGAAACTTCGTACTCCAAGTTATTATTAAATGAATTGCTTAATTGGGATCAGAGAGTGATCCTGAGGCCCCTCAAATTGAGCACTCAAGATCACTTTCCAATCGCCCGAACCCTAAAAAGGTTCAGGCCAGATATCATAAGACTAATGAACCCTGACCCTGGCTGGCCTTACTACCTTACCATTTAACTCATACCCTTTTTGCAAAATCTCTGCAATCTTGCACTCTTTTTTATTCTTGCCTTTCTTTTCCAAAGCCTCGCAAAAACAAGGATCAAATTTGTCTCCGCGTTTTACATTCACTTCAGTTAAGCCCGCACTTTCTAAAACATCCTTAAAATATTTTTGAATCTGCTTGATCCCATCTGTCCAGCTGGTTTTTTCCCACCCTTTCGGGATATGCTTTAGCGCTTGCTCGAAATTGTCCAAAACCGGCAGGATTTTAACCAAAAGCTCTTCATTAGCAAACTTAATCAAACTCAAATTCCTTTTCTCCGTCCGCTTGCGAAAATTCTCAAACGCGGCCCGCTCCCGCTTCCAGCCGTCTAAATGCTCCTTACAAAGCTTTTTGTATTTTAAAATTTCTTTATCTTTATCTTTTACTTTCTTATTCATAATTAAGATGAATTGTGGTAGTTAAAACCCTGATTTTAAGCCCTTTGTCATCCCCGACTTGCTGTGCCCGTCCGTAGCTTTCCTGGCCTTCGAAGCTTCAGCGAAGGAGGCAGCGAAGGAGGGATCGGGGATCCAGGTTTTAGAGTAAGCAAAATCTCTGATTCCCGCTTTCGCGGGAATGACAGGTGTTGGCCCGAAACATTGGCTTTTTCTAAAAGTATTTTACAGCTCATTCAAGGGGTGGAATAACTAGCATAATCCATAATTAAGCTAAATAATTAGATAGAATATCAGAACCCCCAACCAGCAAGAACGCGCCAAGGCTCCCGCTTAAAAATTTAGAAAGATAATCAAGCACAGACATGTTCCGGGCATAGCGCATCCGTTTGGGACCAATCAAGGCAATAATTCCTTTCTCACCTGACGGTAAGCGAAAACGGGAAACAATCGTCGCGCATTCCTGGACATCGCATAATGGATTCTCTTCGCCAATATAGACCTCTAAATCACGATTGTGCTCTGCCAAATCCTGAATATGTTCATCAATCGAATCCATAATCTGGGCCATTTCATAGACTGGCTCTTTTTCAGCAAATTCCGGCTCCTCTAACAATTTCCGCAACCCCGAATCAAAGAAAATTCCTTCATCTAAAATACTCGCAAGCGCGACCCCGCCGGTTAATTCAGATAAAAGTTGAGTAGTGCGGCGCAAAAGCTTGTTATGCGCTGCTTTGGTCTTCAAAAGCTCCAAGGTTAGTTTTTTTTGTTCAGCTTTAGAAAGACTGCGTTCGCGCATCAAGTTGTCAACAAAATAGCGATAGCCTTTGTCTGTAGGAATTCTGCCGGCTGAAGTGTGAAGATGTTCAATGAATCCCGCTTCTTCTAAAACCACCATCTCATTGCGCATGGTTGCTGACGAAATCTTAAAACTATATTTCTTAACAAGCCTTTCAGAAGAAACAGCTTTTGCAGTTGCAATGTATTCGCGAATAATCGCCTTTAATATTTTGTTTTGACGTTTAGATATTTTCATAAAAGAGTTATCCACAACAGTTAGCACTCTCAATGTTAGTCTGCTAATTTAAATGTACACCCCCTCTTAGCACTTGTCAAGGGTGAGTGCTAATTTAGTATAAAATAGTCTGAAAAAAACAAAAATAGCCCTTTAACATAGGCTATTTTTGCTATTGATAATCTATTTTAACAATTCCTGAAAATCTTCATCTGTTAATTTTGTCGCTGGAACATTTTGCGGTTTAATCCCGCCATTTTGAATTGAATTCGCCGCAGTGTCATAAAACCATTCAGGAATCCCCGCCAAGATCCCTGGTTTCTGCCATTCAGCTTCGCTGTAATCTAACTTAACCCCTCTCTTCTCTGCTTCCGCATGCCTGATTTTTGCAACCAAGCCGCTCAAGTCTAAAGGCTTTTTTTGTTGGGTGATAATATTAGCGTGTCCTGTCTGAGTACGCACAATCACAATATCAACATGGATATAGGCGCGCAAGAATCCAGGCAAGCTTTGATTGTCTGTCTGCACCAAAACAATCCGCACCTGTTTATTGCCGCGGATTAACGACCATTCTTTTGCTTTTCCGGATCCTTTTAATTTCTTCCATTCTTCGGGCATTAACCTTGTCCGCTTTTCCTCTTCAACATAATGCGCTTCATAAATATCTAAAACTAAATTAGCAATCCCTTCCAGTTTCTCAGGAAAAGATTTATTCAGATTCATTAAAATCCCAGAAAGACCAAAAGCGCGATCTAAAGGATCCGAGGAGATTGTCCCCTTGCCCTCTAAATCATCACGACGCGCATAAGCCAAAAGTTTTTTCAAAGCAGAATCGTCGGCGATCCCTAAATAATCCGCGATAATTTCACTGACACATCTCTTTGTCTCTTTTTCCATATTCTCCCTGTGATGATCAAAAAAGCCTTCACCAATATCAATTAAAATATGACCAGAAGACTCAAGCTCCTTCGCAGTTTTGCCTTGAGGAAGCTGAGTCCAGAATTTTAATTTTGCTTGAGAGACTCCAGGAAACTTCTTCTCTCCAAATTTTTTGAGTAAAAACAAAGCCAGTAAAGTATCTGGCTGAAGTTTAGGAAACAAGGCTATAGTATGATATTGCATACGATTGTGATTGCGATGAAGATTAAATAAATCATTTATTCTCCCTCGTAATAACATTGTACAACTTTTTCACCGAAGAAAAAAGGTTTTGGAGCCTGACATTATGTTTTAGAAACAAACATTGTCAGGCCCCAGGAAGGACTATCGGCTCACTCCTTTCACTTCCCAACTGTCGTCTCTGGCTTTGATGAACCGATCAAAATTGAACACCTGGCCAGCCATAATTGTCCGAAAACCCTTATCCCCTGGCAAAGCGGTCTGATGGAGACGAGCACAATAGAGTTTGCCGTGCCACCTTACTACCACTCCACCAGTTCCCTTGCTTTCGGTGAAGTAGTCTACTCTCCCTTTTCCTTCTGAGAGATCATCGGACTTAAAGTGCGGGATGTGGCTTTCATTTGTAATCACGCCAGGCTCATCAACCCAATCCCAATTCAGAACTTCGTATTCCGCAGGTTCTAGAGCAAGCGATTGATACTGAAAACGCTTGATGATGACATCGTCCAACCCTTGCCAAGGCAAGAAATATGGATCAGAGATCACGGGCTTACCATCCTTCTCTACTACCTGCCCTCCATAGAGCATCTGAGTACGAAGGTAAAGCCGGTAATCCTGGGCTGCGATCGAGACCTGGAAGATCCGAAAGTGACCCTTGCCCAGCTTAGCCACAACATAAATCTGGTTGTCTGGCCATTGGGTAAATCCTTTCGGTGGCTTCCCTTGGGTCTTTACATTCCAACGATAGATCAGCTGATCCTGCCAAGTAACCCCCTTTAACATTTGGTAAATCGGGTCTCCGCCAGTGTCTTTGTCCCGATGAGCGCAGAAGCTCTCGAGATGATATCTCGCCGGTACCCGAACCATTACTGTCAAAGTCTTACCGGGAGAGAAAGTTCCCAAGGCCCCATCTGAGCCAATACTTAGTGGATTGCCAGCACTCTCAATCGATACATTAGCCTCCACCGAAGTCTCGCCATCCACCACGCTACCTAAGCTGAAATTCAAGTGTCCCATTTGTTCGTTCTCCTTCCTACCTATGAAGTTCCATGCAAAGCGAATCCCAAAAACCAAAAGATCAAAAGATCATTCAAAATCAGAAATGCAACTATATCACATATGGCCCAAAAAGTCAATAGTTCTGTCAATTTTCGGCTTAAATAAGGCGTAAAACAGCAAGAATCTTGCTAAAATTTACCCAGAATAAGTGAATTTCAGCAACCCAATCAAAGCCGAATGAGCCATAAAGCGCCACCAAAAAAGGTCATAAAAGCACCTAGGTACAAGACAAATTCAACCCTAAACTCAACTCCCTTTGCTCTGTAAGCAAGACGAGTAACTATTACGCCGAGGATGATAATAGTACACATCAATACCTTACAGATCACTATGCCACTAAATAATCCAAAAGCTTCAATATATCCCTGCACTACTGGATTGGCTTCTTGAGATAACTTTTTCAGAATACCAAAGACAGTAAAAAAGTAATCGGCAATATGAGCTAGAATATAAGCTAGACTTGCCATTATTGTATGAAACCAATAATGCCACCAGCTATCAACTTTAACCCCTTCTTCCATTTTTCTCCCCTCCTTGGATATAAATGAAATGCAATGAGCTATTTTCTAAAACTAAAACTTACATTCTATTATGTCATATTTATGATAAAAAGTCAACATTTTCTAAAATAAACAATAAAAAAAATCCCCAATGATTCTCTTTCGTTTGGGGAAATATCTAAGTAAGGGTATAGTTTAAGAACTGTGGATAACTAATTTTCTGTCATAACTCCCCTTTCCACTCCCGGAAGAACTGCTTTAAATATTCTTCGGTGAATTTTTGTCTTTTGTCCGCGATCCTCTTCGCGGTTTTTGTATTCAATCTGTCGCGAACCAATAAAATCTTTTCGTAAAAATGATTGATTGAAGTGCCTTTGCTTTTTTTGTATTCCGCAAAGGTTTTATGCAGTTTTGGTTTCATTTTAGGATTATACATTTCCCTTTGCATATAACCGCCATAAGCAAAAACCCGAGCAATACCGATTGCGCCCAAGACATCAAGCCGGTCAGCGTCTTGTACAATCTTGCCTTCTAAACTTTTCATTTTGTCTTTAACACCCGCGCCTTTGAAAGAAACATTCTGCTCAATCTCAATAACCTTACTAATCACTTCTGGATCAACCTCTAATTTACAAAGTAAGTCAGTAATTTTCTCTCTTGCTGTCTGCTTGCCTTTGTCCGCGAACTTCCAATCCGCGATCTCATGCAAAAGTGCGGCAAGTTCTACTAGAAATAAATCCCCGCCTTCGCCTCGTGAGATCTTTTTAGCCATCTCGGCTACCCGCAGGACATGCCAAAAATCATGGCCCGTACCCTCACCCAATAATTGTTTTTCTAAATATTTTTTAACTTCTGAAATAATCTCTTTTTTATTCATATCCTTATCTTAACCAAAATTTTGCTAATTGTCGATTTTTTTCTCGGTAATAAAAAAGTCCGCGAATAAAGTATTCAAACGGACCTGAAGTAAAGAACTGTTTTCTGGTCTCACCTAAGAAGGACGAAGTTTTACTGTTGCTCCCCATTGCTCTATTTGTTTCTGATATGCTTCTGCTACTGCCTTGCTGACCATGGATTTGATCACTGCTTCTCCACCTTCCTCTACATCATCAACCAACGCCTTCGAAGATCTTAAGTCCAATTCCGCGATCGCTCTTACTTCCTTGATTATCACGATCTTCTTGAGACCAACAGAGGTAAGCACGACATCAAATTCTGTCGCCTCTTCTTGCATTTCCTGGGATGCTCCTGTCTTCGCGGGAGTTGGCATAGTCACAGGTACGCCGAATCTCTTTCCCATGCCTTCGACCAGGCGACGTAGATCCAGGGTTGGCATATCATCAATTGTTTCTATTATTTCCTTTTTCGTAACAGCCATTTTTCTTATCCTCCTTTTCTCTAAGATGCGACAGCATAACCAAATTCTGCCGCATAATCCCTAAGACTCTCCCTTAAAAGCCTCCGTCCTCGATACAATCTCGACATTACTGTGCCCAATGGACGGTTGAGCATGTCCGCCACCTCCTTGTATGAAAATCCCCGCAGGTCTGACAGTATAATGGTCAGACGAAACTCCTCGGGCAATTGATCTATGGCGGCAGTAACCTCATCCCCGATAAGTCCGTCGAAGATTTGATCTTCAGGCGATACGTCATCTTGCGGGTAATCATACTCATCAAGTTCAGAAAGAGTCACTCTTTGCGGCTGCCTGGCTGTCCTGCGACACTTATTTATGTAAGCGTTCTTGAGAATCCTGAACAACCATGCTTTGAAATTCGTACCCTTCTCAAACTTATCAAAGAACCGATAAGCCTTCAAGTATGCGTCCTGGACCAGATCTTGTGCATCGCTGTTATTCCTTGCCATTTTCAAAGCAAGGCTATAAAGCGAATCCATATACTGGAAGGCAATCTCCTCAAACTCTTTCTTCTTCATTTCATTCTCATTCATAGCCTTTCCCTCCTTTTGGAAATTTCAAAAATAAGTCAAAACACATTTTTCAGGACGCAAACAATATAACACATAAATAGATAACGGTCAATCTATCTTTTGGGAAACAAAAAAAGAGGCCAATGCAGATACCAAAATACAAGACTTGACCCCATCTCCACCATCTTCGTCTCTATTCAAAACTCAAAGAATCCATTATGCCTTCGCAAACTCTTTTTGTACTTTCTAGATGCATAGAGCAACTAATGTATATCCGAGTATGATCTTTAATCGCCTCAAGTTCCATGGCGTTGCGCATCATGCTTACATTATTTATTCCGTACACTCCTTTGACCGCGATGTCGGCTCCTGGAACATTCAATTGAGTCAAGGTAAAATCACCACCATAAAGTGCCACATCAACTCCTTCGGCGGCTTCTTGTCTGACTCGGGCAATGTCTTCGTCTTTGGCCGTGCTTACAGCGAACATAATTTGCTCATCGCCAGGCGTTGGTTCACGTTCTGTTTCTGGGATGGTCCACATTCCGCCCTCTGGGATAACATCGCCCCAGGCCTCCGAATCATAATTCGGGCTTGTGAAATTAATCACAGGCAATTCCCCTTCTATATCCCAGGTCCGGGGATATTTAACCGAGAAAAAATTATCTGGTCCATAAAGGATCATAAAATCTGCTTGTCCTTCACCGGGAGGTTGTTCCTCCTCCTCTTCCTCCTCTCCTCCTCTTGAAGAAGGACGCTCTTCTGATTCTTCTTCAGGCGTAGTATCACTAGGCGGAATCTCGGGAGTGGTATCTCCAGGCGGCGAAAGCACGGGCGGAGGCATATCCACTCTCAAATAAACAAAACAATTACCAATCACTTTATTTACCAAGCGTGACGCATGAATATCATTTTGATAATCATCATACTCTA
Source organism: uncultured Candidatus Saccharibacteria bacterium (assembly GCA_964555185.1). Lineage (GTDB taxonomy): Bacteria > Patescibacteriota > JAQUNI01 > JAQUNI01 > JAQUNI01 > CAZKRD01. The sequence goes on along the minus strand of CAZKRD010000001.1, from coordinate 270,611 downwards.
TCTTAAACTGACCCACACTACCATAAAATTCTGGAAATAGGAACGCGCCCTTGTCTATTTGGCTGAATAATTTCGCGCCTGAAGCAAGATGGGTTACGCTCACCTGACCTTGGGTTGCGCCCGGGATAGCGCCGTAAACCCCCTTTGCCGTAGCAAAAGTTGGCGGCAAACCATTTTGATAATAAACATGGGTTGTTAACGCAGAAATAGATTGACCCTGAAGAGATGAAACAATGATCTCCGCTAATCCTGTATAATTTCCCATTGGAGGAGTGGGAAAATTATCAGAAAGACCAGCAACGCCCCGGACATTTCTCCTCATTGCCGGCGTGCCCAACAGATTACCATTATTATCAAAAAACTGCGCTTGATAAGTACCGCTCCCCACATTTATTTTACTTCCGTCTCTTTTATTTTCAAAAGCAACATAGATAGGAGGATATTGGTTAATATTATCCAAAACATCAGCATGATAAAACTCACCATAAGGCATATTATCAATATTAAGCACGTATTGATCATTATACCAGGCAGCAAAATCCTGACCTTCTACCTGGGGCAAGACTCCTTTTGCTAAATCAACCAACTTAGTTTTAAGACTCGCATCTGGGGTTTGCTCACACAGCTCTGCATTAAAATTTTTAAAGAAATCCCCGTCTTCCAGATATACTTTCTGCCAAGCAACTCCTAAAACATCAAGGGGATTATAAACATGAATATCCATATTATAATTCCCAATACCATTACCATCCTGAAAAGCAAAAAGAGGAGTATTCACTTTTTCATAAATCCCTCGATAGCTCTGCCAAGTAAAGGGATAATGCCCATGAATATTTCCAAAGATGATCGGAGTAACAACATCAGTAAAGCCGCGCTCCCAAACTTCAGGTAAAAAAGGTACGAACTCATCATGAAGACTAGCCAAGATTAAATGGACAATTTGGTAAAGCGCGACAACAGGAGCATATTCTGGATCATAATGTTCGCCCGGGTCCTCGGGAGCATTTAAAAATATCTCTTTCGTAGAAACATTATAATAAGAAGGGATATTCTGCTGGCCCTGTCTGATACAATGCACTTTTATTGTTTGAGGCTGGCAAGGACGACCATACACATCTTCTATTGCAGGATAAAACTCCTCAAATTTGCTTTTTGCATCATTACAATGGTCATATTCCAATTCGTCTTCGTCCCATTCAAAATTTAAAGTAGGTAGCGGAGGAGGTGGCGGCGGTTCGGGCCCATCTTCATCTCCATGATCACCATTGCCTTGGTCTTCATCTTCTTCCCCTTCTTCTTCTTCATCATCTTCATCTTCTTCAACAGGAATAGGGGTGGAAGTTGGCTTTCCGTCAGAAGCGGCTTGTTCAGTATTCGGCAGGATGGGCTTATTGCCTTCAGTCAAAACAACACTTATTGCAGGCCTTGAATCTTGATCCAATTCCATTATTCTGTTCACTTCCGGCTTATTCCTTAAGGCTTCATTGGTCAAAGCAGTTAACTGCTGCTCTATTTCTTCAGTCGGGTTTTGAAGATCCTGCCGCGAAATACTCTTGGGCAGCTTAACTTTTAAAACACCTGTAAAAATCTTAGCATGGGCCTGTTTGATTAAAAACCAGCGGACCCCAAAGTAACCTCCGGTGCCTAAAATAATTACTCCCATCACAATAACACTGATCAACAAAACTTTGTTTATTTTTGTTTTTGGTATTCGCGCAGAATACATAGTTTTTGTTTTAATTTTTATCTTGCAACGTATAATAAGATGATCTTACCCTCTAATTGTACTTGCTTGAACAGTTGGGGCCAAGAATAGTTGGGGCCAAGTCTTTCTCAAAATTTTCTTGGATTAGACCAGAAAGATTTTTAATTATTTTTAATTTCAAAGAAGTATTTTGATCCCTATTTAATCCTGGATAAATCACGATTAAGAATAATCGGCTGCATTGCCTTGATCTCATCAGTATAATGTATTTTGGGAATATTATTCAGAAGAAAAATCTTTCTGTCTAAAACATAAGCAAAACCCATTTCCAAAAGAGTATTGCCGCCAATATAGTTCTTAATTCCTTTTTTATCAATATTCACTATTAAAACAGCATCTGATTCCTTTATAATCTGAAAATATCTTTTAATCAGATCTTCATCGACTTTAACTCTAAATGACCAGTCTCCGCTTTTTTCTTTCTTTTTTTTGAATTCTTCAAGTGTTAATTCCCCTTCCAAAATCTTTTTAGAATAGGTAGGCAAATCAACCTTGTGTCCTTTGGCTAATAGTTGATCAGCTGCTTTTTTAATTTCAGGTGTAAAATCAATACTGCCACAAATAGCGATTTTCATAGTTTTAAATTTTATTGGGATTATTTTTGAAAACCTGCTTTAATTATAGCAGATTTCTATATTGTGGGGAAAATAAAAAAGCGGTCAAGATCTCAAATTCAAGACCTGACCCCTAAATCTCATGTTATCCCCGACTTGATCGGGGATCCAGGATTTACTTAATGAAAAAAGGGTCAGGAGCCTTTTTTGGGTCTGCCTGGGTTTCTCAATGTAAACTTTAAATTAAAATGACCTACCATTCTGTATCTTGATCAAAGATCTGTATTCGCGCATTGGCACGATTTATAACATGATAAACCATATCTGAAATATCAATTCTATTTATTCTTGGCATAAACTAATTATACCATAGCTTATACTATTAAAAGGCTCCTGACCCCAATTCTATCCGCGTACCGCTACGGGGAATCGAACCCCGGTTACCAGGATGAGAACCTGGCGTCCTAACCACTAGACGATAGCGGCGAATTCAATTAAAAGTTAAAAATGCAAAGTTAAAAGTTTCTCTAAAGAATATCTTCATTTTGATAGCCAAACAAGAACCTTATTTCAATAAAGCAACCTCGTGCAATGAGATTGCTTCGTCGCTCGCCCCTGCAGGGCTTCACTCCTCGCAATGACAGGAGGAGGCTCCACTCGCTTCCTTAGCTCACGACAGCCTGTACTCACTTACCAAGCCATTCTGGGGTTTGGCGGACGAGGAGCTTTTCCGCCTTTAGGGGTTCAAACATAATGTCTTTGACGATCTTTTCCATCCGCATTGCCTGCGATCCTTTGACTAGAACAATATCTCCTGGCTTTAGAATATTCTCAATATCATCCATCACTTCCTCTGTATAATTGTATTCAATATTATTTTCTTCGGGCAAACCAAGTTTACGCGCCTCATCAGCGGCAAAGTTGGCGCGATCACCAACCGTAATTAAAAGATCAACAAGCTTTGCCGCCACCCGGCCGACCTCGCGATGACCTTCTTCGGTCGCGGGCCCGAGTTCCAGCATATCACCGATAATCGCTACTTTCCTTCTCTCTTCCGCGATCCCGGCTAGGGTATTAAGCGCGGCAATTGCGGAAGCGGGAGCGGCATTGTAAGTGTCATCAATAATCAGAGTATATTTAATCCCGGCCAAAAGCCGCATCCTGCCTGGCGGCGCCTGGAAATTATAAAGGCCTGCTTTCATCTTGGAGCTAGGCACTTTAAAATAGATGCCAGCACAGACCGCGGCAAGCGCGGCATAAATCTGATGGCGGCCAATGATCCCGGGCATATGGATAGGCACAATCGTCCCTTTAAAGCTTGCCTTAAAAGCCAGGGCCCCGCCTCGTTCAGGTGAAACAAATTTAATTTCGGAAGCAATCACTTGATGTGCTTTCACTTCTTCATTATCCTCTTTAATGCCGTATTTGAGGATTGACGCCTGTCCGCACATCGTAGTTGCCCGCTCGTCATCCCGATTCAAAACGATCAAGCCTTTTTTAGGCACGGCTTTGACCAGCTTTTCTTTCTCATCGCGGATCGCTTCTTCAGAAGGAAAAAATTCCAGATGCGAAGGGCCGACAGCCGTAACCACTGCCACTTCAGGCCGCGCTATTTTACTCAAATAGGAAATATCGCCAGGCCTGTCGGCAGCCATTTCCAAAATCAAAATCTCGGGATAATTCTTTTTCCGCGACAAAATCAACTTCCAGGCTTTTAGACCAATCTTAATCCAGTTGACCAAACTCCTCCCTGGCGCCTCCACACCAAGGATCGTCAAGGGAACTCCTAATTCGTTGTTGTAATTCTCGGAGCTCTTCCGCACTCTCCCCGGATAGCCCGCCGCCAAAACTTCGAAAATCGCGTCCTTGGTTCCCGTCTTGCCCACGCTCCCGGTCACAGCAATCACCCTTGGCTTATACTTCTTAATTATCCTCTTGGCAAAAAACCCTAATTTTTTTTGAATTAGTTTCTTCATAAACTTGATATATATATTATATAAGATTAAAGTCCAAAACGCAAAATTAAATAACAGACTTTCGTCTGTTGCTCCAGTGTCTTTAATCTTCAATCTGCCTGCCGGTAGGCAGGTAATAGGCAGGGTATTTTTGAAATTTGATCTTTGATTTTCCCTCGACCTGAGGCTCAGGACTCGAAGGTTGATCTTTATTCCGCCGGCGGGATCTGATAATAATTCACCAAGAACTGCGCAAGTTCGCGAAACACCGGGCCGGCTGTGTTCGCGCCGACAACGCGGTAGTCTCCGCTTGATTTGGGATTATCAAGCTTAACCAAAATCACAAAGCGCGGATCTTCAATCGGACCGTAACCAATAAAAGAAGTGATTACCTTGTCCGGGTCGTAGCCCCTTTCCTCTTTTAGGGGGATTTGGGCGGTTCCGGTCTTGCCGGCTAGATGATAACCCGGCACCCTCCCGGTCTTGGCAAAACCATTTTCGACTGCTGAAACCAGCATTGCCGAGAGCGTGGCAGCAACAGAGGGTTTCACTACCTGGCGCACGACCTTGGGCTCTACTTTTTCATAAGTTTCACTTCCATCTTCGTTGTGATGAATTATTTCAGAAACCACGCGGGGCACCATCAAATTGCCCTGATTCGCGATCGTGGAAAATGCGGTAACAAGCTTAATCGGCGTAACCGCGATGCCCTGACCGTAACCAATCGTCGCTAAATTGGAAGAGCGCCAAGTTTTCGGCAACTTTAATTCGGTTGCCGCCTCTGAATCTAAGTCAATACCGGTTAAATCGTTGAACCCAAACTTCACTAATCCGTTATAAAGCCTGTCCGCGCCTAAATGCTCATTCACAAAAACCATGCCTGTATTGATTGACTTTTCTAAAACATTGGTCATTGTCTGGACGCCATAGGTCTTGTAGTCATAATTGTGAATCGTGTAGCCCCCAACATTAACCGATCCTAGGTCCGTGTAAGTTGTGTTGGGACTGACTACTTCCTCGTCCAAAGCAATCGCCATACAAACAGGCTTGAAGGCCGAGCCCGGTTCATAACGATCAAAAATTGCGGCGTTGTTAAAAATATCAATATCAGGCACCCGAGAATACTGATTATTGTCATAGTTCGGATAATTAGCCAGAGCCAAAATCCCTCCGGTTTGGGGATCCATAATAATAATTGAACCGGAATCAGCTCCCCATTTTTCCACCGCCTCTAAAAGTTTCGCTTCCACCTTGTACTGGATTGCCCGGTCAATCGTCAGGATCAAGTCATCACCATCTCGGGCCGGCTTTATTTCTTTCTTGCCGATTGAAATCCAGCGGCCAGCAACGTCTTTTTCCGCTTCCAGGAAACCAGCCTCACCCACCAAACCCTCCTCGTAAAACCCCTCTACTCCGTAGCGGCCCTGTCTCTTCTTGTCAACATAACCGACAAAACCCAAAATATGCGAAGCAAGATTCCCCTCGGGATAAATTCGCCAGGATTCCGGCGTGATTCCGATCCCAGGCAGATCCGCTTCCAAAATTTGCTCTGTCTTCTCGTCTGTAACTTTATTCTTTAAAGGCTCATAAAGATCATTTTCTTTTTGGATCCTTGCCAAAATCTCCTCTTGATCCATCTCTAAAATCTCGGCCAACTTTCTCGCTGTCTCTTCTTCGTCTTGAATCTGATTGGGCACGGCATAAACAATATTTAATTTCTGATTAGAAGCTAAAGGATAAAGATCTTCTGAATACTTATCCCGGGCAAAAATCTGACCCCGTTCGGGGATAAGCTCGGTCAAGACCTCGTGCTGGTTTTGGGCCAGAGCTGTATAGAAATCATAGTTTATCACCTGGACCACAAACAGACGATAAACAATTAAAAAAGCAACCACAAAATTTACCGCAATTAAAACATCTATGCGGAAATCCCGCTTTTGTTTTTTCTTTCTTCTGACAACCAATTTTTTAACTGTTAAACAAAACTTGAGCCCGAATTTAGTGCTGCTCAAGTCCTCTTTTGGAATTTTAATTGAAATCGCGCTAATTCTTCTGTAAGGCGACAACCGTGCCTGTCGGAGTAATATAGAAAATCTTTTCGATCGGAATCATATTAAGGTGTCCTGCCGCCGCCTCAATATTTTTTACCGATTGCAGCCCGGCTGCCTCCAATTCCAACTTCTTGTTTGCTTCCTGCAAGCCGTCTAGTTTATCTTCTAGCTCTCTAATCTCATAACCCTTGGTTGCAGTCTGATTAGACTGGGCGAGATAAAAAAGACTGACAAAACACAAAAGAATAACTGTTACAAAACACAAACTCACTGGCCCCATCTTGACTCTTCTTCTGATTGTCCTTCCCCTCTTGCCCCGGGCGATTGTCCCCCGAAAGGTGAGGGTTAAGAAACGCGCCATACTTACTCGCTAACTGACCCCCTGGTCCTCGAAAATTTAGAGAACAAAATCAGTTTGCAGTTTTTTTAACTGCTGCTCGGAGACACGCGCTCCGGCAGCGGCGATTTTTTTCAATTTCGCTTTTTGTCGGTTTGATTGGTTTAGGAGTTAATATCTTAATTTGAGAAGAATGTTGACACAGACACTGGGGCAATTCTGGCGGGCAAATGCAGTCTCTAGCTTCTCTTTTGAAAAATTCTTTCACGATCCGATCTTCTAGAGAGTGGAAGGATATAACGAGGATCCGACCCCCTGGCTCCAAAATTTCTAAAACCTGTGGGAGGACTTTCCGCAGGTTATCTAGTTCGCGATTGACAGCGATTCTCAAAGCCTGAAAAATTTTAGTGGCTGGATGCTTATTCTTTATTTTCCCCTGCAAGCTTGAAATGATTTTAACCAGATCTTTTGTTGTTTTGATTCTCTTCTTTCTGCGCCCTGCAACAATCGCCCGCGCAATCTGCCCGGCTCTGGGCTCTTCACCAAAATCACGAAAGATTCTGTGAAGTTCAGATTCTGAATAACTGTTCACAATGCCCGAAGCCTTCAGGGGCTCTCGCGGATCAAAACGCATATCCAATGGTTCAGAACCTGAAAAGGAAAAACCGCGATCTGATCTCTCCAATTCAATACTGGACATCCCCAAATCCAAAAGCACACCGGAAACATCATCGAAACCGCAACGCGCAGCAATCTCTTTTAAATTGACAAAATTATCTCGGGCTAAAGTTACGCGCTTGCCAAACGGCTTAAGCTTCCCTGTGGCAAGACGCAAGGCTTCTGGATCTAACTCAATCCCGAGAAGCTTGCCTTGCGGGCCATTCCTTTTTAAAATCTCTTCAGAATGCCCCGCTCCCCCTATGGTACAGTCAATGAAGTTTTGATTGGTTTTAGGATCTAAATATTTAATTACTTCCGGAAGTAGAACTGGAATGTGAACCGATTCTGTTTTATTAAACTTTGAACTTTGCACTTTAAATTTTGAACTAATTTATATTCCCAATTCTCCCATCGCCTCCGCGATTTTACCAGCATCCTTCTCGGTCACTGCTTTATATTTATTCCAAGTCTCCTGATCCCAAATCTCAAGACGATTGAATAATCCAGCGATCACGGTTTGTCTCTTAAGGCGGGCATAGCGGCGCAAATACTCTGGGATCAAAATCCGGCCCTGCTTATCAATTGAAGCATCCATCGCGCCGGCAAGCATCAACCGCGCAAAAGCCCGGGACTTTGCCTGACTGATCGGCAGGTTAGAGAGCTTCTCCGCCAGCTTCAACCACTCGGCTTTAGGATACAAGAAAAGACAATTATCCAAGCCCCGCGTCACCACAGCGCCAGAAGATAACCGTTTGCGAAACCGAGCAGGCACGGCGATCCGGCCCTTGAAATCTAAACTATGGCTGTACTCGCCAATAAACATTGTAAAGATACGGATCTCAAAAAGCGAAAGCCCCTATTTTTTGAGATCTCCCCCTATAGTTAATTTTTATTGTTGTCTATTTTATCCACATTCAGGCTTGATTATCCCCACTTTCATCCACAACTGTCCACTACAAAGATATTATACACCATTTTTGTGTTTGAGGAAACCATTGTCAACCATTATATCTTTTGGCTTGTTTAAGGGAATAGTAATGAGAGATAAAAAAGTTATCCACAAATAAAAAATTGCCCCATGCGCGGGACAAGTTCTTTCTTTAAAAATTTTCCTGTTTCTAAACTCATTAAATAATGAGCTTGGAGACAGGGGCAATCACAATCATCTAAAAATGAAAGGATTGCCCACAAGGAAATCTCAGGGGAGATTACGCAGAGCTTCCTGGAGATCGAACGGCCTCTAAGGAGATTGCTTCATCGCTCCGCTCCTCGCAATGACAATGGGTAAAAAAATAGACTCGGGAAAGGACGGATGTGGGGACGCGAATGAAATTTGTCATCATTCGCGCTTCTTTCGTCTCCACATCCAGAGAAGACATTATTATCTCCTCCCGAAACCATCTCCTGCTGGTTTTTCAGAGATGGGTTCGGGAAAGATAGGATATGGAGAGTTGTATATACTATTTATAAACTATATTCTTCCTGTTGAGATTCCTCCCAAACCTGATTGGAGCAGTTAAAATGAACATATTTATAAAGCCTGCTCCAATCGGATTTAGAAACAAATTCCTGTTATTTCTAAAACATCGCATTATAGCATAAACACAAAAATATGTCAAGAATCTTACTACTAAAATCACAATTGTCGGCTTAAGTAAGCCAAAAAAATAACAGGCTTTTCAAAAAACACTCGCCTGTTTTTCTAAAAATGCTTTTTACTCATGCCTTAATGCTTCTACTGGGTCTAATCGCGCCGCGCGGAAGGCTGGATAAAGACCAGAGCATAAACCCATCAAAGTAGCGAATGAAATCAAACCCAAAATCAGCCACCAAGGCATCACAAATAAATTAAGATCGCCAACCAAAACATTCTGACCGGCAAGATAGCTGTCAATAAAAAAACTCAAAGCTCGCGTGATCGCAAACCCGCAAAACACGCCCAAAACCCCGCCGATAAAACCAATCGCGCCCGCTTCAAAACTGAACATCTTGATAATGTCGCGCTTGGAAGCGCCGACCGCCCGCATCACCCCGATCCCGCGGGTCCGCTCCAAAATCGCCATAATCATTGTATTGATCACGCCCAACGCGGCAACGCCGATAATAATAATACCAAAACTGCCTAAGGCGAGTTCCAGGATTCTAAAATATTTAGTAACCTGACTGACTAAACCGTCTAGGGTCACCGCCTCCAGCCCCATATCTTCAATCTGTTTACTGATTCCGGCTACTCTCTTGACTGACTCTGCTTTGATTCTTAGGCTATCATAGTTGACTTGTTTTCTTATTTGACTAACCAAAAATAATGGAACAAAAAGACCATAACCCCAGATATTCTCTGACTCGGCTACACCGACAATCTTAACCGCGATGTCCTTCTCGCCAAAACTTAAATTCACAAATTTGCCAATAAAGGTTTGGGGGTAATCTTGAGAAAATTCTTCGATAAAGTCCTCTCCGGCGACAGCGACCTCGATATCATTCTGGCTAAAACCCGTGCCGGCCAAGAGCTTAAAGTCGTCCGTACTGCTAAAAGGCACGGCCGTGACCAAGGTCCGGCCGCCTTGTTTGCCAAAACCGCTCAAGGAAACAGAATCGGCAATTAACGTAATCATCGGGTCCACGCTTTCCACTCCGGAGATCTCTTCGATCTTGGCGATCGTCTCGGCATTCAAATCCTCGTTCTCTTCCTTTTGATAAACATTGATATCAGTCAGCTCACCCACTCCTTTCAAACCTTCAACCACCAGTTTCTGCAAGCCCACACCCAAAGAAACCATTGAACTAACCAAAGTCGTGCCAACCACGACCGCGCAGATCGTAAGAGCGGTCCGCAGTTTATGGCGGCCTAAGTTCTTAAAAGCAACAGCAATGGCAAACTTTGTTTTCATATTAATAATCGGCCGTCTTGCAATTGATAAACCTGATCAGCGATCCTCGCCGCTTCCAGATCATGAGTAACCAAAAGCAAATTGACGCCCAATTGCTTATTGATCCCCGTTAGAATTTCTAAGATGTACTGGCTGGTCGCTGAATCTAAGTTGCCGGTCGGCTCATCAGCTAAAATGATCCGGGGACGATTAACCAGGGCGCGGGCAATCGCCACTCGCTGACGCTGGCCTCCAGAGAGCTCGGAAGGCCTATGACGGATCCGATCGGAAAGACCGACCCAGGCTAATAAGTCCTTGGCAATCCTCTGCCGCTCCCTCCTCTTTACACCTGAAAACAGCAAAGGCAAAGCGACATTATCCAAAGCGGAAAAAGAAGGCTCTAAATTAAATATCTGAAAAATAAAACCGACACTCTGGTTGCGGTACTCTGAAATTGCACAGTCGGAAAGAGTATCTAAACGATTCCCCTCAACAGAAATCTCACCTTCTGTTGGCCGATCCAAACCCCCAATGATATTGAGGAGAGTGGATTTGCCAGAACCCGACGGTCCGGCAATTGCAATAAACTCCCCCGCCCCGATATCCAGGTTGATTCCGCTTAAAGCAAAAATATCCTCCCCGCCCATACGGTAAGTTTTAGATACATTCTGAAGACTAATCATATTCTCTCAATTTTTAATTTTTATTTCTTAGCTCTTAAAAAACTTCTATCTGAATTCTTGAAAAATTTCGCCTGATCTAATTTAAAAAATTAAAGAATTAAAAAGTTAAATATAAACCCTTCGGCAAGCTCAAGGTGGTGAGCATAGTCGAACCATTGGTACTTGAAAATATTGTTTGAATTACCAATTTACAAGGACCAATGTTCAATCAAATCCCAATTTTCAAATAGATTTAATTTTCAAACAGTTTGAACATTTAGTCATTGGTTATTGAAAATTGATTGAAAATTGGTACTTGAAAATTGAAAATTGATTAGTAAACCCTTCGGCAAGCTCAGGGTGGTGAGCATAGTCGAACCATTAAGAATTAAAAACCAAAAATTATAATCTCCCCCAATCTAAAGTCGCGGGCTTGCGCTTGCCGAGGCGGTCCACCAGAACCAAATAATCACTTTTTAAAATATCATCAACAAAACGGTCATGCATCTCTTGGCGATAAAGAAATTCAGAAAGGGGCATTACCGCATAATCCACTTCCTCGCCAAGCCCGGTTTCCATTTTCTTAATGATTCTGTCCATCACCCGCTTATTTACCCTGCCGACAACAAACAAATCAACCGGCGATTTGTCAAAGCTAATGAACTTGCCCGAGAGACAGGCGAACTTCACGCCGGAGAGATTCTCGATGTCTCGCGCCAGCTTGCTGCCTTCTAGACCCGCCTTGAAAATGAGGCGTTTTAACTCGGGAAAAAGCTTAAATTTAGTATCTGGATAATAATATTTTTTCCTTTTCACCATTCGACTCTCCAAGAGACCAAGTCTCTCCAGATTAGCAAGTTCCATCCTAATAGAATTTATCCGCTCATCCAAGCGTCTAGTTAATTCCCGCACATAATAGGATTGAGGCTTGCCTGCCAAAAAAAGAGCTAATAGCTTCACTCTCACTTTTGAAGAAAACAGTTGCTCAAGCATTCTTTTGGATTTTACTTCGGGGCCCCCACAAAATCGCAGATTTTGTGGGGCTTATTTTCGTCCCTCCTTGAACAAATTAGTTGTTCGCTTATTATTATTATAACACATACAAATTAAAATACAAAATAGAACTAAAAAAATCTCGTTTCTCTTTTTCGTTTTTTGTCTTGCATCTAATTTTGAACAATACTATAATAGAGGTAATAAAAAATAATTTCCAAGGAGAAGATCTATGTTGGGGAAACAAGGCCTCGCCAGCGAAAATGTCAAACTCCTTTTACTGCCCACCCTAAAAACAGAAAAAACTCTTTGTCAGAGTTTTGTTTTTGAACCGGAGAAAGACAAAAAGTCATTAGGCCAGCTAATCCTCCTTGTTAAGATTGATCAGGAGACCAAAGAAAACCAAGAAGTCCTGCGCGGCATAGTGGAAATTGCCAAAAGCGAATTCTACAGCGATCCCAAAAGAGAAGTGGAGGAAAGCTTAGAAAGCAGTCTGATCAAAGTCAATCAAGTCCTAAAAGAACTGGCGACTCTGGGCAAGATAGATTGGGTTAATAAACTGCACGCGGTGATCGCCTGCCTTTACAACAAAAATTTGATCCTAACCCAAACCGGAAAAGTCTCGTCAATCCTGATCCGGAACGGAGAGGCTCATTTTATTAGTCCTGATCTTGATCTTGAAAAACCGTCCCAGCCTCAAAAAACCTTTATCGGCCTCACCTCGGGCAAATTGAAATCCAATGATTATCTGATTCTTGCCACCGAGAGCCTGCTTGAATTCTTCTCGCCTGAAAAACTCGTTCAAATCCTGGAACAAAAAAAAATCCAAGAAGCCAAAACCCATATTCAAAAGTTGATCTCTGAACAGATAGGCGACAAAGAAACTGTGGGAACCATCCTCTTGGCCGTGGATCCAAGTGGAAAACAAAAAAAAGTATCCCCCGCCTTTCCAAAAATGGAAAGGATAGAAAAGTTTCCCGAAGAAATACTAGAAGCCTCGGAAGTGGAAGAGGTAAAAACACCAGAAAGAATTCAGGAAGAAGAAGCAATTCAAAGGAGACTCCGGGCCAGGCGTGGTAAAAAATTTCCCTACAACTTTCTTTATGGAACAAAAAACGCCTGTCTTCTGTTGCTGCGCGGCGGCAAAATGATTCTAAAATATTCCTTCAAGCACGGCTGGCCCTTGTTTAAAAAAACTTTAGCCATCCTCTATCTTAATGTCAGGAAGACAGCGAATCAAATTGCGATCTTATCAAAGAAAATTTATTTAGCCCTCCGGAGAAAAAGACAAAAAAAACAGGTCGGGACTGAAATTGTAGAAGCAAAACCAGCCAAGAAAAATGTTATCATCTCCAAGCTCGCCGCAGTACCCGCCATTCCCCTGGCACTGGCCCGCCGTTTCCAAAACCTCAATTTAAGGCGCAAAATAGTTTTCACGACCCTGCCAGTCATTATCCTTGTCCTGATTTTCAGTCTCGCTTTCCTTGCCAGGAACAAAACAAAAACCAAAGATGTCGCCAGAAGCCACGAAGAAGTCTTGGAACAGGCAGAAAGCAAAAGAAGGCAGGCCTTGGACGCAATGATTTATAAAGATGAAAACAAGGCGCGAGAGATTCTAGAAGAGGTAGACAATCTCTTAGGCCAAGTCTTGGGTTCAGAAACCCATCGCGAGCAAGTCCAAGGTCTGCAAGCAGAGATCCGAGACCAGTTCGACACGATCAACAAAGTAACCCGGATTTCTGACCCCCTTCTCTTAACCAATATCGCCAAAATAAACCCCAATCTTACTCCTTTGAAACTGGTTGGTCTTGGCAGTCAAATCTATACCCTTTGTTCAGAAAACAATACTATTCTGCGGCTTGATCCGGAAAAACAAGAGACCATTCAGGTCTCCCCCAACTTCGCCAATATCGGACACCTGGCCCTGGCTTCTGAAATTGATGAAGGGAAAAACATTATCTTTACCAATCAAGACAACGAATTCGCTCTCTTTGACATTGAGGCTTTTAAGATTGAAAAAATTGACGCCCCTTCCTCTTTAAGCCCGAACTCAATCCGCGACCTTGCTTATTACGCTAAAAAAATTTACACCCTAAATCCAGAGCAGAATCAAATCGTCAAATACGGACGGAGCATATCCGGATTGTCTAAGGGCGCGGAGTGGCTTCGCGAGGGCGACATTCAAGACGGCGTCTCCTTCTCTATTGACAGCGACATCTATGTTTTGACTGCTAACGGCAAAATATTAAAATTCCGCGGAGGCAGACCGGCTGAATTCCCTGATCCTGATTTGGCTCCGCCACTTGTAAGCCCGAATAAAATTTTCACCAAAACCGGATACAAATATCTCTATATCCTTGATCCTCCCAACAAACGAGTCATTGTTTTAGATAAAGAGGAAAACAGACTGGTTAACCAATTTGTTTCCGATAAGTTTGAAAACTTAAAAGACATCTGGGTCAATCCTGGCGAGACCTTGCTCTATATTCTTGCTGACAAAAACATCTGGGAGATTGAAAATAAAGGGGAATAAATTTGAAGCATAAAAAAACAGCATCAATTTCAAAAGGCTGTTTTTTAAACTATATTTTAACCTCGAATCAGCTTTGCCTTCACGATCAAACGTTTCAAGGGCGTCCCGATCGGCCAGCAAGTCATCAGAGACAGGGTGGCATCCGGGGTTGCCCGCAAAACATCTACTTGTTCCGGCGAAACGATTACTTTCTCCGTAACCTCATAGATATATTCTTTGCTCTGATCTTCCACTTTCACTAGATCGCCCTGCTTCAGTTTATTCAAAAGCGCGAAAACATCTTTGTATTCTCCGGGCCGCCAGAGATAATCAGAAGAATGGCCCAAGATAAAATAGTTGCCTCCCTCGCCAGGACCCGCTGTACCCGGATAATGCACCACTCCCTGCTCCAAGCCTTTCTGAATCGTTTCTTCATTGTTATCAGAAATAGAAATCACCGGCACTTCCACATTGATCTTGGGAATCAAAAGCCGGGTCTCTTGTGAAATCCCCTCATCTTTTCTAGGAGTGTCTTCTAAGATAATACGAACCACTTCTGCTTTGGGATACTTCTGATAAAAATAATACTCCGCTTGTCTAACCAGAGCCTTGTAATTTATAGCAGCAAAAACAATTGCCGCCAAAAACACAACATAAACTATTCTTTTGAGCAAACGGAGAGGATGAAACATGGCGTGTAAGCTAAGAGTGAAAAGCTAAGAGTGAAAAGCTTAATGCTCCGCTAATAAACTTTTTCGCTTTTCGCTTACTCCATTGTACCATAAACCCAAACAAAAATCATCTCATCTAAAAACGAGATGATTTTTTATCTGACAAAATTTTATTTCAAAGTCACGCCAGCGCCGGCTTCCTCGAGCTTTTTCTTGAGTTCCTCTGCTTCTGCTTTCGCTGCTTTTTCCTTGATTACCTTGGGCGCGGCATCCACAATATCCTTTGCTTCTTTCAAGCCCTGGCCGGTAATATCACGGATCAATTTAATTACCGCGATTTTGGAATCACCAACTGTTGTCAACTCAACATCAAAATCAGTCTTCTCTTCTTCGCCAGAACCTTCTCCGCCCTCTGTCTTCGGAGCGACGGCAACTGCCGCGACCGGGGCAGAAGCCTGGACGCCAAACTTATCTTCCAAAACCTTTACTAGTTCAGACAACTCTAAAACACTCATCTTCTCAATCTCGGAAACGATCCGCTCGAATTTCTTTGGCACTTTCGCTTTTTTAGATTCTTTTTTAGTAGGCATAGGATTTTATCTTGAGAAAAATGAAAAAGTGGAACCCCACGGGCGAAGCCCATGGCTTACCTCGCAGAGGCGGGCAAAACAATTTACGAATTGTTTTCACTTTCATTCTTCTCGCTAATATTTTTTAAAACATTAATTAAGTTGCGCAAATTCGCAGAGAGCACATTAACAAAACCGGAAATCGGGCCGGCGATCACGCAAACCATTTGGCCGCGCAGTTGTTTTTTTCCCGGAAGAGCAGCAAGATTCGAAACCTCTTCTGCGGACAAATAATTGCCGTCTAAAACACCCCCCCAAATCGCAAACTTCTTGTGCTGTTTTCCAAATCCAGAAAGCACCCTGGCTGGCGCAATCTCGTCTTCTAAACCAAAAGCAATCGATAAAGCGCCTGGAACTTCCAAATTTTTCTTTACCTCTTCTAAATCTTTCTCTTTGTCTAAAACCAAATTAAAAAGCGATTTCTTCACAACTCTTAATTTAGTTCCCTGCTCTCTTAATCTCCCTCTCAAATCCTCCATATCCGAAACTGAAAGATGAGTAAAGTCAGCAAAAACCGCTGACTTCATTTCAGAAAAGTGTTGAGTGATCCTTTCTACTTCCTTTTCTTTTTGCTTACGTGTTTTCGCCATAAAAAAATAAAATCTTGAAATTCCCAAGACTTTAGAAAATGCTTAATTCCTAACATAGGATTTACGGCTCTTTTTTTACGAGCCACCTATGCTCTTGGGAATGACGATTCTATTATATATTCTCTGATTTAAACTGTCAAATTTATAAAAAAAGCCTGAAAGACTTGAGGTTCAAAAAATAAAGCCTTCAGGCTGTTCAGTCTAGATACTCTGCCTTGTTTTTACTGTGTTCCTCCGCTGTTTTAGAAAAGATCGTTCCTCCTTCCTCTGGATGAAGAAAATAATAATAGTCCGTGTCTTCTGGATAAATCGCGGCTTGGATTGCGGCCAAACCCGAATTGCAGATTGGCCCAGGCGGCAGACCGCGATTAAGATAAGTGTTATAGGGCGAATCAAACTCCAAATCTTCTAAGGTTGGCCGACGCGAACTCTTGCCCGTAACATAATTCACAGTCGCGTCAGATTCTAAAAAATAATCATCGTCCAAACGATTATAGAACACGCCGGCAATTATTGGCATCTCTTCGCGGGAGGCTGATTCCCGTTCGACAATGCTGGCCATAATCAAAATCTCGTATAAATTCTTACCTTGATTTTCTATTTCGGGGAGCAAAGGATTAACTTTTTTTTGAAAATTGCCAAACATTTTTTCTAAAATCTCATCCAAATCCGCATCCTTATAAACCCGATAAGTATCAGGAAACAAAAAACCTTCCAAAGAAGCATCCTGCTCTGCTTCGTAATGTCCGCCCAGGGCGCTGACTTCAAAATTCTGGGTCCCGGCAACAAAATCCCCTGCGCGAATCAAACCAGTCTTTGTTAAGTAAGCATCAATGTCTCGACGGTCCCAACCTTCAATGATCGTAATCTCTACTTCTGCCGGTTCGGTTTCGCCGGTCAAGATCGAAACTACCTCGGGGATATTCATCGAAGAGGAAACCTTGAAATTGCCGGCTTGAAAATCTGCCTCCCTATGTTTGTACCAAACATAAACTCCAAAATACCAAGAACCCCTGATCATGCTTTTATCAGAAAGTCCTTGGCCAATCTCTTTCACCCCTTGGCCTTCTCTGATTATGAAATCATGCAGGGCCCCGTCATCGTTCAAAGGCCTGGCAATCTGCCATCTGATACAAAAAAAGCTTAAAGCGCCAACCAAGATAATTAAAATAAAAATGGTAACTAAAATCTTTTTCATAGTAGACTTCAATCTAAAAATCGAGAGTTATAAACATAAGCTGTCATTTTTGATTTTTAATCTGTATCTTTGAGATTTGATTTTCCCTCGACCTGAGATTCAGGACTCAAAGGTTGACTTTTCACAAGTATTTATTCTGTCCGTTCTTCTCTAATTCCTGGACCAGCTTTTTCACATCTTGCGCCCGGTCTTTGGGGCAGATCAATAAAGCATCCTCGGTGTCAATCACAATCATATCGCGCAAACCGATCGTGGCCACGATCTTTCTCTCCGGAGCGTAAATCAAACTCCCGTCTGTTTCCAGACCAATGTGGTGGCACTTAGTGAAATTGCCTTTCTTATCGCCCGGTAAAATCTCCTTGACCGACTGCCAATGGCCAATGTCCGACCAGCCGAACTCCGAAGGAATAGTCAAAATCTTCTTTGTCTTCTCGACAATTCCATAGTCAATCGAGATTGGTTTTATTCTACCATACTCTTCTCTCAAAATTTTCTTCTCTTCTCTTGTGCCCAAAGCCGCTTGGATTTTGCGCAAACGTTTATAGGTATCAGGCAAATTCTTTTCAAAAAGTTCAAGAAGGGTCTTTGCTTTCCAAAAAAACATTCCCGAGTTCCATAAATAGCGGCCGGTTTTAAGATAGGCTTGGGCGGTTTTAAGATTCGGCTTTTCCACGAATTTCTTGACATAGTAGATTCCGCTCTTGCCTCTCTTCTCAAAAAGACGGGCCCGCTCAATATAGCCATAGCCGGTTTCCGGATAGGCTGGATTGATCCCTAAAATTACGGTATAGTCTGGTTTTTCACGAATCAGACTTTCTGCTAAACGAGCAATCCGCCGGTACTCGTCTTCATCAATAATATAGTGATCAGAATAAACACAGGACATAACGGCCTCCGGGTCGCGCTTTTCTAAAATCGCGGCGGCCAAACCCAAGGCCGGCCCCGTGTCTCTTCTCTCTGGTTCCACGGAAAAATTGGACCTTTGCAGATTAGGAAGTTGTTTCTTGATATCCCGAAGATTAGAAGCTCCGGTTGTGATCAGAATGTGCTTTGAATCTACTGCCTTGCGCAGACGAGTAAAGGTTTTTTGCAAAAGCGTGCGGTTGCCCACAATCTTTTGCGACTGCTTGGGTCGCCTTTTGCGGCTTATTGGCCAAAGACGGGTGCCTGACCCGCCAGCCATAATTACGGCGTAAAACATTATTTTGAATTATGCCACCCTTCGGGTAATCACCCGAAGGGTGAAATTATGAATTATGAATCAATTAATGGTACGAAAGAGAATCCTGGTTCTTCTTGGATCTCAAAATCATCTTCTGCTAACTTCTCAATCCGAGTCAAGGCGCAATTGTGAGTCGTGCCAACTGGAATCACGATCACTCCCCCCACCTTTAATTGCTCTTTCAAGGCCGAGGGAACTCGGGGAGCGGCCGCGGCAACAATAATCCGATCAAAAGGAGCGTAATCGCGAGCGCCCTGCCAGCCGCTGCCTAAGATAAATTTGATGTTATCAAAATCAAATTTCTTTGCGTTCTGCTCGCCAAACTCTTTTAGCTCCGGCAGAATCTCTAAGGCATAAACCTTCCCCTTGTCTCCTACAATGTGAGCAAGCAGGCAGGCCTGCCAGCCTGAACCCGAACCGACGTCTAGAACCTTGTTCCCTCGGCGCGCCCCCAAAAGCTCAAGCATTAAGGCGACAGTCAAGGGCTGGGAAATAGTCTGGCCTGAAAACAAAAAAAGAGGAGTATTGATCTCTGCTTCCTTTTTTAATTCCTCCTCACTCTTGTCTGCAGCGAGAAGAAAATGATAGCGGGGCACGGCGCGAAATGCCGCCTCTACCCGCTTGGTTTTAATATAACCTTGATTGACTAAACTTTCAACCAAAAGAGACATAGTAATCTCTATTTTAGCACATCCAAAATTCAAAATCAACCATCCTCTAAAATTCCAAAAACCTTGATTTTTTTAACATAATATGATATAATATGAACAGTTGGTACAAAGAGCTCGCGATTTAATCAAAAAGCGAGCTTTTTGCGTAAATAAACGAAAAAACTACAAAAATGAACACAAAAACCATCCGCAAATGGTTTATGCCCAATAAGTCTAATCGTTATCAGCCCTATGCTCTCCGCAAAAAGGCGCTTACTTTTTATGTTACAATTCTGTTCGGCCTCAAAGTCAGCGTGGGTTTTTTAATCTTCGCCTTTCCTCAAACCGCTTACTACGCCTCCGCCAATATTGAAGAAATCGCGAGACTGACCAATGAAGCGCGGGCGAGCGTCAGCCTTACCCCTCTCACGATCAACTCCAAACTTAACCAATCCGCCCTGGCTAAAGCGAATGATATGATAGACAACCAGTACTTTGCCCATGTCTCGCCAGAGGGTGTTGACCCCTGGTTTTGGTTTGACCAAGCTGGTTACAGCTACACCTATGCCGGTGAAAACCTCGCGGTCGGCTTTGAGACCAGTGAAGGCGTGCACGAAGCCTGGATGAATTCTCCCGGCCATCGCGATAACATTATCAATCCTAATTTTAAAGAGATCGGCATTGGCATTGTCTATGGCACGTTTGAAGGATATTACACTACAATGATTGTCCAGCACTTTGGTTCTACCGAAAATACAGCCCCGGAAGACATCCCTGTCTATCTTCCGGAAGAAGAGGAAGACGAAACCACCCCCGAAGAGCCCGAAGAGGAGGAAGAAGAAGAGGAGCCCCCGGCCCCCAAACCAGAACCTCCGGCTCCAGACACCACTCCTCCGGCTCCACCCAAAATTTACACGCCCAAGAACAATAGTATTACAAAAAACACCCAAGTAACAATTAGCGGCCAAGCCGAGGCTGACTCTTCGGTGTTCATTTACCAGGCCCAGGTCAAAATCGGCGAAACCAAAGCCAACAAAAACAACGGATTCAGTTTTACCCTGGCTTCCTATCTCTCTGATGGCACCCATACCTTTCGCGTCATTGCTAAAGACTCGTCTGAAAATTGGAGCGCCTTTTCCGAAACAGTCAGGATCACGATTGACGCCGAAGCGCCAAAAATCAACCTGGAGAAATCTTACGCCATTCCTACCTATCTCAATCCTCAAGAAAAATTTGATGTCTTTGCTTATGTTACCGGTGATCCAGAAGAAGTAAAGGCGCTCTCGGACGGTTATGAAACCGTGCTCCAAACAAAAGGAGACAACCTCTGGGAGGGAGTGATCAAACAAACTGAAGGAGGAATCTGGATTAAAGCCAAAGACCAAGCAGGCAATGTCGCCAGTCAACAGTTAACCTCTGTCCGCAAACTGGAGGTAACCCCGCCGCTGGCCAAAAACCGGACGATCAACAAAAACAATCATTGGGCACTCTTTATTGACACGCTCGACCGAAGCATGACTAATCTGATCATTCTCTTTGTTGGCGCTATCGTGATCCTGTTAATCATTAATATTATTATCCATATCACCAAACAGAATCCCCACTTAATCGCTTCCACTATCTTTGTCCTGATCTTAAGCGGACTGATCCTCTATCTCTAAAAAACTAATTATTCCAAAAGGTTCTCTTAGTCGAGGAACCTCGAGAATAAATAAACAAAAACAAAAACAAAACACCCTCAAAATTCAGGCGGTTTTTACCAAAAAACCGTTTGAACCAAAAAAGGGTGTTTTATATTTGACAAAAAAGATAAAGAAAATATAATAAACATAAGTTGCAATTTTGACCTTGGATTCCTAAAAAGAAGAGGTGATGCGATGCAACAATAACTTTGCTCTTTTTCAGTTCTTATATAATTAGCAGAGTGAGACTTCCCGATTGATATTGATTTTGCACTATGTTATATTATATACAAAAGTGATGAAACATAACAAACTGTCTGGCGGTTCTGTACAACCGGACAGCGTACTTCACTAAAGAACTAAAAAAGACAAGCCCGTTTTAGCCCCTTGATCTATCTGGGGCATAGACGGGTTTTTATTTTAAATACATAATCAAAACCCAAATGTCATTGCGAGGAGCGATCCCGAGTTCATCGAGGGAGAGTGACGAAGCAATCTCATTCCTAAGAGTCAAATAAGACTTTCACGAGATTGTCACCCTGCGGGTGACCACCCATAGGGTGGCTTCGCTCCCTGCGGTCGCTCACAATGACCAAGAGAGTTTTAAACTCACGCCTAAATACTTTGACAAAATTAGAATTGGGAAATATAATATAGGTGTCAAGCAGAAAGGGAAAAAAAGAGAAAGATGTAGTGCGGATAAATCAGTTCACTGAAAGGTAGGGTGGTTCTATGAAATAAGCAGGGCTTTTGACTTGGTTCTCAATGAGTCAGGATATCGGCTGACTCGCTCTTACTATCTCACTATAAGCCAAGCTACAAAAGCCGCCCCTTTATATCTCATATCTGAATATCACGCAAAGCGTAATACCAGCGATTTGAGACAAAGGGGTTTTTATTTTGACAAAATGAAATTAGAGAAATATACTATAATAGTAGTGCGGATAAATCAGTTCACTGAAAGGTAGGGTGGTTCTATGAACAATAAAGGCTTGTAGCTTAATTGGAGTCAATCAGATTATTGCCGAATATACTCCCAATTTATCTAAATTAAGTGAAAAGCCGCCCCCTTATGTCTTCCTTTTGGGCCATTTTCAATTTCAAAGAAAATGCTGTATCATGGTCACAAATCAAAATTGAAGACAAAGGGGTTTTTATTTTGACAAAATTAGAATTGGGAAATATAATATAGATGAGGTGGGGCAATGGTTTCTGCTGTATTGCCGCTCCTCATCCGTTTGGTCACCAAAAAAGCGAGGTGATGCCAAAAAAAGTAAATGGTCTGCTTCTGACCATCCAATAAATCTGCCATAGCAAAAACAACAGAAGTAGATCATCTGTTAACCTCACCAAGTTTCCTTCCAAAAAGCCTGGTCTTACATTGTCTATCCAGACGTCAACATTACAGGGAGCAATTTCAGGCGCTTGCTCCCTGTGCCTTTTACTCAAACCCGCTATCTTTCTCTAAAAAGAATCTGCGGGATTTTTTATTTTCAAAGCCTGCAAAACCTTTGACAAAATTATTATTGAGAAATATAATATAAGTGAAGATAGAGTGAGGAAGAATGAAAGTTGGGTGGTTTCCGGCGATAGCCAGAAAACATCAATCCTTTTCGGCAATAAGAAGGGATTGCACTGAAAGGAGACTTAAAAACTTTTACATTTCTTACCTCCGGGAGGGCACAAGCCATTTTGATCAGCCTGTGCCCCCCACCTCTCCTTTCTATGAACAAAACCGCAAAACCCTTGACGGAAAATAAGGATATTTGCTATAATGGATTATCGAGAAAAAATACAAAAAGCTGCATGAAAATATTAAAAGAAAAATATCTAACAAAATCTCATCTCACAATCTGGCCATTTTTATATTTACAATTAAATTCTTGAAGTCGAACCCCTGTATTTTTTCCAGGGGTTTTAAAATAAAAAGTAGCTTACTCTAGCTTCCAAAAGCTAGACCAAGACTTGATTTGGAGGGATAAGTCCCCCCTTTTTATTTTAGGGGGTTACAGCAAGCTACTTGATTAAATCAAAAAAATAATAATAGAAAGGAGGTGTAAACAAATGAAGAAAAAAATTATGCTAGGACTAGCAGCCTTCGCTATCGTCGTTGCCGGCGTTGCCGCGATATCTGCTTACGAAGCACATGTGATCAATGTTACAGCCAAGATTGAAAATGCTTTGTCTGTAATGCCTGATGAAATTACCTTTGGTACTGTCTTCCCCCAAGAAAAGCTAAATCGCAATCTATTGATCAAACTAAGCGACTCCTTCTTAGAAGAAGATCGAGTTGATGATGTTGACTACTTCATCAGACAGAAACCAAAACCACTAACCCCTGAAGATGAAGCCTGGTGTCATGCAAATGTTCCTACAACAAGACATGAGTATGCCCAAGACTATCTGGAGAAATGCTACCCTCTGCTCTGTTACTATCTCTCAAAGCATCCTGATGACGGTGGTAATGATGGTACTCTAGATGCTTTCCATGACATGGGTACTGATGTTTTGGGTCGTTTAGTCAAATCAGAACAAGATACTGAAGATGAATGGGTTATTGATTTGGATGTACCCTGTTTTGAAGGGCAATGCGCTCAAGATTGGACCCACGAAGGATGGGAATTGCCTGCTGATCTAGAATCCGAAACTTTTGGCTGTGACCTCTGGGTTGAAGTAAGTGGCATCTCGGTCAATTATCTTGACCGCGTTGATTTCGGCAATCCAGCAAGCGAAAGCTGGCACTTAGGTATGGTGGAGGACGACTGGAGCTATGTCGGCTCCCTAAGTTGTACTGACCCAAACAGCTGCCTCAAACTCGGTAATTATGGTGGCTATGATGGCAATGATGCTGACTTCCGGGGCCTGATGGGGCCACCAACCGGTTGTCAAGCCACTGACCCGTCACATGCCGCCGCAACCTTCAAGATGGATGTAGGCATGAATATTGAACCCAAAAAATTAGTCTTAAGACATCTTGATGGTTCCCAACAAGACAGCTTTGACATCCACGCTGATGGTCAGCTCGTAGGTCATTACAATTGGCAAAATCCAAACGAAAATTGGGTTACCACGGAATGGAACCTTCCTGCAGGTTTAAACAGTATTGTCGAATTTGAATTAGTCGCCACCGATCCTGATACTAACTGGTGTGAAATAGGCTGGGGTCAAGTTATGTTCAACTGGGCTGAAATTCAAGAAGGAACAGCGCCTTAATCTATATTGATTGTTAATGAATTCCCCCGTATCTAAATAACGGGGGAAAGATTAGCAATTAAAATCATCTATGCAAGAAGAAAAGGAAGTCATTCCAGAAACAGAAACAAAAGAAGAAGAAAAAAAAGAAAGTTCGAAAAAGAAAATCAAGAAAGGCAGACTAGTTGCAATCATTATTGCTATTGTTGTTTTAGTCCTGATCATTGTTCAATTCCTTAATGCTTCTTATTACAAAATCTTCGTTAATGTAGTTGAGGGAGAAAATGTGATGGGGATTAATCCTCTTGCTGACAATCTTGATTTCGGCGACCTCTCGCGGAACAACGCAATGACCCGCTATGTTACCTTAAAAAGCGGCGGCCGGATGCCAAGCTATATTATCATCTGGAAGTTCGGCTCTATCTCTCCTCTGGTTGAAATCGATCAGAACTATTTTACCTTAACCCCAGATCAGGAAGTAAAAGTTTCTTTCAGTGTGAATATCCCCCCTTCGGCAGAGGTTAAAAAATATTCAGGAAAAGTAATTGTCTTTAAATTGCCCAAAGTTTTTTAATAAGCTATGTCTGATTCTGAAAAAAAAGGAGATAAACCTCGAAAAAAAGAATCATTGTTCGGTAAAAAAGGATTGAAAAATGTCGGCATTGCCTTCCTTTATATTATCATCCTCTTAAGCCTAATCTACGCGATCCCTCAAGCCCTGACCTGGATCTTGGGCACTGATCATCCCATGGCCTCAATCACTTCTCGTTCAATGTGGCCTGCCTTAAATAAAGGCGACCTCGTCTTAATCAAAGGCGTGGATAACAAAGGAGAGATTCAGGTTGGCGATATCATAGTTTACAAAAACCCGAAGGGCTTTACAATCCACCGCGTGATTCAGATCAAAGAGAATTCGCTTGTCACTCAAGGTGATGCTAACAATGTCAAAGACGCGGCAATAAAATACGAAGAAGTAATTGGTAAAGCTCTAACTCTAAAAGGAAAGCCGGCGAAAATACCCTTCTTAGGCAATGTCAGTATCTGGATAAATAGATAACTTTATGTTAAAAGGAAAAACAAAAAAAATATATAAACTATTAAGCCTCGCTGTAATCAGCGCCATGGTTTTAACGATCTTTGTCTCTGTCCAGGCCCAAAAAACAGACGCTTACGAAGCGCATGTGATCGGCGTAACTGCTACGATCGAAGGTGGGCCTTATTGCGGTGATGGCAACCTGGATCCTGGGGAGCAATGTGATGACGGCAACCAAGAAGACGGAGACGACTGTTCTGCTATCTGCGAAGAAGAACCGGATGAGAGCTGTATGAAAATAAATGAAGTCTATGATGATCCAGATGAAGAGCATGGCGATGCTGATGATGAATGGATCGAACTCTACAATGCCTGTGATCATACTGTTGACTTAAAAGACTGGTATTTAAAAGATAACAATAGCGAAGAAGTAATTCACGATAATTATAGAATTGATCCTGGTCAGTTTGTCGTAATCGCGGCGAACGCTTCTACTTGGAGCCATTGGCCCTTGATTCCTGCTAGCGCCATTAAGATTGCACTGGGTGGCACTAGTATGTTCAATCACTTAAACAATGACGGCGATCGCGTCTTCCTTTATGATAAAAATGATAATAAAATTGATGCCGTAAGTTGGGGTGATGATACTTCTGCTTTTGATCCGTCTGTACCTAATGTGCCTAAAGGAAATTCAATTGCCCGCGAACCAAAGGGCCATGACACAGACACAGCCGCTGATTGGGTAGATCTAGAATCACCCAACCCCGGCACCAATCCCCACTCTTCTTCTGAAGAAAAAGAAGATCCGCCAAAAGAAGAATCTCCTCTAATAATCTCAACTTCAGATACGAGCCCCTCAACTGAGAATGAAGATCCTCCTGGCGATTCAGGCTCTGATTCAACACCAGGTGACTCTTCCGGAGAAAGCGAAGGAGAAGGAGAAAATAATGAGAATCAAGAAGGATCAGACAGTGGCGAAGAAACCGGAGACGAAACCAGTGGCGATCAAGGCACTGAAGAAGGAAATGACGAGGAGATAGGCGAAGAAGGCAACGAGGAAGAAAACACAGAAGGAGGAGAAGGAACAGAAGAAGGAGGCGAAGAATCATCAGGGAACGAAGAAGAAGATAGCGAGGGAGGAACAACAGGAGAAGAAGGCGGCGAAGAAGAAACCCCGCCAGAACCAGAGAATAATGACCCTCCACCAGAAGAATAAATATATGATTAAACCATTAAAACAAGAATCTAAAACAAGGAAGATTGCAATAGTTTCAGCAGGATTTATTACTTTAATTCTGTTTCTCTTTAGTTTCCAATATCAATTAAGTTATGTTTCGGCTAAAATTGCTTCCACAGTCTCCCCTGATCATATCAATTACGGCTTAGTCTTTCCTTCAGAAAAACTCTATCAGTATTTTATAATTGAAGTGCCAAACACTATTGATAAAGCTGTCAAATACTATATTACCCAGCACCCTAAACCAAGGCCCGAATATCTTGAGAGTGCTGGATCATCTGAGGCGCGCACGCATTGCCGCGCCAATCCAGAAGACTATGAAAATTGTTATCCCCTGCTTTGCCCCTACCTCACGAAAACAATGATTGACCCCAGTGAGGGCGACACCGAAGCCCAAGCTTCGATTGGTCCGGGTGATCTCACTGATAATTGGGAAGTCAAACTTGAGGTTCCGCCAATTAGAGATTATGTGGGCCAGGACTATGACGGCCCGCCCGCGGAAAAAGACGAATACGGATGTGATATCGCAATCCACATTAAGGAAGAAGAGGACGGTAATGGCGGCAATGGCGATGGCCCCCTCGACGAGATTAAGGCAGCAACCTCTCCGATTCCCCTCCCTATTACTCTACCGCGCGTAGGAGCATGGGGCGCTATTGTCTTTGCTTCTTTAGGACTTATTATTGTAATCACTAAATACAGAAAAAAATAAATTTTCAGTCATTTGACTTTTTCGAATAAATGTGGTAAACTAAAAAAGCTCTAAATAGAGCTTTTTTGGTTCTCGCCAGAGTCCCTCTTGAAGGGAGATGAATTAAAAATGGAAAAGATCGCTCGAGGGCTAACATATATACTGCTTCTCTTTCTCATGATTTTCGGAGGAGCAGAAACGGAAAAGATGGCAGACTACATTTACCTTGTAGTTCTGCCAACAGTAGCTATATTATTTGTTCTATTAATCCTCCATCTGGCGCAGAAAATGCATGTGCCAAGAACTGCCTCTGAAATCACAGATAGTTGGGCTCGAAAAAGGAGGCAGAGATTATTCAAATTAAGAGGATTAATCTAAAGTCAGTCGCCGAAACCATGCTCCAGCTTCTGTCCAAAAGTTAGGTATGGCTAGGCAGGGATCTTGCGCTCGTGTTCTCTGGTGTAGGCACGAACCAAGATCCTTTTTTTGTTTGAATAAAAAAAGCTAGCCTGTAAATATCATTCTGCAAGCTAGCGCAAGCTCTTCCCGTTTTTGATACATCGAAGGTAATACCCTCGCACCTCCTTCTTAGTCTGCAGGCCCGCAGGAAGCGGATAGGGTCTCTCAATAGATTCAAGATTGGGAATGCTATTATCAATCCTCCTGCCAGGCAAAAAGACCCTAAAAACACATCTCCCCCTAGGCCATCCATAAGGAGACAATTTAGAGCCGTCTTCTGGATAAAAATAATGCGCGACACCAAAATGTCCTGGTGGAATTTTGATACACCTTGGCATTCTAAATCACTCCTTTTGTTATAGAAACCTCTTTGCTGTGAGCCGCTTCAATCATTCTATCTAATATTATCTCTATTTGTCAAAATTATTGACCTTTAGATAGGCTTATGCTATTTTTTATAGTGTCCAAACAAGAGTCGAAGCCATTGGCCGCTTGATAGGGCCTTCATAGATCTTTGTAATTTATATCTGTAAGATGGGAGCCAGAGCCCAAGCGCCAGAGTCCCCTTATTATCAGAACAGCTAAAAACAAGATTCACCACGCTGTTCTTTTTTTGTTCACAAAAAACAACCCCGCGATTATTTCCAGCAAGGGCTGTTTTTTAATTACTGCCTTTGTATATCAAGATTGCAAGCCACTATTCTTTAAGCCATCCTCGTCTGTCTAGTATGCCTAATTCTTCTCTAATTTCACGCGCTTCTTCATAGTTGCCTTCCTGCATTAAGTTGTGCATTTCCACAAACTTAGAGAAATTTTCTGCCGTGACCATCTCTGTCATTCGACTGTCTTCTCCGACAGCCGCAAGCCAAGCACTATAATCATTATTCTCAATCGCCTCTGTCATCGCTCCTTTATTTCCCCAGTTTGCATAAGGAAAACCCATCTTCCCTGCTCCATCTTGAGCATAACTGACTCCGTAAACTATCGCACCGGTTGTAATTGCCGCGATTATCGCGATTACAAGGTATAGTTTTGATTTCTTCATGTTTTTTAATTAGTTAATGAATAATATATGTTTCTGGGCACCCTCTGCTTAATAATACGAATTTAAAAATTTTTCTTTCATTGAAGCTTCGATCCGGGAAATTTCCTAAAATTCTTTGGAAATTCAGGTGATCCTTTTAATTGCTTAAAGATTTCAGGATGCTCTTTGATCTGTTTTCTAATTTCCAATCTTCCTTTTAAAGACTTCTTATCAGGAACAAAAGGAACAACTAAGAAAGCCTCAAAATTATTCTCGTCCTTTTTTTGGCCAATAATCTTTACTTTGCTTCCTGTCTTGATTAATTCCCTGTCAGGAAGAATAATCATCTCTTCTCCTGACACATTCCAAACATCGCCGTCTAGACTTTTAATTTCAAAATCTTTTTCGTGATGAACCGAAAGAATGACACCGGATAATCGTCCTTCTTCAGGTTTTTCCCAAATCATCCTTTGTCTATTGATAAAATTACTATAGAAAGGGATTCTGTTGGAGAGTGCTCTATCTACGGCTCGTCCGACACCAAAATTATAGAAGATCAAACCTAAAAAGAGACTGACTAGAATACTGGCAAAAACCACAACCAACACCTTGTAATGATATCCTTGCTTAGTGTGCTTGAAATTATAGTAAGCTAGGAAAACAAACAAGGCTAGGAAGATGAGCCAGAAATAAGGAAGGGTTAATAATATGAATTTGAGCAAACTATCATTAATCTGTTCATAAATTTCCCAATCATTGTTTTTAATTAAAAAAATCACAACCGAAAAAGCAAGGCTGCCAATTAACAAAAACAAGGAAGCAGCAATCCAGATCAAATAATCTCGAAGTAAAAACTCCCATTTTGGCTTAGGTTTAATCTTCTTGTTCTTGATTTTTTCAAGCACTTTCTGACTCAAGTTATTTTTATCCATAAAATTACAATTTAATGCTCCGCCTAACAATCTCCTCTTTGAATTTCTTTTTTGCCCTATTTATTAAGCTAGCAATCGTACCCATTGGTTTTTTTAGAATATCCGAAATTTCTTGATAGCTTTTTTCTTCCAGAAACTTTAGAACTAAAATCTCTCTGTATTTTAAATCGAGACTTGCTAAAACTTTATTTATTGCTTTGCGCAAATATTTTTGATCAAGATCTTTGCCAATATCCAAATCTGATGCCAGATTCTCTAAAAAATCACTTTCCGGATCAAGAACAATCTTCTGCGGTCTTGATTGCAGTTTACGATAATTACTGATTACCTGATTATGGGTAATCCGATAGATCCAGGAGGAAAATTTCAAATCAGGATCAAAATCATTAAGATTAATATATACTTTAATAAATACCTCCTGCAGGATATCCTCTGCTTCTTCCAATGCAATATTAGATATTCTACGAATATAGCTTAAGAGCTTATCTTCGTAACGTTCAATTAGATATTGAAAATAATCCTGATTTTTTAAAGTCAGTTTAACGAGTTCGACATCGGTTTTTTCCTGACATTCCTGCGCTGAAAGCATATAGCCAGTATATATTAAATAATACGCTTGAATCAAATTTTTCTTGCAAAAATAAAAAACCGAGAAATCAATTCTCGGGTAACTGGTTCGCAAAAACCAAATTGATACAAAAACACATCCTACTGCAAAATGCAATCATCATTAACAAAAACAAAAATGGCTCAAAATCAGCCATTTTTGTTTACAAATCTAGTCTCACTTGCCTCAAAAATAGAATAAAGCGACCTCTTATTTTAACAAAATATCCGATAATTTATTCTTCACTGGTCTCTTCCTCTTCTTCTGTATTGTCCTCTGTTTCCTCTTCGCCAATTACATCAGTAACCTCTTCTAATAACTCTTCCTCTACTTCTTCATCGATCGGTTCTTTTGGATAACCATACAAAAATTTGAAAATCCAGCCGAGAATACTGAATCCCTCTTCATTCTCTTCGATAACTGTTTTGACCCTCTCTCGTTCCTGGGTTAAAGTAGTAAGTTGTTCTTCCAGGGCCTCTCTTTCTTCTCCTTCTTCTACTCCTTCTGTGGCTTTGTTTAATTTCCGGATCTGGTTTCGATTATGGACTAAATTCTTGCGTAACTGGCCTAAATGCTTGTAATCCGTGCCAACTAAGAATTTCTTAAACTTGTTCCGACTCTCGATAGCAATAATTGCGTCTGTTACTTCCTCTTGAACCTCTTCTTCATCTTCAGCTACCTCTCCAATATCCTCCCCCACTTCAGGATCTTCAACAATCTCTTCTTCTTCGGCAATCTCCTCTAAATTCTCGACCACGGTCTCAATGTTAACTTTGTGGAGCTTGGCATTACTTTTACCTTGAGGGGCTTGCGGTTCATTATCTTCTTTAGCGCTCTTTCGTTCTGCTTTTTCAAAATTCTTTAACTCTCTTTTGATCTCCTGTCTTTCTTGAGCAGAGATCTTGTTAGCGTTGTCTGGTTTTTCTTTTTTCGCCCTAACTGCTCCGCCTGCCAAAACAAGCGTGAGAGAAAAAATAACGGCCATAATCAAGGAAAACCACCACTGTAATCTAGTGCTTTGTTTTTGCATTTTTTTGATTTAAATATTTTGTCAAACCTTCAGTCATTTTTAATGTTTGCCTTTCGGCAGGCTCAAGACAAGCAGGGGTGCGTGGAGGTTGTTCGAACCAAGATTGCACAATCAAAAAGCTATATTTACCTTCCTGTCTTATCTATTTAATCTTAACATATTTTACCCTACTCTGCTACTCACTATATATTTTTAAATAAAAAAATGGCCAGGCTGATTTAAAAAATCAGAGCTGACCTCAATTTTCTAATGGATCTTATCTCTTCTTCTGTTAGCTTGAGATGGTTTTTTATTTTCCAGATAAGCAGCAAATAAGGCAGTAAGCGGAATCGCGGCAATCAGACCCAGAGAGCCCGCCATACTTCTTACCACTTCTTCGGCGATAAAAGAAAAATTGAGGAATTTTAAATAGGATTCGCCGTATTGATTGAAAAGAAGCAGAATAAAAATAGAAGCGCCAACATAGGCAAAAATTAAGGTGTTAGCCATTGTGCCCATAATATCCCGGCCTACTGTGAGGCCAGAGCTCGCCAGATTCTTGAAGGAAATCTCTGGATGATTCTTCTTGATCTCTGAGATTGAGGAAGCGATCGAGATAGAAACATCCATCACCGCCCCCAAGGCGCCAAGGATAATGCCGGCAAAAAGAAGGCCTCTAAAACTTAAATCGGGAAATTTATTAAAAAGGATACGGGCATCATCGCCGGCCAAGCCAGAGAGATGGGCAAGCTTGCCAAAAATCAAGACCATA
This sequence comes from uncultured Candidatus Saccharibacteria bacterium, assembly GCA_964555185.1. Classification (GTDB taxonomy): domain Bacteria; phylum Patescibacteriota; class JAQUNI01; order JAQUNI01; family JAQUNI01; genus CAZKRD01. The sequence goes on along the minus strand of CAZKRD010000001.1, from coordinate 238,654 downwards.
ATCGTGGCCACAACTAAACCAGCAACAGTACCTAAAATAGCAGCATAAGTTTTCTTCCGAAAGCCAGCAATCATAAGCAGTGTAACCACGGTGATCAGCACAGAAATCACCAATACAAGCAAGACCGGATTGATCCCTTTCAAACTTGCGGGGATAAAGACCTTAAAGATTAAAAATAGAGATATTATCAGACTAGCAATGGTCCTTAAACCTGAACCTTTACCGATGATTCCTAAGAAAAGTAAAAAAACAATGATTAAGATAACTAAACTAGGCAGACGATAATGATCCTGAATCTGCACTAGATAGGAACCCTCGGCAAATTCTTCAATATAAATAATTACTTTATCTCCCTCCTTCACTTTCAGATCTAAAGGATTCCCAAACAAGTTATTTTCTATATTTTGTTTCTCTCCCTTGTGCTCTCCAGAAAGAATCTCTAGCTTTACTTTTTGGACAATGATATTATCGCCTGTTATCGGGTCCTGTTTTTTGACATCCTGAATTTCGAGGACTTTTGCTTTTTCATAAGAAGTAGCAATAGGATTATTTATCTCTGAAGAATATTCCTGGGCTTTTGACAAATTTGGGTTGACCAAAAAAAGGAGACTTAAAAAAATAATAATTGCGATTACCTTTTGCATAATGTGTTATTAAAGTCGGGATTTAAAATTTAGAATAAATCAAAGATGAAAACGCACAAACATTTTCCTCTCATATCATCACTGCTTACTATCGAAACCGGGTTTTATGATGCTTATCGCTTTTCCGTCTATTAGCGCCTCGGTGATTTTTTTATAGGCAGATGATAAAATTCTTTGAAAAGTGCTCTGTGAGGTTTTCATTTGCTTAGCGCATTCAACTTGATCTAAATTTTTGATATTTTTCAATCTCAAAGCTTCTACTTCTTCAGTAGTCAATTCAACAATTTCCAAATGCGTCATTGGCACGCCTTGAGGTTTGAAATAAGTAATGTTTGGATTAAATCTAATCCTGCGGCAAAGTCTTGGTCTGGGCATAGTTGAAAAAATTAAAATATAGTGATACTCTACAGACAAAGAAGACTTCCCCGGCCCCTTCTTTAAAGAAAGGGCCGGGTGCACGGTCTTCTTTTATTTCTGGCCCTTTAACTCAGCTAAACGCTCTCTAATGGCTTTGAGCTCGCTTTCTAAGGCACCGGCTTCATCTTTCAGGATCTCTGACTCTTCTCCTTTGGTATAGAACCTTCTCCCTCCAAAACCGCGTCCAAAACCTCTCCTAAAACCCACTCCAGCACCACAAGGACCTAGTCCACAGCCAGTGCCGGGACCGTAACCCAAAGGACCTGTTCCGTCAAATTTTGGCATAGTTTTGTTGATGATATTTAATGATAATCTGATAGCCCGGCCTTTATGATGACTACCTATTATGAGTATATACCCATAACTATACTTTGTCAAGGGCTTCTAGAATATCTAAACTAAACTGTCAAAAAATGGCTAAAATAAGCCATTTTTTTATATCCGCAGGGGTGGAGAGAATTGAACTCCCGATATCGGTTTTGGAAACCGACGTTATACCACTTAACTACACCCCCAATTAGTAATAACCAAATTTAGTTATTACTTTTGGTTATTTATTTCTTCATTTCTTTATGCAGTGTGTGTTTGCGATCGTGCTTGCAGTATTTCTTGAGTTCTAGCTTTCCTTTTTGAGGATCTGTTTTATTGCGACGAGTATGATAATTGATATTTTTACACACTGTGCATTGAAGTTTAACTATGTTCTTTTGCGGCATGATATTATAGTGAATTATTACTAAATTATAAGATAACAGTTGGAGTTGAGCCGAGAGGGGGAATTGAACCCCCGACCTTACGCTTACCATGCGTATGCTCTACCAACTGAGCTATCTCGGCTCGCGTAACAATCGAGAACGGGCGACCACGCGGGATCACCCCTACAAAAAAAACAAACGGCCTAAATGAAAACTTTACACTGAACAAACCGAAGATTTGCGAAGTGTGGGGAGAGCCCGCGCACCAGAACAAGTTCGGTGCGGGGCAAGTATTGAACATTTAAATCATCAAAACTGATTTTGCTTTCCTTAAATAATCACTGTATCTCGGGTGGGGAGAGCAGGATTTGAACCTGCGTAGCCCGAAGGCGACTCTTTTACAGAGAGTTGCATTTGACCACTCTGCCATCTCCCCGAACATATTCGCTCGCTCTTTAGCTCGCGAATAAGTTTTTAAAAACCTCTCGGTTTTTAACCCGTTCGCCCCTCGATTTCTCTCGGGGCTCACTATTTTCCTCCGACGTGAGGAAAGTGCCTCTCCCCCGACCCCCTCTCGTATCGGAATTTCAATACAAAAATATACAAATTTAACCTAGGTTAAACTGGAGGCGAGAATTGCACTCACAACCTATGCTTTACCCACCTGCCTTAAACCTGAACCAGAGAGCCTGAGGTCGGATTCGAACCGACGACCTACTGTTTACAAAACAGTTGCTCTAACCAACTGAGCTACTCAGGCCGGTTCAATCCTTTAATTTCCTCTGCTTTTCTAAAAGCTCAATGTATTTGTAATTGCCTGGATGTTCTCGGACTAAATCTTCGTAAACCCCAATCAGCTTGTCTCTCCGGCCCTGTTCTTTGTAAGCCTTGCCCAGCTCTAGGTAAAAATATTCTTTGGCGCGGTTATTCTTAATCGCGCGGCGGTAGATCTTGATCACCTTGTCTTTTCTGCCTTGCTCGGTGTATGCCTGACCCAGCTTTTTATAGATGTCAATCTCGTCCATTCCTCGCTTTAGAGCTTCAGAGAATGACCTCTGCGCGTCCTTAAAATTGCCCTGCTCAAAATAAACATTACCCAATATCTTGTAAACTTTAATGTTCTTAGGGTTCTTCTTAATCGCTGCCAGACAAGCCGATTCTGCCTGGCCGAAACTCTTGATCTTAACAAAATCGCGCGCCTTGGTCAATAATGCCTCGACACCCAATCCTTGAAAGTTCAATGATTCTGCTGGCACCCTCACCTTAATCTTTTTGCCTTCTCCTTGACTCGAAGGGATTTCAAGTATTGCTTCTTTCCTAACTGGTTCGTCTGCTAGTTCTACTTCCTTGAAAATTTCTTCTCCTTGGGCCCCGAGACCGACTTTTAACTTAGGCTTTGTAAGTTCCTTAAGCAACTTCTCTTTCTGTTCTGCTTTCTTTTCTCTGCGCGCGCGCATCTTCTCTTTGGCTAAAACAAAAAGCCCGCCGACCTTTTTAAAAAACAAACCAAAGGCCTTCCAAAAAACGCGCGCCCCAGCTAATGATAAAAATCCCGCTCTCTTGAAATAAGATTGAACACTAAGCGAAACCTCCTTCTTGCCTTTCCTTTCGGAAATCCCCGGCTCAATTTTGAGGTCACTTAATCGTGGCAGTTTGCGCCCTAAAATTACAATAATCCCTACCAACGACAAAACAATTACAGATTGAGGAATCATTTCATAAAACATAGAACCTAGAACATTACGAGATCGGTTTTTAATTTTAATTTTTCAAAAACCAAAAAAGAAAGTTAATCGATCGGAACTTCTATCTCTGCATTGTCCTTGTGCAGTTTAGCCTTTATCGTCCGATTCAACAGGTTGCGGCTTACTACCACTCCCTTGCCCTGCTTGGTCTTGATTTCCTCCAAGACCTCGGGCATACCGCGAGCTAAATCTCTGTAAGCCTCCGCTTCATAAGCAAGACAACATTTCAAACGACCGCAAAGACCGGAATTCTTCTCGCTCCCCTTTTGGGTCGTCTCTTGCAAGCGGGCCATATCCGTGGTCACGCTCTTTAGCTCGTCTAAGAAACGAGTACAACAAATTTCACGACCGCACATACCGTAACCGCCCAAGCTCTTGGTCTCATCCCGCGAGCCGATTTGCTGCAAACGGATAGACTTCTGAGAATGTCGAGTTAGGTCTTTGAGCAAATCCCGAAAATCTATCCGTCCTTCGGCGGTGAAAGCAAATGTGATCCTGCTCCCGTCAAAAGCAAAATGGACATCAACCAATTTCATCGGCAGATCGTGCTTTTTGATTTTTTCTTTGGCAATTTCAAAAATCTCCCCTTTCTTCTTTTGATAATATTCAATCTTTTGAAGATCACTGCCAAGCGCTCTTCTTAAAATTGGTTTAATTTGCGCCGACTTTTGATCTATATCGTGAACATAAACCACCTTGCCCGCTTCCAGGCCCTGCTCTGTTTCAACCACCACATAATCATCCTCCGCTAAATTCAAATCCCGCGGATCGAAATCCTCTATCGCCTCCCAGGCTCTGATTTTCACGCCAACAATCTTCATATTTTTCTAAAACTTCTAAAGTTCAAATTTAACGAATTCTCCGACAACAATCTTCTCTCCCAATTTAACAACCTTCTCTGCCACTAAATTTTGGATTGTGATTTCGGATTTTTTAAAAAAAGGTTGAGTTAAGAGACAAACCTCTGCCCAGTATTTCTCCAGTTTGCCGGCCACAATCTGATTGTGAACTTCTTTTGGTTTCTTTTCCTTCCGAATCTCTGTCAAAATTATCTTCTTCTGTTTTTCAATCTCCTTTTTGGGAATATCTTCTTGGCTGACATAAGAGGCGTCCGCGGCTAAAACCTGCATTGCTAAATCATGGGCCAGGTTCTGGAATTCCTTATTGCGCGCGACAAAATCGGTCTCGCAATAAACCTTAATCATACAACCCAATTTGCCATTGGTATGCAAATAATTGCCAATAGTTCCCTCCCGTGCCTCGCGACTCTGCTTTTTGCGCACCACTTCCTTGCCTTTTTTCCTTAAAATTTCTCGGGCGCGATCCAAAAGGCCCCCTGCCTCCTCTAGGGCCTGTTTGCAGTCTGAAATCCCCGCGCCGGTTATCTTTCTTAATTCTTGAATCAATTTAATTGAGATTGGCATATTGATTATTTAACGTTTTTGTTTTGGTTTAATCCTTGCTCTGATCTGTTCGCAGATCAATCTGATTCCCCGTGTGGCATCATCGTTGCCGGGGATAGGATAATCAATCAATTCTGGATTGCTATTGGTATCGACCAAGGCAATTATCGGCACTTCCTTTTTTCTCGCCTCCAAGACCGCGTTCTTTTCACGCAGGATATCAATGATAAACAAGGCCTGGGGCAGTTTCTCTAGACCCTTAATGCCGCCAACGATCTCATCTAATTTTCCTTTTTCCTTTTTTAAGACCAGTCTTTCTTTTTTAGTGTATTTTTTCCATTCGCCTTTTTTCTCCTGTTTTTCTAAAACAAGCAGACGATCCATTTTCTTTCTGATCTCATCAAAATTGGTAAAGGTCCCAGGCAGCCATCTTTTGATCACAAAAGGCATTTGGCAGGCCTCTGCTGTTTCTTGGATCGCATCTTGGGCTTGTTTTTTTGTACCTAAAAACAGAATCTGGCCTTTTTGCTTGATTACCTTATCCACAAATTTCAAGGCCCGATCCAAAGCTTCTTTGGTCTTTTCCAAATCAATAATCCCGACCCCGTTGCGGGTCGTGAAAATATAGGGTTCCATCTTAGGATGCTTCCTGGCGCGCTGATGACCAAAATGGAGGCCGGCCTCTAACATCTCGATTGTTGAAATTTCACTTGCCATAAGGACTATTTATTTCTTGAGAGCTAAAGCTATTGTAGCATAAAAAGTGATTTAATCAAGGGCGAAAAATAAAAGAGAATGCCTTGCTAAAAGCCGTTCTTTGTATTATACTTATTTTGTTCAAATTATTCAATCCTCTATGCGTGATAAAATCCATCCAAAATACGGCAAATGTGTGGTCACCTGCTCTTGCGGCAACAGTTTTATCACAGGCTCCACGTGCCCCGAAATCCAGGTGGAGATCTGCTCTAACTGCCATCCTTTTTATACTGGAAAAAAGAAACTGGTGGACGATGCTGGCCGGGTTGAACGTTTTGAGAAGATAATGGCCAAAACAAAAAAGATGAAAAAAAAGAAACAAGGGAAAAAGAAATCAAGCACTCCTAAAAAAACAAACAAGAAAACAAAGAAGGAAAAATAACAAAAGCGATTTATGATAAATTTGGCTTCAAATTTTTTAGCCAAATTTTTTGTAAAACAAGTATGAAAAAGGAGATTGAAAAAATTAAAAAAGAGTACCAAGCCCTTTCTCGAAAGCTAGAAAAGAGAGAGATTGTTTCTGACCCCGAGAAAGTAGGCCCTCTTTCTCAAAAATACTCTAAATTTGGGAAAATAATAGAACAATACGAAGAATTTACAAAACTTCAAAAAGAGATCAAAAATACGAAAGAATTGTTAGCCGACCCAGATTTAGCAAAGGAAGCGGCCGAAGAGATAAAGAAGCTTCAGGATCAAAAAAACAAACTCAAAAAAATTCTAGAAAAACAACTAAAACCACAAAATCCCGAAGATCAAAAAGATGTGATTATGGAAATCAGGGCAGGCGCGGGCGGAAATGAAGCCGCTCTTTTTGCCGCTGATCTCTTTAGGATGTATTCTCTTTATGCTCAAAAACAAAGCTGGCAAATTAACCTCTTAAACTCCAACCGAACCGGGATTGGCGGTTTCCGTGAAATCATTTTCGAAATCAACGGCGAAAACGTGTTCGGCAGACTCAAATACGAAAGCGGCGTCCACCGCGTACAAAGGATACCAAAAACAGAAAAATCAGGCCGGATCCACACCTCCACGGCCTCGGTCGCGGTCCTGCCCCAAGCAGAAGATATTGAAATTGAAATAAAACCGGAAGACCTGCGGGTGGATGTCTATCGTTCCTCGGGCCCAGGCGGCCAGAGCGTGAACACCACTGACTCCGCGGTAAGGATCACCCATCTGCCTTCAAAGTTAACCGTCTCTTGCCAGGATCAAAAATCACAGCTTAAAAACAAAGAAAAAGCGCTTAAGATTTTGAAAACAAGACTCTTGGAAGCAAAACGGGAAGAAGAAGCAAAAGCCCAAGGTGAAAAACGACGGTCCCAGATCGGAAACGCTGACCGCTCTCTCAAAATCCGAACCTACAATTTCCCCCAAGACCGAATCACGGATCACCGAATCAAAAAAAGCTGGTTTGGGATTGGACGGATTTTAGATGGAAATTTAGATGAAGTCATTCAAATTGTCGAAAAAAACTCTAATCTTAAAACATAAAACATAATGGTTTAAACTGGAAAAAATGACTTCCAAACAAGCCTTAACTTGGGCCACTACAACTTTGAAAGTACACCAGATTCCATCTCCCCGCCTCGACGCGGAAATTTTATTATCCGCTCTTTTTAAAAAAAACCGGGAACACCTATTCACTTATCCCAACCAAGGGCTAACTTCTGATCAGAACAAGAAATACAAAATCTTAATTCGACGCCGCGCTCACCTGGAACCACTCGCCTATTTGACCGGCCATAAAGAATTCTATGGTTTAGACTTTTACGTCAATAAAAATGTTTTAGTTCCTCGCCCGGAAACAGAACTGATCATTGAAGAAGTATTAAATCAGGTTTCAAGCAAGGAGCCTTATGAAATCATAGATGTCGGCACTGGTTCTGGCTGTATCGCAATCACCCTGGCTAAACTCTTGCCCAAGATCAAAATATACGCGACCGATATCAGAAGGGCTGCCCTCAAAATCGCGCGTAAAAACGTCCAGAACCACAAGGTATCCAAAAGAATCAAATTCCTACAAGGCGATCTATTAACACCGATTCCGAAAAAATTTTGGCAATCACAAAAGGAAAAAATTATCATTGCTAATCTGCCCTATCTGAACCAACAACTCTTAACCTCCTCCCCTTCCATTGGATATGAACCAAAAGTTGCTCTCTCCGGAGGGAAAGATGGCTTGGAAGTCTATCGCGAATTTATTGACCAGCTAAAATTACGGATCGCGGATTACGGGCTGCGGGCTGCGGTCTTAGTTGAAATCAACCCCGGACAAACTAAAGAAATTAAAAAAATCATTCAGGAAAAATTTCCAAAAAGTAAAATCCAAATAAAAAAAGACCTCTCTGGTCTGAATCGAATCGTTATTTTCAAAATCTAAAAACTAATAAGTAACTTCTCTCTCCAGGGGCAAAACCTCAATCCAGGTCGTTCCCGGATTAAACTCAATCTCCTGCCAATCAGGGGTGTAAAACCGCGTGCGATCCTCGCGGTATTTTTTTTTCCAAATACCGGGGACCACTTCTCCATCACGGAAAATCAAGGCCTGATCTCCGCCAATCGTGTGCATCCCGAGTCGTCCGGCAGCCGCGCCCGCGTCTTTTAACTTGGCAACCATAAACTGGACCACCACATTCTTCGCTGTGATCTGTTCTCCGGTGTTTTTATCAATATGAGGAACACCGCCGTTTAAACGACGATAAAAATTATTTTCCCGATCATACTGCCAAGTTACTCGATAACCCTGTCCCAGAAAACCAACTTCAATGTCTCGGACATTCTCCGGCCTCTCTGCTAAAGGCTTCTCTTCTTTAAAAAGCCAGGGGACAAAATTTCCCTGATCCTCCCACGCTTTTGACTGCCTCCCTTGATCCAAATATTCGCTGGTCGTGAATAAATCATGGGGCGCTGACAACTCCGGCTTGCGCCAATAAAAAGTACCGTTATACATCTGATCAAGATCTTTAATCCCGTATCCGGCAATCAAGCCCAAAGCATAAGGGTCGCCGCCGCAATGGGAAAAAAGCGCGTCCAGTTCAGAAACCCAATCCAAATGATAGATCCGTGCTGAACGCACCGGCCCAATCTCGGAAGCCTGCGCACCAGAATACACAGCCAAGAAACGAGTGATCCCTCCTTCTGCTAAAGCTTCATAGACCAAACTGGCTGAACTCAATCCCGATTGAGGCCTCACGCCGACAATATTCTCTATCACCACGGCTAAAGGCAGAAAGTTATTTGTCTCTTTGGCGGCAGGCAGACCGTCAATTGTCCGCACACTTTCAGGTAAATCATAATTTCGATCTTGATCCTGCTCTTCGTCCCGCGCCTCATCATCACCTCCCTCGGAACAGGTCTTCATGCTGATTCCAAACACCAACAAAAAAATTAAAACGCCCAAAAGCACAATGCTAATAATAAAAATTATTCTATGCTTCCAGCTTTTTGCTAGAAGCAGTCTGATTTTGCTCAAAAATTCTTTAATTTTCATTTTGGTTTTTATAATTCGCAACGAGAGGAAAGAAAAAGCGGAGCTTTTACTTTCATCGAGCAAGAATTTCAAGCTTGCTTATTTTGATTTTTCTTCGGCTGGAGTTTCAGGGGGACTCTCTGGAGGAAATATTGCTTCTTCTACTTCCATCTCGCCAGGCTTCTTGGTTTCGCCTTCACCCTCTTCCGCTTCCTCGGAAACGCCCTCTACTTCTTCTACTTTCTCCTCTACTTCTTCCTCTAGGGCGGCTAATTCTTCTTCAGAACGAGGAGCTGTAATCGAAACCACCACGTCTTTAGGATTAGCTAAAACCTCCACCCCCTCTGGAATCTTCAAATCTTTAATGTGAAGAAGGTGATCAAAAGTCTTAAGGCCGTCTATTGGAACCAAAATTTCGCGGGGCAGATCACCGGGCAGACAAGAGACTTCAATCTGATCAATATTTTTTACCAAAACTCCACCTAAATCTTTTACTACCGGAGCCGTACCAACAAACTTCAAAATCACGGAAGTCTCTATCTTCTCTGTCATCTTAACCTGATAGAAATCAACATGAAGCCAAGCATCGGACACAGGATCCTTTTGCACCTCCTTAATCAAAACCTTACGGGGCCGGCTCTCGCCTCGGATCTTTAAGGCAATGATTGTGCTCTCTTGAGCGATCTGGAAAACATTGGAAAATTCTTTTTGGGAAACAGCCAAGAGTATATTCTTCACTTTATGACCATAAAGCACTGCTGGAATCATCCCCCGCTTGCTCCTTAAAACTTTAGGCTTCTCTTTAGCTTTTCTCTTTTCCACTTTTAAATTTAAATTAGCCATAATTTGCCTATCTTCTTAATTGTTGCTTAAGATTTTTTGCTTCCGGGGAAAAAGGACCAGACAGAGAGTCGGCAGTTAATTGCTCATAAGTCTCAATTACCTCATCACAAAGAACAGGAGAACTATCCACGAATTTCACTAAGTCTTCTCGACTAAAATCAGTAACCATATACAAAGAACTTACCCCGATTAGGTTGTCCATTGTAATATTGATGATCGAGGCGTGACAGCCGGGGCATAAAATATGGAAAAGGTAGCGGCCCTTCACCTCTCGAACCAGCTTCAAGTCCTGTCCTCTATACACCGCTCGGCAGAGAGGACAATTAGGCCTGATTCCCATTTTTCGCATTAAATCACGATCTCTTTGGGGCATTTTTATCGATTAACGAATTAAAACTTCCTTAATCCACTCTATTATAAACAAGATTGAAATTCTTGCTCGGATAAAGTGAAAAGGAATTTCACTTTCTCCTCGCTTCTAATTATACCTTGAAATAGAAGTGAGTCAAATAACGATTTTGACTCACTCCTCCTTCCGAAATAACGCCTTGCGGTAATTTAAGTAAACGCTTTGAACAAGTCCTAAACTGACTAAAAAGCTGATCATCGCGGAACCGCCATAGCTTATTAAAGGCAGGCTGATCCCGGCCACGGGCACCAACCCAATATTCATTCCGATATTAATTAACACCTGGGTCAGGATTAGAACTGCCACTCCCGCTCCCAGAAGCGCGCCAGACTTATCAAGGGAGAGCCGGCTGATTTTTAAAATCCTCAAAATCAAAAAAACGAACAAGACAAGCAGGACAAGCCCGCCTAAAAAACCAAACTCTTCCGCAATCACGGCAAAAATAAAATCAGTGTGCTGTTCAGGCAGAAACTTCAATTGGCTCTGGGAGCCGTGCCCCAAACCTCTGCCCCAGATCCCGCCTGAACCAACCGCGATCATTGACTGAATCAAATTATAATTCTGGCCCAAAGGATCGCTCTCCGGATTGGCAAAAGCTAATATCCTTGATTTCTGATAAGGGGCAAATAAAAAAGACCAGGAAAGCAAACCAATCAAAACAAGCAGAGCCAAAGTAGCAAAAACATATCTTAACTTCAAATCAGCGATAATAACCATACCCAGCCAAATCACAAGCAGGACCACGGCCGCGCCCAAATCGTGTTCTAGAATAATCAAACCCACAGGCAGCAGGGTTAAAACAAAAGAAAAAACAAGGATGCGCCATTTGTTTATTTTTTCCTGATGATTAGCTAAAAAAGAAGCCAGGGTGATAATTAGAATGACCTTAGCGATTTCAGAGGGCTGAAACTGCACCGGACCTAAAGAAAACCAGCTTTTGGAGCCCCGAATTGTGGAACCCCAAAGCAAAACCGCTATCAGCAAAAGAATCATTACCAAATAGAGTAAGGAATAATAATTCTTAAACACCCGATAATCAAGCAAACTCAAACCAAAAAGAAAAACAAGACCGATCCCTCCCGCAATTATCTGGATTTTAAGCCGAGTCAAGCTTGCCCCCTCCTCTCCCCAAGTAGTGCTGTAAATGACCACAATCCCAATCGAAACCAAAAGAATGACAATCACAAACAACCGCCAGTCATAATGTTTTAAAAACCGAAAAAAAGCCATGAATATATAAAAATTTCCAATGCCCAATTTTCAATTTCCAAATAATTTCCGAATGACCAATTTCCAAGAATATAAGTGTTTGGAAATTTTAATATTGGAAATTCAATGGAAACTGAGAATTGTGAATTGGAAATTCTCTATCTAGATATCCCGATACTCTCCTGGTTCTTCCGTGCCGTTCTCTTTTTCTCTTTCAATGAAATTCTTACCATCATAAACATTAGTTTCTAGTTCAATCAAAATCTGATCGGCTTGAGACCGCAAATCATCAGGCCAATGCATCCTGAATTCCCTCTTGGTTTGAGTATAAAAATTGTTAAAAGTAGTATAATTGACTCCCACCACCGAATGATTACTGTCTAAAAGCACGACATTAACTTCCACGGTCTGAAAACTATAATAACTCTCGTTCTTGGTAATCGCAAATAACTCTGTTTGCCCTGTGCTGCTAGCCCGAAGATCAATGGCCTCTTCTAAAACAACTAAATCGGGCAAGGAAAGCTTCTTTTTTCTGATCCAACTCCCCGGATAAAGCTCAATTAAAACCTTGGAAGGCTTAAGGCCCGCCAAGGGAACCCCGCTTCTAATAATATATCTACTCTCTTGAGGCAGAAGGCAGGTCTGCCCCTCTATTTCACGAATCACTCCTCCAGAAGCATCCAATAAAACAAACTTATAATCTAATTCTCTCAAGCCCGCTTCCTGATTGGGGTTCCTAATCTGAGCCACCAAGTCATAAACATTTCCCGAAGACAAACTTTGGACGGCCAAAATCTCTATGTCTTTTATCTCCTCTCCCTGCAAGGGCGGACCAATCAGCACATCCGGCTTTCTTGGATTCGGGCTTGTATAGTACTGCCAGCCCAAAGTAAAGATATAAAGGCCAATCACAGCATTGATCACTAATAAAATTATAATGACCAAAAAATTAATCAATTTTCTGCGCTTGATATACCAAAGCGCTAAAGCGATGTTGAATTGACCCATGTTTTTGTTTTGGTTTTAGTATTTCGATTATACCATAATTGTAGAGATAGTTGAAATCTAGTATAATAAAATTGAGAAAGAATTTCAAAATATCAATGTCTCAAAAATCCTACAACTGGAACACGATTCAGGATCATTTAGCGGAAAACTCTCAAGCAGGGATGCTGATGGCGATTCTAGAAGCAGACAAAATCCTAATCTCGGTGATCCGCGATTTGGGCTATCCGAGCAAAAACAATAAACAAAGACTTTGTCTGGCTCAAAAACTCTTCTCTGATTTTAACCGCGTGAAAGAAGCTCACAACCTGGCCTCTACGATCAAAAAGGAGGTTGATTTTTCCCTCTCTCCCAAGCTAACCGAAGAAATCCTTGCTGTCTATTATCAGGCCCTGCTTGATATCAAAGAACACAAAAAGCCCCGCTTTGTTTTTTGGCAAAAGGGGTTGTTTTACCTTGAAAAAAAAGCGCTGCAGGCCAAAAAGCTCCTCAAATGGCTAGGGCTTTATATCTTCATTTTCTTTTTAATTGTTTTAATCCTAGACAAAACCAAATTCGGCAATAAAATTGTTGCTGTTATCCTCAAAATCACTGACTTTATCTTTTCCTGGTTTCTGATTATTGTGCTTCTTATCTTTGGCATTGCCGCGATCACCTTTAGCAGTATCTGGTATTTTAAAAGCCGCCGCAAAATAGATATTGATATTTCCGGCCAAAAACCTTGACAATAACAAAAATACTCATATATAATAAAGGTGCTTTCGAAAGACCTTTATAGGGAATGACTCAAAACCTTCAACCTGGAGAAAAAAATGAAAGATCAAGAGTCACCCGACAACCCCCCTATTCTATTTTATTTTCTCAAGAAGACTAAAAGAGTAAGATAAATGGGCACCTCAAGTCCATTGAATCTGAAAAACTTGCCTAGACGGAAGGGTTAAAGTTGCCCTATGGCAACACGATAGGCCATTTGTTGGTTTATTTGTGGGCTCCATGCTCTAGAAGCATAACTCCACAAAGGAGTTGGGAGAGTCCGACCGGTCTGGGAGAGAAAATAAATGGGGGGTTTATTTTTTTTTCTTAGAATCTGTGTTAAAATAGAATCTGCCATTAAAAATATAAAAAATTAAAAAGTATCTTTGATTTTCCCTCGACCTAAGGACTTCGGCTGAGCTCAGTCGAAGTCCCTCGGGACTCGAAGGTTGAAATTTGATTTTTGATTTATTATAATGTTCACCCACCTCCACACCCACTCTCACTACAGCCTGCTTGACGGTCTTACCAAGATTGACGACCTTTTGGACGCGGCCCAAGAGAATAAAATGGATGCTCTCGCCTTAACCGATCACGGCGTGATGTACGGGGTAATTGAATTCTACCAAAAAGCTCGCGAGCGCGGGATTAAACCCCTCATCGGTGTTGAGGTCTATCTTGCTCAAAACCGAATGATTGATAAACGTCCTAATATTGACAACAAGCAATACCATCTGATTCTGATTGCTAAAAACAGGACTGGTTACAAAAATCTAATCAAGCTCACGACCAAAGCCCACCTTGAGGGCTTTTATTATAAACCGCGCATTGACCATGCACTTTTGAAAAAACACAGTGCGGGCTTAATCGCAGCTTCTGCCTGCCTCAAAGGGGAGGTAGCAAGCGCCCTAGCAAGGGGCGACCGGGCACGAGCGGAAAAAACGGCTCTTTTCTATAAAAACCTTTTTGGGAATGATTTCTATCTTGAACTCCAGCACCATCCCAATATCCCAGAACAGGCTGTTGCCAATCAAGGCATAATCAAAATCGCCAGAAAACACAACATCCCCTTAATCGCCACCAATGACGTTCATTACTTGAAAAAAGAGGATGCCGAGGCGCAGGAGATCCTGCTCTGCATCCAGAGCAAAAACACGCTTGATGATAAAAACCGCCCTCTTTCAATGATCGGCGAAGACTTCTCCTTTAAATCTCCAAAAGAAATGGAGGAAAACTTCCACGACCTGCCCGAAGCCCTAGAGAATACGGAAAAGATCACCAAGGCCTGCAATCTGCGCATTGAACTCAATAAGGTTAAACTTCCCCATTATCAAGTGCCTCAAAACACAACCCCCTTAAAACACTTAAAAAAACTCTGTCTTGCCGGCCTTAAAAAACGTTATCGGAAAAATTACCGCACCGCTCCGCGCAAAATAATTAAGCGGCTCAACTACGAATTGTCTGTGATTGAAAAAACCGGTTTTGCCACCTACTTCCTGATTGTCCAGGATTTTGTCAATTGGGCAAAGATGAATAAAATCGTGATCGGCCCAGGCCGGGGATCAGCAGCCGGCTCCTTGGTCTCCTATCTCCTTAATATAACCGATATTGATCCGATTAAATATGCACTTCTATTCGAACGCTTTTTGAATCCTGAAAGGATCTCTTTTCCTGACATTGATCTAGACTTCGCGGACACGCGCCGCGACGAAGTGATTGACTATGTCCGCCAAAAATACGGATCAGAACACGTCGCCCAAATTATTACCTTTGGCACTATGGCTGCCCGGGCCGCGATCCGGGACGTTGGCCGGGTCTTGGATTATCCTTACACTTTCTGTGACCAGATCGCGAAATTAATCCCAATGTTCTTTTCTTTGGATAAAGCTCTGGCGCGCGAACCAGAACTGAAAAAACAATACCAAGAGGACCCGAAGGTAAAAAGGTTAATTAAGACTGCGAAAAAACTGGAAGGAGTCGCCCGCCATGCCTCCACTCATGCCTGTGGTGTGGTAATCACTCGCGAACCGATTGACGAGGTCGTTCCCCGCCAATACGCCTCTGCTTCTGACAAAAGCATTATCTCCCAATTTGAAATGCACGCAGTAGAAGCGGTAGGTCTTCTAAAAATGGATTTTCTGGGCCTTAAAAACCTCACGATCTTAGAAAACACACTGAAAATCATTGAAAAAATCCGCGGGCGGAAAATTGAACTCAAAAAAATTCCTTTAAATGATCAAGACACATTCAAGCTCTTAACCCAGGCAAAAACCACGGGTGTGTTTCAATTGGAATCAGCAGGGATGAAAAGATATTTAAAAGAATTAAAGCCTACCGAATTCGAAGACATCATTGCGATGGTTTCACTTTACCGGCCCGGCCCAATAGAATGGATTCCAGACTACATTAGCGGGAAACATGGCCAGCGTAAAATTACTTATCTGCATCCCAAGTTAGAATCAATATTACAAAAAACCTACGGTGTTGCTGTCTACCAGGAACAGGTTCTCCAAATCGCGAGAGACCTTGCCGGCTTTTCCTTGGGAGAGGCTGATATCTTAAGAAAAGCTGTGGGTAAAAAAATCCCCAAACTCCTAGCCGAACAAAAAGAAAAATTTATCCATGGCTGCCTTCAAAACAAAATCAGTAAAAATCTAGCCGAAAGAATTTTCTCCTTTATTGAGCCTTTTGCTGGTTATGGATTCAATCGCGCCCACGCAGCATGTTATGCCCTGATCGGCTACCAGACCGCTTACTTAAAAACGCATTATCCTGCCGAATTTATGGCCGCGCTTCTAACCTCGGATCAAGACAACACGGATCGCATCGCGATTGAGGTGCAGGAATGCTCAAACTTAGGCATTCCAGTCCTCCCTCCTGATATCAATGAAAGCTTTGCTAATTTCACCGTAATCAAACAAAAGGACAACCAAGAAGTAATCCGGTTTGGACTCTCGGCAATCAAGAATGTTGGAGCAAATGTAATCTCTATCATCATCAAAGAAAGAAAAACAAACGGTCCCTACCAAAGTCTTGATGACTTTATCAAAAGAGTGGAGTGCCGCGATCTTAATAAAAAATCTTTAGAAAGTCTGATCAAATGCGGCGCTTTGGACAAATTCGGGGAACGGAACCAGATGTACGGCAATGTGGACAAAATCCTCCGCTACGGCCGCGGCCACCACCGCGCCAGATTAAGCGGCCAGCGCGATCTCTTCGGCGCCCTGGTTCAAAACGGCGGCAAAGCCCCCTCGATCCACTTAGACGCCGCGACCGAAGCCTCTAAGCAGGAAAAATTGAAGTGGGAAAAAGAGCTCCTCGGCCTCTATATCTCCCACCACCCCCTAGAAGACTACCGGGAATACTTAGCCTATAAAACCATGGCTATCTCTTCCTTGGATCCAAGAGTACACAGGAATACACGAGTTGTCTTGGGCGGCATTATCACCGCGATTAAAAAAATCATTACCCGCAAAGGCGACCCGATGCTCTTTGTCACCCTTGAAGATCTGACTGGCACGACCGAAATTCTGATTTTTCCCAAATTACTTTCCCAAACTCAAACCACTTGGCAGGAAGATAAAATTATTCTAGTCAACGGACAAATATCTGACAAAGACGGCGAGCCGAAACTGCTTGCTGATTCAGCCCAGGAAATAACCCAAGAAGAGCTCCGAACATTTAAAAAAGAAACAAAAACAATTGACCCTGATTCGGTTTTTGTCAATCAAAAACAGTGCCCCAAGGTACAAATCAAGCTCCCTTCCAATACTAATCGAGATCGTTTAATGAAATTAAAGCAGATCCTGAATGCCCATCCCGGCACCTGTCCTGTCTATCTTTCGATCCCTAATGGCAAAAACGTTAACTCTGACCAAATTAAAACCCAATTCAATGTTAACCTTAAAAATAATCTAACCCAAAAAGTCAAGGATCTTTTGGGAAAGGGAAATGTAGAAATCTCTTGAATCAAAACCTATCATTCTAAATAAATCTCAAACAAAAAGGCAGTGAATTTGAAATTGCGTTTATAAGAAAGGTGGTCTATAATAGAATTAACAAAATCCGTAATAACAAATGGCTCCTCGAAATAACGAGGGAGTTATGGCAGGAGCATTTTTCTGATATTCCAATCAAAAATGATGTTGTCGTTCTGTTCTCGCGCTACAACAAAAGAGTATTGGGCTCAATCAAATACGAGCCAAAGACTAAAAAGACCTTAATCCGCTTGAGTAGCCACCTCCGCGGCAATAAGATACCTCTCTATGTACTGCGCGCTACCCTGGCCCATGAAATTGCCCATTATACTCATGGCTTTTCATCGCCCCATAAAAAAATGTACCGCTATCCCCACCAGGGCGGAGTGATCAGAAAAGAATTAGAGCGGCGGGGTTTAGGCAAACTAGAAAAAGAGTCTAAAAAATGGTTGCAAGTAAACTGGGAGAATTACTTGAAAACAAAATATAAAATTTAAACAAAAAAATCCAGTCCTTCTGTCAGATTGCTTTTTGTTTCTAATTTTTAGTTTTTAGCTTTTCTCTTTCCTCTTTTCACTTTGAACTTTTCCCGCTCCGCTTTACACTTTTCGCTTTACACTTTTCGCTTTTATTTATGTATCTCGGCAAAATCGAATCCGGCAAGTCCTATAAAAAATTCTACGCTTTCTTTATCTTGTTGAGCTTGGGGGTGCTGGGAGGGATTATTTATGTTAGTTTTGGCCGGGCTACAATTACAATCAAACCCAGCAGGGTAAACTTTAAAACCAACTTTGAAACAGAGGTTCGGGAAAATCCAGAGAGCGAAGAAATTATTCCCGGCAAAGTCTTGAGCATAGAGATCGAAGGATCAAAACAGATTAAAACCCAAGATCTCAAAGGATTCGAAGCCAAAGCTCAAGGAACCGTTACTGTTTTCAACAAACGAGAAAAAGACCAGCCCCTTCTTGCCAAAACCCGCCTCCTTTCCGAATCAGGAATCCTGTTCCGCACTGACAAGCGGGCGGTCGTCCCTGCCGGCTCAAAAGTAGAAGTGAATGTCACGGCTGCAGAAGAAGGCAAGAAGGGTAATATCGGACCAGAGCATTTTATCGTGGTTAATATCTGGAAAGCCTGGCAAGATGAAATTTACGGCGAGTCATATGCAGAAATGACCGGCGGTTATACCGAACTCCCTTACATTTATCAATCCACCATTCTCAAGGCTCATGATGCTCTTTCCGAAAAACTCTACGCAAAAGGGTTAAGCGCGATTGAACAAAAAACTACAAATCAAGAAGAAATCCTAGGGGACACAGTAAAACAAGAAAGGCTGGAAACTTCCTCGTCTGTTGAGCCTGAAACCCAAGCAGATGGATTCGAAATTAAAGTCAAAACAAAAACTGTAGCTCTGATCTTTAACGAAGAAAAATTAAAAGCCCTGGCGGAAAAAAACTTAAAACAAGAAGCTCCCAAAGATAAAGAATTCTTGGGGCCCCTATGGGAAGAATTTAGCTGCGAAGTCAAAACTTTTGATCTAGAAAATAAAACCGCTCTGCTTAAAGCTAGGCTCGCCGGAGAGTCTCGTTCTAAAATTTCTGCTGATCTATTCAAGAAAAAAGAACTAGTCGGTCTCGATCGTTACGAGGTTAAAAAATATTTTGAACAGTTCAAAGATATAGGCGAAGCCGAAGTCTATTTCAAGCCCTTCTGGATCCGCAAAGTCCCCTCAATGCTGGATCACTTTGAGATCCGAATAGACTAATTACTATCTTGCTATATTTCTATCGCTTGATTCCCTCTCTCTCCACTATCTCATCATTGACTGTCAACAATGAAGCAATGAAACAATAAAAACATATGCCTTTCAACAAAAAGAAGATTAAAAATGAACCCAAAAAGCTTTTCAAGCTGTCAATCCTGCGTCATTCCGCAAGTCATGTACTAGCGGCCGCGGTTTTAGAACTATTCCCTGATGTCCGGTTTGGGATTGGCCCGAGTATCTCCTCTGGCTTTTATTATGACTTTGAACTCCCCCGCCCTCTTACCCCGGAAGATCTGCCTGAAATTCTGGAAAAAATGAAAGAATTGATTAAAGCCAATCTGAAATTTGAAAAACAGGAAATGGAGATTAAAGAGGCAATTCAATTGTTTGAAAAAACAAATCAAAATTACAAAGTTGAGCTCTTACAAAATCTGAAGGAAAAAGGCGAGCAAAAAGTCTCTGTCTATAAATTAGGAAATTTCACAGACCTCTGCCGCGGGCCGCATCTAAAATCCGCGGGCAAACTCAATGCCAAAGCAATCAAGCTGATCAAAATATCCGGAGCATACTGGAAAGGCAGCGAAAAAAACCCAATGCTTCAACGAATCTATGGCACTGCTTTCAATAAAAGCGAAAGTCTAAAAAAACACCTCCTAAACCTAGAAGAGTCAAAAAAACGCGATCACCGCAAGATCGGTAAAGCTCTGGACCTGTTCAGTTTCCATCCGGAAGCGCCGGGAATGGTTTTTTGGCACAGCAAGGGATGGGCCTTATTCTGCGAAATCTTAAAATTTTGGCGCCACGAACATAAAAAACACGGCTATTCTGAAGTAAGTACGCCGATCATCCTGGCCAAAAAATTGTGGCTGCAATCAGGACACTGGGATCATTATAAAAATAGCATGTACTTTACCAAAGCAGATCAAAAAGAGTTCGCAATTAAACCGATGAATTGTCCGGGCAACCTCTTAATCTATAAACAAAGTATGCACTCCTACCGCGACCTGCCTTTGAGAATCGGCGAAATCGGGACTGTTCACCGCCACGAAAAAGCCGGTGTACTGGCCGGACTTTTCCGGGTCCGCCAATTGACCCAAGACGATGCCCATATTTTCTGTACGGAAAAACAAGTAAAAAAAGAGGTGAGTAAAGTGGTCGAACTAATCAAACACCTCTATCAAGTTTTTGGTTTTGAAAAATTCCATATGGAACTGTCCACTCGGCCTAAAAAATCTATTGGCACAGACCAAATGTGGCGCAATAGCGAAAGAATCTTGAGCGAAGTTTTAGAAGAGCTCAAAATAGAATACAAGGTTAACCCGGGAGACGGCGCTTTCTACGGACCAAAAATAGACTTTCATATTCAAGACGCCCTGGAGAGAAGCTGGCAGTGCGGCACGGTCCAACTTGACTTTGCTATGCCCGAAGCCTTCAAATTGTTCTACATTGATAAAGAAGGCAAAAAGAAACCGCCAATAATGATCCACCGCACCGCCCTAGGATCGATTGAGAGGTTTATCGGCATTCTCCTTGAACACTGCGGAGGCGCCCTCCCTCTCTGGCTTTCTCCGGTGCAGGTTAAGATCCTGCCGGTTTCCGAAGAAAAACACAAGGGTTATGCTAAAGAGATAAACGACACCTTCTTCTCTGCTCATATCCGCTCTGAAATCAACAAGAACAGGGACTCGGTCAACCGCAAGGTGCGCGATAGCGAGAAACAAAAGATTCCCTATATCCTGGTTATCGGCGATGAAGAAGAAAAGGAAAAATTAGTCGCTGTCCGTACCCGCGGCTCGCAAAAGATTGTAAAAATGAAATTAGTCAAGTTCTTAGAAAAAGTAAAGCAGGAAATCAAAGAGAAAAAATAGACTTGTCCCCTTTTGGCTAAATCTTTAATCTGTGTTAAAATTTAAAACAGAATCTAAAATAAAAAACAAATGCCTAAAAGAAAAATAGAAAAACCATTAACCTTAACGGGTTTGGTTAAATATAATAATAAAATATTGCTGCCTGCCATTGAGAAACGGCTAGAAGCTTTCGCGACCAAAAAGGACCTAGAAGCTTTCGCGACCAAAAAGGACCTAGAAGCTTTCGCGACCAAAAAGGACC
>CAZKRD010000001.1:25065-217361 GCA_964555185.1 uncultured Candidatus Saccharibacteria bacterium | reverse complement strand
TAGAAGCCTTTATGACTCAAGAAGATGGAAAAAACTATGCCAACACAATTATGAATACCTTAGACAGGATAGCTAAAGATATTACAGACCTAATGCAAGAAAGCAAGATGCAAAATAGTATAAACAAAAGGTCTGACAAAAAACTAGAAAATCATGAGAAGAGAATTGGTAAGCTGGAATTAAAGGTCAAACCAGCATAAATTAGACAAAAATTATAAAACCTCTCATAATGAAATCGAGGTTAACCCCCATAGTAATCCATGGATGTCGGGGCGAGCTCGATTTTTATTATTTGTACAGTGCATTGATGAAATATTTTATTAAAACCTTTGGCTGTCAGATGAACAAAGCTGATTCAGAAAGAATTGTCGCGGTTTTAGAGCAAGCCGGTTTTCAAAACTGCTCGGAAAACGAAACAGATCTTCTGATTATCAATGTCTGTTCAGTACGGGAACGGGCTGTGGCCCGCGTCTATTCCCTGGTTTCCAAATGGCAAAAAAAGAAAAAAATCATCCTTACCGGCTGTCTTTTGGAAAAAGATGAAAAAAAACTGCAAAATCAAACTCAATTTATCAACATCAAAAACATTGCTTCCCTGCCCCAGATAATAAAAAATAAAAAACAAGCAATAAATAAAAAACAAAAAATAAAAAATAAAAAATCTTACTTAAATATCAAACCGCATCATTCTGACAACTTCCAAGCCTATATTCCGATTATGAACGGCTGCAATAATTTCTGCGCTTACTGCGTTGTCCCCTACACGCGCGGGCGTGAAATCTCACGATTGTCCGAAAAAATAATTACCGAAGTCAAAGGTTTGATTAAAGAAGGATATAAAGAAATTACCCTGCTGGGACAAAATGTAAATTCTTACTGTGGAAAAATCAAAGATCAACCTTCGAGTCCTGAGCCTCAGGTCGAGGGAAAATCAAAGGTTAAAATGAAAAATCAAAATTCAAAAATAAATTTTGCGGAACTTTTACAAATAATCGACGCTATTCCGGGAAAATTCTGGATTCGGTTCGTGACATCTCATCCGAAAGATATGTCCAATGAACTGATAAAAACAGTGGCTTCTTGTAATAAAGTCTGTGGGTATATTCACCTACCAATTCAATCAGGCGATGACGAGGTCTTAAAAAAAATGAATCGGAAATATACAGTAGCAAAGTATTTGAGTCTAATTGCTAAAATAAAAAAAACGATCCCAAATGTATCGCTTTCTACTGACATTATTGTCGGCTTCCCGGGCGAAACCAGAAAACAATTTCAGAACACAGTTAAAATAATGCAAAAAATAAACTATGATATGGCCTATATTGCCCGCTATTCTCCCCGACCGCAAACCGCGGCCGCCAAGCTCCCTGATAATATTTCTAACCAAGAGAAAAAACGCCGTTATACCATCTTAAACAAACTGCTCCAAAAGACTGCTCTAAAAAACAATCAAAAACTAGTCGGCAGAGAAATAGAGGTCTTAGTGGAGAATTGCAAAGAGGGGTTTTGTTTTGGCAAAACCCGCGGCTTTAAAACAGTGAAATTTCAGAGTAAAAAAAATCACACCGGTCAGTTTGTGATGATAAAAATAATTAAAGCCAATCCTTGGGGTCTATTGGGTAAAATAAACCCCGCAGTAAAATAGAATGAATCAAGGCATAAAACAAAAACTAATTGTTATTCTTGGTCCCACTGCTTCGGGTAAAACTGATTTGTCTTTGTATTTAGCTAAAAAATTGAATGGCTACATTATCTCTGCTGATTCAAGACAAATCTATCGGGGTTTAGACATTGGCACTGGAAAATTGACAGGCGGAACCTGGAAAAAAATAAAGAACAAGGAAGTGCTGCACTTCAACAATATCCCTCACTATATGATTGATATTGTTGATCCCAAAGAAGAATACACTGTAGCACAATACCAGAAAGAAGTCTATAAAATTATCAAAAGAAATGCGCCAAAAATTCCCTTTTTAGTCGGCGGCACCGGTCTTTATATCAGCGCGGTAATCGACGGCCTTCAAATTCCCCAAATTCTTCCAGATCAAAAACTGCGGCAGGAATTAAATAAGAAAAGCAAGCAAGAATTAATCAAAAAATTAAAAAAACTTGACCCTAAAACTGCCAATAAAATAGATTTTGAAAATAAAAGACGGCTGATTCGCGCTCTGGAAGTTTCAATTAAAAGCGGTAAGCCCTTTTCTTCGTTTCAGACCAAGAAACCGCCAAATCTTGATGTTTTACAGATTGGCTTGAAGATCAATCGTAAAGAATTAAATCAGAGGATAAACAAACGAGTGGATCAAATGATTAAACAAGGATTAGTTCAAGAAGTTGAAAAACTAATCCGTCAAAAGAATAAAAAGCAAGACCCGCCCGCATTTTCCGGCCTTGGTTATAAACAAATCGGAATGTATCTCTGTGGTAAAATTTCCTTAGAACAAACAATTGAGCTTATCAAACTACGCACCCGCCAATTCGCTAAGCGCCAGATGACTTGGTTTAAACGGGACAAACGAATCCAGTGGATTCCCGTAGGGGCGACCCCGCGTGGTCGCCCGCAAAACAAACCCAAAAACTAATCAAAAAATTCCTGAAATAAAAAATGGGATGTATGAAACATCCCAATAAAATCAATTATGACAAAATCACTAAACAGTCAAAGCATCTTCTTTCGCTGGGTCTCCAAGCCAACGCACTAGTCTACCCGCTATACGGTTACCATTTTTGGCGTCTATTTCTAACAATTTTGTATTCAAGGCTGGCCCACCAACAATCATATTGGGCTCATCTTCTTTTTTGTTTGGTCTTTTTGGCTGATTTCTAACTTCTTCCAATACCTCGCGCAAAGGTTTGGCCATTATATCTTGCCTTTCTCCCTCTAGTCCCGAGAGGGATATAAAGAACAATAAAAAAACAACCGTCTTTATGACGGTCGCACTTGAACCAGAAGATAATAAACCTTCATATAAATCTGCCAAGACTCAAACAATTTTTTCTCCCTTTGTTTAAGACCCATTTTAAGGTTTATTATCTTAAAAATCCTTCCAAGTCACTATACACCATATCCAAAAAATGTCAAATCAGGAAGGTTGTGGATAAAGATATACACCACCAAATGAAACGAGATTGCTTCGTCAGTCGGCCTTCGGCCTCCTTCCTCGCAATGACAATTTAAGCAATTTCTGCACAACCTGCGGGTTCGCTTTGCCTTTGGTCTTGCTCATTACCTGACCAACTAAAAACATCAGTGTTTTCTTATTTCCCTTTTTAAAATCCTCTGCTGGTCCTTTGTTTTCAGTAATCACTTCGGAAATAACCTTGGAAAGTTCTGCCTGATCGCTCACCTGGGCTAAGTTTTTTTCCTCAATCACTTGCGAAGGATCACTCCCCCTTTTGAACATATCCAATAAAACAGTCTGGGCAGCAGAAGAGTTGATCTCTCCTTTTTCCACAATATTAATAAATTCGGCAAAATTCTCCGGGGTTATCTGTAGATCGCGGATTTTTGTTTTATGTGCTTTCAAAAGCTTCTGCAACTCACTAACCACCCAATTAGCCACTAGTTTGGGCATTTTCTTGTTCTGACTCTCGGTTAAAGCCTCGGAAACCACTTCTTCATAATAATCACCTAAAGCCTTGTTATTAACCATTGCCGAAATATCTTCTGGACCTAAACTGTACTCTTCCAGGAACCTTTTACGGCGGTTATCAGGCAATTCTGGAAGCTTTGCCTTCATATTTTGGGCGGTTTCTTTAAGGCGCAGAGGCGGCAAATCTGGTTCAGGAAAATAGCGGTAATCATGGGCTTCTTCTTTAGTGCGCTGGGCCCGGGTTACTTCTCTTTTCTCATCCCAACCGCGGGTTGTTTTGCCTTTTTTCTTCTTTAGACTTGCAAACCCTTCTGTTTGTCGTTTTTCTTCATAAACCAAAGCTCGCTCAATAGCTTTAAAAGAATTTAGATTCTTAATCTCAACAATCGCTGTTTTCTCTTTGCCTTTTTTGATATTTATATTCGCGTCACAGCGCAACTCTCCCTTTTCCATATCCGCGTTTGATACTCCCAAATAGCGCATAATTAATCTCAACTCTCGCAAAAATCTCCCTGCTTGTTCCGGCGAGGTAATGTCCGGCTCGGTGACAATTTCCATCAGAGGCGTGCCGCCCCTGTTATAATCAACAAGACTATATGTTCCATCCTCACTGTGAAAATTCTTGGCCGCGTCTTCTTCCAAATGGATCCGCCTGATCCTTATTTTATCGTCATCTATTTTGAAGTAGCCGTTTTTTGCAATCGGCAAGTCATACTGCGAAATCTGATAGCCTTTAGGTAAATCCGGGTAAAAATAATTCTTGCGATCAAATTTGCTTTCCGGCGCGATCTTGCAATTTAAAGCCATGCCAGAGAGTACTGTCCACTCAACCGCTTTTTTATTAATTACCGGTAAAACACCCGGATGCCCCAGGCAAACCGGACAGATGTTCTCGTTCACTTCTTTGCCTTGAATATTATTTGAACAGCGACAAAACATCTTGCTCTTGGTTTTAAGCTGGACATGGATCTCAAGACCGATGATTGTTTGGTATTTCTCCATTGTTTTTTCCCTGTAGGGGCGGCCCTTTGCCTGCCTGCCGAAGCCTGGGCATAGGCAGGTGGCCGCCCGTTCGTTCGCCCCTACGGTATAATTCTAACAAAAATTAAGACAAAGGGCAAAAAAAAAGCGCTCGGTAAAACAACCATGTGA
The DNA here is from genome assembly GCA_964555185.1 of uncultured Candidatus Saccharibacteria bacterium. GTDB lineage: Bacteria > Patescibacteriota > JAQUNI01 > JAQUNI01 > JAQUNI01 > CAZKRD01. The sequence continues at coordinate 212,616 of CAZKRD010000001.1, read as the reverse complement.
GCGCGAGTAAAATAATCGCCTAGAAAACCAAGGAGGAAATTTATAAAGCAGGCGAAAGTGCGGGTGAGAAAAGCAGAAAGAAAGGATCAACTTCGTCTATTGCTTCTATTACCTCCCCTCTCACCATTCCAGCCCGTTTAGACTGAGGACGATACTTGAGCTTCCTCTGTCCATTCGAATCCTGACTTCCGCAGACCAAAGAGCCTGAAGTCCAGAAACCAGAAGCCTTTTTTGTGTCTACTCCCAGAATTCTGGCTGCTCTTGCTAACGCTATTTCTTCTTCCTTTGTGGAGACAAGAGCAAATTCTATAGTCAAACCACACTCTTTTGCCTTTTCTACTGCTTGCTGAAATCTTTGATCCTGACGAAAGTCAATTCGATCACAAACATAAAAAACATAACGTGCCGGCCTTGAGCAAGACTTTTCTATGTCTTTAACGAGCAAGCTCATTACTTCTGTATCATCAAGATATAGTGTTCGTGGCCACCACAGTTGATAAATCGCTCCAAACACCACCAAGAAACAGAGTCCAGAAAAAATACAAACAGATATAATAAGCCACTTCTCCCACTTAGTCATCACCACTCACCTTCCTCGCTGTTTATTTACGCAAAAATCTTGATAAAAGCATCCAACCGCCTCTTTGCTTCTGTCCCGTCTCCCATGCTTTCCGAAGACTCTCCAAGAAAACGTCGCAGCTCCATGACTTCATCTTTACCTAAAGATTCTAGTAACAAGCTAGAGAGAAAATTCAGGCTGTAAGTTATGCCACACGTCCCCGAATGATTAGTAAATATTGTCAAAATGACCCCTCCGATTAACGCGATACCTCCTTGCAGAGCTTCTCTTAATTCACCTTCAATCCTCTTTGCCTCTATAGCAAATCCAAGGCAATGTGATATCAAACTTGCCTTTAATACCTCTGGTTCTGACATTTTTATCCCCCTTTTACTTTCTTACCCTATATCTTACTTGGATAACATTGCGATCTAGTTGTTTCGTCTCAAGGTGTTTTAAATCAAGGTCTGCTTTAACCCCTTGAAACAAAGACAATCCCTCCCCAAATACTTTGGGCTCGATTGTTAACCAGATCTCGTCAATTAAGCCCCGTTTTAAGAACAAACCATTGATCGTTGCGCCGCCGCCTAAGATTATTCGCGCAAACCCTCTCTTTTCCAAGTCACTAATAATGGCCTTTGGCGGCTTATTTGTAAATTCTAATAAATCTGGAATATTTTTTGTCTTGTCTGGCTTAAAATCCATGACAACATTAAGTCTGCCCGGCAAGGGCCTGCCAATCGTCTCGTAGGTTGTCTTGCCCATTACAATCACACCTGCTTTTTTAGTTTCAGCGACAAAAATCTTTTTATCCGCTTTGCTTGTCCAGTCTGCGGGGTGCTTAGTATGTTTGGCGATCTTGCCGTCTAGGGTAACCGCCATTATTAAAATTATCTTCATAAATAAATTAAACTGCAATCTTAAATTTTATTCCTGGATAGCTTTGATAGCCCAAAATCTCACTATCTTCTGCCCGCCAGTTAAAAATAGAAGTAAAGTTATGAGTTTTAATTCGAGGCAAAGGATATTTTCCCGGATCGCGCTTGATTTGCTTTTTTAAACCTTCAATGTGATTTAAATAAATATGGGTATCTGCTAAAAAACCAGTTAGTTTCCCTTCTGAGAATCCGGTTTCGAGTGCCAATAGATGCAAAAGCGTCGCATAACTTGCGATATTAAACGGCAATCCCAAGGCAACATCAATAGACCGCTGGCTCCAGAATAAATTCAGCCGATCTTTGATCACTGTCACTTGAAATCCATAATGACAAAAGGGAGGAATCACTTTCTCGACATCCACGGGATTCCAGGCCAGAACCAGCATCTGTCTGGAATGAGGCTTAATCTTCAAATCATAAACAAGCTTCTTTAACTGATCCACCCCTTTCCCTTGATAATTTGTCTTGTAATCTTTATACTCTGCGCCAAAGTGCCGCCACTGCCAGCCATAGAGAGGACCTAAATCTCTTTCCGCCATCATTTTCTTTTTAGTTTCCGGATCATGGGCATAAGGCACTTTTAAAGGCGTACACCACTCATCCCAAATATGGTTATCGCGCTCCTGCAGCCACTTTTTATCCGTGATCCCTTTGATAAAAAATTCTAACTCCGTGGCTACCAGCCGGAAGGGAACTTTCTTGGTTGTTAAGAGCGGAAAACCATTAGCCAGATCATACTGAAAACAGGCGCCAGCAATAGCCAGGGTGCCTGTACCTGTCCGGTCCTCCTTTTCTTCTCCTTTGCGCAAGATTGTTTTTACAATATCTAAATAGGATTGCATTTTTTTGGATTAGCAGATTAACGAGTTCAAGGATTAACGGATTTTGGATTAAAATTTATTGGTAATGTCTATTCAAAAAATCTTGACTGAACTTCAAATAAAAATCTTTTAAAGATCCGTCATTTACAATCCTAAAATCAGCACCCTGACAAATACTGCCAATAGAAGTCTCGGTTGGGCTCTCTTTCTCAATCCGGCAAAACTCTTTAAAATCCATATTTTGCTCGTCCAGTTTTTCCCTTCTTCCGAGCATCCGCTCAAACCTGTTTTGGAGTGAAGCGGAAACCGCAACCAGAACAAAGCCGGACAGGGTCTTAAAGACCTCAACCTCGCGGGGCATCCGAATTCCGTCAATCACGATCAGGGGTTCTGGATCTTTCTCAATGTCCTTTTTCAAGGTTTGGGCTAAAATGTCCTCACCAAATTTTTCGCGCAGGGCAAGCGCTAAATCAATTTGGTTCTTGCGCTCAATCGGCAGATGCAGTCTTACTAGCAGATCATCCAGGACTTGAGACATCCGGTAAACCTTCGCCTTATGCCTGCTCGCTAAATATGCGGCCACTGTTCCCTTACCCGAAAGCTTCTCGCCGCAAAGGCCGATCACTAGCTTCTTTTTGTTTTTCTTCATTTTCGTCTTTGGTTAAAAAGTCTTGTTTATGAAGTCTGGCAATAGTTTCCTCAACCTCTTTCTCGCTTAAGACCCTTTGCCCTTCGCCGTATCTGTCTTGATCTTGGATGATATCGCTAATCTGCCACTCGTGAGTCCAGTCCTCTGCCTTGAATGCGCGCAGGCCCCCTGCCTTTGTTGAACAGATTATTCTGGATAAACCCGCGTTGATAATCATCTTCTTGCAAATAAAACAAGGTAGGGTATCAACTCTTTTCCGCTCCACCGGGTCCATGCCAAAAATATACATATCCCCGCCCAAAAGAGAAACGCCGGCGCGAGCGGCATTAATAATCGCGTTCTGTTCCGCGTGCACGGAACGGCACAGCTCATAACGATGGCCGTGAGGAATGCCCAAGCGCGTCCGTAAACAAAAACCGTGCTCAAAACAGTCCTTGCCTTTGCGGATCGCGCCAACATAACCAGTGGAAATAATCTGGTCATCACGGATAATAATCGCGCCCATCGCTCGACGATAACACTTAGACTTCCGCGCCACCTCTCGAGCGATGTTCATATAATATTGATCTTTGTTTAGATTTTTATTCAGCATTGCCTTGAAGTTCCCCCTCCAAAGAAGCGTAAAATTAAAAACGCAAAACTATACTTTCACTAAAAGACCTGGCCCCATTGTTGAACAAATGGAAATGGATTCAATGAACTCCCCCTTTTGATTTTCCGGGGTCTGTTTTTTAAGCGCTGTTAGTAAGGCCTCGTAATTTTTAATAAGGTCGCTATTCTCAAAAGAAATCTTCCCAATAACCCCATGAACAATACTCTGGTCATCAGATTTGAAAGAGATTTTCCCTGCGGCAAATTCACGGATCGCGGAGATTATCTTGGGACTGACAGTTTCATTCTTTGGGTTCGGCATTAAGCCCTTTTGGCCCAAAATCTTGCCGATCTGGCCAAGATGGCGCATCATTGAGCTTTCAGCCAACGCTAAATCAAAATTAATCTTTTTTGTTTCTTTAATTTTAAGAATCAAGTCCTCGCCGCCAACCACTTTTGCCCCTGCTTCTCTAGCGCGCCCTACTTTCTCCGGGGTAACGAAAGCGGCGATTACTCGTTTTCTGCCTATATCTTTTGGCAGATTAACTGTGCCCCTAATCACTTGGACTCCTTCCTTCTCATTAAGATTTAATTTAATGTGAACCTCAATTGACTCATCAAATTTCGCGCCCGCTCCTTCTTTAATCTTAGCAATCGCCTCCTTGATACTAAAAACAGTCCCACCGGACTTATTTAATTTCTTTTTAATTGTTCTATAACGTTTAGAACGTTTCATGTCTTTTCCTCAATAACTTTTAACTTTTCACTTTGAACTTTGAACTTTTATCCCCATACTCCTCGCTGTTCCTTTGACAATCTTCTGCGCCTCTTTCAGATCATTAGCATTCAGATCCGGCATCTTTTTTTCGGCAATCTCGGCAATCTGCTTTTCGCTAACCTTGCCCGCTTTTTTCTTATTCGGCTCTCCCGACCCCTTTTCAATCCCGGCCGCTTTCTTCAAAAGTTCGGAACAGGGCGGAGTTTTTAAAATAAAATCAAAACGGCGGTCGGGATAAACCGTTATTTCCACTGGCACGATATCCCCGCCCCTATCTTTTGTTTTCTCGTTAAAGCGGGTACAAAAATCCTGAATATTCAAACCGTGCTGACCCAAAGCAGGTCCGATAGGCGGCGCTGGATTAGCCTTCCCCGCGGGGATCTGTAGTTTAATAATAGTTTTGACTGGCTTTGACATAAATAAATATTATATTTTCTTAATCTGCAAAAAGTCCAGCTCCACCGGCGTTTCCCGGCCAAACATATTGACCAATACCTTAATCTTGCCTCGCTCTTCGTCAATTTGAGAGACCTTGCCGTCAAACCCTTTAAACGGGCCGTCCGTAATTTTAACCGGATCACCAATCTCCACGTCAATCTTGTATTTAGGTTCGGAAACACCCATTCGCTTCTTCAAGGTGTTGACTTCTTCCTCCGAAATAGGAGTAGGCACAGTCCCGGAACCGACAAAACCAGTGACATTCGGGGTATTGCGGACCACGTACCAAGAATCATCGGTAACAACCATCTCGACCAGAACGTACCCTGGGAAAATTTTCTCCTCCACAACCTTGCGGCGGCCGTTTTTAATTTTTATTTTCTTTTCCTTCGGCACCAAAACATTAAAAATCTTATCCTCCATATCCAAAGATTCTATTCTTTGTTTTAGGTTATAAGAAACATTTTCTTCATAGCCGGAATAAGTATGAAGCACATACCAGCGGCGCTCTCTTTTTCCTAGTTGTTTTGGCATAGGTTTTTATCATTATCTCAAAAAAACTGTTCCAATCCCACTAGTAGAATATAATCAATCACTCCTAGGAACAAAGCAACCGCCAGGCTCACTCCGATCACAACCCAAGTGTGGCGGATGATTTCAGACCGCTTGGGCCAGATAACCTTAGAAAGCTCAACCTTGGCCTCTTTTAAAAAAGTAATGATTTTATTGATGATTTTTGGCATAAACAATCAAAAACTCTAAATTTTTGCCCCGCCCCGAAAGGACCGCGGGCTTTGCCTAGTAGAGGCTCCAGTTTCTAACTTCGCGCTTCTTAAAAAGCCCCCTGGAGAAAGGGCAATCTGATTCTATTATACAGGAACTGAAAAATGCTGGCAAGGGTACGCCCCCAAAACAAAATTCTTGGTCTGGGGATAAACTAAATATCCAGGTTTTTCACCTTTTTGGCATGGGTCTGAATGAATTTCTTGCGCGGTGCAACTTCATTGCCCATCAAAGTCTCAAAAGACCGATCTGCCGCTTCCGCGTCTTCCAGAACAACCTGCCACATCATCCGGTTCTCGGGATTCATCGTCGTCTCCCACAATTGTTCCGGGTTCATCTCGCCCAAACCCTTGTATCGTTGAATCTTAATGCCGGTAAGCTTACTCTCCCCTTCCTGCTTTCCTTTTTTGCTTGCAGTCTTTTTAAATTCATTCAAAACTTCATTCTTATCCGCGTCCGTATAAGCGTATTCCACCCGCGCTCCTTTCTGAATACGATAAAGAGGCGGTTGAGCAATATAGAGATGGCCATTTTTAATCAATTCTTCAAAATAGCGATAGAATAAAGTTAAAAGCAAGGTCCGGATGTGCGACCCATCCACGTCAGCATCAGTCATAATAATCACTCGATGATAACGCAAGCGAGAAAGATCAAATTGCTCTCCCAGGCCTGTGCCCAAGGCAGTGATTAAGATTCTGATTTCATTATTCTTTAACATTTTGTCCATTGCCGCCTTTTCCACATTGAGAATCTTGCCCCGCAGAGGCAAAATCGCCTGGAATTTCCGATCCCGCCCTTGTTTGGCCGAGCCTCCGGCTGAGTCGCCTTCCACCAAGTAAAGCTCCGAATTTTTGGGATCGCGGGATGAACAGTCAGCAAGTTTGCCAGGCAGAGCTAATCCATCCAAAGCCCCTTTGCGGATCACTGTCTCCCGAGCCGCTCTTGCCGCTTTTCTTGCCTGGGCGGTTAGAATGCATTTCTTCATAATCGCCTCTGCGTCAGAAGAATTAATCTCTAAATACTCAACCAAAGCCTCTGATAAAACACCCTCTACGACTCCTCTCACTTCCGCATTGCCCAATTTTGCTTTGGTCTGACCTTCAAATTGGGGATTTTTGAGTTTAACACTGACCACTGCGGTCAAACCCTCGCGAACATCATCGCCGATCAAATTATCTTCTTTTTCTTTAAGATAATTATTCTTGCGCGCATAATCATTTAAAGCCCGGGTCAAGCTCGATCGGAAACCAGTCAGATGTGAACCTCCTTCTATGGTATGAATATTGTTAGCAAAAGTAAAAATATGCTCTTTGTATCCCTCAAAGTACTGGAGAGCAATCTCTGCCTGCACGCCTCCTGTCTTCTTCTCAATGTAAAATATCTTTTCATTCTTAACCTCTTTTCCTTGGTTTAAAAAATAAACATAGGACTTGATCCCGCCTTCAAAATAGAATTGGTAACTTCTTTCTTTCTTCGCTTTCCGCCTGTCTCGAACAATAATGCGCACGCCCTTAGTCAAGTAAGCCTGCTGGCGCAAGTGTTTTAATACCTTGCCCCAAGAAAACTGCGCCCCTGGGTCAAACACCTCTGGATCCGGTCTAAAGCTAATTGTCGTGCCAGTATCATCAGCGCTTCCTCTTTTCCGCACTGTGTTCTTCGGCTTTCCTCGCTCATATTCCTGGGTATAAACCCCGCCATCGCGACGCACCTCTGCTTTTGCCCAAGAGGATAAGGCATTGACAACCGAAACCCCCACACCGTGCAAACCGCCGGCCACCTTGTAACCGCCGCCGCCGAATTTTGCACCCGCGTGCAGCATCGTCATCACGGTCTCAAGGGCTGACTTTTTAGTCTGCCTATGGCGCTCTACTGGAATGCCCCGGCCATTATCCTTTACGCTAATTACGTCTTCAGGCTCCAAATTAATTTCAATCCGATTACAAAAACCAGCCATTGCCTCGTCAATCGCATTGTCAACCACTTCCCAAATCAAATGATGAAGACCTTCTGAACCTGTTGAGCCGATATACATTCCCGGCCGTTTCCTGACCGGCTCCAAACCCTCCAAGACAGTAATGTGTTCAGCCCTATAGGAAGCTGATGGATTTTTTTTCTGTTTGGGCATATTTAAAAAGTCAAAAATCAAGTCCCTGCCTGTGCCAAGGCTTCGGCAGGCAGGTCAAAAACCAAAAATGCCTCGCCTACCGGGAGGCAGGCAAATCAACCTTCGAGTCTCGAGCCTCGGGTCGAGGGAAAATTAAAAATTGTTCTATTCTCTTATCTTAGCTTTAAAATCCTTCTTTAGTTTGGTAATAATCTGATTGTGGACTTCCTGCGCTTCTTCCTGCTTGAGACTTCTAGAATCCGAACGATAAGTGATTCTGAAAGCTAAACTTTTTTTACCTGTTCCGATCCGTTTTCCCTTATAGACATCAAAAAGTTCTACTTTGCGAACCAATTTGTCTACCTCTTGAACAAAATTTTGAATTTCTAACCAAGATGTGTCTTTTAAAACAACCACACTCAAATCAAGCTCGATCGCCGGATACTTAGGAATGGCCGTGTAGGATTTAGATTCAGAAATATGTTTTGCCAATTCCTCAAAATCCAAATCAAAAGCAAAGACTAAATCTTTGATTCCAAAATTGACCAAAAAGAGATAGGATTTGACCAAGCCCAAGCTTCCTACCTTCTTGCCGCAGACCTTAATGATACCGCCTCTTTCAGTCTCTTTTTCAAAAACAAAATCGGAAATCCCCAATCCTGCTAATAAATTTTCCAGCACTCCCTTTAATTTATAAAAAAGGTCAACCTTGCCGCGCTTTGCAAGCAGCAATCCTGCTAGACGCCTATGTTCATAGGGTATGTCCTGACCGGAATAAACATTCGCGAGCTCAAAAATTTTAATCTCGGGAAACTTCTTGTAATTGCGCTTTGCGACTTCAAAAAGACTGGGTAACAATTCGCGGCGCATATATTCAAATTCCTGTGATAACGGATTGGCAAGCTTGAGGTATCCTTTGGAATCAGAGCCAGACTGTTCTAAAAGTCTCTTGCTCACAAAAGAATAGGTACAAACCTCGGAAAAGCCCTGGGAAACCAGAATATCCTTTGCTCTGTCTTCCCATTCAAAGCTTTTTGTCCGCACCTCCTCTGGTATTCTGGTGTCCATAAGTTTGCCAGAAAGCTTGTGGTAACCATGCACTCTCGCCACCTCTTCCACAAAGTCCTCTTCTCTTTCTATGTCATTATGGCGCCAATAGGGCACCGAAACCACCACCTTTTTGCCTGATCCTGTAATCTTAAATCCCAAACTCTGCAAAATCCGGAAAGCCGCTTCTCTCGGAATCTTGACCCCTAAAATTCTTTCTACTGTTGAAAGATGAAATTCAATCTTTTTGGGCTTTATCTTCTTGGGATAAGCATCAACAACCCGAGAGGCTATTTTGGCACCAGCAAATTTCTGCAAAAGATCAACCGCTCGCCTAAAAGCCGCTTCTCGACCCAAAGGAACCAAGTCTTTATCAAAACGGACCGAAGCATCTGTCTGCAGAGAAAGCGCGCGCGAAGTCTTACGGATAGAAATCGGATCAAAACTCGCACACTCCAAAACAATCCTCCTTGTTTTAGCAGTCACCTCTGGTTTTGCTCCCCCTTTGATTCCCGCAATTGCGATTGGCTCCTTACTGTCAGCAATCACCAACATATCAGGCTTTAATTCAAAATGTTGTTTATCCAAAGTGATAACCTCCTCTCCTTTCCTTGCTTTCCTGATAATAATCTTGGCATTCCCCTTTTCGTCCTTGTTAAGCAAATCCAAATCAAAAGCATGCAAGGGTCCATACTCCAACATCACATAATTAGTAATATCAACAACATTATTGATTGGGCGTAATCCGGCCAATTTCAATCTCTGCTGAATGGATTCGGGCGATGGCTTAATTTCAATATGATCAAGAACAACGCCTAAATAGCGCCGGCATAATCGCGGCTCTTTAATCTCAATGCTCAAGGAGACCCTCTGACGCGGATCAGAAATTTCAGGAATCTTGGGCAGTACGCACTCTTTGTTTAAAATCGCCGCCCCTTCGCGGGCGACACCAATAACAGACATTATGTCCGGACGATTTGAAGTCACTTCAATATCATAGACATACTCCGCGCCATCCACCAAACCAGCCGGTACCCGCTCTAATTTCTCAACTGAAACACCGCCCAAAGAAAGCTTTTCCGCAATCTCTTTGGGTTTTAAGTTTGTTTTCAGATATTCATTAAGCCAGTTGTGGGGAATTAAGATGTTCATAAAATGAAGATATGAAAATTCGTTAATCCTTAAAATTGATTGAGAAACCTTAAATCATTCTGAAAAAACATCCGCAGATCAGGAATCAGCAAACCCTCTTTCATCAAATAACACCGCTCCACGCCCCAGCCAAAAGCAAAACCAGTAATCTTGTCAGGATCCAAACCCCCTGCTTCTAAAACTTTAGGGTGGACCATGCCCGCGCCGCCCAACTCTGACCAGCCCTCCTTGCAGTAACGACAGCCCTTGCCTCCGCACAGGCCGCAGGTGACATCCACTTCAAAAGAAGGTTCAGTAAAACGGAAATGAAAAGGCCTCAATCTGATTTTTCTTTTCGCGCCAAAAAAGGCGCGGCAAAAATATTCTAGAACTCCTTTCAAATGGACAAATTGAATACCAGAATCCACAACCAGTCCTTCAAACTGATGAAACATCGGGGTGTGACTGACGTTAATCTGACGGCGATAGCATTTTGAGATATTCATCATCCGAATCGGCAAAGGATGTTGTTCCATCTCCCTAACTTGCCCTGAAGAGGTATGGGGCGTCAAAACAAGATTAGATTTAGAATCTGGCTTTTCGATAAAAAAAGTTTCCCATTCATCCCGAGCCGGATGCCCTGGCGGCATATTCAAAGACTCAAAAGCATAATAATCAGTTTCCACCTCGGGATAGCGCCTTCTGACAAACCCAAGGCTCAAAAAAACCTTCTCAATCTCGCGGATCGCCTGGGTCACTAAATGCAAATGGCCCAAGTCCTGCCTGACTCCCGGCTGGGTCAGATCAATAAAAAGTTTAGAGCCAGAATCAGAAAAACTCTTTTTCTTCTTGGCAAAAACGTCCTCCAAGATCTTTTTGGTCTCATTAGCCAATTTACCCACAGTTCTTTTTTGGGAAATTGGTAAATCAGAAATTACCTTCAGCGTACGAACCAATTCACCCTTCCTGCCTAAATATTTAATCCGAAAACGTTCCAAGTCATGCCTTGATTTCACTTTCTCAATATCTTGTAAAGCTTTATTTTTTATTTCGACTAATTTTTGTTCCATAATTTCAACGGCGCATAAAATAAAATTCAAGCAGACCAATAGATAAAGCAAAAAGAGTCCCATCCCACCAGTTCAAAACCCGAAACTGCTGCAAGACAAGACAGCCGACAAAGACAATCGAGAGTAAAACCGCTTGGCGAAAAGAAACGCCGACATAGGCAAAGATGATCTCTTTGTGGGAAAACCAGATCCGAAAACCCAAACCGATCAAAGTCAACGTGCCAATCAGACTAAAAAACAGGCTGAAATAAAAGCAAACAAGGCCGATCGGACCAGCCACTTCTGGATCAATGTAAAAAAGAATCAATCCCCAAGCGGTCCAACAAAAAATAGTGGCCAAAACCATGCCAACAATGTACTTTTTCAAGGACATATGGATTCCTTCTATTTTTGCTTAACAAAGCCAAAAAATTAGGTATTCTGCTTTACCCTTTTCTTAGCTTTATTGTACACTAATTTTAATTCCAAGACAAGAGGATTTTCTGGTTGTTTTTGCTAACAAAAATTTGACAAAATCTGTAAATTATACTCTAACCAAATCAACCAAACTACCAAAAACGGCTCTGAAGCTTTACTAAGACAGAACACTTATAATCCTCGCATTCTTTGCAATTCTCAAATCCCCTTTCCAAACCGCATTTCCTGATCTTGCAGGTCTGGCAATTCAAAAACAAAGGTCCAGAAGATAAACAACCTCGACAATTGATTTGCTCTGGCTTCAAAGGAGGGTAATCCTCTTCTTTCCTTTTATGACGCAATGTCCAATCCCGGGCAGTCTCAAGCCGCAACTTATCATCATCTTTCTGGGTGGCAATAAAAGCATCACACCGGTTGCAGTCTAGCCCACAGATCGCAATATGTTTTTTCATCTTATTTGTGAAATTGACAAAACCAAAACTTAAAGATATATTATAATCGCAAGAATGATTCCAGAGACGAAGGAGGTGATAAGATTATGTCAGTAGTAAAAATTCAGTTAATCAGTCTCAAAACGCAGAGAATAATGAGAGTTCTCTGCATTCCGATCATGCTTGTTCTTTGCGGCAATTTTGCTCTCTACTACTTCATCCTGTTCAAACAAAGTGGGCCGAATACCTTGTCCATGAAAATAGTCATGACAATTACATTTTTTCCCATGGGTTGTTTCATAACCATTCTGCATGGTTATGAATTACTTGATGAATACTTTCGGCAAAGAATTATCAACCGCCAAGACCACCCTGTTTCTTGGGCCAGTTTGTACCTTGGTCTATTGCTTATTTTCATGGCCTTAATAACCTTGACGGATAGATTCATTTGGCCTTCGTGAAAATCCCTGCCTCGCCCTCAAACCAACATCTGTTGGTTTTTTTTATTTTGAAACAAGAAGTGGCTCTACATGGATACTTGTCCAAGAGTCAAGATAATAAACGTCCAAAAGAAATAACCTTTCCAGGAATAACCCCAATTCTTTTCAAAGGAATGCAAGAGACTTTTTTCGGGAGAAATTGAACTAAACCCATTTTCCCAATTTGGATACCAATAACAATAGCTGCCCCCTGTCATTCCTGCTTCCTCTTGGGCATAAGGATAAGTCTTTTTAACACTCGCTGGAGCTATTCGCGGACATCCATCTCGCCTCTCGCCTACAAAACAATCATAACAGGTTTTTTGTCGATCATAATATCGTTTCTCCCGCTGATAAACTTCGTCTATTCGTGTAAAAGAAAAATAAATCCAAAACAAAAAACCAACTGCAAAGTAAAGGACAATAATGATTAAAATTACTTTTAAAGCCTTTTTCATAATCTTATGTTTTTTATATCAAATTTTACTACACAGAAACCCTAAACAAGGAGTATGAGACAACTATAATTGATCATATAAATCCTGCCAGTCTGGATTTTCTTTTTCAATTAATTCTAATTTCCATTTGCGATTCCATTTCTTAAGTTGTTTTTCGCGGATTAGCGCGCCTTCAACATCATCAGTAACTTCATAATGAACCAATTGATGAACTTTGTATTTCTTAGTAAAACCAGGAACCAATTTTTTCTTATGTTCGTAGACCCTTCTTCGCAAATCATTGGTTACGCCAATGTACAAAGTGCCATTGCGCTTACTGGCTAAAATATAAACATAATAATACTTCTGGTAAGGCACTAGACCTAGTGTCATTCCCGCGAAAGCGGGAATCCAGGATTTGTGCTTCCGACCCTGGATCCCCGATCCCTCCTTCGCTGAAGCTACGGACGGGCACAGCAAGTCGGGGATGACAAGAAAAAAAGAATTATAATTTTCGATGCTCACAGATTTCCTTAAAGTCGCAGAATTTGCATTGGAAACCAGGCGTGGGAGTAAACTCTGATGATTTTATCTTTTGAATACTCTCTTTGATCCTTCTTTTCAAATCCCGCAGGCCTTTTTCCGTGCCCAGGAAAGAAACTTTTTTGTTATTGTCAAAATAATAAAAAGAAACCTTCTTAGGTTTTAATTTAAAAACTTCCTCCAAGGCGAGCTGGTATAGAAGCAACTGGTCTTTGGCTGATTTAGCCAGATGCTTTGCGTCTCTGGCTCGCCCAGTCTTGTAATCAACCAGTTCAACTTCTCCACCTAAATCATCAATCCGATCAATCCGGCCAACCACTACATCCTCCCCTATTTTTAAACGAAACCCTTTTTCCAAGCCCCAAACCTTAGGCCATTTGCCTTTGTGATTCTTGTAAAACTCTTTTAATTGCTTTAATCCCAAGGCCTTGTATTTTTTTTGCGTGGCTTCGTCTGGATACCAGTCGTCAATCCAGGCATTTTGATAAATATTTTTTAATGTTTCCCAAGAGACTTTGCCTGATTTTGTTGGAGTAGGCTTCTCGCTCGTCATACCAAAAAGATCAGTTTGGACAACTCTTTCTTTCCGCCCTAACAATTTAAACAAATCATACATCACCTTGTGCATGGTCTGGCCAAAGCTGTATTGATAATGACCGCGCTTTGGAATGCGGAGGGCAAACTGAAATTTGTACTGTAAGGGACAGTTGGAAAAAGCGGCGAATTGGGAGAAGCTGAAGTGCTGGGGGCGTTTGAAGGGTGCCTGTGATCCTTCTTGGTCGGGCGGACACCCAGGCCCATTCCTACGATCCAGCAGTGCGTGCCTTGATCTATCCTGTACTGAATCTAATTCTAGCTTGTCTTCAATCTTCGCTTCAATTAGAAACCGCGAAAGTTTTTTACGCCTCTTACCGCCATAGTCTTGGGCAGAAGTGAAATAGATTCCCTGTTTTGCGCGCGTTACCGCGACATAAAAAAGTCTTCTTTCCTCTTGAAGATGGACATCTCCCTCTGGCAGAATTTCCTTGATTAGCGGGTCAGGGATCTGGATCGGGTCGCGGCGATTGATTGAAGGAAATCTCTTGTCCACCAAGCCAACTACAAAGACATAAGGAAACTCTAACCCTTTTGCCTTATGAATCGTCATCACTTTAACCGCTTCAGGACCTGCTTCTAGATCCATGTCCAGCGTGCCTTGATCCCCTGCTTCCTGCTCCATCTCTATTCTTTTCACAAAATCAGACAACCGCGCTCTTGTTGTCGTCTCGGTTTCAAATCTCTTTATTTTTTTCGCAAGCTGATTCAAATAAAAAATATTATCCCTGGTTTCCTGGTCGTCTTTGCCTCCTAAATATTTTAGATAACCAGAATCTTCCATAAAAGCAAAGAATACGGCATGGATCGTGCCTTCGCGCGCAATTTGAGAGTGCTTTTGGATTAAGCCCAAAATCTTTTTGATCTCACCCTTGCTCTCCTGCGAAACATTAATCAAATCAGCCTGGCCGATCGTATTATAAAGGCTCCTCCCTTTGCGATTAGCCCAATAATTAAGCTCAACAAGATCACGGGTTTCAAGTTTAAAAATCGGCAGATTCAAAATACGATAAAGGGAAGCGCTTTCATGGTAATTATCCAAAAGGTTAAAATAGGCCAGCACATCCATAATGATCGCTTTCTTGTACAAACCTCTCGAAGCCGCCCAGATATAGGGAACTTGGGCTTCTTTTAGGCCCAAAGCAAACATTTCGGAAAGCTCATTGGTCCGCGGTAGAATCGCAAAATCATTCCAAGTTAAGTTCTTATCTTTTTTGCGCAAATCCAAAATTTCTTTAATCACCGCTTCTACTTCTTGTTTTTGATCAGGAAGGTGCAAATGTTTGATCACCCCACCTTTACCGACTTGTGATAATAGTTTCTTACTGACCTTACCGCCCAATTTAACCTCGAGTCTTTCCGGATCATTCAAGCGAATGAAATTATAAGATAAATCCAAGATCTTTTGCTCTGAACGGTAATTATTCGTAATAAAAACTTCGCGGGAGTCAGGATAATCTTTCTTAAACTCCAAAATATTGGAAACCGATGCCCCGCGAAACTTATAAATACTCTGATCGTCATCGCCTGTCACTGTAAGATTGTTTTCTGGCTTGGCTAAAAGCTTAATCAATTCGTATTGGGCATAGTTGGTATCCTGAAACTCATCAACCAAAATGTATTTGAACTGATCCTGATATTCTGTAAGCACAGCGGGCCGGGCCTGAAAAAGTTTTAGGGTATAGTTAATCAGATCACCAAAATCCAAAGCATTGTTTTGTAAAAGGAGATTATTATAAACTTTGTAAGCTTTGGCAACCTCTAAAATTCTTTCGGCCTCTCTGCTCCCCTTTTCCGCTTTTTCTAACCGATCCCCTTTATCTAATTTCAAATTTTCCGCGTATTCCAAATATTCTTCTGGACTGATCAATTCATCTTTGGCCCTGGAGAAATGCTGAACCAAGGCCTGGATGAATCTTGTGGGATTACCTAATGGTTTGTAATAATCCAAATCAAACTTGGATAGATTCTCGCGAATCAAAATCCACTGATCAGTGGTATTCAATAACTTAAAATCATTGGGGAGGCCAATATCAAGCGCGTGATCTTTTAAAATTCTTTGACCTAAGCTATGGAAGGTAGAGATCCAAATGTCGACATAGCCATAAGGCAAAAGCTTATCCACGCGGCTCTCCATCTCTTCCGCCGCTTTTTCCGTAAAAGTAACCGCTAAAATTTCTTCCGGCTTAGCCAAGCCCTGATCAATCAAATAAGCAATCCTCTTCGTAATCACCGTAGTCTTTCCTGTCCCTGCGCCAGCGACAATCAAAAGCGGACCTTCCCCATGGGTCACGGCCTGTTTTTGCTCGGGATTCAAACCAGATAATAATTGACTTTTTGATTTTTTTATACTATCTTTAAAACTCATAATCAATTAATTTGGTTATTTGATCCTTGGCTCTTTACAAGAAAGGATAAGGAAAAATGAACTCGTTAAAAGGAGACATCTGGAATCTCGTGGCAACCATCCTAAAAGAATGTTGGGGCAGCGTGGAAACACAAGTTGCCCAGATGACAAGAGAAGTGATATATATCGCACTTCTCGGCAATCCTTCCTTGCCGGCCTTACTCAAGGATTGGACTGTTTACCAAGTTGCTGAATGTGTTGCCAATTTGACTAAGGTATCGGATCAAAAGCCCCACCGAACTTGGCAAACTGTAAATACCTTAATTTCTAATCCAAATCTTGCGGAGTTAGTTAGAATGTATTATGAAAGACAAGAGTTGCACGAAACAGAAGAATAACTAACTGCCGCTTTTTTTATTACTCAAATTAACCTTATTTTTCACTCTTTGCTTTGAGCTTTGTGCTTTGAGGCGAAGCCTCTAGCATATCCACTCGATCTATTTTGGAAGATAATCGCGTGTATTCGTTATTGACATTATCCATCATATTCTTGGCATTGCTGACATGGCGGGAGAGCACGGAAAGGCCTTTGCCGAATTTTTCTGAATCTTGTTTGATCCCCTTTAATGCGGCCAAGATTTCTTTGGTCGCCTCTTCGATCTTTGTCCCTTCTAGACCGATCATCACCACTTTTAAAAAATAATAGAAACTGTTCGGTGAAACCAAATAAACCTTTTTTAGATTGGCATAATCATTCAAATCAGCATCATCACGGACAAGCTCATACCAAATTGTTTCCGAAGGCACATACATCATGGCAAAATCCACGGTCCCCTCTTGGGGCAGAATATATTTCTTGGCAATATCATTGATGTGTTTTTTGACATCACGAATAAAATCTCGATGACTGCGCTTTTTTTCTTCCGAGATCTTCGCTTTGGCGTAGCGCCTGAAATTCTCTAAAGGAAACTTAGCATCGATCGGAATCATCCCCTGCTTGGTTTTGACAATCGCGTCAACAGTCTGGCCTTCTCGAAAAGTATACTGCAAAGAATAACAAGCTTTGGGAATCATTTGATCAAGGAGATCACGCATCACCTGTTCGCCGAGATTTCCCCGCAGTTTTGGCGACTTTAAAAAGTCCTGAAAATCCTGAATCTGACGGCCGATCTCCTGCATCCCGCCTAACTCCCGGGATACGGCGCCAATCACTTTAGCCGCGTTATCAAGCCGCTCATTGATCGCTTTATTGGTTTGCTGTAGTCTGCTTTGCAAAACGTTTGTGGTCTCACTCAAATTCTCGTGCATCTCACGCCTGACCTCATTGATCCCCTGCAATGCCTCTTTGTTTGTTTCTTTGGTATCGCGCATCAAATTCTGCATCATCTCAAACGCCCGGCTGTCGTTCGGGCTCTTCCCTAAATTCTGCAGACGATAAATCAGATAGACCATCGCCCCTAAAATCCCAAGACCAATAATGATTAAAATAATCTCCATTTTTGTTTTCTTAATCTCACTTATACCTTATTGTATCAAAAAAGCACTAAAAAAAGAAGGATAAAAAAAGAGCATAAAGAAATCATACTTTCCTCATACTCTCACTACTTTATCCTTAAAAGACGAAAAGTAAAGGTCGCGCTATCAATCTGTTCCACAGTGAACGGGGCTTGAGATTCGTCTGGCAGTCCTTTAATTCCAACCACCATGCACTGATCACCACTATTCAGGGGCAATATTCCTTCCTCCTTCTGAATAGTAATACCGAGCTTCTGCTCAATCGCCTCACAGAAGAACAGCGGATCAAGCGCTGACCACCGCACTAAACCCTCGCTTAACCATTTCTCCGCCTCTCCTTCGGTGAAAGTCTCCAGGGCAAAATGCCCATCAGAAAAATAATCGAGACTTGAATTTACAGTCAGTCCTCTCATCACTCAACCCTCCCTGCTATATCAAGAATCGCTGGATAAGCCTCATAACCAAAAAACTTGAAAGAGAAAGAACGATCAAAACCATGAAATCATACTATAATATAAATGTAATTTTTGGTCAAAAAAATTGACAATAATTTATATATTGTTTATTCTGAAGTCGACTTCATACGCTGTTTCTAACTGTAACCTGCAACTGTTCTTTAGAAAATATAGGGGGGAAAATGTTTCTCAAAAAGATTCTAGTAAGGTTTGTTGTTGTTTATTTCCTAGCATCTGCCGCCATCGCCGTTGAACCAGGGAACGGAATAGAAGTAATTCTACAAAAAGGCCCTGATGAAGAATTCAGGTCTGTACTGTCTTTTAGTTGGGAAGACTTCTGTGTCTCTTATCCTGATCAAGGCAAGGAGTTTCATGGGGACATAAAGCTCTGTACCACGGAGTACTGGAACCCAGAAGATGAAACTTTCTTACCGATGATGAACTGGATGACTCTTCCTTATGATTCAGGAGAATATATTCAGGAAGAGGGTCGTTCCATTAACTATAGCGGTCACTATAGCATCTACGGCCCGCAAGCACACACTGTAAAAAACGTAGGTTACAAAATCGCCAGAATCGGAGACCAGAATAAAATCAGCATACCGGTTTATGGTCGGTATGGTGAAGAGACGATTCTAGACATTACGCTGGAAAAGACACTGTATACCAACATGTTCCAGCTAGCAGTATACGAAAGGCCAAAAGGAAGTTCCCCTTTCTTTTCCCGAATCAAGCCTCCTGAATTACAGGGAACCATCATCGAAGTTGAAGGCGATGAGCTGATCTTCTCACGGCACATAATAGGCAGCCCATCTGTGCTAGAACCAATAGCATCGAGCGGAGAAATTGTTGCCCGCCGCACTTTCTATAGTTACGATCAGTATTCCAGGCGACATAGAACTACCCTAATGTATACCTTCAATTATGTTCCTGAAGGTACGGGAAAAATATTCGTCAATGCGAATGGTGTCGTGGAATCAGGGGATAACCTAAAAGTCACCAGGGAGAATAACAAGAATTTCATAACCCTATCTTACAAAGAAGTGACTGTTTTCAAAAAGGAATTCCACACCATTTCAGATTCATGGCATATAAAAGACAGATACTCACAGAGGTATTATGAATACGCGCCATTTATCTTGGGTGGCCGCTGGGGTTTTACAAGAAGGAGTCAAGAAGGAGAAGTGATGTGGTTTACGGGCAATATGTTACAAATCAGACATAGAGTCCGCGGCGGAGTACAAATAGATCCGCCCGTCTATTATTTCGACTTGCTGCACGAACAAACAGCAAGACGAAAACTTCGCCAAAAGCAGGATATTTAGCATTAGTACCTTGTCCTCTAAACTCACCCTTATTTAACGGTTGAGTTTTTTTATTGCTCAAAATATCGCGTTTGGAGCTTTTTTGTCCAATTAAAAATAACCTTCTTTTTAGGTTATTTTATAACTATCCCTTATTACAATTTTCTAACAATTCCACTTTCAGTATCAAGTTCGATCAGATCTCCATCTTTGAAAACCTGGGTAGCTGTTTTAGTGCCAACAATGCAGGGAATCTTCAACTCGCGAGAAATAATGGCAGCGTGGCACATCAAGCCCCCTTCTTCTGTGACAATGCCTTTGATATTTTTAATATAAGGTATCATCTGGGGATTAGTCATTCCGGTTACCAGGATTTCATCTTTTGACAATTTTGTAATTTTAGTAAATGAAAGATGAATTCTCACTTTGCCAATCACTTTTTTTTTAGTTTTGTAGGTGGGCGCGCCTTTAACTTCTGTATCATCAGGCATTAGAACCTTTTTCCATTTTTCATATCCTTGTCCAGTCTCAATAACCCATTCCCCGTCTTTTTGATGATAAACATAACCATTTCTTCTCTTCTTAGCACGACTTACCACTTCCTGATCTGCGCCATTTAACAAAAACACTTCATATTCTTCTGAGGTTAAACTCTCTATATCTTGCACATCCAAATTAAAAAACTTAGCTGATTCTAAAGATAATTTATGAATAATTTCTTCCACCACACTTATTTTCTTATGCGCTTCTAGCTTGTATTCTCCGATATAAGAAAGGATGTTGTAAATTGCCTTGTCCTTCTTCTTGTCCTCTAAAGAGGCCAGGGTCGGTTCTTCACAATAAAAATAAACTGAGAGAATAATTTTAGTGTGTTTTTTAATTTGTTTCCAAAAATCAATAAACCCTTTAGCGCCAATCGTGGGTATTTTAGAATCTTTCAAACTGTCTATAAAATCAAGAGATTCTTTGGTCTTATCAAGCATTACCTTCCAATCCTTATTCTTCAGTATCTTATCCTCACCCAAAACCCTTGCCTGCTTCAGACCCTCTTTTGATAAATACGCAGAGAAAGAATTCGGTTTTGGGGTAAATAAAAAAATATGATCAACATTTAAATAATCTGTACCCTGCAATAATGTATCAATCGCCAATAAAGAAAAATCCTGTCTGAAATGCAGGACAAAATTTTCTTCTGGCATAATTTTGTTTTTAATTATCTTTTAGTTCAACCTTATTATCTCTCTTGCTTTTCGATCTGTCTATCCCTTCCGAAGCAAGCTTCTCTAAAACTTCATTATCAACCTTATACTCTTTTTCTCTAAATCTTACTACAATCTCTCCCTGCCCATTCTGATCTGTTTCAATCTCACTTTCCCAGCCGCCAAGTATCTCCAGACTCCCGCCCAGCTGGTCTAGTTTAGTAATCTTTTCACCATCAGCATTGATCAGTACGCCTGAAGTCAAAAATGGTTCTGTAGTTGTTTTATGTGTTACATGCACTAAATCTACTTTTGAGCCACTATCGAGTCTTTTGGCCATCCTTTCATGTCTTCTGTGAAATAAAACTGCAAAATCTGCTGCAGCATCTCGAGGGAGGTAAAGTTTTGCTAAATCGCTTTCTGGATTATCTAACCATTCTCTGATTACCGGCTCTTCAGCCTCTTCAGCAATTGATTCTTGCAGATTTGAAGAGAGTGTGGAGTAATTCTCAAGAGGAATCCCTCTTTTCTCCATTATCTTCCCTTTGTTTTCACCAAACTTTTGATCATATAATTTCATAAACTCTTCAGGAAAATCAACGGTTAATTGTTTCCTTTCTCTTGTCTCTCCTTTGGTTGCATCCACTTTCTTTTCTTGATATCCCTTTAGAAGAGAGTCAGCTGTCTCTCTTGTCCTGTCTGAAGAGCTGACATATTCTTTAACAACTCCTGCTTTGCTTTCTGGAGCGATCACTTTTGCTCCCACTTCTTGTGATTTTCTTTCCCCCTCCTCACTTATTGAAGAAGTTGAGATCTGCTCACCTTCTTTACTAAAGACATCGCCACTCTTCTTTTGAGCATGGCGATACCAATGATTTGTTATTACAACATCCTGACCACGTTCAATTTTCTTTCCTTCTGGGCCAGTATTAGGTTCTTTTTCTTCTGGGTTAGCACCAAATCCTTCTTTGTTTTTGTACATATGTTTGTTTATTATTTGGCGGGGACGACCGGATTTGAACCGGCGATCTACTGCGTGACAGGCAGTCGCTTTGAGCCAGCTAAGCTACGCCCCCAACGTGAATGTAGCAGGGGTGGGATTTGAACCCACAACCTCTTGCTTATGAGTCAAGTGCTCTAACCAATTGAGCTACCCTGCCAAATAAAAAAATTCCAAATCTCAAATTCCAAATCTCAAATAAATTCTAAATTCCAAATCTCAAATTCCAAACTCAATTGGAATTTTGGTCATTGGAATTTGAATATTATTTGGAATTTGGTGCTTGAAATTTGGAATTTTCAGATGTTGCGGGAGGGGGATTCGAACCCCCGACCTCGAGGTTATGGGCCTCGCGAGCTACCACTGCTCCATCCCGCGTCGTATTAAGTAACTTTAGATAAGGCGCATTTTTTAAACAACACAAAAACACGCTTGTTTCTATTATACTATAAATATCAAAAAAATCAAATTATCGTAGGGGCGGGCGACCACCCACCTACGCCAAGGCTCTGGCGGGCGGGCATGGGGTCGCCCCTACGGGGATGATCTCTTCTTGTGCCATTCTGTGGCTTGTTCAAAGTTATAGGCTAAACGGAGAATTTCTTCTTCTCCCCACCAAGGACCAATGATCTGCAAGCCGACCGGTAAGTTATCCGCAAAACCACAAGGCAGAGAGGCAGCCGGCAATCCGGCAATATTAATCGGCACAGTCAGGACATCCTCTAAATACATCTTTAACGGATCAGAGGTTTTCTCTCCGATTTTAAAAGCAGTGGTCGGCGCGACAGCAGAAACCAGAAGATCAACTTTTTTAAATATTTTTTTAAAATCCTCAATCACGAGGGTGCGCACCTGTTGCGCCTTTTTGTAATAGGCATCATAGTAACCCGCAGATAAAACATAAGCGCCAAGCATAATCCGGCGCCTTACTTCTAGACCAAAACCCTCCCGTCTTGAATTCAAATAATGCTCCATCAGATTGCGCGCTTTTTCGCTGGCTCTGCCATAGCGGATCCCGTCAAAACGGGCAAGGTTGGCCGAAACTTCTGCCGGCACTAAAATATAATAGACAGCGAGAGCATATTTTGTATAAGGCAAGCTCACTTTTTGCACCTTGGCTCCTAATCTCCTCAATTCTCCAATCGCCTCTTCTACTGCTTCCCTCACTCCCTGCTCCATGCCTTCAACAAAATATTCCTTCGGCACTCCGATTTTCAAATCTTTAATTCCTTTGTATAATTCTTTGGTATAATCCGGTACGGCATTGGCCCCAGAGGTAGAATCTTTAGGATCTTGCCCTGAAATATAGTTTAAAACAATCGCCGCATCTTCCACGGTTTTAGTCAAAGGCCCAATCTGATCCAAAGAGGAAGTCATCGCGTGGAGGCCGTATCTTGATACCCGGCCATAGGTGGGCTTTAAGCCAACCACGCCGCAAAAGGAAGCAGGCTGGCGAATTGAACCGCCTGTATCTGAACCCAAAGCATAAACACACTGATCCGATGCCACAGCGGCGGCCGGCCCGCCCGAAGTTCCGCCAGGCACGCGATCTAAATCCCAAGGATTATGCGTAATTTGAAAAGCAGAATTCTCGGTTGACGAACCCATAGAAAATTCGTCTAGATTGGCCTTGCCCAGCAAAATCATATCCTGCTTTTTGAGTTTAGCAACAACCGTGGCATTATAGGGGGGAATATAGGCCTCTAAAATCCTGGAAGCAGAACTGGTGACAATTCCGCGCGTACACATATTGTCCTTCAAAGCCATTGGAACACCGGCAAGCGCGCTGATCTTCTCGCCCTTCCGAATCTTCTCGTCAACTTTCTTTGCCCGGCTTAGGGCCAGATCGCGGGTCAGGCGCAAATAAGCCTTGATGTCAGGATCAACGCGCTCTATTTGCTTGAAACAAGCTTCTGTAATTTCGGAAGCAAAAATCTCTCCCTTTTGAAGCTTCTCGTGCGCTTCTTTAATTGTTAACTTATTCAAATCCATAAAAAAATAATCTATTAACTAAACTAACCAACTAATTTTCCAAAATTGCCTTTGTTTTAATACACCCGCCTTGATGCTCTGGTGCTGCCTCTACTAATTCCTTTTCACAGCCAGACTTTCGAGCCTTGTCCTCGCGCATAATATTAAAAAGGCCAGTGACCTGACTTGTCGATTTAACACCCTTTGTATCTACTTGATTCAGCTTAGCAACATAATCCAAAATCGAAGAAAGTTCGCTTCTGAATTTCTCCTTCTCTTCTTTCGTGATCCCCAAACGCGCCAAGAGCGCTAAGTGCTCAATTTCTTTTTTATTTAAAGCCATAAGATTAATTTTAGTTTAACACAGAATCTAAAAGGTTGACAAAAAGCTTAAAAGCAGATTATGGTAAAAATATACAACCTACCTTTAGTTGGGTCTATAAAGCCTAGGATCTTAGAGAAAAAGAGAGAAACATTAATTATAACGGTGCTGTAATTTGATCTCTCCTTCTATTCTCTCCAAGAAACCCTAGGCTAATTTTCTTTGCAAAAAAACCTGTATTCTATTTTAACAATCTTAAAAACTCCTTTTCCGAAATTATTTTAACACCTAAATCTTTCGCTCGATTATATTTGCTCCCTGGACTTTCACCAGCCACAACATAATCTATCTTTTTGGAAACCGCGGCGGCAACATTGCCGCCCAACTCTTCGATCGCCTCTTTTGTCTGCTCGCGCGTAAAGCGCCCCAAGCTTCCGGTTAAAACAAAATTCAAACCCTCGAACTTTTGCGGTTTTTTGATCCTTTCATATCGAATCGTAAGACCTAAATCTGCCAATTCCCGCAACAGCTTAATATTTCTCTTTGTATGAAAATAACGATCAACACTCAAAGCGACCTTGTCCCCCACTCCTTCTATCTTCTGCCATTCCCCCACATTCATCCGAACAGTAACAGATAAAAGGTTTTTGATATCTAGTTTCTTCATCTTGGAAGCCAAATATTTTGCCACCAAACCCGCTGTTTCCTCTCCAACATAACGAATCCCAAGCGCGAACAAAAAGCGACGAAAATCTACCTCTTTTGCTTGGGAAATTGCGGCAACTAGATTATCCGCTGATTTTTCGGCAAAACGCTCTAAGGGCTCTAGATCACCCTTTTTTAATTCAAAAATATCAGAAGGAGTACTGACTAAACCCTCGTCCATCAGCTGGGTTATAATCTTCTCACCCAGACCTTCAATATCCAATCCTTTTTTACCGACAAAATGAACTAATTGCTCCCGTTCCTGGGCCCAGCAGGTTTTATTGGGACAGCGCAGAGCAACCTCGCCTTTCGGCTTAATCACTTTTGTACCGCAGATCGGACATTTTCGGGGCATCTTGAAATCCTTTTCCTTGCCGGTCCGCAGTTTAGGCAAGACCTTGACCACCTCGGGAATAATGTCGCCTGCCTTGCGCACAATCACCGTATCCCCGACTTTAAGGTGAAGCCTCCTAATTTCATCCTGATTATGCAGGCTGGCGCGGGAAACAGTGGAACCGCCTAATCGTACTGGCGAAAGAACAGCAACCGGCGTCAAAGCGCCGGTGCGGCCAACCTGGACTTGGATCTCTAACACCTTGGTGGTCGCTTCCTCGGCAGCAAACTTATAGGCGATCAAAAAACGCGGGCCTTTACCAATATAGCCTAAGGCTTTTTGCTGATTATAATCGTTGACCTTAACCACAATACCATCAAACCAAAAATCTTCTTTGTCTCGACGCGCCTCCCATTTTTTGTAATAAACAAATACTGCTTCTAAATTTTTGCAGTGGGCATAATTACGATTCACTTTAAAGCCCAAAACCCGCAGCTTTTCCAAAACCTTAAGATGGGTCTTGGGCAAAGAAAAAGAGGCCTGGTCAATTTTGTAATTATAAACATCAAGCCTGCGCGAACGAGCGATCTCGGGATCAAGCTGGCGGATCGCGCCGGCTGCCGCATTGCGGGGATTGGCAAGCAAGGGCTTTTTCTGTCTTGCTAATTTGCGATTCAAGGAAGCTAAAATTTTTTTTCCCATCCAGACCTCTCCCTGGCAGACAATATCTACATCCTTTTGAAGTTTTAACGGCACAGCCTCGATTGTCTTAATATTCTGAGTTACATTCTCGCCAATGGTTCCATCACCCCGGGTCGCCGCTCTCTCCAAGATTCCCTTTTTGTAAGTTAAAACAATATGCAACCCATCAATCTTAAGTTCGCAAACATAATCTAAACGCGCTGGCATATCCTTGCTTTTTAATATTTTTTGAAGCCGCTCCTCCCATTCTCGCATCTCTTTTTCCGAAAAAGCATCGTTAAACGACCACTGTCTCGCCTGATGCCGCGCTTTGATAAATTTATCCAAGGCCTTGCCCGAAACTCTTTGTGTTGACGAATCCGGAGTGACAAACTCCGGGTATTTTTTCTCCAATTCAAAAAGCTCATGTTTTAGCGAATCCGAAGCAGCATCTGAAATCTCGGATTTATCCAAAACATGATAAAGGTAACGATGGTGATTGATCTCTTTTTTTAACTTCTCGATCCGTTTTTTGGCCTCGATTTTGGTCATTTTGAAATAATTATTACCTTTATTGTAACATTAAAAAAATCGCCTGAAAAGGCGACCGAAACCCGAATGTCATTGCGAGGAGTCCGCCCGAAGGGCGGGACGACGAAGCAATCTCCATAAAGCAAGGAGGTTTATTCATACCAACCTTCTGTCAAATCTTTAAAATCAGGGTTATCTTCCTGAATTAAATCTATTTTCTTCTGCCTGGAGCCTCCTTTAAGCTGTTTTTCTCTTAAGATAGCTTCCTCTATATTACCGTAAGTTTCATAGTAGACTAATTTATGTAAGTGATACTTACTCGTAAATCCTTTACTTACATACTTCTTGTGCTCATATACTCTTCTTTCTAAATTATTAGTGACACCAATATACAAAACATTGTTCCATTTGTTGGTCATTATATAAACATAATATTGCCTTTCAGTAAATGGCATAGGCAGGTGCTCCTTGGAGATTGCTTCGTCAGTCTCCTTCGGCAAGCTCAGGATCCTTCCTCGCAATGACAATAAAAAATACACTCACGGGCTTATCTGACTCCCGCCCGGCAGTTTAGCAGCCGGATCTGAAAATCCTGGCGGCGGGTTGACCAAAACCCGGCCGTCATAGCGAAAAATCTCTCCTGGATCTCCGCTAGCCGAATATTCTCTCTCTAGATCAAACTCATTAGCAACAACCGAACCCTCGATCACCAGCTGATCACTGTTTGAATCTCCTGTGTAAAACGTGCCTAAGACATAGAAATTGCCGGCAATATAAGTTACATCAGGATCAATAATCACATCGCCCATCACTACAAAGCCGACCGTGGGCAAGGCATCCCGGCAATCAACCCCACCGGGCAAAGCAGCGCAGTTGAAATTCGGGTCGTAATAGACATTGCCCTTGATTCTCAAATCTCCCTCCACGACAATCGTACCGCCGCGCTCTAAATACAAATCCTGATTATTATTCGCAATGTTCAAATTAACACCTCGATACCAGACATTTTTAGTCGGATCATCACCTCGCCATAAAGGCACAGTGATTAATGGATCATCACTGCCCATCCAATCCGCGGGATTAGTATTCTGCCGCTCACCATAATCCCCGTCAATCAAACCTTGGATATCAATCGCCGTAAAAACGGTTTGTAAATTATCATAATCTTCAAAAACCCAAGAAGAACCTTGTGCACTGTAAAAATCACTAATACTCCCATCCGCGCTCACCACATATGTAGCACTATCCTCTCCGCTTGCCTGATCACTGTTAGCAATCACCACGTCGCTATGTACGTCTCCCCATTCAGTCTGAAGCCAAGCCTCGGTAACAGAGGTGGCTACCACATTTGAAAGAACCGGGTCCGCGTTCCTGGCAAAGGCTTCGGCGCTATTTAAAATAGCGCCGCCTTGGGCAATAACCGCCATCCCCAGATCGCAAGTGCCTATAGCTTGATCTCCCATATCCCACACTATTTCCGACCCCACTCTTGCTCCTGCTCCCGCACCAGAAGGACAATTATATGAAGCAGAACCATTAACATAACTAGAGTTAGCTGGAATTGGATCAGTCATGCCTAGGCGCCTAGCTGGTGCGTCCACAAGATCAAAACTAAAAGTATAATTAATCTGTTCGCCCACACTCGCTGTTGCTTTATCAACACTCTTTGTAAAATTAGTGATCCTGGAAATAAATATATCAATAATGTTTGATGGATCTCCAGGGCATACATCCTGATCATCACAAGCTTCAGCATAGACATTATAGATACCTGAATTAGAATATGTATGGGAAACCGGCAACCAGGTGTCTGAATTTACATATCCTGGGGCAGCAGGCTGCCTTTCTCCTGGGTCTGGTAGAACATCATTCCAATAAAGCCAAAAATAGACTTGGCTATCCGGATCACGCGCCCTTACCTGAAACTCTATTGTATCTCCCGGCCGACTAAAACAAGCCCAACTTCCTCCGGAATCATCACACTCAAAATCACCAGCAGTTCTTAGCGCCGCCTCTATCTCCATAGGATAAAGACAAACAAGCAAAAAGGCAGCAAGGAAAAGGCAATGTTTGATTGTTGAATAAATTGTTTTCATTTTTTTCTTAAATAAAATCTTTCTATTTGAATAGTATGCGGGATCGGCTCAAAATAATTTTGGGCTAACCCATTCACTCTTACTTCATCGCCAACCCTTAAATCGGAAAGTTCAATTGATTCCTCTACTGTCTCTTCGGAAAGAAACACTTGTGTGATTTCAGTATTAGCATCAACAAAAGCAGTAACCAGCTTTTCCGACCCTCCCTCTACTCTTGGTTCAAACTCAATTGAAGAAGATCCTATCTTAGTAATAAAGCCGCGATAACTTACTATCTTCATCTTAAGATTTTCTACTCCAGGATCATCTCCAGGATCATCCGGACTATCATCTCCCCCTGGATTATAATCAGGGGAAGGAGGAATGATATTGTCCGGTACAGGCAAAGTGTCACTCGACAAATCAAGATCCCCTCTTTTTGGCAACTCTGTATTTTCTATTTCTATCTCAAAAAAGTGGGCAAAGTAGATCGTGATTCCGAGAATAATAACAGCAACGATTAAAACTAGCCAAAGGATTTTTGAAGACATCAATCAAGTTCAAAATTCCTACCTACGCCAAGGCTCCGGCAGGCAGGCAAAGTTTAAAGTTAAAAGTTGAAATTTTAACCGAGCACTCTGAATTTCTACTTCTTAAAAATATTATGAATAATCAAATCAAACAAATTAGCCGAAAGCTTGGCGAGAAAGTTTGTCTTCTTTTTACTCAAAGCCGTGTCTTTCTTTGAGCCGTACTGGCTTGCTGTATGAATGCCTGTCTTACTCGGAGCAATACTGCCCTCAAAAGAAATCGGCGGCTCTATAATCGGCGGATCTGGAGGTTGATTCACAGAACAATCACTAACACAATTCCCGCCTTCAACATAAAGACCAAAAGGACAACAGGCATGGGTGCCGTCGCATGATACATTGCCACCGTCAAAAGCCTCGCCTAAATCATCGCCACAGCAGTTAGACTGATACATCTCTCCACCTTGAGGAATACCAGGAGGAAAAACAAACCCGCCCGCAGGAGCCCAGCAGGTATTGCCAGTCGCGCCTGTACAGATTAGGCCAGGAGCTAATCCCTTAGTCGCTGTTAAATCTACATTTGCCAGTGGATTCTCACAGCAGGCTTGATCTGTGTCTGGCGTGCAAGAAACAACTAGAGTACCAACAGAGATGTTCTCACAGTTCCAATCTGAAGCAGTCGGGCCGGGCCGATAATCGCCAACACCATCAGCAATCCCGTCACGATTCCTCGATTGAGCGCAGACCTCATATTCACTGCCTTCTAGGAGGCCGGAGAAAACAAAGTCTGCTGGCCGGCCATAAAGGCCAGGACCACTGCGCCAATCAATGGTCTGTTCTGGAAAGCCGCTAGGCAGTCTTCTAATTCTTGTTCTGACAGCTGAATTACCCTGATTTAACGCGGAAAAACCAAGTCCCCAGCGTTCATTAGAATCTACTCTGATTGTAAAACTGCTGTTCGTACCGTTTAAAGTTTCGCCGACTTTAGTAATCAATGTTGGGGACTCGATTGAGGTAGCTGCTGTCGCAGTAGCGGGCGGAGAACAGACAGCGCCATTACAAGCTAACACGCCAACCGTATAAGGCCAATTCCAGGGTATGCCATTACCGCCAATTGGAAGCCAAAGAAGAAAAAAGAATAAAAATACTGGATATTGAGAATGGCTAAACTCGGTTTCTGTAACAGTACCAAGCAGCCAGTAAGCACCGCCGATACCAATACCATCATAAACATAAGCCTTGTAAGAAGTCGCTCCACCCACAGGATCCCAAGCCCAACCAAGAGTATAAGGAGTATTGGCTGTGTGGTGCAGATTTTGGGGTATTCCAATACCAACCTCAATATCATCAACACAAGTAGCGCTCTCCCCTGCTTGATTCCAAAGGGTCATTGTTGCAGTATAATCCCCTGTATTGTAAATATGATTGCGGGTTAATCCATCAGGGTTGCCAGAACAAGGGCCAGGATTGCATTCCTGTGCTCCATCCCCATAAGTTAATTGCCAGCTGTCAAGACTAGACCCTTCAGCTGACATGCTAAGATTAGTACTTAAAGGATCAAAACCATTATCAGGATTGGCTGATAGATCACAAGAGGGTGATTTACTGCCTGGATCTCCGCAACAGACGCAATAGTTGTCAGGATCTGTGTTACAATCATCCGTATCACGCGCGCCATAATACTCTCGGTCCGGACCACAGCTATAATCACCCCACCCAGTGGTCTCACTGCAAGCAGCATACTCTGTCCCCGGCCATAATTCTTGGCAATATCCTACGGAACAGGAGGTGGATCCAGGTTCCCCTTCATCACAACTACCCGATTGTAGTTCACCGCAAAGGTGGTATATCGGGTATTCTGTACCGTTGATTTCAGTAGTTCCACAGTCAGTATCTTCTATCCAGAATGGTCCTAGACATACGGGTATTTCTACAGGTTCACCATTACAAAAGAATATCATGCTGTTGTTAGACTGCTCATTAAAGCGTTCTTCTGTCCACCAAGCTTCTACTTCTTCTGTCCATGTAATTCGTAGACATGTTCTTTCGCCTGACCACTCACAATTAAGAATATCCCCTTCTGATGAGCATTCGCCACATTGACTTATGATTCCCTCGGTAGTAGTGACTGGATCATCACAAACTCCCTGCGCCTCTCTCACTGAAAAACCACCAATTAACCATAAATTCAGCATTAAAATAGAAATCCAAAATAAATTTTTTTTTGCTAACATATACTTTTTTGTTTTATTTTATATAAATATATTCTACAAACAACAAATGAATTTCAGTTTCAATAGTTTTAAAAAGTCATACTTACCTCCCTTGTATTAAAATCTTACGCTCTTTTCTTTGAGTACAACTAGTGCTCCAAAATTTAATTTTCAGAACACATCTTTTCTAAAATAACCCAATGAGACTAACTATATTTTATCTTCATGCCAAATCAAAGTTCTCAACAATTGATATACTTAAAAAAATTTGACATCATTTTCTTAATATGTTAATATATCAAAATGGAGATTTGATTATTGAAAGCTGTTATGAAAATCAGTTCCTTTCTAATCTGAGGAGGTATAAAAAATGAAAGAAAAAAGTTATGTCCTGATGATGATATCAATCATGATCTTGGTTTACCCTCTAACCCTAAGCTCCGCTGAAGACGGACAAGAAATCTGCGATGACCTGATCACCACTGCTGATGTTATCAGAAGTCAATGTGGCGACTGCTTAACAGAAGACGATATTCTTAATTGTGAGTGGTCAGGTGCAAGGGCGTGTCTACGAATTACATGGACAGAAGAAGTAGAAGCTTGGTGGACAGAAGAACGCTTTAATGAGCAGTCTAACAACAGCATGATATTCTTTTGTAATGGTGAACCTGTAGAAATACCCGTATGTCTAGGACCATTCTGGATAGAAGATACTGACTGTGGAACTACTGAAATCAACGGTACAGAATACCCGATATACCGCCTTTGCGGTGAACTACGATCGGGTAATTGTGAAGATGCTGTATCCACACAACCGTCAAGCACCATTCCTGCGAAAACCAGAAAGCAACTAAGGGTCGGCGACAAACCCACACTAGAAGATGTTCTAGAAGATGTTAATGATGACGGGATAATAGATATTAGAGATATTGTCATCACTCTAAACGGCCATCAGGACCAAAAAGAAGAAGATGATGACCTGAATGGTGACGGGCGCGTGGATATTCTAGATTTAGTAATAAAAAGCCGACTTGCACCACCGCGGCCTCTCAAGAAAGCGGTTGTATGGGGAGGAATAAAGAGAAGGGCGGGTCTCCTATAGCCTCCTAATAGTTCTTTCAGCTCTTTTACCACGACCACACAAGAGACTTGAAACAATTTGTCTTTACTGCTGTGGTCTTTTTTTATTATTTGTTTTTTAAGGTTCGCGGGCATGGAGTCGCTCCGCCTTCGCTCACGAGCTTCGGCGGACAGGCCCTACAAATCTATTCTTGAATTGATTTGGGTAAGATTGAAATCTCTCGGGCGAAGAAGGTGGTTTGGCCTTTGAGGTCCTGGTTGCTTGCGACAACTACATCATCCCCTACTTTTATATCTTCAAAACTAATCTTCTCTCTTTCCAATTGTCCCTCAAGGTTTTCAGAAGTAGAAACATTTTTAGAAAAATAAATCTGGAAATACTCTGTTTTGGGGTCTGTTTTTACAATCAAAACCGTATCCACATTAAAATAGTTTTGTTGCGCTCCTGCAGTAATCTCCATCTGTTCATTGCCTATGGATTTAACTTTTCCCGTATAAGACTTGATCTCTGTTACATCCAGAATTTCAACTCTGACGGCCGTGAATTTGCTCTTGCCGGCAATATCAGAATTGCTCGCAACCACAACCTCATCACCTACTTTAAGATCAGAGAACACGGCAGGTGTAATCTGGACCGAACTTCCCGTATCCTCTTCCGGAACAGACACAGGCATTACTGTTTTGGAATACTGCGTGTCTTTATCAACTTCGACCATAAACTCGCTGTCTTCATTAAGATAATTCCTCTCTGCTTTTACTTGAAGTTTAAAGCTGTCTTTGCCTAACTCTGTTATCGTGCCGACATAAGACTTAACTTCCTGTTCGCCTGGAACGGCTTCTGGGGCTTCTTTTGGCCAAAGGTAATAAACTGCCACCAAGCCGCCGACAACAATTAGAGCGATGATAAGTAAAACAATCCAGGGCACCGCGCCGTAAAGTCTGCTTTTTTTTGAAGAACAGCTCTCTTTATTTTTTAATTTCATAAGTATCTGGTTAATGATAATGAAAACTTAATAAATCTAGGAAATACGAATCTAAGTAATAGTTGCTGCTGCTCTATGAGATTGCTTCGGTCGCTCCGCTCCCTCGCAATGACAGACGTTTTTTATTTAACTAAAGCTTCTTCTGAAAAAATGACATAGTCAAAGAATCCACTAACCACGCCTGTATCATCAGTACTGTAATTCGATTCTAGGGCTTTTTTATGACCAACATGAAAGCCGTCAGAGGCAATCCGGATATGATCGCCAATCGTAAAACCAGCAAAAGAAACTTCAAGGTCGACAACAGCGCTTTTTAACGGTTTTAGGCGCACTAAATATGTTCGCCCTGGGTCCAAAGCGATATTAGCGTTAGAGCTTAGGAGCTCTTTTTCAACATCTCGAGTAGAATCTAAAAAATTACTAAAATCCGCTTCCCAGCCAATATAGGTTACTTCTAAAAACGCATCCACACCATCATCATCCTGTGACCAAGTTATTCGCATCTGATTAGAGCCATTAACATCATCAAATTCGATTGTTTCGTCCTTACGCAGTAAACCCTGGGCATATGGATTCCCGGGATCAAAAACATCCTCAATCTCATAATCCCAGCTCCCTTTAATCTCTAAGAAAGTGCCCGCGCCATCACTTTTATCATCAAGAACGCGGACCTTGTAGAGCGCCTCCTCCATTCCTGATTCTGCCGCGTAATAGGCGGCCATCCCCCTGCCAATTGCACGGCTAGTTTTTAAGCCCCTAATCATCAAGCCAGCAACAGCTATACTAATTAAAGCGATCGTGCCTAAAACAAGAATCGCGTAGAGCAAGGAAGCACCCTTTGAATAATTTCTAATTTTTAATTCTAAATTTTTAATCATTACACTTAACAATATTACTTGCTTTATGAGATTGCCGCGTCCCCCGCACCTTTTCTAAAAGGTGCGGGCTCCTCGCAATGACCCTGCTATCTTCGATACTGCCTGCTTGAAATCGTGGTCTGGGCTTCTATCTCTGCTTGCTCCTCTGCTTTGGCCGCGTCTTTATCTTCTATGGTCAGAGAAACAGTAACCCGGGGCTGTTCGTTGGGACCGCCCTCGATAAAAGGGTCTGTCCCCGGCGTAACATAAAATCTTAAGTCCGCAATCTTCACGTTACTGCTTGAGATTGCCGTGGGCGTGCCGCTGTCAACAGTCATCTGGAGGGTACCGCCGACTATATTAAAAGCAACCTTTTGGCCGCCAGGCCGCTCAAGATACAAAACGCTTGTGCTAAGCGGCTGGGTGTAATCAATATAGCCGTCTCGAATCTCTTGGCTGATCATATCTAAGGCATAACGCGCTTCTGCCTGGACCCTCTGCTCTATCCTGGATTTGCGCTGTGTTTTTGTGATAGAAATAAATATCCCCGCGATCGCAACGATCGCAAGAGCAAAAACAGCCATTGCGACCAAAAGCTCTACTAAGGTAAAACCGCGAATATTTAATTGATTCTGTTTTTTGTAGAGCATAGGCTCTTGAGATAAATCTCTGTTCAAATAAAAAATATGTTGGCGGGGGGTTAAAAGTCTCTCCAATTGTACAAATGTACTTCAAGCTTTAATTCATGATCAGCCCATGAAACCTGACTGATGACTACCTTGCTGTTCCCTTGGGTCTGCAGGGTAATCAAACGAGAATATTTAGTGGCAGCACCGCTGTCATGACGATAAAGGCCGTTCTCATAATGAAGCTCATAGTCTCCTAAAGCGCCCCGCTCTTCAATGAAACCCGTGTAATCTAGGGCATAGTCGCCATCATTTTCCATTGTTTGACCAGGCGCAAAGCCGTCTTGTTCCAAAAGCCATACGCTGTCTCTGTAATTACGCACTAATTCTAAACCTTCTTGTGCTAAAGCATAAGCGACAAACCTCTCTCTCACGTTTCTCGCAGCAGTAGTGGAAGATATAGCTAAAGAAAGCCCGCCAATTAAGCCAACTGTGATAATAAAAATTGCAACCACGGTCTCGATGAGGCCAAAGCCTTTTTGGAAAATTAATGAGGGTGGTTTAAACCGCATTTTTGTAAAACCATAATAATCAATCAAAATTAGAATTCTACTTGCAAATGAGATTGCTTCGCTTCGCTCGCAATGACAATGGAAACTTATTCACTGGCCTCAATTAAGCCAGACGTGCTATTGAGATATACCTCTATCGAATCAGATGAACCTACTCTTAAAACAATGGTCTTATCTGTTAATTCTGAACCAAGGTAAATAGACATCTTGCCGTCAGGAGAATCAAAGACAACATTGAGGCCAATCACAGGATTTGGGGGGGCGCCTCCTTCAAAAAACTCAACGTTCTCCGGCAGGCTAATGTTTTCCACCTCTTCCCCTCCATCATAATCACCAGAATCGTTATTGTCCGCAAAAAGAATATAGGAGGTTAAAGAATCAACATAAACACCATAACCTCCAGGGGGCGGATCACTCTCGCCTGCTGGAATCTTGCCTGAAGAGGCCATGATTTGCGCCTGCTTGAAAACGCTAACTAAGTTCTGGCTCGCAAAACGTAGATTGGATGCTCGGTTACCCGCTCTGAAACCAGCAATCACCAAAGCGGACAGGATACCGATAATCGCAATCACGATCAATAGTTCAACAAGAGTGAAACCCTTGTTTCTGTTTTGGAACATAAAAATTAAGTACAACTTGTGTAGCGCCTGTGAAAAATTTACCGCAATTCACTATTGATCAGTCATTTCTGGCGGCTCCGCTCCTTCTTCCTCTTCTTCCTCGCCTTCACCCTCTTCTTCACTCTCACCTTCTCCTTCCTCTTCCTCTTCTCCGCCTCCGGTGCCATAACCTTCAAAAGGAATAAAAGGATTTTCCCGGCCTACCTCTCCTACCTCTACGGGCAAATCACCAAAAATCACCAAGTCTGTGAAACGAGGATCAGTCAATAAATCGGTCTTAAGTTTGGGGGATGAAATCTCGACAGGAATGCCCGGCTCTATCTCTGGACCTCCTGGCACCTCTGAATCCTCTTCCGCTGGTACAATATCTAAACTGGCATCTAGCTCCGGCTTGCTCAAAAAACTGGTATAAACTAAATAAGCGATTGCTAAAAGAATCAGTACCAAGGCTACTGCCAACATCGTCTTTTTCCTTTTTTCTTTGGTCATAAAATCTCTTTATTCCTCTCTATTCCAAATAATAAGTCTTTAATTTAATCAAAAATTCAAAGGTTTGATCATGAAAATCAACCGGCTCTTTCTCTTCCCCGCTGCTTCCGCCTGAATCACTCGCATCTGTGATCGTAAAATCAATAGCGGTAACGTCCAAGAAACGAAAGCTTCGCTGGACATCCTCGAGGTATTTCATAAAAGAGTGATAATGAGCAGCGAGACTTAATTCAACATTCAAGATGGAATAATCTGTCTTTGATCCTTCAGGTTCCTCTGTCCCTGTTGTGAAGGTCAAGGCCCCTTCTTCTGCCACCGCCTCTGGGCTGCTCAAATCTGGAGGGGTCTCTTCTTTGGCGACCTTTTTTTTCTCGTCTTTTTCGCCTTCTTCTTCATAGCTTACGGATTCCATCAGAACCCCATTTTTGGCGGCCAGGGCTTCCAGCTGAACCAAGAGATTGGGGATGTCCTTTTTCAAAGGCAAAGAAAGGCTTAAGTTATATAGCTGTTCTTCTACCCCTTTATAATTATTAAGCAGCATCTTGATGTTCTGAAGTTTCTGCTCGCGGGTTGTTAAATTGGACTGTGCTATCGAAATCTCCGCTTTAATCCGTTTAATCTTGTTATATTGGGGTTTTAAAATATAAAAAGCAAGGCTGGCAACCACTAGGACGAGCAGGCTGATAATCAGGGTGAGATTTTTTTGAATAGACTTGATGTTAAAATGCATAAAAAATTAAAAAATTTTAGAACACTAATCCTGCCATGCTTCTTTTTTGAAAAACAAGTTGCTCGTAAAGGAAATAAAGGCCTGGCCTTCGTCCGTCTCGAGGTTGGCTGAACTGACTTCAATCGACTCTAACATCCCCTCTCCTTCCCAGGCTTTTAATTGCCGCGCCAAAGACTGATAATCACGCGCCTTGGCCGGGAGAGTCATCCCGCGGGTATCAAGATCAGAAGAAAAACCAGTATAAAAAACATCTGGGATCGTAACCCGTCCCAACTCTCCAAAAAGATTGGTCCAATACAACCTCTCGTTTAAAAGACGGTCTAAATTATCAAGCCGCTTTTGGGCGATTAAAGCCTGCTCTAAATCCGCCTCGTACTGTTCAGTCTCCTCGTCTATCCGCGTGGACTGCTGTTCAATATTCTGAAGCTCTGAATCCAAATTTCCGCCGTAATAAGAAAGCGCCCAGTAGGCGCCGCCAACCAAAATTATTAACAAAACCAGCACAATAATACTGATGTTGCGGAAACGCGCTTTCCGCCTTTGCTCTAGGTCTTTCGGCAGCATATCCATCTTCAACATAATATTTTTTGTTTTTGTCTTAATTTGTATTTTGACCGTCAATCTCTATGTTCAGGCTTTTTTGCCGCATCTTAAGCACTTGAAAAAACCAGTAACCCACTTTCCTTCTCTTTTTGGATCAGAGACCAGATCTAGAACTAAAATGTCGCCACAATGTCGGCAAATAAACTTGGGGTCAAAACCAATGCTCTTCGCCAAACGCACAGCATCGCCCTTGTCCAAATCTAGTCTCAAATTAAAATGGCCGGCCAAAGCCTCTCCTCTTCCTGGCGCAACGGACCTGGGTCGGCCAAGATGCGCTCTTACCTTTTCCACCACATCATCAGGGGAAAAAGTGGCCTGGATCAAAAAATCGTCAGCCCCCAAAGACAGCGCCTTGTCAATATCCTCCTGCCGGCCTAAATGAGAAAAGACCAGTACAGGAATCTTCTTTGTCTGGGCGTCTTTTTTCAAGGTGTTGATCACTTCAAAGCCGTCAACCCGGGGCATCATAATTCCGGTGATAATCAAATCAGGTTTTTTGTCAAAAGCAATATTTAAACCATCCAAACCATCCCTGCCCTCTAAAACCTCGAACCCTTCTTGACGAAACTTCTTGACATAGATTAATCTCAAATCTTCGGCATCATCAATGATTAGAATAGTTTTACGTTCTGCTTTGTTTTGCTTTTTTCTGTTCATAAAAATAGATTAAAATTAAAATTTAGAAAAAGGACTAATTCTCTTTTTAAATTATACCACCTCAAGCTAAGAGACTCAAGTACCAATCCAACATTTTCTCGCCATAAAGCATAACCGTAACTGTCGCCACTGCTAAAAAGGTGCCAAAAGGAACCGCGCTCTTTAGGGTTTTCTTGTGAAAAACGATCAAGAGAACACCAACAATACTCCCCAAGACAAAAGCTAGAAACAAAGAAACCAAAACAGAGGGCCAGCCAACAATCAAACCGATTAAGAAACCAAGTTTGACATCGCCTCCACCCATCCATTTGCCGCGAGAGACCAGAACAAGCAAAGCGAAGAACCCTCCGGCCGCAGCACTGCCTAAAAGCGCGTAAAGAAACTCTGGTTTGCTCAAAAAAATGCTGGCAATCACGGCCAAAACCGCGCCTGACACAATCACTTTATCCAAAATCAAATAATGCTTTAAGTCATAAACAAAAACAACAACTAAGATACTAACAAACAACAAATTGAATAATAATCTCCAATCCAGACTGCCAGATTTCAAATAAAAGAGAATAAACAAAAGTCCCGCAGATAATTCAACCAAAGGGTATTGCCAGCTTATTCGCTTACGGCAGTAGCGGCATTTACCGCAAAGCAAAACAAAACTCAAAACAGGAATTAAATCATACCAAGCCAGAATATGCTTACAATTAGGACAAAACGATCTGGGCTTTAAAATTGACCTTCCAATTTTAAATCTGTAAATGACAACATTAAGAAAACTGCCAACGAACAGGCCGAGGAGGAGAAAAATAGCCAAAGGAAGCATGAGGTTAATTTTCAATTTTCAAGTACCAATTTTCAATGAATTCTCAATGTTTTAATTTTCAATGGTTCGACTATACTCACCACCTTGAGCTTGCCGAAGGGTTTACTAATCAATTTTCAATAACCAATGAATAAATTTTCAAACAAAACCATTTTCGCAGGTTTGAAAATTAAATCATTGAAAATTATGATTTGATTGAACATTGGGATTTAAAAATTGAAAATTAAAACGCAGACCCTGTGACAATATTTAGTATTAACCAAAGATCTGGATCTCAAAAAAATTTGAAATCCAAATCCCTGGTGGGGTAGCAAGACCCAACCGGGATCCCGAGCTTTATGAGTCTCTTTGAGAAATAAAGAAACTGATTCAGGACTTGAAAACCACCCCACCAATTCAGTGTTAGGCTTAAGGTTTACAGAAAGTGCTAGAATCCTCTAGAGTGGCGCAAGCCGTGTAAGAGCTTAACGGAGTACCGGCCGGCGTATAGGTGTAAGCGGTGCCA
The DNA here is from genome assembly GCA_964555185.1 of uncultured Candidatus Saccharibacteria bacterium. Lineage (GTDB taxonomy): Bacteria > Patescibacteriota > JAQUNI01 > JAQUNI01 > JAQUNI01 > CAZKRD01. The sequence continues at coordinate 173,085 of CAZKRD010000001.1, read as the reverse complement.
GTCGGATCGGTCGGAATACCAGAAGGGAAATACTGCGCGGCTAACGAAGCCAACGTGGCAGGATAAGCTGGCGGATCCTGATCATCATAATACATCTCAAGAGCTAAACTTATGTTGACGATGTCGCTCTGTCTCTGCGCGTTACGCGCTTTGCCCCGAGCCGAATTTAGGGAAACCAAAACCACGGCTGCCAAGATACCGATAATCGCAATCACGACCAAAAGCTCAATCAAAGTAAAACCTCTTTTGCCTAAAAGCTTTCGCATTTAATTCACCTCCTTTCTGTTAGATTTTTATTTCTAATTTCAAAATAGCAAACTCTTCATTGAAAATTATTTGGAAATTGCCTGCCCGCCGAAGCCTTGGCGCAGGCGGGAAAATTGAAAATTGAAAATTAAAAATTGGAAATTGGAAATTCATGGTCCTATCACATGCACGCCTTCCAAACCAGCGCTGGAATTAACTTCCAAAACATACCTGAACTGATAGCTGTCTGTGCTCGCCAAATAACAATATTCATATTCCTGGCTAGGAGACATTGGATCACGCGGGGCTGATCCTGCCGAAAAAAGACCCATCCCGATTAAGGCAGTTGAAACCGCATCACTGGCACCATTAATTACAATCCAAGAATCAGCGTCGCAGTCTCCGGCAACAACATATTGCCCATAATCATTATCATAAAGCCCCAAAGCCAATTTGAGATTTTTAATCTCCGCCACTCTCTGCGCGTCCCTCGATTTAGCCCGGGTGAGATTAAAGCTGACCAAAACAATTACCGCTAACAAACCAATAATCGCAATCACAACCAAAAGTTCAACCAGAGTAAAGCCTCTATCCCCTTTTTTGAACATTGTTTTTGATAGGTTAATGAACTTAAACGAGTAAATGAAAAATAGCTAACAACCCGCAATCCGTTAATCGATTAAACCGCATTCGCCATATTGTAAATCGGCATCAAGATAGCGGAAACCATAATCGCGACCGCGATGCCCATTATGACCATAATTGTTGGCTCGATTAGAGAAACCAAGCTCTTCATCGCGATGGTCACTTCCCGATCATAAAACTGGGCCAATTTTTGCAGCACGTCCACTAACCTGCCGGTACGTTCTCCTACATGCACCATCTGGGAAATAATCGTAGGAAAAATAGTCTCTCGCCTGAAAATACGAGTTAGAGACTCTCCACTCTCCACGCCCTGCTTGACTCTCAAACAGGCCTCTTGATAAATCCCGTTATCCATAACGCCGCTCACAATCCGCAAGGCCTCGCCAATCGGCAGTCCGCCGGCTAGAAGAGTGCCTAAATTGCGGGTAAGCCGCACCAGATACAGCTTTTTATAAAGTATGCTTACAACCGGCACCTTGATCTTCAATAGATCAAACAAATATTTGCCTCTAGGCCGCTTTCCAAAAAAACGGAGACCCACCGCGAAAGCCACTGCTCCGCCTATAACCGCCCACCAATAATTCTTCATTGCCTTGCTGGTCGCAATCAAAATCCGGGTCGTTATCGGCAGTTCTTGGCCTGATTCCTCTAAAACACTGGTTAACTGGGGAATGACATAGACCATCATCAAGAAACCGACAACAATGATCCCAACCACGATAAAAGCAGGATAAATCATTGCCCCCTTTACTTTAGAAGTCAAATCATAATCCTTCTCCATCTGATCGGCTAAATAGATCAAGGTCTTGTCTAGGTTGCCGCTCATCTCGCCTGATCTAATCATACCAATCTTGAATTCTGAAAAGATATTAGAGTGCTGGGAAAAAGCCGCGGACAAAGAAGAGCCGCCTTCAACCTCTCTGACGATATTATTGATAGCTCTTTGAAATTTCTTGTTCTTGGCCTGTTTGGCCAAAATCTTCAGGGCCTGAACAATCGGCAAGGTAGCTTCAATCATCGTCGCCAGCTGACGAAAGAAAAGGACTTTATTTTTGGCTCTGATTGGATTGAAAAAATCCAAAGGACTCTCAAATAAAGCGGGTTTTTCCTCGGGTTCCAAGGAAACCACGATCAAGCCCTGCTGGTGGAGAGTCTGTTCGGCAAGAGTTTTGTTTGAAGCTTCAACCGTCCCTCTCTGTAACTCACCTTGGTCTGTGCGCGCTTTATAGGCAAATATGGGCATATTTTTAAAAATCAAAAATCAAATCTCAAAAGTTAAAAATACAATTCAAAATGCAAAAAGGGCTCTTGAGTAAATTTCAAACTAACGGACAAATGCCTGGAGAGCCTTCTGATCCTCGGCATATATCAGGGCTTGAGCCAGCTCAATCTGGCCGCCCTTGGCAAGCGTACCCAAAGCTTTATCTAGGGGAATCATTCCCTCCCCTGCCCCGGTTTGGATAACACTCGGCAGTTGGTGCGTCTTCTTCTCACGGATAATGTTTCGCACCGCCGGCGTAACTATCATGATCTCACAAGCAGCTACCCTTCCTCCTCCGATCCGGGGAAGCAATCTTTGAGAAACAATCCCCATCAGAATATTGGCCAGCTGATAGCGGATCTGATTCTGCTGATGAGCGGGAAAGACATCAATAACCCTGTCCACGGTCTGGGCGGCATTATTGGTATGGACAGTGGAAAAAACCAGATGGCCGGTTTCCGCCACGGTCACGGCCGTGGCAATCGTATCCAAATCACGCATCTCTCCCACCATCACCACATTCGGATCCTCACGCAAAGTAGAGCGGAGAGCTCTGGGAAAAGAATTGGTATCGCGATACAACTCTCTTTGATCAATGATGCACTTATCCTGGGTAAAGAGGTATTCAATCGGATCTTCAATCGTGATGATATGCTCTGTTCTCTCGTGGTTAATAATATTCAAAAGCGCGGCCAAGGTTGTAGATTTGCCATGGCCTGACGGCCCGACAAAAAGCACCAGGCCTTGAGCTAATTCAGCAAAGTTTCTCAAAACTGGCGGCAGGTTCAACTCTTCCAACGTCCGAATTTTTGTCGGAATTAAACGGAGGGCAGCGCTTAAAAAACCCCGCTGGTGGAAAACATTCACCCGGAAGCGCGCTTTATCCTGAAACTCATAACGCAAATCTATTGATTTCTCCGCCTTCAGACGTTTCGCCTGCTCTTCGGTCAAAAGTCCCAAACAAAGCCTCTCGCAGACAGCGGGTGTCAAAACTTTCTCCTCCTTCATAAGCACGAGATCACCGTCAATCCTCAATGTCGGATAACGACCGACCGAAATATGCAAATCAGAAGCTCCCCTCTCCGCTGTTGCCAAAAGCAGACGATTGATCGCCAGTTGGGTACTATCGTACGCGGCCATAAAAGTAAAAAATAAATATTAAAACTAATTCTTGGTCACCCGGAACACTTCTTCTAAAGTAGTCATGCCCTGCAATGCTTTAAGAACGCCGTCCTGTTTCATATTAATAAACCCTTGCTCCCTAACAAAAGTTCTGATTTTGGACTCTGAAGGTTTTGATAAAATCATCTCCTGAAAGTCAGCGCTAACCGGCACGGCCTCAAAAATGCCTATTCTCCCTTTGTAGCCCTCGCCGCTGCAATGCTTACAGCCCTTGCCTCGGTAAATTAAAATCTTCTCTTCTAAAAGATCAATCCCCTTCTTTTCAGAATCAGGAATTTTCTGCCACTCTTCTAAGATAAGCTTTTTGGTCTCTGGAGAGACCTCGATTGCTTCCCGGCAGCGCTCGCAAATCTTACGCACCAGTCTCTGGGCAATCACAATATTGACCGAAGCCGTGATTAAGAAAGGCTGGACACCCATATCTATCAAACGAGGCACAGCGCCGACAGCGCTGTTAGTATGCAGGGTGGATAAAACCACATGCCCGGTCAAAGAAGCGTGGACGGCCATCTCTGCTGTTTCCTCGTCTCTGATCTCGCCGACCATAATAATGTCCGGGTCTTGCCGTAAGATCGAACGCAAGCCCGTGGCAAAAGTCAAGCCCACTTTTGGATGAACCTGGGACTGGGCAACGCCGGGAATGAAATATTCAACAGGGTCTTCTAGGGTAACAATATTCACACCTTCCTGATTTAAGATTCCTAAAATTGAATAAAGCGTGGTGGACTTACCACTGCCGGTCGGGCCAGTAACCAAGAGCATACCGTTGGATTTTTTTATCTCCTCTTGAACGTGCTGTAATCGCAATCCAGACAAACCAAGCTCCTCCAGGCTGAAAATCTTAGTCCCCGTCTTCAAAATCCTCATCACGACCTTTTCGCCATTAACCGTCGGCAGGGTGGAAACCCGAAAATCAATTGGCTGCCCCTTGATCTCAAGCCGGATCCGGCCGTCCTGGGGAATCCGGGTTTCGTCTATCTGCAAATCAGACATTATCTTGACCCGCGAAACGATGCTCTCTTTAATTTTGGCCGGTAAACTTAAGATTGTGCGTAGAATACCGTCAATCCGATAACGGACCCGCACCATATCCTCCCTGGGCTCAATATGGATGTCAGAAGCCCCTCCTTCCACGGCGTGCCTAATAATCACCTGTACGATTTTAGAAATCGGGGCCGCTTCCACAAGCTTGCGGATCTCTTTCTCCCTCTCTTCAAGCACTTTCTTTTCCTTGGGCGGAACCTTGGCCACTCTTTCCAAAGCTTTGCTTACTTCCTCCTTTAAGCTCTTGTCGTATTGGCGCAAAGCCTGTTCTAAACCAGGTTCAGTGACAATATAAATCTCTGTATTCAAACCCTGACGCGCTGTTGCAAACTCTAAGGCCTCCAGGGCTTTAAAATTTTCAGGGTCAACCATTGCTACCCTAAGCTTACTCCCCTCGCGGTCAAAAGCGATCATCTGGTAATAAACAGCAACCTCATGGGGGATCAACCTCAAAATATTGGGATAGATTGCCCGCGACTCTAATTCAATATATTCCACCCCCAAAAATTCACCCAAGGCCTGGGCCAGAGCCCTTTCCGTCACCAACCCCTTCTCTTTAATAACTCTCTCGACACTTAAATTAGTCTTTTTGACCTCCTCTTCAACTAACTTTCTCCCCTCCTGATCAATCAAGTCCTTCTCCTCCAAAAGATCGAGCAAGTTCTTCTTCCCTTTAATCTTCTTTATTTTCTGAAGGACTTTCTGGGTGGGAGTTTCTGACTTGTTTTTCAACTTCTGTTTTTCGTTCATATTCATATAAATAAAGAGAAGGTATTTAAAATCATCTGACTATAAACTCACTCAAGGCTAAACCAACAGCCACATCAAAACCAGGACCCAATTCCTGCAAGACCCGATCCAATTCCTTGGGGTAAAGAACATACTGCCAAGGATTAGAAATCTCTATCTTCTCCTCTTTTAGAAATAAAGATAAATAGCTGACAAATTCCGGCAGTCTGGCCGAACCTCCCGAAAGAATGATCCTAGAAATTTTTCCTCCCCCGCGGTTGTAAAAAAGACCTAAACAATGTTGGATCTTCTCGACAATAATGTCGATCACTGGCCTGATCGCTCGAGGTATCTCGCCGCCCAACTTTCTTCTGGAAACACCGAAGTCTCTTTTAAACTGCTCTGCGCGGTTAAAAGAAACCTGGAGACTCTGGGCGATCGCTTTGGTTAAAGCGTTGCCCCCTGTGTCCACACTCAAATTAAGTTTAGGGTGCCCATCCTCAACAATACAAATCTCTGTAGCCGTGGCGCCAAGATCCACAATCATTGCCCGCCCCTTTGCTCTTCCGACCAAAGCGCGGCTCAGCGCCATTGCTTCAGGCTCAAGGCCGATCAATTTCAAATCAGCACTTTTAAAAATGTCACTGTACCTCCCGACAATATTTTTAGGCACGGCCGTCAAAAACACTTCTAATTCCTCCTTGCTCTCTGCTATCTGCCCGTCAGCAAGGTCTATCGGCACATTCTTGCTCCCCAAAATTTCCCAGTCTAAAATTATCTCCTCAATTGGAAAAGGAATATAACGTTTCGCCTCCCATTTAATCGCTGACGCCAGCTCTTTCTCCTTCATCTTCGGCAAATTCAAAACCGTAGTAAAAACCGAGAAGCCCGGCAAGGAAGCAATCGCACGGACACTTTTCACTCCGCTTTCCTTAATGATTTTTTTTAAACTTTTAAATATCTTTTCCTGCACTTCCTTTGACTCACTCCTGATCAGATCATATCCTACACCGATTGATCCATAAGTTGCCAAATTCGGCTGGCCGGCCAGACTGTTCAATTCAATCACCTTTAAGTTGGAGGTGCCAATATCTACGCCAAGACATCTTCCTTTAAACTTTTTGCCGAATGATCCCATTTTTTTACCCCACAAAAACTTCGATTTTGCGGGGACCTCAGTTTATATTATACCCCACAAAAACTTCGATTTTGCGGGGACCCCAATTTATACTCCCTTGCTGTTTGGTTTGTATTTTAGATAAGTCGCAAAAAATCCCAAATCTCAAATAACACCAGCAAAGCTAGAGATTAGAGTTTTAAATTTAAAATCAGTGTTTGTATTTATTTAACAAATCCCTGAAATAATAAGCTCAAGATCTGACTTAATTTTAACACAAACAGCAATATCTTGACAACATTAGTGTGTGGACACCTGAAAAACCTAAAACAGCAAGCCAAAATCCAAAACAATTAAAAAGTCGAAGATCTCAATCGCACTCTGTTGCTAAAAACACAACTTTATTATACAATAAATCTACCGATTGTCCAAATTAAAACTATGATCAACAATAAATTCACTAAAAACTTCAAAGAAGCCCTAATCCTAGCAGGAGTGAATGCGTTAAAACGCAAAAACAAACGGATTACAACTTCAAATCTTCTCTTCTCACTCCTTGCCCAAAAGGGCAGCCTGGCCTGGAAGGTTTTGAATTATGAAATATTTGACAGGAAAAAATCTCCTCGGCCAAGATATTTTAACCAGAATCACGTTTTAACGTCCGCTTTGAGTAAACGAACAATAAACTTCAAACTAACCGATTACAAATTTTCGAAAAAAGCCCAAAAAGTTATTGAAAAAGCAACAGCTCTCGCTTTTCGAAAGCAACACTGTTTTGTGGGCACAGAACACCTGCTTGCCGCCTTGATCAAAACCAGAAAAAACCAAGCCCAAATCTACTTAAAAGAAAAAGGGTTTAATTTTAATGACCTGGAAAAACACCTGAATATGCTCCTTGATAACGCGTCTAAATTCTCTCATCTCACTCGTCCTTTCAAGCAAAGACCCAAAAAAAATAGTGGTCAAAAACCAAACTCCTTTTTGGGCTACTTCAGCGTTGATTTGAACGAAAAAGCGCGATCGGGCGGAGTTGATCCGGTAATTGGCCGCGAAAAAGAAATCCAAAGAATCATTAACATCTTGGGCCGCCGCGCGAAAAATAACCCGATTTTAATCGGTGACGCCGGCGTGGGCAAAACAGCGATCGCAGAAGGCCTGGCTTACAAAATCGTCAAAGGAGAAGTGCCTCCCATGCTCCAAAATAAAAAAATCCTCCTTTTAGACCTCACCTCTCTTGTCGCCGGGACGATGTTTCGAGGCGAATTTGAAGCGCGGCTTAAAAAAATCTTGAAAAAGATTGAGTCTGACCCCAACCTGATTCTCTTTATTGATGAACTTCATACCATAATTGGTACTGGCTCTGCCGCCGGAAGCCTAGACACCGCTAATATCTTAAAGCCTGCTTTGGCCCGCGGGCTTTTGCGCTGTATCGGCGCAACCACGCTCTCTGAATACCAAAAACATATCGAAAAAGACCGCGCCCTGGAACGCCGGTTCCAACCAGTGATGATCAAAGAAGCGACAGCCCAAGAAACGATCCAGATCCTAAAAGGGATCAAAGAGAATTACGAGAAATATCACCAAATCGAAATCACGGATCAAGCAATTGAAAGCGCCACCTACCTTTCCGCCCGCTTTATCCCCGACCGCCTCTTGCCAGACAAGGCAATCGACCTCATTGACGAAGCGGCCTCCCGTGAAAAAGTCGGGCTCTGTGAACCTAAAATAGTCACCGCGCTCCAAAACGCGGAAGTCAAAATCCGCGAAATCAAACAAGCCAAAGTGGACGCGGTAAAAAATGAAAACTATCAAGAAGCAAGCCGGTTTAAAAGAAAAGAGATGAAACTCTCCCAGGAAATAGTAGGTTTAAGAAAAAAAGTTGAGAAACTGCCGCGCAGATTAAGGGGTAAAATCACTGCCCGAGAGATCAAAAAAATTGTCAGTGAAATTACGGCCGTCCCTCTAGAATCTTTAACTACTTCTGAAAAAACCAAACTTCAGAATCTGGAGAAGTCTCTGGCAAGCAAGGTGATCGGACAATCAGAGGCGATTCAAAAGATTGCCCAGTGCATCCGCCGCGCCCGGGCAGGCCTTTCTGACCCTAATCGCCCTCTGGGCTCCTTTATTTTCCTGGGCCCCTCTGGCGTGGGCAAAACTTATTTAGCAAAAAACCTAGCCCTGGAAGTGTTCGGCAGTGAAAAGAACCTGGTCAATCTAGATATGTCTGAATTCCATCAGAGTTTTAATGTCGCAAGGCTAGTGGGCGCCCCGGCAGGCTATGTCGGCTATGAAGAAGGAGGAAAACTGACTGAGAAAATCCGCCACCAGCCTTACTCGGTCGTCCTCTTTGACGAAATTGAAAAAGCTCATCCAGAAGCTTTAAACCTCCTCCTGCAAATTCTGGAAAACGGGATCTTAACCGACGCCCAAGGCCGGGAGGTGAATTTCAAAAACACGATTATTGTAATGACCTCTAATATCGGTTCGGAAAAGCTTGTCGCGAGTATGGAAACCTGGGGATTCAAAAAGAACGGTCCTAGAGAAAAAAGCTCCCCAAAAGCAGAAAATTCGGCCTTGCAGTATAAAGAGATTAAGAAAGAAGTTTTAGCCGAACTTGAAAAGAATTTCAGACCTGAACTTCTAAATCGCGTTGATAAAGTCATTGTCTTCAAATCCTTGGGTGTCAAAGAACTCACCCAAATCGTTAAATTAAATATCCAGGAGCTGCAAACAAGACTAAAAGAACAAGACCTCTCGTTCACGCTCCAATCCGAAGCGGCCCGCTTTTTGGCCGAGAAGGCTTGGAACCCCTTAAGAGGCGCTCGGCCCTTAAGACGATTAACAACCGAACTCGTGGAAGACCCCCTGGCTTCTCTGGTGCTTGCCGAGAAAATAAAGGCTGGCGACCGCGTCAGGATCGGTATGGACAAAGGAAAAATTAAACTGGCCAAAACAAACTAAAAAACCAAAATTTGCGATTTGAAATCAAAAATTTTAAACCGCTAACATTTCTCCTTGATCTGATCTTCCCAATTAAATGCTTATCTTGTAGAAAAGAAGGTCAGTGGCTTTGCAAAAAGTGTTTTGTTAAAACAGAATCCCTGCCCTCGCCAAAAGCAAAGTTAGAATCCAAAAACCTTGACCGTCTGATTGCGGTTTTTGATTATCACCATCCCCTGATCAAAAAATTAATTTCTGTTTATAAATATCATTTTGTCAGTGAGATCAGCAAGACACTGGCTGACTTTTTGTTAAAGAAACTTTCTCCTTATCTTGGAGATACTGATCTTAAAAAATTTGTCTTAATCCCCATGCCTTTACACAAGAAAAGATTGCGCTTCCGCGGCTTTAATCAAGCAGAGCTCCTCGCGCGAAACTTGAGTCAGAAGCTTAAAGTCAAATTGAGAAATGATCTCCTGGTCCGTTGCCGCCACACCCCGCCTCAAGTCAAAGTCGCTCTCACAGAGCGCAAGAAGAATATCAAATCCGCCTTCCGGGCAAAAAAAGACTTATCTTTAAAGAGCAAAACAATCATCTTAGTTGATGATGTCACAACCAGCGGCGCTACCTTGGAAGCAGCAGCCCAGGCGATCCTTGCCCGCAACAAACCGCGGGAAATCTGGGGCTTGGTGGTAGCGAAAGGATGAATTACTCAAATGGTGGGTTGGCAGAGTGGTCGAATGCACTGGTTTTGAAAACCAGAGTCTCCTTTTTGGGGACCGCAGGTTCGAATCCTGCACCCACCGCCAATCGGGAAATGTTTTTGTTAGCTCGCCTTCTGCGAGCGCTCGCCAGCCAATTTTAAGCGCAAATTGGAATTTTTTATCTTTCAAAATGAAGTTCGAGCCGATATTTTTTAGGAATGCTCGGATTTTTTGATTGTCGCTCTGCGACAAAAGAATTTTGGCTTGGCTACTGGCTAAAATCATGTCTTTCATCTGTTCAAGCTAAGTATTGCCTTTTTTTTCAATCATTTTTATTTTTCCTAAAATATCCTGCTTCTTGTTAAGCAGTTTTTGTTTTTTTGCTTGGTATTCTTCTGGCTCAATGCCTTTGCCACCGATAAACAAATCAAGCAGGTTCTCGGCCTTGCTTTCAATTTCCACTTTTTGAGTTTGGAGATTTTGAATAAAAACTTTCGTTTCTTCTCTCGCTTGCTCTTTTTCTTTGTCTATCTCGGCAAGTATATTGTTTGCCCAGTCATCAGGCAAAGAAACTTTTTGAATATGCTCGTTTATTTGTTTTGTTAAATTTTCCTCGCGGACATATTTTTGAAAGCATTTTGTTTTTCGTTTGGTGCAATGGTAATAATTATGCCCTTTTTGATTCTCGGCGGTAATTAAACAACCACACTCCCCGCAACGGATAAACCCGCGAAAAACAAAATACTTTAACTTCTTCTTGTTCGGTTTGCTTTTCCCTTTCATTATTTCCTGCGTTTTATCAAAAAGTTTCTTTGCAATAATTGGTTCGTGTTTTCCTTCGTATAATTCCCCGTTATATCTGATTAGTCCGCAATAAAACGGGTTTTTGAGAAAATATTGGTAATTTGAGATACTCAACATTTTATTTTTTCTTCCGATCAATCCCAGATTATTGATTGTCTCGCACAAGCGCCGCAGGGAAAATTTTCCGGTTGAATACAATTCAAAAGATTTTTTGATGAAGCGGGTTTTATTTTGATCAACAACGATTGATTTTGTGTTTTTGTCGTTCAAATATCCAAGCGGGGCCATTTGCGGCCAAAGCCCGTTTTTTAATTTCTGCCTTATTCCTCTTTTGATATTTTCCGAAAGATTATCAATATAGTATTTTGACTGGCCGAAGGCAATCTGAAGCATAAATTTTCCCGGCGGCGTATTTTCAAACCAAAAAGTCGGGAATTTTAGCTCTTTTAGTTTTTCAATATCCAAAAGCCAAATTATTTTTCCGCCGTCAACAGAATTTCTGGCAAGGCGATCTGGATGCCACGTTAAAATTCCTTCAGCTTCATTCTTCTCTATACGAGATAACATTTCGTTAAAAATTGGTCTGCCCGGCTCTTTGGCAGTTTGTTTTTCAATGAAAATTTTCACGATTTCTATATTTTCCTTTTTCGCAAGTTCTTTCAATTCAGCTATTTGGTCGTCAAGACTTCGAATTTGCCTTTCTTCCGTGTCCGTTGATTTTCTCGCATAGAGAAAAAACTTTTGATATTTCTTTCCAAATTTCATTTTTCGTAAACAAAAATATCACCACTTCAAAAATTGACTTTTGGGAGATTATTATTTATAATAAAATCCATGAAGAAGGATTATCATATACATTCTGGATTTCTGGATCATACAAAAGATGATTTGGAATCAATAATAGCTGCGGCTGAGAATATTGGATTTAAGGAAATAGCAATTACTGAACACTTTATTTGGCCATTAATAAAGTATCCTAAACCAATTAGTGAGAAAGATCATGATACCTTATTTCCCGAAGAAAGTTTAATCCCTAAAGATGGTAGGAAAACAATAGATTTAAAAACTTATTTTAAACATATAGAGGTATTGCAAGAAAAATTTCGAGTAAGAATATTAAAGGGATTAGAAGTAGATTATTTTACAGAATACGAAGATGAAATCAAAGAGTGTATTACAAAATATAAAATAGATATTATTTTAGGAAGTTGTCACTATGTTTGCGGTTCGGCATTACCAGAATCAAACAGATATATACACGTAGGTTTTATAAATCAATTACAGCCATTCATTAATAAATATGGCGAGCAAAAATTATATTCGGCATATTTTGAAAATATTTTATCCGCAATAAAATCGGGGATGTTTAATTATATTGCTCACCTAGACTTTTTAAAGAAAAAATTTAAGAATTATCATTTTGATAAAGCTATAATATATATACGACCTATTTTGAGAGAGTTAATAAAAAATAACATTGGTTTAGAGATTAATCTATCTGGGATTAAAGATACGGGTGAAACTTATCCTTCTGTGGGTATAATTAATGAGTATATAAAAATGGGCGGAAATAAAATTTCAATTGGTAGTGATGCTCATAGTATATCAAGATTAAAAAAATCAGCCTATTTAATTCAGGACTTCGAGAGAATTTATAATGAGTTTTTAGGTTAAATTTTATGGAGTATCCATTTGATATTATTATAAATACCGTAAGTTCATCTTTATCTCAAAAGAAAATCGAGATTGTAGAAAAGAAAGGAATAGGTCACCCTGATTCTTTGGCGGACCAAATTGCCGAATTCACCTGCCGAAATATTTGTAATTATTACAAGAATAAATATAGAGCTATATATCGTTTCAATGTTGACCAAGTTGAAATAAATGGTGGAGAAATCAAAATTAATTTTGGCAAAGGTCAAATTATAAAGCCAGGAGAGATTACAATATCCGGAAAAGCCTCTTGTATTTCACAAGAAGAATGTAAAAAAATCAATAAAATAGCTGTTAGCTCAACTAAAAAATTACTTACTAGTATTTTTAACAATAAAATTTTAAGGGTCTTTAAGATAAAATCTAATATTGGAATATATTCTATAAGAAATAAGAAGTTTTTTGAAAGCAGAGAGTTACCAATCTCCGAAGACACTGCTATTGGAATTGGTTTTTATCCATATACATTAGTAGAAAATTTAACATTAGATATTGAGAAAAATCTTTCCCAAAAATTAATAAAAGAATTTCCAATCGGTAAAGATACAAAGGTGATGGTAGTAAAAAAAGATAGCGAAAGGAAAATTCAGATTATTATCAGCATCGCTTTTTTAGGGGAGAAAATAAAGAATATAAATGAATATTTTTTACTGAAAGAAAAAATTAAAGAAAAACTATTAGCTTTAGTTAGAAAGAAAATTAAGCAGCAAGTTGAACTAGTTATTAACGCTGCAGACAATAAAAAAGAAAAAAAAGTTTATTTAACATTAACAGGAACAGCAGCAGAGCATGATAAAGGTTCTGTCGGCCGAGGAAATAGAGTGTCGGGGCTAATTAGTTTTTACAGGCCAACAAGTTTTGAGGTGATTTATGGAAAAAATCCAGTCTATAATACTGGGAAATTATATAATTTGTTAGCCTTTTATTTAGCTAAAAAGATAGCTAAGAGATTTAATAATAAATTATCAGTAGAAGTTAGTATATTAAGCCGACTGGGTAATCCAATCAGTATGCCGGAAATCGTGAGCATTAATACTTGTAAGGAAATGAACGAAGAAAACAAAGAAACCATTCGATTAATTATTTTAAAGGAATTTGAGAATCTTTTTTGGATGGTGCCGGATTCAAATTATACAAAATTCACTAATATGATTCTTAATAATAAATTTTGATCACTTAAGACTATTTGTGAATAAAACTAAACTACAGAATAACTATACGTTAAGGATTTCTGCGACTAGCGCTTGCAATCTAAATTGTAATTATTGTAACCCCAAAAGGAATCCTAACCCCAATATATTATCTGATAAAGATCTATTAAAAATTGTAGAAGCGGGGGCTTCGACAGAAATTAAAAGAGTAATATGGACTGGTGGGGAACCGACGGTTAGAGAAGGATTTATAAACCTTGTTAAAAATGTGAAAGCTTTAGGCGTTAGACAACAGCACCTAACGACAAATGGAATCTTATATTATAAAATGGCTGATAAATTAAAAGAAGCTGGCATTACAAGGGTGAATTTGAGTTTAGATATTTTAGATAGAAATCAATATAAAAATATTTGTGGCGTTGACGGATTCAACTATGTTATAGACTCTATAAAAAAAGCCACAGAATTATACAGTAATACTAAAATTAATTGTGTTATAACTAAAAATAATTTTAGTACGATTGATGATTTTGTTAAATTTACTGAAGAATTTCAGGGAAAATTAACAGTTAGATTTTTAGAACTTGTTCCTTGTGGTCAGATATATGATGAAGATATTACAATTTTTGAGAAAAATTTTGTTTCGATATATGAAATATTAAACTGTCTTAAAAAATACGGAGATTTAATTCCCCTTGAGAATAAAGGAAATGTCCCTAAATCCTTATATTTTCGAATTTCTGGATTAAAAGGAATATACGGAGTTAACCCAAATTATTCTGCAAATTATCGTTGTGACCGAGAAAAATGTACAAAAATTCGTGTGAACCCAGAAGGACTTGTGTCTAATTGTGCTATTAGATTAGAATACGTGAGGGATTTTAGGAATAAAACCCTAAAAGAAAGAAAGAAATTAATGAAAGAAATAGTTTTAGAAAAATTAAACAGAAATTATACCGGTTTTTGTCATAAGCAAAAATATTATGATTTTTGGAGATTTGGAATACTACCTAAGTATATAAAAGAAAAATTTTATTCCTAAAAATACAACAATGACAAATAATTAAGGGGACTACTCTTATTTCATTATTTTTGTTATTATTAATTTATGTTAGATATTAGATTTATTTGTCAGAATCTCGATAAAGTAAAAAGTGCTTGTCAACAGAAGCAGGTTATGGTTGATATTGATCAACTTTTAGAATTTGATAAAAAAAGACGGAAAATAATTCCAACCTTGGAAGACACGCGGGCTCAAAAAAATAAAGCTTCAAAAAAAATTTCCGAAATAAAAGATGAGAAAGAAAAACAAAAAATAATCTTAGAAATGAGAGAATTAGATAAAAACAGTGATAGATTAAATAAAACTCTAAAAATTCTTGAAAAAAAAATTAATAACTTAATACTTCAAGTCCCAAATTTACCTCAAGAGGATGTTCCAATAGGAAAAAATGAGAGAGAGAATGTAGTTTTAAGAGAGGTGGGAGAGAGGCCAAAATTTGATTTCAAACCAAAAGACCATTTAGAGATTGGTGAAAAATTAGACATAATTGATGTTAAAAGAGCAGCAAAGATTTCTGGGACAAGATTTAGTTTTTTGAAGAAGGAAGCAGTTTTATTGGAATTTGCTTTAATAAAATTGGCTTATGATATTTTAATTAAAGAATTTAAATTTATTCCAATTATTCCACCGGCAATGTTAAAATCAGAAATGGAAAGAGGAATGGGATATTTAGAACATTCTGGTAAAGAGGAGGCATATTATCTACCTCAAGATGATTTATATTTAGTGGCCACAGCAGAACATTCTATAGGTGCAATGCACTCCAACGAGGTTTTTGATAATGAAGAACTTCCTAAGAGATATTTAGGTTTTTCCACTTGTTTTCGCAGAGAAAGTGGCTCTTATGGAAAAGATACAAGAGGGATTTTTAGGGTTCACCAATTTGATAAAATTGAGATGTTTAGCTTTTGCAAACCGGAGGATTCAAAAAAAGAGCACTGGTTATTTCTAGAAATAGAAGAAAAGTTAATGGAAGCATTAAAACTTCCTTATCGTGTAATTAAAATATGTAGTGGAGATATGGCATTGCCTACGGCTAGCCAATATGATATCGAAACATGGATACCATCTCAAAATAGATATCGTGAGACCCATTCAACTTCAAATTGTACTGATTTTCAAGCAAGAAGATTAAATATTCGCTGTAGAAACAGATTGGGTAAATTAAACTTTGTTCATACTGTAAACGGAACAGCTTTTGCCGTACCTAGACTTTTAATTTCAATAATTGAAAATAACCAACAGGAGGATGGAAGCGTAAAAGTTCCAGAGGTTTTACGAAAATATATGCCGAGTTTACCCAAAATCATTTTGAGCAATCCCCCAAAAGTCAATTTTTGAAGTGGTGATATTTTTGTTTACGAAAAATGAAATTTGGAAAGAAATATCAAAAGATTTTTGAAATTTCCAAAATTGCTTTTAAACAATTTTATCTTAACAAAATTTTTTGCCGAGACGGAAATCCGCGAAGCGAATTTTTGAAACGGATTTTCTACCCGCCCGCCGAAGGCGGGCGGGTAGATTAAAAATCGGTATCGGAATTTTCCTGAAAATAGGTTCGAATTTTAACCAAAAGGCGCCGCAACACACAACAGATTCTCACCCTTTCTGGATGACCACCTGTAGGGTGGGAATCCTGCACCCACCGCCTTCGTCAGTTATTATACTTTTAAAATGCTTTTTGCTCGAATAAAAAAACCAGTGATATTACAATAAATCCACTGGTGAACAATCTCGCGGAATGTTCATTATGCGGGCTCCGGACTATAACCAAAGATTGAAGCCGGTTTGCCGCTCCCATTGGAAATGATCACGACTGCTCCAAACAAAGTATTACATCCTGGGCACTTGCAGTAGCCCGAACCGCCAAAACGCTCACTCAGTGAGAAACCCTTCGCTGCCGTCCCCTCATCCCGATGCATGCTTCCAAGGCTATATGTGACTACAAAATCTGGATGAACTGGGAATTCGCCGCCCAGAGTCACAGGAATCGACACATCTTCACATCCAGATTGATAGCAACTCATCTCAACCTCTAAGCCAGGTTGATATCGCGCTAATGCTTTTGGCATCACAACCTCCTTTTGTAGAAGAACCACTACAAAGATAATTAAAAATCTAAACATATTTTGTCAAAAAGAACTTCTCTGTATTATACTAAACTGATTCAAAAAAGCAAGCCTCAATATCGTGAATTCGAAAATTCGCAAAATGTCATTGCGAGAGAGGGCTACTGCTCGACCGAAGCCTGCCCACCCTGCCTACCGGCAGGCAGGCGGCAGGCAGGCAATCTCCAAGAAATAAAAATGGCTTATTTTTGCTGTTTATGAGATTGCTTTGTCGCTCCCTCTGGTCGCTCCTCGCTAATAGACAGAGAGTATTTCCGGATTCACGGTCAATAATATTAAAATTATAGATCAACGATAAATGCTTCTATCTTCCAAAGAACAAAAAATCTTAGAATCAATTAAAGTTGCCTCGGAGAATGATCCGGAAAAACCCGAGTTTCCTGCAGACAATCCAAAATTCCCTGCTACCCCTACTTACGAAATCAAAGTCGCTGGTTTTTCTAATGTTTGGCTAAAAGATGAAAGTAAAAATCCGACCGGCACGCACAAAGACCGGATGGCTTGGGAAATAGTTGTTACTTACCGCGATTTCTTGCTCGCAAAAAAGAAGGGGCTAGTGGATGATCCCCTGCCTCCAATGTCTTTAATCTCCTCTGGTTCAGCCGCAATCGCGATTCAAACTCAACTTACAAAATACCAACTCCCCGCCCTAAAGGTTTTGGTTGATTTTAATTTGAATCCAAAAATTTTAACCTATCTAAAAAAAATCGACTGTGAAATTTACAAAACTGATTTAAGCAAAAAAGCATTAAACTGGAAAAAAATTTTAAAGCTAACCAAAAATCCAAACGGCTATGACATCACCTCAAATATGGCTTTGGATCCTGCTACCCGCTTTTATGACTGGTTAAGCTATGAAATCATTAACAATTCTCCGGAATACTGTTTTATCCCTTTTGGCACGGGCAATCTTTATGAAAATATTCTGAACATCAATAAAAAAGAAGTTGTTAGTGAAAAACACGATCCACGGTTTCAAGGCGATATCGGAATTCTAAGGAAATGTAATTTTATTGGTGCTACAACAAACGACCCCAAATCCAAAGCAGACAAGCTCTATTCGCCTCACCTCCCTTTTGTCCATTTTGACGAGCAATGGATCAGATTCTACCGCCAAGCTTCCTTCTGCGGCCCGGAATCTAATGTCCAGATTGTCAAAGAAAAATACCTAGATCAGGCAATAAAATTCGCTAATTCACAAAAAATAGAATGTGAACCATCAGGCATTGCCGGCCTTGCTCTCCTGCTGCAATTAAAAAACAAACTCCCCCGTGACAAAAAAATACTCATTGTCAACACCGGCAAAACAAAGTATGCTTAATTTGATCTCAATACCTTAGAAGAAGAGGTGGCTGAGTGGCTGAAAGCGGCGGCTTGCTAAGCCGTTAAAGGGCTTAATAGTCCTTTCGAGGGTTCGAATCCCTCCCTCTTCGCCATACACTAAAACAAAAATTTATGAAAAACAAAATTATCATCCTCGCTGTTTTGACCGCGATTTTCGTCCCCTCCCTGGTCCTTGCTGATGTTATGGTGCCGGGACAAAAAAGCGTCAGCTCCTGCCACCGCGTTGCCAATCTCAACGACTATCCAGACTATGTCTTTCTTTTCTATGGCCGGCCGGTTACTGGTTTTGGCATCTTAAAACCTGATGATTGCTTAAGCTTCTATAAGCTAAGCCAAAACACGGTTTACGCGGTAGCAAAAGAAGATTTTGATCAAAGCGAATTAGAAACAGAAGCAGACCTCTATTTCCAAGAAAATCCCAAACTGATCCCATCTGGCGCCGAACTGAACCCTTACAGCCCAATCTCTTCTGGAAGCTCATTAACAGAAGTCGAGATTGTCTGGGAAATCAAGGGAGTCAATAACGAACAGCTGGAAATTAGAAAAACTAAAGTAATCTATACCTACAAAGACGGTACGACCGAAGAAAAACAAGCTGACGCAGACGGCAATCTGCCTCCTCCCTCTCAGAAAAAAACAAAATCATGGCTCTCCTTTATTCTGATTTTTGGCCTCCCGCTTATTGCCGTAATCATCATCGTGATTATTGTCTTAAAAAAGAGAAAAAAATAATTCCGTGTCTTCTTATCTTATTGCCTTTATCCTCACTGTGATCTTGGAATTTGCTATCCTCTGGATCTTTGTCCGCCAAAAACCACAGAAACTCCTCCTTTATACTTTCCTGATTAATCTCGCGACCCACCCCCCTGCTCTTTATCTCTATCAGAATCTCTGGCCCAACCTTATCGCGATTGAACTTATTATCTTCCTTGTTGAAAGTATTTTGCTAATGCTGCTTTTAGGAATAAAATACAGAAAAGCGCTGCTTCTATCCTTTATTGCCAATCTAATAACAGCAATAATCAGCTTATTGTTTTTTATCTAAAATTAGCTCTAAAAACCAACAAAATTATGGATCAGAAACAAAACTTTGAACCCTTAAACCAAAATCCTTCCCAAACAGACGACGGCAAAGCCTTAATGTCCTGGCGAGCGCCGGAATACGAACAACAGGAGAAAAGCCGCGGCTGGTTTATTGGCGCTGGGATCATCGCCGCTCTCTTGATTGGAGCGAGTATCTGGATGCGCAATTATCTTTTAATCATTATTGTTGTCCTCTTTGCTATTGTGATCTACACTCTCCACAAGAAAGAGCCCTTGGTTTTAAAAATCAAGCTCACGGAAAAAGGAATCAGATTTGGAAAAAAATTCTATCCCTATAAAAACATAGAGAATTTCTGGATTATCTACGACCCCCCGGCAAAGACCTTAAATCTCAAAACCACAAGCACCCTGTTCCCCCAGGTCTCTCTTCAAATCCAAGACCAAGACCCCTTGAGGATCCGCGATCTCCTTTTAGATTACATCGAGGAAGACGGAGAAAAAACCGAGGAAACAAATGGAGAGAGATTGGCAAGAAGATTGAAAATATAGAATTACTAATAATGAATTGATTATTGGTCATTCATTGATATAATTGGAATTTGCATTAAACATCTGCCCTTGTAGCTCAGTTGGATAGAGCGTGAGCTTGCGGAGCTCAAGGTCGCAGGTTCAAATCCTGCCAAGGGCGCTTTAGACAGTTAAAAATTCAAAGTTCAAAATTCAAAGTTATAACTCAAAATCTGCAACTTTTAACTTTAAATTCAATCTTGAACTTTAAACTTTGAACTTTAAACTGATATGCTCTCCCTTAAAACTCCTCTTAGCAAGCTCTATGGCGTAGGGCCGACCAAACAAAAAGCGTTAAAAAAATTAGGTCTCAAGACGATCCGTGACCTGATTTTTTATTTCCCTTTTCGCTACAATGACTTCAGCAAAATCGTTCCAATTGACAAAATAGAACCCGGTCAAACTCTTACAATCTTAGGGGAAATCAAAAGAATCAAAACAATCCGCACTCCGCGCAGAAGAATGATATTAACCCGAGCAGAAGTCTCGGATAAGACAGGCACCTTAGAAAGTGTCTGGTTTAACCAGCCCTATCTAAGAAATACTTTGAAAAAAGGACAGAATATCTACCTAAGCGGCCGGGTTGATTCTGGTTCACCTTATCACCTTATGCGCAGTCCTGAATACGAAATCTATAAACCGCAAACCACGCATACAGCCAGGATTATCCCTGTCTATAACACAACTGCTGGCCTAACGCCTAAATGGTTGCGCTACCTTGTTTCCTCCGCGCTCCCCGCAAGCAAAAAAATAAATGATTATCTCCCAATTGCAATCAGACAAAAACATCATCTTCTCCCTTTAAACCAAGCCTTGGAAGAAATCCACTTCCCTACAAGTCTTAACAGAATGAAAAAAGCGCGGAAGCGGCTTGCTTTCGATGAATTTTTTCTATTGCAGCTTGCCGCTCTGCAAATCAAAAGAAAAATCCAAAGCGAAAAAGCGCCTCTAATTCCTCTCAATGTTAAATTGGCGCAAAGGTTTACAAAAAGCCTTCCCTTTAAACTCACTGGCGATCAGCGAGTTACTGCCTGGGAAATATTAAAAGATCTGGCAAAAGACAAGCCGGCAAATCGGCTTTTAGAAGGCGATGTCGGATCAGGTAAAACCGTGGTAGCAACTCTGGCTATGTTGGAAACAGCAGATGCGGGCTATCAGGCGGTTTTAATGGCGCCTACCGAAATTTTAGCCCAACAGCATTTCAAAAAAATATCTGAATTATTAAAGGGCTTTAAAACAAAAGCAGGCCTTATAACCCGCTCCAAACAAATTAATCCTCAAGGCCAAATTTTGATCGGCACCCACGCCTTAATTCAAGACAAAATTAAATTTCCTAAGCTTGGTCTGGTGGTCGTCGATGAACAGCACCGTTTCGGGGTCAGACAGAGGACCCAGCTAAAATCTAAAAGCGGCAAGCTCTCACCGCACTTCCTTTCAATGACCGCCACGCCAATCCCCCGCTCTCTGGCTTTGACTCTTTATGGCGACCTTGATATCTCTCTGATCCGCCAAATGCCGCCAGGCCGAAAAAAAATCATTACCCGGGTTGTCCCGCCCCAAAAAAGAGCAAAGGCCTACGAATTCATCCAACAAAGAATCGAAAAAAAAGAACAGGTCTTTGTGATCTGCCCTTTAATTGAAGAATCTGACAAGCTTGGAGTTGCCGCCGCGACCAAAGAATACGAAAAACTAAAAACAAAAGTATTCCCACAATACGAAATCGGCCTTCTCCACGGCCGACTGAAAACAAATGAAAAAGACAGAGTAATGGCCGCTTTCAAAAAAAATAAGATTCAAATCCTGGTTTCAACCGCAGTCGTGGAAGTCGGAATTGACATCCCGAACGCGACAATAATGATGATTGAGGGAACGGAACGTTTTGGCCTCGCTTCCCTCCATCAGTTCCGGGGCCGGGTGGGAAGAGAAAAAAAGCAGTCTTATTGTTTCCTTTTTACTGATTCTAAAAGTTCTAATACATTACGAAGATTGCGCGCCCTTGTTTCTTCAGAGAATGGGTTTGAATTGGCTGAATATGATCTCAAATCACGCGGTCCAGGAGAAATTTATGGCACTAAGCAATCAGGATATTTAGACCTTAAAATCGGCTCGCTTTTAGACTATGCCTTAATCAAAAAAGCCCGCACAGAAGCGGAAGCTATAGTTAAAAATCTTTCTCAATATCCCTTACTTAAGCGGAAAATTCAGACCAAACTTAACAAAATCAGTTTGGAGTAAAAAAGTGCATGAGGAGGAAGAAAGTCCTAAAAAATACTCTTGGCAACAAAGCAGTCTGGGGCTACTTTCTGGGACAGCCAAGTGAGCGCGCGCCGAACAGAAACATAGGACAATCATCTCCTCATGCAAACATAACATATCATATACATTATAAATGTCAAGACCTTGACTTAAAATACGATAATCCATTATAATATAAGTAACAGAAAAATATTAGTGGTGAGTAATTAAGGGGGTAGTAAAGATTTCAGAAGAGGTTCTTTTCAATTCAGCATCAGATAAAGGAGGTATCTAAAATGCTAAAAAAATATAGATGCTGTCGTACTAAACACCCCCCGTAGTACACTTCCTTTCTAGATAATCTGGGGCAATAAAACAAAGCAAACTCTAGAAAAGGAAGTATAAAAAATGGGGCGAGGAATACATATAAGTGGAGGCAGACAAGCCGCAAGGCATATACAACTTGAAGGAGAGATACACGGTAACATCCCTGTTTCTATAGAAGTCACCGTTTCCATGGCCAATATTCATCATGATCAATATGTTATGAGTTGGTTGGCTAATATGAAGCAAAGTTCTGAAATGTGTGCTCACTGTAATAGAGAGATATCTACCAACAGACTAGAACACAATCCTCTTTTGTGTGCAGACTGTCAAGAAACTTTTGAGGCCGGTAGATGTTTGATGTGTCAAAATGGATTACCCTTAAGAAGAATTGTGGATTTTCACTCTTTCTTCTGTGACCCTTGCCAAGACGCTAGACGTCAACAAAAACCTCCCTAAGCCATTTAATGTTCTCTAAATCACTGGATTTTAAAGATTTATTAAATATTGAGGAGAATGTAAAATGGTTAATACGTGGCAAGTGATTCCCCTAGAGGGAGTGACGAAAAAATCGAAAATCACCGACGGAAACGGGGGTGATATCACCTGGAACGATCTTAGGGAGACAGACATCGACAGAAGCTACGGGTCTTGTCCTTCTATTGCAAGAGTTGGCCATAGTGAGGCAGAGAGTTACTGTGTCCGGCTAAACTCGATGGAATTTGAGAAGTAACTCCCAGCTCCCTGCCATATGCCATACTCGATAACAGAAGATACACTAAGAGTATGGCATTTTTTATTCTAAAAAAATAAAATGTCATTGCGAGGAATGAGTGAAGCGAATGACGAAGCAATCTCGTCAAGTCAAGCAGTAATATCTAGTTTCACGAGATTGCTTCGGTCGCCTCGCCCTGAAGGGCGGGCTCCCTCGCAATGACAGTTAAACTTTTGCAATCGCCTCTTTGATTGTGCTCGCTCTGATTATTTCTAAACCTGTTTCTTTAATCTTGCTTCCTTCGGGCAGGATTATTTTTTTAAACCCTAAATTCTTTGCCTCTCTCACTCTCTTCTCAATTTGACTAACCCGGCGCAATTCACCAGAGAGACCAATCTCGCCCAAAGCAACTAAGCTAGGGTCTAGGGGTTTATCAGAAAATGCCGAAAAAATAGCCAGGGCCAAAACTAAATCAATTGCTGGTTCTGCCACCCGAAAGCCGCCCGCTACGCTGACATAAATATCTTGATTAGCAAGACGCAGGCGCGCTCTCTTTTTTAAAACCGCGACGATCAACTGCAGCCGGTTCAAGCTCAAACCCGAAGCAGTCCTTTTGGGATAGCCAAAAACCGTGGTTGAACACAAGGCCTGCACTTCCACCAAAAAAGCGCGCATCCCTTCGATTGTCGCGGTGACGCAGGAACCCGGGAGATTTAATTTGCGCTCTTCCAAGAAAAGCTCGGAGGGATTCTTGACTTCTAAAAGTCCTTTTTGAGTCATCTCTAAAACACCGGTTTCGTCGGTCGCGCCAAAACGGTTCTTGATTCCGCGCAAAAGACGGAAAGTGTGATAACGTTCTCCTTCTAAATAGAGCACGGTATCAACCAGGTGTTCTAAAGTTTTCGGGCCGGCCACATTCCCTTCTTTAGTCACATGACCGATCAAAAAAATAGAAATATCCATGCTCTTGGCTGTCTCCTGAAGTTTTTGGGTGCATAAACGGACCTGGGTCACGCTCCCGGCTTCGGAAGGAAACTCATCTGAAAAAACGGTCTGAATCGAATCAATAATCACAAGCTTTGGCTTTAACTTCTCGATCGTCGCGACGACCACGTCAATATTCCGTTCACTCAAAAAATCCAAATTTTGCAAACTCAAATTAAGCCGCTCGGCGCGCAGTTTGATTTGAGAAGCTGATTCTTCGCCGGAAACATACAAGACCCTTATCTTTCCCCGACTCAAATTATCCGCTGTCTGCAAAACTAAAGTGGACTTGCCGATCCCGGGTTCGCCGCCTAATAAAACAAGGGATCCTGAAACGATCCCTCCGCCTAGAACGCGATTAAACTCTGAAATTCCGGTTGAGATCCGGGAAAAATCCGTGCCCTGGATATCGCTCAAGCTTTCAATCTCCCCTGCTGCTACCGCGGATTTAGTCTCCTTCTTGCCCGCTGTTACCTCGGCAACCAAACTATTCCACTCTCCGCACATACCGCACTTGCCCTGCCAGGCAGGAAAGTCAGAGCCGCACTTGCTGCAGATATAAACAGTTTTTAATTTTGACATTGATCGTAAAAAAATTATCAATTACACTAGTAAGCCAATTCCTCCTCAATAACTCTGCTGATCTCTACAAACGAAACCGCTCCCTCAATTTTGCGGTCATTAATAAACAAAGTCGGTGTTACTTGGATGCCCGCGCTGAAACCGCTCTCTAGGTCGCCTGCAACTTCCACCATCTTCTGACCACTTTCTAAACAAAGATTAAAGGCATCTGTATCCAAGCCAGCCGCCTCGGCCAAAGCCGCGAGTTTGCTTTCAGATAAAGCGGCATTATTAGCAAAAATCAAATCGTGCATCTGCCAGAAGCGGCCCTGCTCATGCGCGCATTCCCCTGCTTCGTGCACCTTGCCCGAGCCAGGATGCAGGGACTCAACCGGCAAATCTTTAAAAACAAATCTTACTCTACTGCCGTATTGAGATCTTATTTGAGGCAAAATCTTTAAAGAAAATTCAGCGCAATACGGACACAAAAAATCAGAAAACTCGACAATCACGACTTGGGCGTTCTCCGGGCCCCAAGCAGGATCATCCTCTGTTGCCAAACTCAAGGAATGAGTGCTCGCGACCATTGATTGTGGATTTTCTGTTCCAAACTCTTCTTCCAGAGAGGAGTCCTTTTCCTTTGCAAGATAATCACCTTCTCTTGATTGGCTCTTAAGCCCCATCTCGTCATAAGCAAAGATTCCTTCTTCTACATTACCACCAACAGGATTACTCTCTTCTCTAAAGGAAGCGTCTTTGCTTTGTGCCTCTATTTTCAAAAAAGCAAGCTCACGATCTCTTGTTTTCCGAAAAAAAATCAAAACACCTGAAATCGCGATCAGGATAAGGATTAGAATAATTATTTTTTCAAAACGACCGAGTTTTTCCATGGCTGTATTAAATGAATCTTGTTCGACCTCTTAACGCGACCTAAATAATTGGAAATTGGAAATTATCTACCCCCAATTTCTCAATCTAACCTTAATACATAAACCCCTCCATTCTCATCCGTAAAATAGAGCCTGTCTTCATTGCCATTGAGCCAAAGGTTATCAGCGTCAAATTTGGTGTCTGATTCTGATTCGTCATAGAGCTTGCTCTTTTCTCCGGTTTTGGTATTAATCTCCCAAAAATTATCAATGCTTTCATCCGTAACCAAAGTCCCGAATTCTAACGCTTCAGAAGGCACGGCACAGAAGAGTTTCTTATTGGTCTTATTCCAAACGCATTTCTCAATAAAACCCTTGACCCCTAAATTATACTGATTTGTGCCCGTAACATCAACCACCCAGAGATACTGTTCAAAATCCTCTGAATCTACAGCCTCAAAAAGAATCCGGCGGCCGTCTCGACTCCATTTTGCTTTCTCGCCGTAACCTTCAATCTGATTGACCTCTCCGGCTGAACCATCCTCATAAACCGGATAGATATTGCGGCCCGCGCCGTAAGAATAATTCTGCAGATAAACAACCGGGCCGCCAAACTCTGGAGAGGCTGTTAAAAGGATCTTGGCATAACCCAAATCCTTAATCTTTTCCCAGTCATCACCGTTGGGTTCGCTAATAATCAACCGCGGCTCATTCTCTCTCTCACGCCACTCGAAAACAATCTTTTTTCCATCAGGGAGCCAAGAAAGCTGATCAATATTCGGCATTAACTTCTCTGACTGATTGGATGCAATATCAAAATGATAATAATCACCGTCTGTAAAAACCATAATCGCCTCGCTTTTATCCGGCGACCAAATCACTTCCTCTACATTGCTAAAGCGAGAGGCGCTGTAGCTTTCAGGGGTTAATCCTCTTTGACCCATCTTAAAAAAAGCGCCTAGATCCTGATCATAATAGATCATTTCATTACCCTTTAAGGCAAAGCTTAAAACCCGATTTTCAATCACTTGCGTAACTTTTGCTACCTCCGGCACGGCAACCGGCACATTGGTCGTACTGGGCGTTGTGTCAGAAATAGGGAGGGAAGGAGGAGAGCTCGGGGGCGGTTCTGGCGTTTTTTCAGAGAAAATAAAAAGATAGAGCAGAGCGCCTGCAATGATTAGAATCAAAATAATAACAATGATAAAAAAAATTTTGCGGGACACGGAGAAAAGTTAAAAGTTAAAAGTGCAAAGTTAAAAGTTAAATCTCCCACCCGCCTCGCAAGTGAAGCGTTGTGGGCAGGCCCGTCTACGCCAAGGCTTCGGCGGGCAGGCAAAAATACAAGTTAAAAGTTGAAGTACAAAATAAGAACTAATCTATTGGATCTGAAATATCAGGAAGACCACTACATGGAAAAGCGTCTTCGTAAGATGTGCATTGGAAGGTATCAGAATAAATCTCTTTACATATCCCGAATTTCTGGCCACTCCCTGCCCTGTCATAGAGGCAAGCATCACAAGCATTACTGCAAGGCTCAAGCCCATACGGAGAGCCCGGCCAACAGCTGCCATTAAAACAAGCTCCATTTTCATTATCACATGTATAATTCGTATGACACTCATCTTCCACTTTCTGGGCGGTCTCGCCTGAATAACTATCACCACACTCACCCTGCTCACATACATCTTCCCAAGACAAACATAACTCCTTCCCTGCTCCGCTGTAACTATCGCCTCCTAAACAAAGACCGGAAACCCCGTCAACATCGCAGTCATAACCTCCCCAACAATTAAGATCACCTTGCCAGTACGCGCTACCGGTTTCGCCGCAATCATTCCCACAGGCACCTTCAATGTCCATGCAGATTGCAGATCCAGAACTAAGCAGGCACTGACCATCAGAAATCTGAGCATCCTCATCCTCATCCTTACACTTCTTGCCTACGCACTTAAGATCACCACCAGCGCAGTTATCAGCGCATTCATCAGCATCACATGTACACATTTTGACATTAACATTCATCCGACAATAACCAATTTCACCACTGACTTCACAAGTTTCGTCTATCGGCTTCTTATAACAAGGCCCTGCTTTATTAGGGCATAAATTTTCCTCTTTCTTCTCTTCTTCCGCGATCTTTTCCATTGATTTCCCTATTTCCTGACTAAGCTTATTAGTGCTCCAATCAAAACTGGTTAAATCCGGATTGATAAAATTCAAAAGCACATAAGATAAAAGCCCTACGACCAAGCCGCCGATCGCGGCGAGTATCATTGACTTGCCCCCTTTGGCGCGTTCGGCATTGCCAAAGGCAGTAAGATAATTATACCCGCCGAGCGTGATCATAAAAATCGCGACCAAAGCCATGAAAACCAAAGCAAGGTAAAAAAGCATAAACATCAAAATCGCCGGGTTGGGGATACAGCGGCCATTTTGCGTAATTACGCTCAATTTTTCATCGCCACCACCTGGACTTCTAATCTCTGGGTCAAAAACAATTGGGATTGGCACCTTAACCCAGGTCCCCTGGCAATCATTCTCACTTGCTCTAATAATTCCAGGGGCTAATAAAAGCGCTAAACAAACTATCAAAAAAAAAGTTTTTTTCATAATACTCTTCCTTTATTTAGCGGGAATAATTTGATCGAGTTCATCGCCAAACCCCAAAACCTTGCATAAAATATGATTTAGAGCGCTATCATTACAAAAACTATAGATATAGGCCAAAACCATAATAATCACTAAGATAGCCAAAATAATGAGAACGCCAACCCAGCCGATCGCACCAATAAGGGCAACTATCCCAGCAATCACTTGAGAAACCAATTTTTTGATTGCTGCTGCGGCAGCCTTTTTAAGCGCCTTACTTGCTGCTTTTGCTGCTTTCTTTGCTGTTTCTTTGGCCGCTTTCTTCGCTACTTTCTTTACTTCCTGTTTAGCCCGTCCTTTCACTTTCTGTTTGACCTTCTGTTTGACCTTCTCCTTTGCTCTCTCTCCCATTCTTTTACGCAGCTCTTTTTGGAAACGATCCTCTCTTGTCTCCCTTTCTTCCTCTCTTTGCGGCTCTCTCTGCGCCTCTTGCTCTTGCGGCGCCTCCCTTTCTTCCTCTTCATCTGGAACGGTTTGTCCAAGTCTCTCTCCTCCCGCCTTCCCTATCTCCCGTCCCAAAGAAGGTTTGTATCCTCTCTCTCTCAACCTGGTCCTTTCTTCTCTTTCTCTTTTACGGCGAGCATACTCTGTTGCTCCTCTGGAGACTGTTCTTCGGGGCCGGATCATCCTCCTTTGCGCTTTCAGCTGTTCCCATTGTTCTTGAAAATCCTGTTCCTGTCTTGCTTTGCCTTTTCTTCTAATATTATCTTTCTTGAAAGTTGCCGTTTTGGTTTCATATGGAGTCAGTTCTATCGCCCCCTCTATTGCCTCTAGCTCTTCCTCGGGCTTTTTACTCTTACGGCCAGGTCTAACATCGAAAGAAGCCTCATCTCCTGGTTTTACTTTTTTGCTTTGTTTTGCGGCCATATTTCGAAAGTCAAAATTCAATCTTCTGTCCTGAAACGAATAATGAAGAGCCCCAAGGAATATTCACGGGATCCTTCGGCGCTAAAGCGCCTTCAGGATGACACTTGAAGTGTCACTTTGAACTTTGAACTTTAAATTATCAGTCACTCTGCCCAATAGGCATAATCAATCTTCCATTCATCCTCGCCTTGAGCGTTTGTTTCCACTCTCAAATCCAGAATTAGATTAGAATAAGAACTTATCACATAGTCACCATCTCTCCAGCGCCTGGTCACCACCAGGATATCAGCCTCTGTAACGTCGTTATTTAAAATTACACTATCTAAAACTTCTGTCTCCCATGTGAAGTCAGCGCCTCCTATCTCTCCCGTGCATTCATATTCAAGATAGTCCTCCATATTCTCGCGAAAATCCGCGGTCATATAATCCAGAAGCTCCCTAATATTCTGACAATTGCTTTCCGAAGAATAAGTGCCCCAAACCGCGGCAAAATCCTCGGCCAAAGACTTTAGTTTTCTTTCGGTGATGCTTGTTTTCTCTGAACCTGGAACCTCGGATGTAGGCAGGGAAGGCGTTCCCGGGACCGGAGCTTCAAGAGAGGGAGTTTCAAGTTCAGGTTCGAGGATCTCTAGATCTTCCTTTTCTCCGCTTCTCTTACAGCCCAAGCCCGTCATCACGATTAGACCCAAACAAAGGATCAGGGAAATCACGATTGTTTTTTTATTGCTGTAAAACATAATTTTATTAACCACCGGCAAGGTAAGTGTAGAATTAGTCCACTTCTACCCTACCTTGGCAACGGTTTTACTTTTAATCAAATAGTGTTACTTGCCCCTTGCTCTGAATCGTCTCTCTCTTCCGCTGCCTCGTTTTCTTGATTGTTCACTCTCGCAAACTCCTCTTTCGCTTTCGCGATCTCAATCAGCTGCTTGGGATCAGAGGTAATGATCTGGTCTTCAGAATAAGAAGCGACAATCTTGATCGCCACGTGCTTATTGCCGGCGAAGAAAATTCCCTCTCCCACGTCCGAAGCCAAAAGCAGATACTTTTCCTCCTGGGTGAGGTGAAAAACGGAAGCGACTAGATCAATCGAGGCCGGAGACTGGCGCAGAAGGAGCTGAATTGAAGAGTTGGTCACGATCGCCTGGCCGTGGCGAGAAGCCAAGAAGTCATTAACATCCTGGCTGATCGTAGTCAATCCTAAATAATACTTGCGCGCCCTTTTCGCGATTGAAAACAGGAACTGGGCCGAGTCCTCGTGCTCCATCATCCACCAGGCCTCGTCCACCACCAAAACCCTTCTCTTTAATTCCGCGCGAACGATATTCCAAATGTAATTTAAAACCACATACATCCCGATCGGCCGGAGCTCATCCTCCAAATCACGAATACTGAAAACCACGAACTGCCTATCCATAGTAAGATTAGTCGGCTGATTAAAGATGCCGGCAAAGGTTCCTTTGGTAAACTTGCTTAAAATCTGGACCATACTGTCGGTCCCTTCCATACTCTGCAGGATCCGTTCAAAGTCATCCATCGTGGGCATTGCCCGGCCCTCCCAGGAAGTTTCAGGGGTAATCCCTTTGGAAGCATAGGTCTGCATCACCGCTTCATCTAAAAGTGCGTCTTCCTCTGGACTAACTCCGCTTAAAATTAATCTCAAAAGCCCCTTTAGACTTATCACTGCCTCTCTTAAAATGTCCTCGGGCTTGGATGCGCGCGAGACCAAGGTCAAATCAAAAGGATTAATCCGATGGGGTGAGGACAGAGAAATCTGCAAAAAGGCCCCCCCTACCGCGCTGGCCAGGTGCTTATACTCATTCTCCGGATCAATCACCAAAACATCGGTTCCCAACATTAAGCTCCGCAAAATTTCAAGCTTAATCGCATAGCTCTTACCCGCGCCTGATTTGCCAAAAACCACGCTATTAGCATTTTCCAAAGAAAAACGGTCAAAAAGAATCAAGCTGTTATTATGGCGATTAACACCGTAAAGAATTCCTTCATTAGAAGAAAGCTCATAAGAAACAAAAGGGAAGCTGGTGGACAAAGGCGAAGTATTCAAATTGTTAACAATAAAAAGCTCGTCATTGGCAAGCGGCAGAGTAGAGTTAAATCCCTGCTCGCTTTGGAAAATAGCATGCTTAGCATAGATCAAGCGAGTGCCCAGCAAGACTTCCACCCTTTTTGTATTTTTGTCGAGATGTTTTAAGGAAGTCCCATAAATGGTTATATAGAGAGCGAATTTAAATAATCGCTCTGTACCCTGCTGCAAGGCATCTCGTAATGACTCAACATCCCTATGCGCGGTCTCAAGCATCGGGCTTCTGACCTTGCCTTTTTCCCGCTCCATTGAAATAGAGGAAGAAATTTGGGCCGCGCTTTTAGTCAGGCGCTTTAAAACTGAAGCTGAACTTTGAGGATAAACAAACATCGCTACATCAAAAACCGCGTCCATATTAATCACGGGCGAGAACCAATCGGTATGCAGATAACGCGGATAAGTGAAGATAAAAAGAGTGCGCGCAAAATAGTCTCCAATCTGCACATAACGGGAGTCAATCTTCATCGCCGCTGGCGCGATTAAGTCTCTGATTGTGGCGATGCCTTCTAAATAATCTTTCTGCGCCTCAAGAACTCTTACCTTCTCTTCTTGGGTTAAACCCAGCCTGGAGGACGCGCCAGGACCAACAATTTCTAAAATGGGCTTACCCCTTGACTCTTTTTTGGCTTTGTTGTTTTTTGGATTAGGCATTGATTTATTTCTGATTTAGGGCTAGACAATATTAAGTTTCTTAACATCAGCTAAGGGCTGAGTTCTAGAAACAAACGGATTGTAGACGTTATAGAACAGCTCAATTAATTCCTGTGTATTCAAACGTACGCTCTTTAAGCCGATTGAATTTAGGAGACCGTCCATACGCGCCACTCTCTGATCCAAAAGACTTTTGTATCTTAAGAAGTCTTTTTCCTTTTGCCGCACAATCTCCGCCGGCCGCACAATCGCTCTGAATTTGGACAGCATACTTTCTTCCTTGGCTTCCACCAAAGCATAGGATACGACTATGTAAAAACGTTTGCGCATAATCTGGCCCCACTCAACAAGTTCGCTCACGTACTCGCGGTATTCTATGGTCTGAATCCTTAAAAGCTCATTCGTTTGCTTTGCTTCTAGCTCTTCCAAATTTTTAAGATAGGACTCAATATTCAATTCTCGAGACTGAATCACAAACTGGATAGGAAAATTCAGAGCATTCAAAAGACTTTGATAACTATAGATAATGGAGTTCTGCTCTTCTTGGCCCTTCAAAGAAAAATTCATACTGGAAACCATGATAATCGCGCGCAGAGTGCCGTCGCGAAGCACCACTGTATTATCCCTGATCCCAACAATATCCAAAAATTGCTGGGTGGTTTTCTTGGGCTTGCCCGCGGTCAGCTTTTTGGAATGGAGACTGAAAAAACGGCCTTTGGACTTCTTATTCTCCTTGGGATTAGTTTTATTTTTAGGTTTTTGTTTGGGGGGCATAGGTATATAGTTAAAAGTTCAAAGTTCAAAGTTCAAAATTGAATCCAAAATTTAAAGTTTTCTTTTCTTTATCAAATTTATTAAAGTAGCGATAGATATAGGAACCTAACTAGCTGTCCTTTCAACTCCTTATTTTCCATAACTTTAAACTTCTAATTGCAACTTTTAACTTTGCATTTTGAATTTTAAACTAAACTCTACGCTGTTTCAAGCGCTTTCTCGATGTGGGCTAGCCGTCCCCGCTTCATATGCGCTTTAAGCAAATCCTTGTGCCCCACACCTTCAGTTTCTTCAAGGAAAGAAACAGCAATAATATCCCGCGCCGTTAATTTACTGCCGCGGCGATGCCAAACCCTGACCACTGGTTTTAGATAAAACCCAATGACCGCTAAAACAAAATAGATAAAAGGCCGATCGTTAATCTTAAAGAAGGCGAAGGCGAAGGCGATCGCTACGGTCGGAATACTGATTAAAATAAATAAAGAAAAATCAAAGAAAAACCAATAGACAAGCTCTATGCCGCCGGCTGCTAAAAAATAAAGAAACTGTTTTAAGGTTAAAGGGCCAATGATTCTGTCTTCAACTTCAATAAATTGGGGTACGACTGCTTGCATAATTTTAGTATCAAAATTAGTATTGAAACTCGCGGCTCACATCCGCGACCGCATTGAATTCCTCCTCGGTTAAATAAGGCTTGTTCTGTCTTGCTCTCTCGCGGGCTACTTCGGCTACGGTCTTGCCCTGGCCAATGCTTTCTTCGCCGATCATAATGTATAGCTGATAAGGTTCGCACTGGCGCCAAGCCTCAATGCTCTGCATTCTTTTCGCTTCATCTTTGCCCACCAGGGCGTTAATTTTATTCTGAAATTCGCTGACGACTTGCGCGGCCCGCTTTCTCTTAAAGGCCTCAATGCTCAAATCTTTTAGTTGAGCAATCTGGCTTAAATCAGAAATAGACAAGCCCCTCTTTTTCTGTTTTGGTCTCTGGGAAAGGCGAGGCGGCGCTCCAATCACATCAGAGATTAGGCGGGCTCCCTCTGGCGCGATAGCTTTTGGTCTCTCGATTGGTTGAGTTGCTCGGAGACTTTCTGGCGGGAAGGGCTTCTCTGGCGGCTTTTCCCTTTCTCTTGCGGATCTTCTGGGATGGAAAGACTTGCGGATCCCGTTTTTCTCCTCTTCCGGGAAGTCTTCTATTAGACGGCGGGTAATCTTTACGGCCTCTGGAACAGCCAAACCAACTCCTCCTTCGTTCTGGGAGCGGTACAAAACATTTTCGGTTTCGATCTCATCACGGACATCTTTGAGATAGGTCAAAGCCGCGCTCTCTAAACGAGAGGTCTGAAGCTCTGATAAATTCAAATTGAAATCCCTGACAAGACGATCAAACCATGCTCTTAATTCTTGAGCGCTAAACTTTGCCTGCTCTGATTTTCCCTTTTTCTCCGGTCTTGTCTTTTTCGGTCTTTGCCTATTTTTTCTTATTTTCTTTCTCCTTTTAGAACCGCCGCCGGTATCTAAACCCGCCAATACCTCTTTCTGGATGGCGCGCGCAAGAGTATTGGCTTTTTGCTCATTCAAATTAAGATTAATCCTTAAAACGCGCGCCAAGTCTTCCGGGCCGATTTCCGCGGTCAAAAGCTTACTCAAAATCCGCGCCTGAAGATTCCGCTGTTCGCGGGATAATGAAAAACGTTCAGCAATCTGAGCTAACTTTGACGCTGTTTCTTGAGAAGCGGCAATTGGAAGAATTTTCTTAGAAAAATTAGTCATACCATTATTTTTTAAGTCCCCCCTGTTTCTTCTTTGGCTACTGCGGCCTCATCATCTTCAGCCACAACTTGAGCTTTTCCCTCTCTATCGATGAAACCAGTACCAGCATTACCGTCCTTGCTTTGTGATATCTCAAGTTTTTCATATATACGATTCCAAATTACCCTCTTTTTGTTAGCATAGTCTTCAAGTCTCCTTACTTCTTCTGCATTTCCCGAAATCCTTGCTTTCTTAGCTTCCTCTCTTTTCTCGTTTTCTATTCTTTCAAGGATGTTATTCACCATTTTCCTATTATCAAGAATAGCTCTGCGCATGCGCGGAGAAGCCCAACTGTCTATTCTTTCCGCGTCCGCCGTGGTCGCGCTCTCAATATAAGCCCGAGATGATGCTGTTTCGCCATAGTATTTAGCAACATATTCCTCTTTGCCTGTTTCGGGATTCAACTCCCAATAACCGCCGCCAATTTCCGCGGCAAATACGCCCGGGTTAACCTTCCATTTAGCTTTAGGATCCTTTTTTGCCAATTCAGCCATAATCGCATCACCCCGATCTTTATTATAAAGCTTAATCACTTCAGCTATTCCTTCAGCAACATTTTCCTTCTTTAACTCATTCTTCTGTCTAATCTCCGCGTCCACTTCTCCTAAATTATCAATAACTAGATTATAAAAATCATCCCTTGAAATCTCCTCTTGTCCAGCTTTTCTTCTCTTTTTATTCATTTTCACCCTTTGCTCTTCCATTGAATCTAAGTATTCTTTTCTATCTATGCTGTATTTTAACCTACTCTCTTCTCCATCATAATAAGTGGCATAAGCCAAATGGGTGTACTCGGCTTTAGAGGATTCAGCTAAACTGTTTAAAACCTGAATTGCTTCTGAACTATCGCCAAAAAGTTTCTTAAACATCCTAACATCAGCGCCCGTACTTGCCTTTTGAGTACCATAGTCGTATCTTTTTAGAAGATCGCTTCTCAAAACATTATTCCAATCCCCGCGGGAAGCCGCTGCACGCATTGCTCCCTCTGCTAAAGGGGTTAAAGCTTGGTCTGTGCCAAGAAGCCCTTTCTTTTCAAGCCGTTCTAATTCCTGTTTTAAAATATAAACAATAGACTCGGTTGGTTCATCTGATTCTAGCAGTGTTTTGGCTTCATTTTTTGCTAACTGCCTTTTAGAAACATCTGCTCTTTTCCGTTCCATTCCATAAGCAAAATTTTTTCCTGAATTTTCTCTTCTCATTTGAAATTTTAAAATAAATACTACTCTGCCCAAAAGGGACTGTTGCTAACATATTGGCGCGCTTCTGGCGAGAGCTTGTTAAAACCCTGACGGATCATTTTCCGCAGCCTCTCTTCTTCGACCGGATCGCCTCTCTGGGCCGCTCTCTCCAGCTCGCCAACAGTCAAAGCGCCCGCTTCCCGAGGGGTTTCTGGTTCAACTTGGCTTGAAGGACTCGGAACCTGCTCGGATTTAGGAGATATTTGATTTTGAAAAGAAGGCTTGGTTGGTTTTTCGATTTCCAGCCGGGGCTTAATCTTAAAATCAGGGGGCAAAACTGGAACCCTTGGCGGCGGATTAATCCCTTGGGTAGTCGCCGCCCTTGGGGAGACTTGGCCTTGGCCTTGCCCGAGCGGAACGGGCCTGCTTCCTTGTCCCACTCCCCGCGGCGCCCTGGGAGGAACGCGCGGACTCTTGCCCTGGGTCCGAATATCCTGAAAACTCCGCACTCCAGCTCTACCGTCTTGGAGCCGCGCTGTCCTGCCTAAGGCCCGACCCAGTCTTACCTGCTTTTCTTCTTCGACGAACAAGTCTTTGCCTTGCGCCAGCGCTTGGAAATAATAATTGCCCGCCTCTAAAGGACGCAAGAGATCATAAACCTTTAAAAGCTTAGCTAGAATCTCTCTGCCTTTGGGGTCAAGAGCGCGCGCTTGTTTGTTTTTGTTCAAAAAATTCCGTTCTTCAAAATCAGCCAGATTAGGAACATTGGGGTAACTATGGATAAAAGTGGCAATCCATTCGCCCAAGGTCAAATCTCCAAGCTTTTGCCTGTTTGCCTTCAAAGCCCCAATCAGCTTGACGCCCAGCTCCTCGCGAGGGCCGGCAGGATCAGCCCACAGCTTGCTTTCCAAACCGCCCATAACCGTGTCCCGCTCCAAACTCAACACTTCCTTCATATGATCTCGGAAGATTTCGATTGTCCTCTCTTCGGTTTGCGCCGGAAAACAAACATAATCCACTAAAACTGACCACAGCTTTAGCCGCTCTAAAAGCTCGGGGGTTAAGGCCTTATCCTTCTGTTTGCGAATCCTCCTTAAAGCCAAAGAAAGAGGCCAAGCCTGATCATCGTCAGCAAAGCGGATAATAAAACTAACCTTGGCTTGAATCTTGTTCACTACCTCTTGCCGGCTTAAATCTTGTACTTTTAAATTATTTAAATCCTGATCCATGGATCAAATTATATTTGTCTTAAATTTTTAAGTTCCTTCTGTTTCCTCTTCAGCAGCTGCAGCTGCATCTTCAGCAGCATCTGCTTCGTCTTCCTCTGTTCTTGTTGTCTCGTCCTCGGTTCCATCAACAACAGTTTGCTTTTTGGTTCCATCAACAACAGTTTTCTCTTTTATCTTAAGCTTCCTATACAATGCGTTCCAAACTACTCTTTGTTCCGTAATATAATTTTCAATTCTCTCTACTTCTTCTCTGTTACCTACAGCCTTTGCTTGCTCAAGTTCATCTTTTTTCTCCTTTCTTCTCTTTGTTTCTATCCCTTCAAGAACTTTATTCACCATTTTTTCATTACCAAGAATGGCCTTGCGCATGCGCGGAGGAGCCCAGCTGTCGATTCTTGTTGCGTCGGCCATGGTTGCACTTTCAACATAGGCTTCTGTTGAAGCTGTCTCGCCATAATATTTATGCCACTCACCAGTCTCAGGGTCTGTGTAGCCCCCACCGATTTCCGCGGCAAACGCGCCTGGATTAACTGTCCATTTATCCTTAGGGCTTTTCTTCGCCAATTCACCCAGAATTGTTTTAGAGCGGTCATTATTATAGAATTTGATTATATTGGCTACCTCATCGGCCATACCTAATTGCTGAAGCCGCTTATTTTCTCGAACAGTTGAGTCAACCTGTCCTAAGTTTTCAATAATCTCTTCATAGAAATCATCAAATTCCATCTCCTGTTCGCCTGCTTTCAATCTTCTTTTATTTAACTTTTCTAACTCACTTTTCATCTCCGACCTTGTCGCCTTTCTATCAATACCATAGATCAGCTTGCCTTGTTCTTCATCAAAATAGGTAGCGTAAGCAAGGTGGGTGTATTTGGATTTGGAAGACTCGGCCAAACTGTTTAAAACTTGAATTGCCTCTGGGTCATCGCCGAAAAGCTGTTTAAACATCCTAACATCAGCGCCGGTTGTCGCTCTTTGAATGCCATATCCCGATTCTTTAAGAAATTTACTCTTTAAGACATCATTCCAGTCGCCGCGCGCTATTCCCGCCGTGCGGAGCGCTCCTTCAACAAGAGGGGTTAGCGCACGAATCGAACCAAGATCACCCCGCTCCTTAGCTTGATCTAAGGCTACTTTCATTACGCCAATAAAAGACTCTGATGGCTCATCAGTCTGAGTCAACCTATCGCCTTCATCTTTGGCTAATTTCCTTTTAGCACTATCCGCTCTCTTCTTCTCCATCTCATAGGCAGGACCGCCGCCGTGCCAAAAAGCATGCCAGCCGGCGAGCCTTGGCTGTAGTTCGGCAGCGCGCGGGACAAAAGTTTCTTCCATCACGCGCTCGCGGCGCGCCTTGGTTGCTCTTTTCCAAACCGTGGGACTGACAACCTTCAAATATTTCCCGGCCCGGCTCTTCAAGGCCTGACGCCAGCCATAGCCAGCCAGCGCTTTCACGCCATGGCCAGCCGGTTTAACACCCGTGATCCAGGGCGCAGTCATCTTGCCAAGCTTCATCGCCCCTTTAACTACCCCGTCAGCGCCGATCACACTGCCTTTGCGCGCGACAACAAGCCCAGTACACATAAAAGCAAGGGCGAAAATCAGTTGGATAAAATTCTGGAATGAGCCGGCTTCGGTGACAATATTTCCTTGAGTTGCTTCTTCACTTAAAACCTGTTCTACTGTACCCACTTCTGACTTTAAATAATCATCCAAATCATAGCTTAAAATAACAATGGAGATGACAATACAAAAAATCATTACTGGCGCGAAAAAGGCTGTGCGCAAGAAACTGATCCAGTACTTTTTGACAATGCCCTTGTTGCCAACAGCCATCGCGACATAAATAAGCGGCGAAATCGCGGTCATAATCCACAAAACCACAATCCGGATTGCCAAAAGAAAAGCAGTCGCGCCAAAAACAATCACGGACGCCACCATATAAAGAATACTCAAACCCTGCGCCCCGATTACGCCGACAAAATCATTTAACTTTCTACTGCCAAAAACAGTCCTGACATTCATCCATTCATCCATGCCCCCGGCATGCAAAACAAAATTTACCCGCCCCCACCAGTTCCCGGGCATTAAGTAATAAATGCCGTCAATCAAAATCTGGGAAAAATCAAGCACTATCTGACAAATCACTTGAGAAAAATTGATCAGGATGACAGAAAACATAAACCAGGGCAGGGCTTTTTTAATATTCTGGCTCTGGATGCGCAAAACCGTACAGAAAGCAATATAGAGCAGGATGATAATAAAGAACATATTGGAAAAATCACGCAAAAACTCCCAAACAATATCAATAATCCCTACCTCTATCTTACTAATCCCCATTACCCATTCCAAAAAAGCGGTAACGAGCCAAAACACAGCGCCAAGAATAAAAATAATAACCGAGGCAATAAGGCCAAAAATCGTGGTCAATGCTACGCCGATTGTGCTGTTGAATATCTGCCAAAATGCACTGCCCCCTTCTTCACATTCATAATGCGGCCTAAAATATTCTTTAACGTTCTGACCAACTATTGCGCCATAAACAGCGTTTATGCTAGGGGTAATCTTTCTGCCAGGAGAATCTTTATCTATTAAGTCTTTATCTGCTTCTAAATAACAATTAGCAGAATCTATCTCTTGATAAGTATCATAACAATAAGCCTTGCTTCCTGGTTTTATAACGACTCTCGATGGATTACCAACATCAACCCATTCCTGTTCGCGCGTTAGCGTTCTATTAGCAATCGCGAAGAATACATATTGTCCGTCTTTGGTCTGAGGCACGCATTGCTTATCAGAGCTTACACAAGCCGTGGGTATGATTTGATCCCCTTCTTTATGTACGCCTCTGCCATCGCCGCAAGCATCCTGATAAACCCCGGGGTCGGTTTCCTCTAAGCATTGATAGATTTCAGCAGACCTCCTCCCCAAACCAACACCTATTGCCCTCTCATGATCGCCAGTTGAAGCAGGCGAAAACCCTTGCTGACAGCCAATTTTATAATCCTTATCACTCATATAATAAGCTGGCACAGTTTCAATCCCTTCTCTCATTTTAACATTCTCTACATCGCCTCCAAATAAAGCGCCTTCAAAATCTGTATTACAGTCAGGGTCTTCTCCTAAGCAATGTCGGGCCTCAACTAATTTTTTACATATCTCTTTAGGATACCATCCCAAGCTACCCCATTCCGAATAGTAGGCACAAATCTGATTCTGATCTAAATCACACTTTACATCACCCTTTGTCCAATATGATGCTGTTGCTGCTACAGAGGCTTTCCGTTTGCACTCCACCAGATTCTCCGCCTGAACCTTCGCGACCCTTCCCACACCCCAAAACACGCCGATCAGGATAAAAGCGAGCAGAGCAAATATTTTTAACTTATTTTTACGCATTGTGTTTTAATTTTTGCGGAATATTTCACCTTAACATTATCAGGATTATTCCTGTCACTCTCCCAATGTACTGGGTTCTTCTTAATATATTCACGGAATTGGTTTAGGGACTCTTCGGTTTTGATGATGTGTTCGTAATAGTTGCGCTGCCAGAAACGCTTGTGAAACCGAGGCCAGTTTTTACTTTTGACATTTTGGATATATCTATAGGTTGTTATCGATTTAAATGCACCAATAATATCACCTAGTCTGGGACGATTTTTGTACGGGTAATGACAATAATCCCATGGAAATGATTTGGCATAATCTGATATCGATCTAACCTGATGTTTTTAAATTTATTCTTTAATCCCTGCCATTTCTGATCAATCATATGCCCTGCTTCGGATAGTTTCATCTCCCCAGCAATAACTTCTCCCAAACAACACCAAAAATTCTGGGTGCAAATCGTCACAAAATAATATCCGGCTTGAGAATAATTATATGCTGGCAATCTAATGGAACGACGACGACATAACTTTCCTTGCATACAGAATTATCTTGAATACCCAAAATTTCCCTCCCTGCTTTTCTAATCCAAAAGCAAAAGGGGTATTTCTTTTCCTTTTTTTAATTCTTGTTTATTTTCACTCCGAAATGGATCACAATCTCATATTTACTATACCATAAAAAAACAACCCCTGCCAAGAAGAGTTGCTTAATTTATCCACAAAGTCAATTAAAATCAAATCGCAAAAGAAAAAAAGTAAATCTGCTTTGATATTTATCTTTTGACTTTGTCTATAACATAATCCCACACCCGCTTGATTCTTTGTCTTAAAGTTAATTCTTGAGCTACGCCGGCAATAGACTGCTCACTGTCTGGATTGGCTGCCGGTAACGGTCCTATATAAATATTCAACGGATCAGAACATAAAATATTATTACTGGTATCATCATCTCCATCATACTTGTGCCACACCTCGGCCTTCACTTGGTAACTAGCACTTTCCCAAGGCCCATAAACTTGATCATTAAAGTTTACAAACTGGGTATCGCCGTTTTCATCCAAACGCGTTATTCTATTATTATTCGAATAATTAGTAAGCTTCTCAAGCTCTTTGAAGCACCCAGT
The DNA here is from genome assembly GCA_964555185.1 of uncultured Candidatus Saccharibacteria bacterium. Taxonomy (GTDB): domain Bacteria; phylum Patescibacteriota; class JAQUNI01; order JAQUNI01; family JAQUNI01; genus CAZKRD01. Next base: position 131,937 of record CAZKRD010000001.1, on the reverse strand, counting down.
CTTACTATAATCACTGGCTTTTCTACCAATATCCACTTTCATTAAAGTAGGCTTGCGGTAAAAGTCATCACTTCCGCCGCCGATCGCCGTATCCGGAGGCTGGCTATTATTGACAATTGTATAGTCGGCATCAAAGGTGTAGGAACCCCCTTGAGATGACTCCTTTACGGAATCAAGGTTCACCTCTTTCATCTTAGCATCCTTCTTCACCTCCGGAGGAGTCGGAGTCGGAGTACTGCCTACCGGAATGCAGTAATAAGGCGAGCTAAAGCCAGGTTCATTATTTCTCTCTCCACTAGAACCCTCGTCAACATCATCACCAGAATCTATTTTTAAGGCAAAACAAACATCTTTTGACTCTCTGATCTCGAAAATAGGGAAGTAATAAACTACTACAGTATCCCAGCTGCTCCCGCTAGGAGCATCAAGCGGACTCTGGTCCGTATATGTCCTAAAATGATCAAAATTACCACTGCCATAACGCGAATACAGTTTTATATCCCATTTATCTCCTGAGTCCATATCCTCTGTTCCTTGATTTGTAACCCTAAACCACACCTCAACTTCGTCGCCAACAGTTACTCCGCCACTGCCATCTTTGTCATTTTTCATCCTATACCCAAACTCCTCGCCAGGCTTCACGACTAAATCAGGGTACCCTGAAGGAGGGGTTGGCGTCGGTGTTGGCGTCGGTGTTGGCGATGGATCAGGGCCCCATACACAGACATTGTCTGATCTATATAAATTTACAATAAATTGCTCATCAATCGCGCGCTGGCCGCCGCTGCCTTCAATATCACCGAGCAAACGAAAAGTCAAGTAGGATTTGCTATAATATTTCGAAACAGCAAATGGATAGCGATGACCAAAAATCGCGCCGCCGTCAAGATAATAAGTTTGGTTCAAAAAGCCAGGACAAGAGCCATCACCAGGTGAAATGCCCACGCAAACTTCACTAGGGAGATTCATAGAAGTAAAAGTCACCTCGCTTTCTATAAACCCTCCAGTTTTATTTTTAAGATATACCTTGAGAGTAACTGTCTCTGCCGGCTCAATCATGCCATTATTATTTGTGCAAATACCTTCTAATGCACGGTCAGGATGGCACTCGTCCTTATAAACCTCACACTTCACAAACTCAAGTGGATTGCTTGGAGGGGTTGGGGATGGGGTCGGAGTTGGGGATGGGGATGGAGTTGGGGATGGGGATGGGGTCGGAGTTGGGGTCGGCTCTTCCGGCTCGCCGATTAGCCAGTTATAGGGAAGAGCGCTGATCGGGCGTTTCTCTTTATTTTTATACAAATAAAGCATAAAAGGAATAACCTTACCGTTGCAGAATTCATCGTCATCGTTCTTAAGCTCAATCTTAAACTTGCCCCGATGCGTGTTAATATTAAGGTTTTGACTGTGATCAAAATCTAAAACTTGCTGTCTAGGGCCGGCCTTTCCTATTTCCGAACTAAGCCTGCTCGTAGAATCCCCTCCAACCTTATTTATTACCCACTTTAAGCCCCTTCCAAGCAGCTGAATCGCCCCTAGGGCCTGACCAATGTTGGGGCGAAAAAGGCCAATGCCCGTTACCACTCCCATAGCCACATCGCCAGTCATCATCGAAAGAATATAGTCAAATTCGTCCCTGGTAATCGGGGTCAGACTGCCGCCTGCTGTTATCCTATAAACCGTAAGGGTTTCTTCCCATGCTTGATATACAGAGTCTTTCCATTCTTGGGTCTTCATTACATTTTCTGTGGGTCCATATCCAAATTCGGTGTCAAGCTCCTCAAAAATTTCATCGCGCATACCCGGGAAAGCAACATTCGGTCCTAACGCGTTGAGTTTTAAATTAGCCTTAAACATATACTGCGCCATTGTTGGCGGATGTTCATACCTATAATTCTCTAGCCATTCTTCTTGATAAGCTCTGATTTCATGCATCATAGCATTAGCGGCGCCGGAAGGCTGATACCTGCCCATATGCATAAACATAATCCTGTCAGGATAATCATCTGGAAAAGGAGCATCCTCCACGCTAATCCCCTGAACACAGCGATCAATCATTTCCTGACTCTCTGTACCGTAGGGCACTGCTTCTAATTTGCCATATAAGCTATCGTATTCGGCGCCATGGCCAATAACATCAACTGCTGTAATACAACCAACCGTACCCGGACCAGTATCAAGATTGAGTATTAAGGCAGGAGTATAACTGCCTCCCGGCACAGTGTAAGTATGGCTAAAGGATGCCTCGGCCCCGGGACTGCCCTCGCCACTTGTCCACGCGCCATCGTCATAATCAAATATCCAATCAGTGATATGATTGTTTTCATCCGTCACTCTAGCTGAAAAATTCACAATATGATCAGGTTCTGGTCTTGAAGGATTAGCAGAAAGTGTACAGCTGGGGAGGGTATCAGGAGTAGGAGTCGGACTCGGACTCGGACTAGACTGCAAAACCCTTTGAGAGGCAGAATCAACCTCTGCCTGCGGCGATGGTAAATTGCCCCAAGCCGCGCCTTGGATTTTATTACGCAAATATAACTGCCAGGTATAATCCGCGCCTGGCCGGTAAAAGTCAGTATCAGGCCCATAAGAGACAAGGACTGGCGGTTCATCTAAATCAGTTCTGTAAATTTTCTGAAGAGGCAGGTCTCCTTTGTTCTCATCATCGCTGTCATATAGCGGAGCCATAATATCGAAAAGGGTCTCTGTTCTAACTGGAAGAGTGAAGCTGATTTCTTGATCATCAAGCTTTTTGAAGTCTATTTCAGGAAGTTTAGTGTTTGTATTGAAAATAACCCTTCCTTCATCGTCTGTTTTTACGGTTTGATAATAAATATTCTCAAAAATTCCCTGATCATCATGTAAATTCGCCATCTGATGCGTAACCAAAGAAAAAATAACCTCGCGGGTTCTTGCCTTTTCGCCCACCTCAATTTTGAATTTTCGCCAGCCCTTTTTCGAATCCGCGGAAACAACACGGGGAATCAAACAGTGATTGTTCCGCTGGCAGGAAGAAGTACTCCCATCCATCATTGTACTATTTTCTAATAGGACCTCATTTTTAGGGTCAGATGTTACTCTGTATTCAGGATCCAAACTATTTTCAAAATCCTTCTGATCAGACTGGAGAGAAAACTTCCAGCCTAAAGCCGCTGTATCCTCTGTACAATTACACATCTCAATACCTAAATAGTTATCTGTCCCGGCCATTAAAGCGCCATTCTTGTTTTCCTCGAGGCCCAGTTCCTTTCCGTCCGCGCCAATCGCGTCTCGTAAAAAAGTGCCGGATTTATTAGGATCTTCGTGCCAAATAGAATGGTTGCCCGTATAAACAACCGAATCAGGATATTCCTGGCATATCTCTTCACAACTAAGCTTTGGCTTTTTGGGCACAGGCGTACTTTCCCTGTCCTCGCACCGATCATCGCAAAATCCCAGCAATTTCAAAGCAAAGGCTATCACCTTTCCCCAGGCCCAGGATTCAAGAAAATCATCAGCAAGTTCAAGAATGGTGCTTAAGGCATCACCAAGACTTTTACCCCACTCAGGGAACCAATCTTGATTTTTAACCCACTCCCAAAAACTACCCGCGAGCCCGCTCACATCCGGCATGTGGGGCTTAATCAACTTAACATAAATCAAATATTGGGCAGCAAACCTTAAAAAACTCTCTGTCGTAAAGCGGCCAGTATTTCTCTTTTTGATTGGCTCTCCCGCTTCATCAAGAGCGACAGCGCGGTTCTCGCCCCACTCTCCTTCTTCCTTAACCTCTGTCTCATAATCATATTGAACAGTCTGCGATTCCGCGCTCTTGGAATCTATATTGAAAATCCAGCAAAGCAATTTTTCCGCTAAACAGCCAATGTATTTGGCAATAGTCGGAAAGATGTCCCAGCCAATCTGGCCAACCGCCCGCATCAAACAGTCAAAACTCGAAGGATTCTCTTTGTCGCCAAAAGGCCGCATCTCCTGCCAGAGATCGTCAATATTCGTATCAAAACCAACCGGACAGCCATACATTGGGTGGCCCTCTCTTTCTTCAATGATTGTTTCAAATTGAATCGCGTCCGTGAACCCGTCCATCAAATCATACATCACCTTGCCCAAACCGGTTAAACTAGAGCTCTCATCATTTGCCCGCTCAAAACGACTGTTAATTAATTCCTGTAAATAATTTTTCACTGCCTGGCCAGGACGCTCGATCAGGCCAGTCCAGCCCGTTACCGAGCCAGAACGGGAAGAAAAAGAGAATGTCGTGATTGAACGCGGGGTAGCTTTAGGGTCCGCGTAATAATTAATATTCTCAATCAAGCCAGCATCTTTGTATTTAATATGCGCTGGGCCGCTAAGACGACAAGACCAGATTTTGATTAAACCTGCTTTATTATAGATAGCATAACTTTGAACCTCTTGGGGGGCACCAGTACTGCCATAATAAAATATCTTTTGGAATTTTCCGCTTTCATCATAAACAAGATCAGCTAAACCATCATCAAATAAAGACCAAATTCGCAAAACATTCCAGTTTGATTTTTCTGAATAGGGAAATATGTCCCATTGCCCCGGTCCTTGAACATTAGGAACATGGCTGTATCCAAAATCTCCGCCATCAAGCTTATCTGAACCCACAGTAACTCTATAAACAGATCCGTCCTCAAAAGCATACGCGCATTTACGCGCTGGATCGTTGCCAACGCCAGCGTTTTCATACGCCCATTCGCTCATCTGATCTTCTATTTCCTTAAAATTATATTTTGAATTTTTCCTGATCTCACGCTCTTTAGCCAGATTTAATCCGCCCTCTGGCTGGTTCATCACCTGATCGCCTCTGGTTAAAGCATCAGAAGTAAGGTAATCAAGAGAAGCGTCTCTTTCTGCCTCTTGCGTCATCTCTAAGACCTTTGCCTCTCCCTTCCAAAACATGGTTAAAGCATCCGTGCCCAAAGACCTGAATCCATAATTAAAATAATTAGAAGTACCCACCTGCATACCGACTTCCTTGGCGACAATCGCGCCGGTTCCTTTTAAAAGAAGCTCTAATGTCTTAAAAAGCCTGTTTTCTAAATAATGGCCCGTATCCACCACCCCTTTATAGACTGTATTCTCTAAAGCTAAAAACACCTCTAAGAGAGGCCCTTCCATCCCGCCTCCCACTTGCTCGCCTACCCAGCCGTGAAACTTATCAAACCGAGCATTAACATAAGGCAGCCACCATTGGGTTAGAGTGTCTTTAACCCGATATTTATCCTCAAATTCTTTAATCACCTTATCATAGAAACGATCAATAATCTTGTTTAGGGTGTTTTTTAGAATAAGGTTAATCACATCGCCGTATTTGAAATTCTGAAGCATAGAGCCGAACGAACTAATCGGACCCACAACTAAATCTTGAAATAAACTAGAAGTCCCTATAGACCCGCCCTCTTCAATGCGCTTATTTATTGCGTCATCACTATCTGCGCTAACCTGCAAGGGATGAAAACCAATAGAAAGAGCAAAAACACCTACTAACAAAAGAACGGAAATGAATTTCCGGAAGCGATAGAGAATATTCTTTTTTGACAAATCAGATAAAGGCATTTTGGCTTTTTATTTTCTGTGATTGCGAGGGAAACCCGAGCTTGACGAGAGATGACCGAAGCCACCCTTTGGGTGGTCACCCGGTATTGGCGACAATCTCTGTCCAGTAAAATGGTTCATTCTTGCTGTTTGGAGATTGCCGCGTCGCTCCCTCTGGTCGCTCCTCGCAATGACATTACTTGACTTTTGAATGTTTATCTTGTAGAGTGAAAATGAGTTTATAGATAGGTTGAATCTGTTGAATCTAATGATAATAATGAAAAGGAGTGATCTGGATGAAAAGGATATTTTTGACTATGTTGTTAGTTCTTTTTTTAACAATCATTGGCTGCGGTGAGGAAAACCCGGCAGAAACAGCAAGCAGTAGTACAAGTGGCGTAGAGATAAAAATCGAGAAGGTTGAGTCTGTGCATGGCGAAAGCTTTCTGGGTATACCTGTAGTGGATATATGCTTCTATGTCCTGATAATCAATAGAAGGTCAGATACAATCACGATCTATGAGTCAGATTTCGCGTTCCAGGACATTAAGGGATCATTTGTGCATCACGACAATGATATGGTCATGCTTGATCCGACGGTTGACAAATTTTCTTTCGGGCAGATAGCCTACCACCTGCCCAGTCTGCGCGGCGGCGCCCCTCCGAAACTTATCCTGGAACCAGGGCAAAACGCGTCTGTTGGCCTGTTCACCTCCTATAATCCAGATTATCAACAAGGGAAATTATATCTAGTTTATGATGATGTTAAAATTCCAGTGCAGGAGAAAATTGACCAAGCAGTTTGGTTGGACGATCCCGCTTCAGCAACAGATGCAACAGAACAAAGTGGACAGGAGCATACAGATCCAGATCCCAAACTCGAAAGTGAAGCAAGCGACGAACCTACATGTATGGAGGATGTTGACTGGCAAATCTATTTTCCTCTTGGTGTAGGTAATTGGAAGAAAACACAACACTTTGTTGACGGTGGGCTTTGGGAAACCTTCATCGAAAATATTACCCGAATCCTAAACTTTGGAGGTCAGGATTACTATGTTGTGGTCAAAAAGTCGGATCGGGAAGATCACAACAGTTACGCACCAAGATATTATGGGTATAGGAATGGCGTCCTGATTCGAGCTGCGTCCATTCCCAGCGGACCGGATGATGGTCACCCAATTTATCATGACTTCCAATTTATGGGCACAGAAAAAATCACTGTACCCGCGGGTACATTTAGATGTATTAAGCTCAAAAGACACGACTTTTGCGTCTGGCTCGGAAATGGAGTGGGATTTGTCAAGTCTGAATATGATGACGGGAAAACCCGCCTCTATCTCCTGGCTGATTATGAAATTAAGTAGCCCAATAGCCCAAAAGCAATTTTTTCCTAACCTTTGCTCTCTTGGGCTTTTTTTATTCCTCACTTTTCAAAATGTAAGGATTGATAGTTTTAAAGAACCTTCAAAATAGCGGAAATGAATTTCCGGAAGCGGTAGAAAATATTCTTTTTTGACAAATTAGATAAAGGCATTTTGGCTTTTTATTTTCTGTGATTGCGAGGGAAACCCGAGCTTGACGAGAGATGACCGAAGCCACCCTTTGGGTGGTCACCCGGTATTGGCGACAATCTCTGTCCAGTAAAATGGTTCATTCTTGCTGTTTGGAGATTGCCGCGTCGCTCCCTCTGGTCGCTCCTCGCAATGACATTACTTGACTTTTGAATGTTTATCTTGTAGAGTGAAAAAGAGTTTCCAGAATGGCAAAATCTAGTTGATAGCAATGAAAAGGAGTGATCTGGATGAAAAGGATAATAGTAGTTTTGACTATGTTGTTGGCTTTTTTAATAATCAGCTGTGGCAGTGACAACCCAACCACGCCGGGCGGCAATACCAGCAACGTTGATATACAGAAACAGAGCGGCATGGACCCAAAAGATGAATTGGTAGAAGGGGTAGATATCGGTAGCCAGAAAGGAATGGTGTTAATCCCACAGGGTGAATTCGAGATGGGCAATGCATTGGGCGATGCATTCTCAGGAGGAGATCCTGATGAACTGCCTGTGCACACAGTCTATCTTGATGCTTTCTATATGGATATCTATGAGGTGACTAACGCCCAGTATTCCAGATTCCTGAATAAATATGGAAAGAACAGCGACGCGGCTGGAAATGAATTTCTGGATATTGGTCGAAACTGCCTTATTCAGAAAGCAAAAAACACATACAGTCCGATTGCCGGATACGAGAATTATCCCGTCAGTGGTGTCAGCTGGTATGGCGCGGATGCTTATGCAGATTTTTATGGTAAGCGATTGCCGACAGAGGCTGAATGGGAAAAGGCAGCGCGCGGCGGCCTGGTAGGGAAACGTTACCCTTGGGGTAATAAGATTGATCCCAGTAAAGCTAACTACGACCATGATGATTCGAGAGATTACTCTGTGAATATACGGAACTACCTCACACCTGTAGGCAGCTTCCAACCTAACGGTTATGGTCTCTATGATGTAGCGGGGAATGTTTATGAATGGTGCTCAGATTGGTATAGTAGTGATTACTATGAGGATTCACATCGACGCAATCCAACAGGCCCCAATCTTTGGGAATCTCGTGTATCGCGCGGCGGGTCTTGTTACTGCCGTTCCTGGAATCTGCGCGTCGCAAATCGGAACGACTTCCCACCGTCGGACTTAATCTATAAGATAGACCTAGGATATGGCTTCTATGGGGTTCGATGTGCGAAAGATACGAAACCATAGAGCACTGACTATGAAATCAAGTAACAGCCCAAAAGCAATTTTTTCCTAACCTTTGCTCTCTTGGGCTTTTTTTATTCCGCGCTTTTTGAAAAGAACCGTATTGCTCTACAGAAGCACAGACTTGGCCTCTTTAAGTTAGGGGCTTTTAAGAGACCAAGTCAGCGCCTCTATGAGTTAGATCAACCTATCAATTAAAATCATATTTACCAGCCAATTCTTGAAAAGCCTGTTCCATCATAGGCTCTAAATCTTCAAATGATTTCATTTTAGCGAAAACCAAGGCCATGTCTTCTGGATCACTATTCACCCCTTCCACGCTCACTAAATCAGTGTAGGTTTGGAACATTATCACAAAACCTTTGTGAATCTCCTTAACATCTTGGGGTGTGGGTAATGCTTTCAAATCCTCATAGGTTTTCTCTAAAGAATTATGCATTGCTTGAAGTTCACTGTAATCACCACTGTTTACTTTACTGCGGATTGCCTCTCCGCTTAGATTCTTGAAATCAACAAAATTCCCTTCAAAAATAGTATTTACATCATTAAAATAGCGCTTAATGTCTTCTATGCTGTCAGACTGAAACAGATTTAATTCTGAATCAGGGATTTGCGGTAAAGAAGCCTTTGGAATCGCGCCTATTGTCCCGCCAATAGAATCCTGAACCGATTCAGAGCCGAAAATTGTCTCCTGCATTCCGATCTTCTCCATATCACTAACACTGCCCGAAGCGGCTCGGTTAATGTCATTTTCAGATAAACCAAATTGCTGTAAGCTGTTATAATCATCCACTGTTAGATTACTAAAATCCGCGTCGCTTGTATTGAAGCTGTTTGAGCTAGAAGAAAAGGTAGAAGGAGGAGAATAGGAATCTTCAGAAGCGCTGTCATTGTCCGCTCCTGATGACAAAGAACAGGAAGAAGCAGAAGCAACCCCCAAAGAAGCTCCGGTTTCTGCCTCGCATGATGCGCCAGAAGAGGCTACGGGTGCGGATTTAGCCGCCGGCTTTAAAGGATCATAACCGTTTTGAACCTCTGTGCCGTCTGGATAGCCATCGCCGTCCGTGTCGGCTTGAAAGGGATTAGTACCCAGCCTTTCCTCTACTTCATCAGAAAGGCCGTCCTGATCCGCGTCAATCTCTGAAGGCAAGCTGTTCGCCGCGACATTGGTATTCGCGGATGTATTAAAAACACGCGTCTCTGGCGCGTTTTTTATTTCAGGGACAAAAACTTCTCCATTGCCCTCTTTAGAGGCTGTCTTCTGTCCGCTCCCTACTGCTTGACTCTCCAAAGCTAAAAGATCGCTCATTCTGTTCAAGGAGGTTTGAGTATCTTGCAAATTCACCTTGCGGTCTAAAAAAACAAAAGCCCCTAAGATGCCGGCTGTAATGATTAAAATCACAACCGTAAGTATCTGGAGGCTGTTTTTTAAAGCAAATTTTATTCTTGTTTTTGGGGCCTTTTGAGGTTCAATCGGAGGAATCTCTTCCTGAACATATCCTTGATCTTCTACGCCGCGATACCACTGCTCCAAGTTCTCGGGCAAGGTTCCTTGAACTCCTCCCTCGCCTTGAGGATTATCCGTCTTCAAACTGCCAGCGTCCCTCAAAAAATCAGGGTAACCTGATAAATTAAAACTATTCCCCATGGTTTTTGTTTTTGATTCTCGCTTCTAATTTTGGAAACGAGAGTCTTGTTTTTGTTTTTATTTTTAGAAAGCGCTTAAGCTCCAGTGAATTTGGCTCAGAACCCGAGAGTGGGCTTTCTACAGAAGATCGCGGGAACTAATTTTGATCCCCGCAAACTTCGAAAAGAAAATCTTATTTGAAAGTCCTTTTGACTTTGCAAATAGCCCCTAATTGCTACTTAGCAGTATAGCATATCTAAATCGTAAAGTCAATCCTGCTTTATCCCCAAATTTTTAAGATTCAGCTAAAAAATTCGACCAAAGCGCTATAGAATTCATTTGTTTCCCTGCTTATTTTAAATCCATAGGTCAAGGGTAACAAAACTAAAAAGATCACCATAGCTAGAACAAGAATTGAAATGTAAAAAGTCCGGTAAACGCGAAATGAAGCCCACAAAAAATGTTTCTTCTTCTTTTTATTTTTTTGAATATAGGAAAGCCACTGATCACTTAGCACAGAAACTGCGAGAACCCCGAAAACAAGGGGCGGGAGATAATGGTAAAGAAAGGTACACCTTTCAATCAAAATATAAGGAAGGATATTCATAAAATAGGCGAGAAGAAAAATAGAGAGCAAGGGGCTGCTCTTGGCGCGCGTCTTTTTACGCAAGAGCAAAACAATACTGATCAAGATTCCTAGTCCTGCTAGCCACCAAACTATTGGATTGGCAAAAAGATAAATATTAGCTACTTTTTGATTTGTATTCTTGCTCCAATACCAAATCGGCCTCCTACCAAAAGGCCGCTCGTACCATCTGCTCGCGCCGCTGTGTTCGCTTGTGACACTAAGTTGAAATTTATAAAGCGCTTTATTTAATTCAATAAATTTAGCTCCCAAAGAAAGAGGTTCTATATTCTCTGACACCTGGCTCCCTTCAAGGCTTCTCTGAAAAGCTGCACTCATAAAAACATCACCGGATCCAGAAAGAGGCAGTAAAGCAAAATGAATAGCGAAGATAGAGAAATAGGCTATGGGGACTACTAAGAAAAAAACTAATGCTTTTTTTGCTAAACTTTTCCAATCAAACTTCTTAAAAAACTCAACCGCGACAATAATAAAAACTAATCCCAAAAAAGATAGTCCGCTCCATTTAATAGAAAAGCTAGATGTGAACGCAAGAGCAGAAAAAGACAAAAATAATAACCCCTTTTTCCCGGAATAATTATATTTTCTAGCCCAGAAGAATAAGTAAAGTCCTAAAAAACCAAAAAAGACTAAAAGTAGGTCCAGTAAAACAAATTTGGACTGGACCAAAAGCGCATTATCGAAAAGAAGCAAAAAACCAGCAAGTAAAGCAGACTTTTGGCTCAAGCCTAGAAGGAGAATAAACTTATAAATCAAAATAATCAATAAAAAGCCAAAAAGAGCAGGTAAAAGCCTTAAAATAAAAAGATCCTTTGTCGGCCAAGGAGCGCCAATTCTAAAAGATTCCTTCTCTGAATAGGCAGGCAATTGAGCCCCCATGGTTTTTGTGAAACCAGCAATCAAGATCTTGCCCAAAGGAGGATGGATGTCAAAATAGTATCGGCCCGTGGAATAGGCGCTGGCAAATCTGGTAAAATAAATCTCGTCAAACACAAGTTCAGAAGGATAAGCTAAATAGAAAGCATGGGTAAAAAAAGCTAAAATAACCAAGATCACAAAAGGCCATTTCTTGCGGGTACATTTTTGCATTTATTTTTATTTTAATCCTGGGCCCCCTGGAAAAACGAAATTTTTGCGGGGTTTATTTAAATTGTCGCCTAAGTTTACGAAATGCCTTGCCGCGATGCGAAATCTTATTTTTTTCTTCCATGGTCATTTCAGAAAAAGTGCGGCTGGAACCCTTTGGAATAAAAATCACATCCCAGCCAAAACCAGCATCCCCCATCAAACTCCGGCTGATTTTACCTTCCACTTTGCCAGAGAATAAATGGTATTTTTTACCGTCATAAAAACAAACCGTACATTTCGCGTAAGCTTCCCTATTTTTGACTAATTTCAATATATCTAAAAAACCATCCCAGCCCATAGTTTTTTCTATCCACTTGCCAAGCGCGCCCGGAAAACCATTTAAGGCTTTAAGATATAATCCTGTATCCTCAACTAAACACGGCTTTTTAGTCTGCTCCCAAGCGGCGCGCGCTTTGGCCCTTACAACCTCGTCCACTTCCACAGCCTGAATTTCAGGTAAGTCTAAATCAATTTGCTGCATTGGAACATCTAAGATTTTGCGAGCTTCTGCAAATTTCTTCTTTCGGCTAGTAATGAAATAAAGCATAATTTATTTGATTTCATAATCTATTGTGATTTACGACAATATTTCTTTAAAACACACTCTTCACAATCCGGCTTAACACGACAATATTCGACTGCGTGCCTGACAATCAAAGCATGCAGCTCATTGTACATTGTAACACACTTTCGCCTATGACAGGATAGATTCTCGCGCACAAAATCTTGAATTTGCTTATACCGCGCGTTTTTTCTCACTAAACCAAGCCGAGAAAATACCCTTAAAGTATAAGCGTCAACAACAAAAATTGGATAAGAAAAAGCATAAAGCAGAATAGAGTCAGCCGTCTCTGGCCCAATCCCCTTGATCTTTAAAAGGAAACCGCGCGACCCAAGAAGAGACAATCCGAACGCGTCTGGATTTTTCTCAAAAGCCAAAACCAAATTCTTAAGATATCCTGCTTTTTGGTTAAAGTAACGAGCCGGCCGAATCAGACGCGCTAGCTTGTCTCTACGTATCCTAGCTAATCTGTCCCAAGAGAGTAACCCAGCCTTTTCTAAATTAGCTAAAGCCATTTCCACATTCCGCCAGGCAGTATTCTGAGTTAAAACCGCGCCGAGCATAACCTCAAGCTGTCTATCGCGCTTTTTATGGGCAAAGATAATAGGCCACCAGTGTTGCGATTTATACCTCGTCAAAAAAAAACTATATAATTTGTTGAGAGAAATCTTTGCGGACATATGAAAAAGTTAAAAGTTAAAAGTGCAAAGTTAAAAGTTAAAACTAAAATTGCAAAATCAAAAAGCTTTTTACTTTAGACTCAACTTTGCACTTTGCACTCTAAACTTTGAACTATTTCCCGGCCACTGTCACCAAATTCCTGCCCCCCCACCTTCCGACCTTCCCCCCTTCCAGCTCATAATAATTCTCTACGACCTGAAAGCCGGTTTTTCTCAAAAGTCTTGCTATTTCTCTTTTGGAAAATCCGTGGTAATATCTCTTTTGCTTTACAATAATGTCATTCCAGTCTAATTTACTCTGGCCTACGATTTTCTTCACATTCTGTCCCCATCTTGCTTTTAAAAAACTGCGCTGGAATAAATTCCAATTAGTGATCAAGGCATAACCGCCCGGTTTCAGAAGATTATAGACATTGCGGATTGCTTTTTCTCGGCAATCTTTGCTTGGAATATGGTGCAAGACCGCGATTAAGAAAACAAGATCAAATTTCTCTCTGCCTGAAATACTTAAAGCGTCAGCCTTGCAAAAACGCGCGCCAGCATACATTTTCTTTGCTTCTTTGAGCATAGACTGGCTTGAATCAACACCAAGATAGCGCCCGCCCCTTTGTTTAACTAAAGGATAGAGCCGGCCATTGCCGCAACCCAAGTCTAAAACTTTGTTCCCTTTTTTGATATAGTGAGAGAGGAGTAAAAGCAAAGGCCAGGGCCTGGCCCGAGACCCTGAAAAAGAGGAACCATAACTTTGATAATATTGATCCGTCTGCTTAATTAATTTTTGCGCTTGTTTTAAATCCATGAATCAAAAAATTATTCAAAAAGCGATTTCAAAAAATATTAAGACTAAAGCCGAGCTCAACGCCTTGAAAAGGAAATTAGCCAAGCAATATCGTAAATCCTGTCCAAATAATTTAACCCTGCTCGCCGCCTACCGCCAGCTGCTTCAAAAAAAGAAAATCAAAAAAAACAGAAATCTAGAACAGGTGCTCATAACCCGTCCGGTGCGCACGCTCTCGGGCATTGCGGCACTGACCGTACTGACCAAGCCCTATAAGTGCCCGGGCAGGTGTATTTATTGCCCAAGCGAACCCCAGATGCCCAAAAGCTACCTTCGCGGAGAACCCGCAGCCCAGCGCGCTTATCTTACCAATTTTGATCCCGCGCTTCAAGTCAAAACCCGGCTTAGAAGCTTAGATCTCACTGGCCACAACACAGAAAAAATTGAGCTGATCATCTTAGGCGGCTCTTTCCCGAGCTACCCTAAGAAGTATCAAGGAAATTTTGTAAAAAAATGTCTGGAGGCCTTAAATAACTCTCAAGCCAGAAACCTAAAAGCAGTCCAGAAGCAGAATGAGAAAGCCAAGGCCCGCTGTGTCGGATTCTCAATTGAAGCAAGGCCTGATCAGGTTAATCTTAATAATTTAAAATGGTGGCGCGAACTTGGAATAACCCGACTGGAAATCGGGGTGCAAAGTGTTTTTAACAATATTCTGCGAATCTCAAAACGCGGCCACAGTATAAACGATACAATAAAAGCGACTCAACTTTTAAAAGACTGGGGCTTTAAAGTGGTTTATCACTTAATGCCTAACCTGCCCGGCTCCACTCCGAAGAAAGATCTAGCAAGTTTTAGGCTCGTGTTTTCTGATCAAAATTTCCAGCCTGATCAAATTAAAATCTACCCTCTGGTGATCTTAAAAAATGCCCCTCTTTACAAAATCTGGCAGAAAGGCAAATACAAGCCCTACTCCCAAAAAATATTAAAAGAGCTTCTGGTTAGAATAAAAAAAATGACCCCGTATTATGTCCGGATTATTAGATTGATCCGCGATATCCCCGGCTATTATATTATTGCCGGCAATAAAATCACTAACCTACGCCAGGTCCTTCATCAAGAAGGGGTTATCTGTCATTGCATCCGCTGTCGCGAAGTAAAAGATGCCCCGCGCCAAAAACCCTATTATTATCTTCAAACCTACCATGCTTCAGACGGCACAGAATATTATTTAAGCTATGAAAACAAAAAAAAGACCAAGCTTTATGCTCATCTCCGTCTCCGCTTCCCTTCTCCTGGATCCTATTTTGAAAAAGCAGCGATCATCCGCGAAGTCCACACCTATGGCCGGGTTGCCTCTATTTTGAAAAAAACAGAGCAAAAAATTCAGCACAAGGGTTTAGGCAAAAAATTGATCAAAAAAGCGGAAAGCATTGCCCGCCAAAATGGTTATCAAAAAATAATCGTGATCTCCGGCATCGGAGTCAGGGCGTACTATCGGAAATTGGGATACCGGATGGGTAAATATAGTTATATGGTCAAAAATTATCTCTAGTGTCCTCTATGTGTCTTGCTTCCTCTGTGCTCTAAACTTAGAATCCTAATAGAATTTCCTGTTTTGCGGAAAATAATCCTTATCTCTCCCTTACGGATACGGAAAATATCATCCCTGCCCTTCAGTTTCTTTAAATCCAAGCCCCAGAAATCATCAGTATCTATCTTGATAAGAATGGCTTTGAATTTTTTTTTCTTTCGGACTCAATTTGTTTAAAGCCTTTTTTATTTTATCCATATTCTATAAAACTCAAAGACGGTTTAGTAATGCTTTGATGTCCACGCCTCCTTTTTGAATCTTGGTGAAATCGATCACTTCTTCCCAAAGGCCCCCTTCAATGGGACTAATCTTAAAAAGGGGTTTAGATCTTTTCAAAACAATAAAAGAGGCACCTCGCTTTACTTTACGGGCATAATCCTGCATGTTTTCTCTTAGACTTTTAAGGGTAATGATATTTTCCATGATTATAAGTTTACCTTTTCTTTATCTTAAGTTTAACTTATTAATAAATTTTTGTTAAGCCAAAAATTAAAAATTCGGTTTCATCTCTAATAATTTGATCCAATCATAAACCCTTAATTCCTGCGCTCGGACCCTGGGCTTTATCTCAGCATGAGAAAGCCAAGTAGCTACTTCTTCCTGCGCAAAATGATAGCCACTTTGCAGGTTATTATGCAGCTGTTTCCTGCGCGCGGAAAAACCGGTCTTAACCAGACGGAAAAATTCTTCTTCCTGCTTGTCCATCTCTTCTGGAGAGATAACTGGCCGGCCCCTGCGGCCAAACCAGCCTAATTTTTGCGCTAGAAGCGAACGCTCAAACATCGTAATCTTCAAGATAGCCGAATCCACTTCTGGCGGAGGTTCAAATTTCTCGCGAGGAACATACTTAATTATTTCCGGCTGGCCAAAAACCTGAACAGCCACGCTTAATATACTCATCTTGCCGGGCCTTGCGCAAACGCGCTCCCCTACCTCTTTTTGTACCAACAGAACGATTAAAGCAGGTCTGTTTTTAATTTGGGAAGTAAATTTCCGCAAAATTTTACCGGAAATGTAATAAGGAATATTCCCTACCAATTTATAATCCTTCTTGTAATCCTTAGATTCTAATTCGTGATCCGCAAATTCAATAATATCCTGTTTAATAACCTCCAAATTGCGATAATCTCTAAACCTTGATTTAAGTTTTTGAACCAAATTCTGATCGATCTCAACCGCAATCACTTTGCGCGCCCGTATAAGCAGTTTTTGGGTCAGACTCCCTGTACCTGGCCCAATCTCTAGCACAACATCGCGGCGTGAGACTTCTGTCGCATCCACAATCTTATTCAGCACCTTTTCATCAAACAAAAAATACTGACCAAGGCTTTTTTTAGGTTGATAATTGGCAGTCAGCATTTATTCTAAAAAGTTAGTTGAATTAATGTCAGAGAACTTTCCTCACGCTCTTTCTCCACAACAACACTACAACGATAATTGCAAGACCGATACCGCCTAACACCAATAAAGGTATTAAAAAACGAACGGTACTTTCTCCGATGTTTTCTGTAGTAGAATCTGTAGTAGACATTGCTTCCATGACCATTTCGCCAGACTTAATATCAAACACGTATTTATTCTCTTCAGTTGTAATGATTGTTAACCTCTCAAGGGTATCATCAAATGAAACGTCCTTTTTCCATTCGAAATGGGAAACGCTGCTAGGAAGACTCTTTGGCTTGCTGATCAAGTCAGAAATAATATATCGTTTGAGCAATTCCCCATTCTCATAAAATGCCACAGCTAATTCTTGCACATCAGGCTCTCTTTTACCCTTTAATGATGGCCAAGGACCCATTCGTGCAATATGCTGACCGTCTGATGATACATACACAGTAAAAGCAAACCAATCAACCGTCCAAAGAGGATTATTCGATCCATCATTCCTATATAGCCCAGAAGAAGGGTACTGCTCTCCGGAAGAACTGATTAAAGACTCTGAATTTTCTACCAACATAACAAAGACATATTGATCATTCCCTACAATATCCTGGTAGGAATTGGGCATTCGTGGGCTATCAGCAAATGCTTTGTTTCTCGCGAATAACAAAAAGCAAAATAGTAGTAAAATTTGAAAAAGTTTTTTCATCATAACAATTTAATCGCTAAGCAGAATGAGGGTCTGCCCTGTTTTACCTTCTTATTTTGTGATAGATAAAACTTATTAGGCAAACCACAATGTAATAAAACAAAGCAATCCATACCAGAAATACTATATTCATAACCAGGGTATGCACAGGAGAATGATAAAATAAATCCAGAAGGAACACAGCTGGAAGGGAAGGGGAAACAAAAAAAATGATGCTGAATATATTATCTCCTGGAATTCGGGAAACAAACCATACAACCAAGAGTATTGCAATAAATAAAAGTATTTTTTTCTTGCTTGGTCTAAAAAACACTTTTATACTCATAAATCGCTGATTAATTTTTGTTGTGCCCGGGGCGGGATTCCAACCCGCACGGACTTTTTAGGTCCAAAGGATTTTAAGTCCTTCGTGTCTAGCGGTTCCACCACCCGGGCAAAAATTTTTAGAGGCCACGACCGGATTTGCACCGGTGTACACGGTTTTGCAGACCGTTGCGTAACTCCTCCGCCACGTGGCCGCTTAACATCTCTAATTTATCATTTATTCTTTTCACGGTCAATCAAAAAAAGGCGCGCGATCGCACGCCCCCTGCTGAAATAAATACAATCCAAAGTTAAAGAATCTCCACCTTGAGCCGACGCGCGGAAAAACGGCTCGCTTGGGAATAGTTGGGGAACCAGACATCAATCCGACCCCAGTATCTCTGCGCCATCCGATCTTGAACTTCAAAAACCTTGTCGCCAAAAATTTCTGGTATTTTAACTTTAGCGCCAAAAGGCAAAAAATTAGTAGCAATAATCCCGTCCCGCACCCTTTGCCCTGAAGCGGTAACAAAAGGATTAGGCCCGCACTGGGCCACGGTTGAAGAATAGCCCGTAACCACGATGTAATAAATCCCGGGCTCAAGATACAGCTCTTTGGCATAAAACCTTTTATTAATCAAAGCATCAACTGCTGCTTTATCAAAGTAGAACCTATTCTCAACCTCAATATGAGTCAGGGCATTATAATGCGAAGGGGCAAGCACTGTTTCCAGATACTGATAACGTTCCCTGACGCTAGCTTTAATTCTCTGATCAAGAGAAGACAAAAAAGAAAAGTCTTTGACTAAAACTTCTCCTCCTTTTGCGGTAAGGATTGTTATGCCCAAAAACACCAATAAGAAAATGGCGTAGATTTTGATTGGAGTCTCCATTTTATCTGCACCTCTCTAAAAAACGCAAAGAACTTCCCCTAGAAAAATTTAGAGGAAGCTCTTTATACTTAACTCTATTGTATCATAGTTTGAGGCGAATGTCAAAAATTCAACACTTCAATCTCTATCTGCCGCAACCCAAACTGGATCGCTTCGCCTCTGGTCGGCATCCAGACGTCAACACGCGTCTGATAGCGCGCGTTCATTCGATCCTGCACCTCAAACACTTTATCACCATAAACATCAGGGATTTTTACTTTAGTGCCAAAAGGCAAAAAGTTAGTAGCAATAATCCCATCGCGGACATGCTGTCCGGACGCTGTGATAAATGGCGTGGCATCACATTGATCCACGGTTGAGGAATAAGCAGTCGCGGAAACAATATAGGTTCCAGGACGAGCTTTTGCCCGAGCGCGCCTTGCGGGAGACGAAGTATAAGCCATGTGTTTCTGGTTATACTCTGCTAATTTATTCTCTATCTCTTCCTTGGACAAATACTCTTTCTCCTCCCAGGGAATATGGGTTAATGATTTAAAGTCCTGTTTTGATTGACCCAAATTCAAGGGACCAAAGCCGGTCAAAACAAGAAAAACCGGTAAAATAACCAAAGTCCATAAAGTGAACTTCATCTGGTTATTATAGTTAATTAGCGCTTATTCTAGCCGAGTCTAGGTAATCCTCGGGAACCGATCTCCGGAGGCGCCTATTTAAGCTAAAATACGGTTAAATCTATCAAAGTCTTGGCTTGTTTAAGCCAAAATAAAAAAAGACTTGACATCTTTAACACAATATTGTATCATATGTCCCACTATATGTCAAGGGAATGTACTGGTCCATATGCTATCATCCACCCTAGGTAGTCAAAAAGATGAAGGGACGCTATGCTGGTAGCCATATGACTACATATGGCTACATTCTGCCGGGAAGCGCGCACATTGCCAGGTGGGCCTCTCGCGTAGAGGGCTTAAGCCCAGAAGCGCACAGGCGCTTAAAAATCATTGACTGGCACAATAACCATAATCAGAATATTAGTTTGACGGCAAGACATTTCGGTCTCTGTCGCCAGACTGTGCGCCGTTGGCTTGGCAGACTCTCTCGAGAAGGGCCTAGAGGATTGAATGATCACTCTAGCAAACCAAAGAAAGTGCGCCAACCCACCACACCATTTAAAGTAGTCCAAGAGATTGTAAGAGTCAGAAAAGAGAATCCTACTTGGTCTAAGTACAAAATTGAAGCCTACCTGCAAAACAACAGGAAGATTAAAATCCCTTGTTCAAGTATAGGCAGAGTTCTGAAACGGCGGGATCTAATCAAACCCAAGGTTTCTCAAAAAAGAAGAAAAGCAGCCTTGAATCCCAAGAAAAGATACCCCCGCGACCTAGTGATTAAGCAGCCTGGAGACTTTGTTCAGATGGACACAAAGCACCTCCGAGGGGTAGGTGGAATAAGGATTTATCAGTTCACGGCGATTGATGTTTTAACCAAGGTCAGGGTCTTACACGTTTCCAGCAGAATATCCTCTAAACAGGGTGAGAAGTTCTTAGGGCTTTGCCTTAATCAGCTTCCTTTCAAAATCAAAGCAATTCAGACAGATAATGGATTGGAGTTTCTCAGGTATTTTGACCAAGCCTGTCAAAAACTTGAGATTACCCACTATTTTACAGAGGCAAGGTCACCAAAACAGAATAGCTATGTAGAAAGATCAATCCGCACGGACAAAGAAGAATTCTACCAACAAGGTAATATGCGTTCCTCAGTGAAACTGCTGGCTCCGTTATTAAAAGAATGGCAAAATCATTACAATACAGTAAGGCCTCATCAGGCCTTAAACTATTTAACTCCAGAGGCCTACTACCAACAATTCAGGAAGAGAAAAGGTAAAATATCAACAAAAGAATTTATTCCTTTACAGACTTAAGGTGGTAGATAGGTATCTGGACCTAGACAGGGAAATCACAACCAAAAACCGCCCAAAAACAAGAGCGATTTTTTGATCTGGCAGAGCGGATATTAAAACTCCTCAAACTTTCACTATTATTCTACCAAACTTAATTCACAAATCAAGAAAAAAATTGCCCTAAAATTTGCCCCGACTTATTGTATCCTCGGGGCTCGGACGCTCACTCCGTTATCTCTCCGTTCGCATCCTCGCCCCTCGGGAGTGTATTGGTGTTTATGTAGTAAATATGGGGGTTAAAAGGGAAAGAAGAGAGAAAAGGGAAGGGAAAAAATGAGGAAAAATTGGTTGAAAAAGGTGTCGTTGGGTTGGCGTTCTAGAACGACAAGTTCGGGACCCAAAAAATATCATTCGTTTGGCCGATCAATCGGCCTTCCAAAAAAATCTGAGATTTTATAAGATAACCAATGCCTCCCAAGATCTGAAAGCGATTTTATTCTCTTGCTTTTATCTAGCAAATCTTTTGGAGCGTAGACAACAAGATTAAAGTCTACGCAAGATTCAGGAAAGTCGTCATCATGAGGAAAATAAAAGAAATTTTTCATTCTTTGTTTCATCAAAGAATTAATCTGTGTCTTATTAAAAGCTTTCACTTTTTTCATCCTTTCAATTGTAAAAACCTTGGCTATAGTGATAAACTCTTCTTCTTCTCTTTGAATAGTGCAAGTTTGAGTTAAAATTATTATTGTAGATTTTTCAACGGAAAGCTTATCCTTAGAACCGTCAAAATCAGTAGGGATAATTAAAAGAGGGAAATCTGATAAGATATCCCCCTGATAAAAAGGTTGTTCTAAAACAAATTCTCGGTACATAAGGGCTTATGACTTTATTTATATAACCCTAATTCCTTATAATATCTTTTCTTTTGACTTTTTGTCATTGTAGGAGCTTCTTCTCTTTCTTCTTTTTCTATCATAGGAGGTTTGGTTTTAAAATACTTAATCTCCACTTCGGGTTTTTCACTATATGAATATCCCAGTTGTTCCTTAGATTGGCTTCTATCGCTACTACAAGATTGTCCTTCTTGTTGTATAAAAGTGTTGGTATTCATAATTTAACAATTTATTCCCATGCATTATAAAATGGGAAAACATTTATTGCAACCTTACCCTTGGGAGAAGGGACCTTTATTATTTTGTATTTAGAAACAAAATTGCTTTCCTGCTTCGCACTATGAATGATCGCTCTTGTTAAAGTATATTCTTTTTCTATATCATCTCTTTTTAATATCATTGCTGGATTAAATTCTTTGTTGAGCTCTAACTTACCTTGATAATGTCCCAAAATTTCATTTATCAATTTTTCTTCTTTAGGTTTAGCATATTGGATTATCTCACCAAAACCGATTGTGTTTTTAGCCTCTGCCCTGTTAATCAAATGCTGATGTGAAAATAATTTTTTAGTTAAATTCTCAACTATTTTTTGAATTTGCTTTTCCTCTATCTTTTTTTTATGTAGCTTGAGCATTTTTTCTCCGAGCTTTCTAATTAAAGAATGTGTTCTATTTATCGATCCCAAAATAGATGGTTTGATTTGTTCGCTTAGTTTTTTCATCACTTCTGCGAGTGCGTCTTGTTCTTTAATGCCAATTTTCTCCTTTGCAAAATCTATAAATCCTGTGACATCCTCAATGTGGATTTCTTCTTTTTTGCCTTCTGCAACCGGAAAGGTGCCTATTGGATCTATTGGACCAAGTTGGCTCAGTGGCGTCATCAAAATTTTATCTGCTCCCAACGAAACTAAAGTTGCAGCGCTTAAGGCCCTAAACGGAACAATAACCTCTAATTCTTTACAATATTCCCTAAGTAAGTTCACTATTGGCCATGGTGCATTAAGATGACCGCCACAACTATACAAAAATAGAGAAATTTTTTCTTGTTTTCCTATTTTTGATAAATGCTGGTAGAATAATGGCAAAACATCTAAGGCAATCAATGTCCCAAATCGTTGAGGCGGATTTTTATCGCCTGCAATATAAACTATAATCTCGGACTTCCTAAGGGTAGATAATTGTTGCAATGATTTTTTTAATTGTTGTTTTGTTTTAATCATAAGTATTATTAACTACAGCATAATCAAAAATTGACGATTTTGCAAACTATTGAATTCATTTTAACATTTTTTCTAAAAGCTTTCAAAACTTTGCGAAACCTGCGGTTTCGCTCAACCAATTTTTCCTCATTTTTTCCCTTCCCTTTTCTCTCTTCTTTCCCTTTTAACCCCCATATTTACTACATAAACACCAATACACTCCCGAGGGGCGAGGATGCGAACGGAGAGATAACGGAGTGAGCGTCCGAGCCCCGAGGATACAATAAGTCGGGGCAAATTTTAGGGCAATTTTTTGATCTGGCAGAGCGGATAACGGGAATCGAACCCGTCTCCTCGCCATGGCAAGGCGATATAATAGCCACTATACGATATCCGCGTGTTTATTAATAAGAAGATCCTCTTGGATAAGATTCAACCAATAATTATCCTTTCTTAACAAAACAAAAAAACGGTAAATAACTATTGCTTGCGCACCGAAGCTCCGAACAAAGTGAGGAGCGTAGGTGTGCCGAGGGGCAGAATCGAACTGCCGACACGTTGATTTTCAGTCAACTGCTCTACCACTGAGCTACCTCGGCGGATGATTCGGTTATTCGATTAAAAAATTAACGGGTTAACGGATTTTAACAATTCTTTAATTCGTTAACTCACTAATCCGCTAATCCACTGCATTGACATAAATATAATAACCCAAATTCCCCAGATTGTAAACTCGCAAATTATAATAATTTCCTGGTTTTTCCCACTTTTGCGCAAATCCCCAATTATCCCAATCCATCACGTTCATATTGTTGGAGATTAAATTATATGGGTTATTATAATCCCCCTCTAAAACCACTAATTCAACATTCTGGTCCCCGTCAATATCTCCCGCGGCTAATTCAATAATCGGCCGGGGAAGTAATGATGAACCCCAAATGATCTTTAGTTTTCCTTCTCTAAAGCTATACAGAAACAAATGACTGCCCCAGTGCTCTTTATTCTCCGCAGTCTCAAGCGGCGAACCCTCCGCGTAATCCCCTTTTTTCCAAAGGGCAAGCGCTAAATCCGTAAATCCGTCAGCATCAAAGTCAGCAAGCGCGTAATCATTAACAATCCAATTTGCTTCTGTTTTAAATATCTCTTTTTGATCTTTAAAAATTGAAAGCTGGTTGTTTTGTAAAACTAATGTTTCTTTCTTGCCGTTATAATCAAAATCCACCCTTTGGGTTTCAGGAACATAAGAGATAACTTTCTCTCTATAGATTGCTTTTCTCGTCCCTTCTTTTAGCGCCTCATCTCCCTCAAAAAACAGGGGCAGATCCTGAAATTCAAGATCAAGAAAGGAGAGTAATCTTTCTTCTTCTGCGCCTCCGACAAAACGGGGTTGGCTGTAATCATAAATTTTGATCGGAAAAAACTCCAAACCCTGGACCCCTTCTTTATCTAAATAAATACTCGCGATCATCCCTTCCCGCGTTTCCTCACTCCACATCTGATCAAAAACAAAATTGCCTAAAGAATAAATAATATATTTACCCTTGTACTGCTCAACCGTCTGAAACCAGTGGGGATGATGGCCGATCACAAGATCTGCGCCTAAATCAATGGCAGCACGGGCAAAATCAATCTGGCCCTGATTCGGACGCCGCTTGTATTCGGTTCCCGCGTGCATAGAAACGATCGTGAGATCCGCCTTCTCTTTGGCGTAGCCTAAGTCTTTCTTAAGCTGATCTTTCTCCATAATCGCTGCCCCGCCCCTATCCTGGCTTGCTTCTGGATTGCCTGGGTAAGTATAAGCTAAAAAAGCGATCTTAATCCCCTTCTTCTCAACGATCTTGGCCTGATGCGCTTCTTGAAAATTCATTCCTGCGCCCACTCCCAAAATTCCTTCCTCTGAAAGCAGCTCCAGAGTCTCATCTAAACCTGTCTGTCCCTTATTCATAATGTGATTATTAGCGAGCGACAAAACATCAAAACCAGCCCAAGCAAGCCCAGGCGCGCACCCAGGATCAGCCCGGAAAACCATACTCGGGCTATGGACAGGAGAGCCCGCAATTAAAGGCGTTTCCAGATTGCCGAAAGTAATATCCGCTTTTTGCAACAAATCGTAAGTCTCTCGATACGGATATTGATAATCACTGTATTTCACCATTTTCTGGCCGACATTGCGGGAGAGCATAATATCACCAACCGCGACCAAATGGACTATTTTATTTTGATTCTCCATATATTGCTGCCGATTAAAAGAATCAGGGTCAACCTCATCAGACTCTCCAGACAAAGGCAGTCTCCTGCCTCTTTCGGAAAAAGAAACCAGCTTTTCATTAATCTCTTGAGAATAAAGCAGAAAGACGGCACTGCTAACCAAAATTAAAACGATGACGACGATAATGATCCTGCGCATTAAAAAAAGCTAAAAATTAAAAGTCAAAAGTTAAAACTACAAGTAAAGACTTAAAAGTAAAGCAAAAATAGAAAAAAATCAATACTTTTGTCTTTTGCCTTGCAGGTCTCCACTTTTGACTTCTAAAACTTAACCCAGTCTTGCCGCGCCGCTCCTACTGCTTTGCCAAGCGGACTGTTTTAAACCAAAGACTAATTTGCTTCTGGCATTATGAATGTATCGGTCCAATCCGGCAGATCCGGCATTTCTCTTTCTCCCTGACCAGCAATAATTTGCCACCACTGCTCATCAGTCAAGCGGCCAGATAGGGGTTGGGTGAATTCATAATAGGAGAAGACGCCGCCCTTGCCTATCTTAAGCTTCCCTTCTTGGGGAAAAATAACATAAATTGAGAAGATGTTGCCGATCGCTTCCTCGAGAGCAAAACCATTAGGATCTGTTGCCACATCAGCAACCAGAGCTGCCGGATGCTCACTGGTCTGACTTGCCGACTCCACGCCTTCATCGCGCATTACATCCAGCCAGATATGCTCTAACTCGCCGCCATAGAAACGGATGAAATTATAGTCTTCTTCGGACAAGGCCTTGCCTTCCAGCTCTTTCTCTGAAATTTCTTTGAGTGTCGTCGCGATCTCTCCTATTTTGGTGATATTGGTATTTTGGGTCTCGGAAAGGATTCCGCGCAACTCCAGTCCCTCTTTCATCATTGAGGCAAGCGCGGCTAATCTAGCATAGAGCTCGGGTTCGGGCTCGACATAACCCCGGTCATCTACCTCTTCCGCGCCGCCAGCGCCCATTTCCGCGTAAACCTGCTTAGCGTAAAGAATCGTATCGTGCTTGAGTTCAGTCCAGGAACCTAAATAGGAATTTAAATTCTTGCGCAGCCAGGCGGTGTTTTGGGCAAAGGCCGGGTAACCCTCTGGTTTAACAGAAAGCGCGGGGTTTAAGGAATAGAGCCAGCCCCAATAAAGGTTCTGGGTCCAGGTCGCAAGATCAAGACCAGCCAAGTGATCGCGCATCTTCTGCATATTCTCCGGATAGTTTTGGTAATCATCCACGCCATAGCCCTTCAGAATAGTGTAAGCCTCTTCACTGCCCAAAGCGGCAGGGATGTCCAGTCCTTTAGGCAGATTTCTCCTTTGACCTTGACTGTTTTCCTTAACTTCTCGATAAATCAATCTTTGGAAAACAGAAGCGTCAACTGTGAACCGCTGACCCATAAACCGAAAACCCTTGATCTCCTCCTCGCGGTCAGGCTGGAGGGATTCGTCAAAGATCGGCATTGAATTAAGCTGTGGCGGATCCAGCTCTTTGGCTTGAGCCAAGAAAATATTGAAATTATCAACAGAGAGCAAGCCGTCCATATCAATGTCCTGACCATAGACGCGGTCTAGAATCTCTAAATACTGATAGAAAGTAATGTCATCAGACTTGCCGACAAAGAAATTAGTCGGCTCGTAAATCTTCTCCCAATTGGTATAATTTGCGTCTTTTTGGCCCAAACCCAGGCTGGCTAAAATCGCTGATCTGGTTTCGTCTTCGCTTTTGAGGCGGAAGGTTAAGCGGCCATACCACATCATCGTCTTAAAATACTTTTTCAGGTCTTCTGATCTGGTGTAATGGCCCCGCGGGATATACTGGGAAAAATCTTCTTTAAGAAGGTCTAGGCCTTCGGATGAGGCCTGGGGCGGAGCGGGAACGTTGGATAAGTCCTGGCCAAAATTCATCACGGCGGAAAAACCAATCCCCTCGTGGTTTTCAATCGCGGCTAAATCCGCCTCCACTTCTGATCTCACATTTTCTCCAATCGGCGCTGCTGGCTCTAAAAGCTTTGTTGTTAAAGTAAAGAAAGCAATGTTACGGAGAGCGGCATTCTCCCAGTCAGTACCCTGTAAGGCCTCGTACTGCGATTCAGAGGCAGTCAACAGACCGGCGTTTAGTTCCTTCAAAGCCGGAATCAATTCATCCTCCTCAAGCTTTTTCAAGCTGTAATCAAACAAAAGATGAAAATTATGCAATACTGAATCGATTGTAATAAAGCTGGGGATATAGCCATAGCGGTTCTGTTCATAGAGCTCAAAAAATTCACTCATAAATCCCGGCTCAACCACAAAAGCATTGTCAGAAAGCAAACTTATAGCTCCTTCGGAAAAAGCAAATTGACCCTTGTTGTCTATATTAGATAAATCGCTTTCAACCTCGTAAGCTTCTAAACTAGGACTTGCTGATACATCTTCAGGTTTAAATTCAGCGAAGTTCTGGGCAGAGGCGCCTTGCACTTCAACTAAACTTCCAATCGTGTCTTTAAACCCAGTGACCGGCGGCTTGGTACCATCATCCTTAACATAACGATTATAGGCGACCCAGCCGCCTAAGCCGCAAGCAGCCAAGAAAATCACAATCCCGACAATAATCAAAAACCAAACCCATTTTTTCTTTGCTTTTTTGGGCGGCTCTTCCTGCTTGATCTTTAAAGGTTCTTTTAAGGGTTCGGGTGTAGGGCTAGGATTAGAACCAGGACTAGGACTAGGAGAAAGAGAAGGATTTTTGTCAACCTCTACTTCTATCTCATGAATCTTGTCTGATTCTTTAATTTTTTTTGGCATAATTTTTTCGTTTTTATTTTAATTCCAAAATCTAGTTTTATTATAATACCTTCGAAACATTAAGGCAAATCTGGTAATTCTTTCAAGCGCCTGCGCACTGAAGTTTTGTCCCCCTTCGCCCTGACGGGCTTCGGAGGACACTCTTTCGCCTCTATTTGGACTAATAAATTTTCTATTTCAAGTGCTTGCGCTCCGAAGCTCCGAGCGAAGGAGTGGACTATGCTGAAATTAGTGCGAACTTATTTTGAGAGAAATTCTTGATATATTTTTTTCTGGCGGGCGGGGCGGAGTTTTCCCTAGACCCCTTTTCCCGCCCCGCCCGCCAGAAACGCGGCGCTTCGGGCGCGAGCCGTCAAGTAAAAATTTTAACAATAATTAAGATATTAAACTTGACTATTCTCTATAATCAATGATAGCAGCTTCTTTTTGATCAATGGTTGGTTCTATATCTACACTTAATTTTGCAGAATACATTGCTCCACCATAGATTTTAGTTTTATCTGTCTTTTCTATAGAAACTATTTTTAATTTTATTTTTTCAGGCCCAATAATGACTTCTTTTTCTTCTCCGTATTTAATAAATATATTTTTGACACCAAAATTAGTAATTATGTCTGCAGTCAAGTCAATAAACATATCTTCCCCTAGACCTGCAATTTTGTATTGGTCTGCATCAGTTATTCTTATGCCGATGAAGTGTTTATCTATTCCTTCAATCCTCTTTATTGGGCTTGTCTTCGAGTAATACCAGACAGAAGCTTGAACATCAAAATCAAAGGTTGCGGATAATTTTTCTAATTTTATCAATGGTGGTACCTTTTTCTCTGCAGAAATTTTGAACATACATGAATCTATAATCATAACCCCCACATCTCCCTGCATTTCGCTATAGGTCTTGCAATCATAAGGCGTGGAAATATTAAAGATATAACCCTTGTTTGTAATTAAGGTAGTGGGAATAATATCTAATTTCTCATTTTCAATAGTTACTTTTGGTCGGCCCATAATACCATTTAAAGAACCGCCTTTTCCTAAAATTATTTGTGTTTCTCCATCTGCTAAAGTATAAGGGTTATCTGGTTGAATTTCTACTTCTATTTCTGTTTCTGTTTTTTGTGTAGTGATGGGCGGAGATGTTTTTTCAATCCATTTAACATAGATATATGAACCGTGATGAGGATCGGCCGCTGAGAGAGTATAAATTGAATTATTAAAAATATATATAGAAGTTCCATCTTCTAAGTCCACCCTGAAGTTATCGGGAATATGTTCAGAATATGTTTCATCAGTTTTAATATATGTTTTGCCTTCATATATCAGCTCTTCGCCGGAAGGAGCTTTGGGTAAACCATATTCAGGAATTTCACACCTGCATACGCATTTATTATTTGCACATCTCCCTATTGGGAATTGAACAGAAGTGCAACCGAGTTCATGACCCGGCGGGCAGCTTAATGATTTACAATCTTCATCGGTATCACAAGCCCTTTGAGCACTTTCCCAAATCCACCACCCTCCAACTGCCAAAATGACTACCGCTAAAATTCCAATTAAGATTTTTGTTTTTATAATCATATTAATTTCTTTAAAATTTTTACTTGACGGCTCGCGCCCGAAGCGCCGCGTTTCTGGCGGGCGGGGCGGGAAAAGGGGTCTAGGGAAAACTCCGCCCCGCCCGCCAGAAAAAAATATATCAAGAATTTCTCTCAAAATAAGTTCGCACTAATTTCAGCATAGTCCACATTTCGCAACGTGGACCCTGCGAGAGTCGAACTCGCGACCTCCACATTGCAAATGTGGCGCTCTACCAACTGAGCTAAGGGCCCTTAGGATTATAAAAATATTTAACAATCAAAGGATAAATTAAAAATGGACCTGATAAATACGCAAAAACATCTACTATATACTTATAGAGAGGACACTCTTCCGGACCGTGATAAAATTGATCAATGAGATAAGACAAAACTACGACTAAGACGGTAATTAAAGTCAGGGTCAAGAACATAGAATTTTTAGACATCCTCTCCTTGAAATACAATAAGAAACCAACACCTAAAGCTAAAATACCGATCAGAATCATATCCCGAGCCAAGGTAAACAAACCGATGCTAACTACTTTTCCGTATTGGTATTGTAAATACTCTACCCCCGAAAAAACAAATAAAGCAATCAAAACAAATCGCCACTTAGAAATCTTGACAAATCGCACTGATATAAAATACAAAGCTGCTACTAAACATGCATGCAAGAAACTACGTAAAAGAATTGAGGTAATAATAATCAAAATGTCCATCTTTTTTAGAAAAATCTCTTAGAAACCTAAGCTTATTATACAGAAAAAACACCTACAAAACAAGGTGTCTTTTTTCTGGAGTCCCCACAAAATCGAAGATTTTGAGGGGTAACATTTAACAACCAAATAGTGATAGAAAACGTCTCAATGTTTTGAATTTTTTAAAGTCTTATTCTTGACTTTCTGCCATGTCTTTATAAATAAAGACATGTCGACAATCCCCTGTGAAGGGGGCTTATTTAGACTCCCTAGAAAGGAGGTGATCCATGCACAGCTTCCGCTACGCATGCCTTGTTCATGTTTACCTTCGTATCGCTACGAAGCATGGACTATATCTTCACCCGCCATAATTTTTGCCTTGCAAAATTTAGGCGGGGCTCGGCGTATAGTCTCTGAGGGGTCAAATTGACTTCCCTGCTGATTTTCTGCACTAGAAACTTTTTTACTCATAGTATAGTTATTATACCAAAAGTAGCTCTAGATTCACAGATGTCCCAGCATATAGCCGAGTTTGTTTTTAAGGCTTTCGCCTTAAAAGTCGCAACAACTAGATTAGTACTACGACTTCGTCCTAATCACCGGTCCTACCGTGGTCACTTGCAAGCAAATGGCTTCGGGTATTACCGACTCTTCTGACGTGACGGGCGAAAAAAGAATAGAATAGAATCTAATTCTTCGTTCCCACCTAGCATGCAGATTTCCCGCACTAGGCGAGCTCCTATGAAATAATCCTTCTTTTAGTACTTAAGTTATCCCGCATTCCCCTTATTCTTTCTACCGCCTTATCACCTATATGTTTTCTTTGCTTGATTAATTCCGCAACTTTACAAAAGGCATCAAAATTCTCTTTCTTCTTAGCCTGTAAAGGATAGTTTCTGAAAAAAGGAATTACTTTTCCATAGATATCGGAGAAATTTGATACTTTCAACTTATAGTGTGGTAACCATTTATCATATTTCTCATAATCTAAACGGTAAATATAACCACACCCTAGGGTTCTCTGAATTCTTTCTAATATATCTTTATCGTCCTCTCTCAATTCAATCTCAAACAACAGACGAACATAACAACCTTTTCTCGGCTTCTTCCTTGAATTGATGGTTATTGAGAAACATCCTTCTCCATCTACGAATCCAGAGATGTAATAAGGATTAAGCATAAGAGATTGTCCTTCCTGAAGTTATGCTTATTAAACAAAGTTAATTATACCATAAATTCAGTACTATGACAAAGCTGACTCCCCTTACTTTTGTCTCAAAATAAGGGGTATCCCCGGGTCATTTAGAAAACCATTCCTAACATCCCAAATTAGGCCTTATCTTCAATAATCTTCACTATGCTCACCACCCAATCATAGCTCGATTGCCTTTTTGAAATTTGGGCTGCTATTTGCCGCCTCATCCTCTGCCACAATGATTGCTCTATTTGTGACTATGATTTGGCTATGCTCTAAAAAGACGGAATTAATTTTAGAGAAGAGGATTTTAACCTCTTGGCTTTTTAAACTGCCGGGCGCGTTTTATTTGTGAGTACAAGACTCGGTAACGTATTCACCGCGACATGGCTGATTCGCGGTTACTAGCGATTCCAACTTCATGAGGTCGAGTTGCAGACCTCAATCCGAACTGAGGATGACTTTGATGGGATTTGCTCCACGTTACCGCTTCGCGTCCCATTGTATCACCCATTGTAGCATGTGTGTGGCCCAGGACATCAAAGGCCATGCTGACTTGACGTCGTCCCCACCTTCCTCCGACTATCTGCCGGCAGTCTCTCGTGACATCCTAACACGAGATAGGGGTTGCGCTCATTCCCGGACTTAACCGAACATCTCACGACATGAGCTGACGACAGCCATGCAGCACCTGATCCAAGAATTCCCGAAGGCACAGTCTCCTTTCAGAGACCTTCTCTTGGCGTCTTGCCCTGGTAAGGTTCCTCGTTCATTGTCGAATTAAACCACATGCTCCACCGCTTGTGCGAGTCCCCGTCTATTCCTTTGAGTTTTAGCCTTGCGGCCGTACTTCCCAGGCGGGGTACTTAACGCGTTAGCTTACGACACTGAAGGGGTCGAGCCTCCAATGCCTAGTACCCATCGTTTACAGCGTGGACTACTGGGATATCTAACCCCATTCGCTACCCACGCTTTCGTCCTATGAGCGTCAGGTTCGTACTCGCGAGCTGCCTTCGCTATTGGTGTTCCTGCCGATATTAACGCATATCACTACTACACCGGCAGTTCCGCTCGCTTCTTCCGACCTCTAGTCTTAAAGTATCTAATCCTCTCCCTTGGTTGAGCCAAGGTCTTTAAGATTAAACTTTTAAAACCGCCTAGGGACGCTTTACGCCCAATAATTCCGGATAACGTTTGAACCACTCGAATTACCGCGACTGCTGGCACGAGTTTAGTCGGTTCTTATTCTTAAGGTACGCTCAAGAAGGCAAGCCTTCTTTGTTCCCTTAAAAAAGCAGTTTACACTGAAAACAGCTTCTTCCTGCACGCGGCGTCGCTCCTTCACCCTTGCGGGCATTGAGGAAGATTCTCGACTGCAGCCTCCCGTAGGAGTCAGGGCAGTGTTCCAGTCCCCGTGTGCGAGGGCATCCTCTCAGACCTCGTAACCGTCATAGCCTTGGTGAGCCATTACCTCACCAACAAGCTGATAGTCCGCAGGCCCCTCTCAAAGCAGTTTATGTAAACACAAACCTTTACTATGAAAGAAAGTATCGTTCATAGTACATTGGGAATTAGCTCCCCTTTCGGGGGGTTATGCCCATCTTTGAGGTAGGTTACCAACGTGTTACTCACCCGTTTGCCACTGTCGCGCCCGAAGGCACGACCGTTCGACTTGCATGCCTTATCCACGCCGCCAACGTTCATCCTGAGCCAGGATCAAACTCTCAAAATTTTTCCAGATCTTATAAATCCGGAAGAGAGTTACCAGGCTAAATAAAATAGCCAGGATCCCACCCTTACTGGGTGGTCACCCGTAAGGGTGAAAACTCTCAAAAGCAAGACAGCTTAATTGACCAAAAGCCAGATTGAAAGCTGTCTATAAAAAAATAGACGTTCCTATCACTATTTGATTGTTAAAGGACCTGTTCTTTATTGAAGAACACTAGTATATTACACTATGCCTTTTTGGCTGTCAATATCTAATCTTTAGGACGACCGCCTGCCATTGCAAGGTTAAAGCTGGGCAGGCATAGAGCCGCCCCTACAAAAATGCTGACTTTGAAAACTTAAACTATACCTGCGGCGGTATATTGCTTGAAGCGCCCCTGCTGCTGCGACGGGCGATTCGTCTGATCAATCTAACAATCAGCCAAATGATAATCCCAATCGGAGCAATCAGCCCGACCAAGAAAATGATAATCCAGATAAAACGATCAACGGTTTTTTGCCAGGCAACGAGCAGAGTTTTAGACGCTTTCTTTAAGGTCTGATAGGGTTTCCATTTCTGTACCGCTCCGCCGACAATCTTGGTTTCTTCGGAAAGCTCAACCGTGATCGTAGACATATCAGTAAGATTCTCCAAGTAATCCAACTGGCCCTGTAATCTCTCAATCTTCTCGCGCACAATCGAAAGATAAGAGCTGACATTGAGCATATCCTCAACCTCGGTCGCTTTCTTCATAATCTCCAAATACTGCGCCTCTTCGGCTTTGGCATTCTTAAGCCGCGCCTGGAGGTCCACATACTCCTCGGTTACATCCTGGCCAACAACCTGTTCAGAAACAACCACTTGCGCTAAGTCTTTGACTTCTTGGAAGATGTCGCTAAATTTAGCTACCGGCACCTTGATCACCACGGTCCCTCTTTTGGTACCCGAAGAACCCTCATAGACATAAGCGCTCTGAATAAAGCCTTGGGCCCGTTCGGCCATAGAAGTTAGATCTGAAACCGTCTGATCCACGCCCTCAACCATCATATCTAATTCTCCAGTGCGGATAATCTTCTTTTCGGAAACATCTACTGTTGTAGAAGAATTTGGTTCAGACCCTAAACTCTTATCAACAGCTGAAACTGGGGCTTCCATTGCTAATTCAGGCGAAGCGCCCAAATCGTCTGCTTCAAAAAGACTCTCGCTTGACGTGGGCGCGTAACTCTTGTCTCTGCCATAGGATTCCGTGTCTACGCCCGCACTCCTATAAGCCAGGCTCAAAACAACAGCGCCAATAAAGAGGAGGATAAACAGGCCGACTAGACCCAAAACAATCCCTAGAATAATTTTTGCTTTTTTGGACATAATTTTTGTTTGTTTTTATTTAATTTGTAAAAGCTAATTATATTCTACTACCCTTTCAAATACTTGTCCAGATTATATTAGTTTATGCAAAGAATTGACAAAATAGATTTATTGTGATATAATGTAAAATCCGAAAACTGAAGTGGAATAATAGCTATGACATAGGGCATGATATCAAGGAGGAGGGAAAAATGGCACGAAAAAAATCATACACAAGTCAGGATTACTTCGGCCGAGTTTTTGGCTGGAGCATCACTATGATACTCATATCAGGGATACTGGTTATGATCGCTGTATCTCGCGAGGATCAGGATCCGCGCTACCGCGGAAGGCCGGACCCACAGGGAAAGGCATTCAAAAAAGCGCTCATAATTGAAGCGCCTATTGTCCCTTTGATAATATTCTTTGTGTGGTATTTTTACCACCGAAAGGACAAAAAGGCTCGCCAAAGGGAACAGAGATACTGAATTACTTTCTCGAGCCAGCCCTTGCCGCCTTGTTAACATAAAAGGCGGCCTTTTTATTTCTGATGTTTTTTGCGCCACTTCTTTATCTTCTCGTGATCGCCGGAAAAAAGAACTTTAGGCACCTTAAAACCATGGAATTCACGCGGCCTAGTATAATGCGGATATTCTTTATTAAAGCCAACAGAAAAAGATTCTTCGCCTAAAGATTCTTTGTTCCCTAAAACGCCGGGGACCAATCGAGACACAGTGTCCACGATAAGCATCGCGGGCAGCTCTCCCCCGCTTAAAACAAAGCTGCCGATTGACAGCTCGTTATCAACTAAAAAATCCCCTACTCTCTGGTCCACGCCTTCGTATCTGCCGCAAATTAAAACCAACCTATCAATCCGTGATAATTCTCGCGCTTTTTTTTGATCAAAGGTTTTGCCCCGGGCAGAAAGAAGGATGATTTTAGACTTTACCCTGCGGCCGCCCTTTAAACCGCGAGGACCGATCCTCTCTGGAATGATCGCCTTTAGCGCCCGGAAGATTGGCTCCACTTTCATCACCATGCCCGGACCGCCGCCATAAGGCAGATCGTCTGTGGTCTTATGCTTGTCACGAGTAAAATCACGAAGATTATGAATATTCATTTTAATTAAGCCTTTTTTTCTTGCTCGACCTAAAATACCCTCATTAAAATATGAGTTAAATATCTTAGGAAAAATTGTCAAAATGTCAAAAGTCATATCTTGTAGCGTGTAACTTGTAACCTGTAACGCAAGTTTTTTGAAAAACAAAGAATATCATTCTTGGGTTACAAGTTACAGGTTATAGGTTATTATGTTATAGGTTATAGGTTATACGTTATAGGTTACAAGACTATTAAACCAAAAACCGCCCGAAAATTCAAGCGGCTTTGGTTGTCTTCTGAAAGCTTCCTTAAAGAAAAGCCTTACAGTTTCAAATCGTCAACTACATCAGTAGATTGACTGCGAGGAGCGCGTTCTCTGCCTGGACCTCTTTCTGAACCTTCCGGCTCTAGAATCTTAAGGTTAACCCGGGCATTGTTTTTCGCCCCGACAACTCGCAACAGAGTTCTGATCGAAGAAGCGGTTTGGCCGTTGCGTCCGATAACTTGACCCATATCAGCAGGGTCTACCTCTAGAGTAATCAGCACGCCCATTTCATCAACTGAACGAACGGCTTTTACTTTAGAAGGATTGTCCACAAGCGCCTTGACCACGAATTCGAGGAACTCCAAGTCCTGTTCTTTTGCCATACTTTGTCAAACTTAGCGTTACTTAAAAATCTTGAAAAAGCAAATAAAGTAAAGGTCGACCTAAAAGTACTCCCACTTTATTTACTAAGATTCATATTATATACTATTTTTACTAAATTGTCAATGAAAACTATCTAATGTAATTTAAGGGGTTAACCGTACCCCTTGATGTCCGGATCTCAAAATGCAGGTGGGAGCCAGTAGACCAGCCAGTAGAACCGACATAACCAACAAGCTCCCCCGAAGCTACACTGCCTGATGTTCTTTTGTAGCCGGAAAGGTGAGCATAGAGGGTCTGGGTCCCATTGGGATGGCTGATGATAATGGTTTTTCCATAACCAGAGCGCCAGCCGGCAAAGACAACTGTTCCTCCTCGCGCCGCGTAAATCGGCGAACCAGTGGCGGCGCCGATGTCCACGCCGTGGTGGCGGTAACTGTAATATTGATTGATTTTACGGGAAGCGGCCGGCCATCTCCACCCTGCCTTTCCGACCGAAGTTTGATTGTTCGGATACTGGACAGCATACTTGGAAGGGGTTTTAGCCGGCAGCGGCGGAATTTTGCCTCCCGGGATCATTAGGACCTGACCGATCTGAATACTATCCTCACTGTCCAGATCATTATACTCCATAATCTGATCCAAATCCCCTTTGTAGGTCTTGGCAATTACACCCAAGGTATCTCCCGGTTTGACCGTGTATAGCACACCGGATACAGGCGGAATCTCCAATTTGTCTCCGGGTTTGATATAGGTTGTTTCGGACAGATCATTGGCCGAAAGCACAGTAGCCGCGGTCACCCCATAAGAAGCCGCGATCGTGCTGATTGACTCGCCCGCGCTGACAACATGCTCTATTGTCTCCTTCCGCTCTTCTTCAAGCGGGCCGGCCTCTATCTCCTGCTCTAAAATTGCCAAAGGGATCAGAGCGACCCCGGAAATCGTAGCCAAAGCCGGCCCCTCTTCTATTCCTTCCGCTGAATCGGTGTTATCGTCGCTCGCTAAAACCGTATTTAAAACCTGCGATCTGAACCCGCCAATGCCCTGCGGTAAATCAGCGGGATTAGCGCGGCCTTCAACTAAACGAAAATTGCCGCTGCTCAAAACACCGGCAAATAAAATGCTCGTCCCTTCTCTTTCTTCCCCTTTATTCTGATCCGTTCTGCCGCTTAGGTTGTTAAAAATCACCAGTAAAGCGACAATCAAAATCGCCAAATGCATAGCATAACGAGGGATCAAAGGAAAAAATTTCTCAACAATATTTTTGATAAAAATAAAACCCCTTTCTACCTTTTTTGCCGCTCTTCCTAAAAAAAGAATGGATTTCTTCAGGCGAGCGGGTGCGAAAAAAGAAAGGAATTTTTTCTTCGGATTATTCAATTGTTTATTCTCAAGAAAAACCCTTTTCCCGCCGGTTTCTGCCAATGGCGGCTCTAAAGAATCCCCAAGCTCCTCTGACTGATTTTCAGTAAACGTTTTAACGGATACTCTGATAATTCACTCCTCTTTAAACGAGTAAATAGAGCCCTTTTTGAGCTTCTTGAAACAAAGCTTCTTCGGGCCTCATCAAATATCTTTAAATCCTGGAAAAACTAATTAAGAGCTTAGCATGGGGTCTTGGTGCTGTCAAGAAAATTATCCCCAAGAGCTGAACCCCAAATTTCAAATTCCAAAGCTAAAAATGTCAAATCCCTAATCAGAATTTGAAGATTTAATCACAAAGCATCTTAATCACTTTCCTGTTCCTCAACATCCCTCTGATGTATTCCCTGTACTCTGGACTGCGGGAGCGCTTCTTGGCCTCCGGCAGATCGGGGTATAATTTCAGGGCTTTATTGATCTCTAATTCGATTTGTTTTGCCGGCACCTTGACCTTTTCTTTACGCGCGATCTCCCTTAAGACCAGACTGGTCTTCATCCTTTTACGGGCCTGTTGCTCAAAAGAACCTTTCAGCTCGTCAGCCGTCTTCTGAATACTCTTTAAATAATCTTCAAACCTGCCTCCCTGTTTTTCAATGCTCTCTTGAATTTCCTTCAACATTTTATCCTGTTCCGACTTGATTAAAACAGCCGGGATTTCTACTCTCGCCCGAGAGGCAACTTGGTTTAAAACAGCCAGCTCATACTTCTCACGAACCCGCGCCTCTGCTTCCGTTTTTAAATTTATTTCTAGCTTCCTTTTGAGCTCGCCTAGCGAACCAAATTTGGGACCCAAAGTCTTGGCAAACTGGTTATTGATTTCCGGCAACTCCAGTTTTTGGACCAGATTCACCTTGACCTTAAAACGGACCAGACGGCCGGCCAGATTCTTCTTAAAATAATCGCGCGGAAACTTGATTTGGAACTCTTTCTCTTCCTTTGCCCGCATTGAAACAAGCTTATCCTCAAACCCGGGCACAAACTGACCCTCGCCTAAAATAAAGGGGTGGTTGCGGCTTACGCCGCCGGCAATCAAATTATTCTTCAAATACGTCTTAAAATCAATCTCGACGCGGTCTCCTTTTTGTGCTCCTCGGGAAACGGTTACTGCCTTGGCGCGCATCTTCTGCAGCCGCTTTAAGACTTTATCGACCTCCCTTGGTTTGAGTTTCTTGACCAATGGTTTTTTAACTTTGATCTTTTTGTAATCACCCAAATCAACCGGCGGGATCACAGCAACCATTGCCTTGAAAATTAAAGGATTATCAGGGGCCAGCTTTATAACACTGATCTGGGGCCGGCCTAAAACCTCAATTTTATGCTGCTCCAGCGCCTTTTCTAAAAAGCGAGGCAGACCCTGTTTCGCCGCCTCTTCCCAAACTTGAGTTTTACCTACCCGCTTCTCCACAACCGCTAACGGGGCCTTGCCCGGCCGAAAGCCAGCGATTTTAATTCTCTCTGAAATCACTGAAGCCGCCTTATCCAAATAAGGCTTAATTTCGCGAAGTTCAACTTCAATCAAAAGCTCAATTTGTGAACGGGGGAGTTTTTTGATTTTAATTTCCATACTTAAAAAATCTAAACAATCAGAGGAGCTAAAAGAATCGCCACGATTGCCATTAGTTTAATCAAAATATTAAGCGAAGGGCCAGAGGTGTCTTTAAACGGATCACCGACCGTGTCTCCAACGACTGCCGCCCGATGGGCGAAAGAGCCCTTACCGCCGAGATTGCCTTTTTCGATGTATTTTTTGGCATTATCCCAAGCGCCGCCGGCATTCGCCATCATCACCGCAAGCAGGAAACCGGTAACTACCGAACCAGCCAAAAGTCCGCCCAAGGCCGCCGGCCCCATTAAGAAACCAACCGCAACCGGAACACCGATCGCCGTGATCCCAGGCAAAATCATCTTGCGAAGAGCGGCCGCGGTTGAAATTGAGATACAACGTTGATAATCAGGCTTTGCGCGTCCAGAAAGCAAACCAGTGATTTCCTTAAACTGACGCCGCACCTCTGAAACCATATCGTAAGCCGCTTCTCCCACTGCTTTCATCGTCAAAGCGGAGAAAAGGAAAGGCAAACAGCCGCCAATAAACATCCCCGCGATCACCTTGGGCTCGGCAATATTAATATATTTCAAACCAACAATGCCCGTGAAGCTGGCAAAAAGGGCGAGCGCGGTTAGAGCGGCCGAGCCAATCGCGAAACCCTTGCCGATCGCCGCGGTCGTATTGCCGACAGCGTCCAAGTTCTCTGCCCGTTCCCGCACTTTCTTGCCCATTCCCGCCATTTGCGCAATCCCTGCCGCATTGTCCGCAACCGGACCATAGGTGTCAGCGGCCAGTGTGATTCCTAAGGTCGAAAGCACTCCTACGGCCGCGATCGCGATACCGTAAAGCCCGGCCAGCCAAAAGCTGAGCCAGATCGCCGCCGCTACGACCAGAACCGGCACAATCGTGCTGATCATCCCCAAAGACAAACCCCGAATAATGTTCGGTGCCGGACCGGTCTTGGAAATCTGGGCCAGTCTTCGGGTTGGTTTGTGTTTGTCTGAAGTATAGTATTCAGTAATACAGCCGATCACCACGCCGCCGATCACGCCAACCAAAGAAGCGTAGAATACTCTGATGTCGTCAAAATAATGGAAAACCTTAATCACAAGATAAGAACCGATGATCATAAAAACAGCGGCCGCGTAAATACCGCGGTTTAAAACGCTATGCAGGTTGCGCGCGCCCCGACTTAAAAACACAACCAGATTTCCCAAGATAGCGGCAATAATCCCAACCGACGCCAAAAGCAAGGGTAAAACCACCGCGTCTGCCTGCAGGAAACTGGAAAAAGCAAAAACACCAATCACCATCGCTGCGATGATCGAATCAACATAAGACTCGAAAAGATCCGCGCCCATGCCCGCCACGTCTCCGACATTGTCTCCGACATTATCCGCGATCACCGCCGGGTTGCGCGGGTCATCCTCTGGAATCCCTTTTTCTACCTTGCCGACTAAATCCGCGCCCACATCAGCCGCTTTCGTGTAGATGCCGCCGCCCACCCGCGCGAATAAGGCAATTGAAGAAGCGCCAAAACCAAAACCGTAAATAATATTCGGATCGCGGACAATTAAATAAAGTACGCTAATCCCGGCTAAACCTAAACCTACAACCGAAAGCCCCATCACCGAACCGGAAGAAAAGGCTAAAATCAATCCCTCCTTGATCCCTTTTTTCAGGGCTCTTGCTGTCCGGACATTGGCTTTGGTCGCAATCCGCATCCCAATATTGCCCGCGAGCGCGGAAAAAAACGCGCCCAAGAGAAAAGCGATCGTAGTTTCCAAACCCAAAGTGATGTAAAGAACAAAACCAAAAACAATCACGAAAATAATTAAAATCTTATACTCCTTGTGCAAAAAGGCCATCGCGCCGTCATGAATCGCGCGCGCGATTTCGCGCATTTTTTTATTGCCCGTTTTTTGCCGTCCGATTCGCAAAGCAAAAAGCAGAGCAAAAAGCAAAGCAAGCACGGCAACCAAGCCAGAAACAATTACAGGCAGCATAATAGAAAATCAAAAGTCCCGCCTTCGCCAAGGCTTTGGCGGGCAGGCAAAAATCAAAAGTCAAAAATGCCTTTTAGTCTCTTGAAATTTGTACTTTCGTGGTTAATTCTTATCTTAAAAATATACTCTGACTAGCTGAAAAAATCAAAAATCATTTTACTTCTTGTTCTCCTTTTCCTTTTTTTCTTTAGAAGGTCCTTTTTTAATCCTCTTATCCTTTTTCTTCTCCTTCTTTACTGTCTTTTTCTCTACTTTCTTTATTTTTGATTTTTTATTTGCCTGCCTCCCGGTAGGCGAGGCATTTTTGACTTTTGATTTTCCCTCGACCTGAGGCTCAGGACTCGAAGGTTGATTTTTGACTTTTTGCACCGTCTCCTTCCTTGCTTCCTTCTCCTCTTTGACCTTCTTT
The DNA here is from genome assembly GCA_964555185.1 of uncultured Candidatus Saccharibacteria bacterium. Lineage (GTDB taxonomy): Bacteria > Patescibacteriota > JAQUNI01 > JAQUNI01 > JAQUNI01 > CAZKRD01. Next base: position 90,676 of record CAZKRD010000001.1, on the reverse strand, counting down.
ACTTCAACCTTTTCTTCTTCCTTTACGGGCACTGGTTTAACATCTATCTTCCAAGTTGTCAATTTAGCAGCCAAACGGACATTCTGTCCCTCCTTGCCGATCGCCAAAGAGAGTTGATCCGGCTCGACCAATACCCTGGCTGTATTATCTTCTTTACCAACTTCCACGTTAACCACTTTGGCGGGCGCTAAAGCGTTGCTAATAAATTTAGCCGGGTCTTTCGCCCACTCAATAATGTCAATCTTTTCGCCGTCGATCTCATTGATCACGGCCTGGACCCGGGAGCCGCGCTGGCCCACGCAAGCCCCGATCGGATCAACTTCTGGATCACTGCTTTTGACCGCGATCTTACTCCTTAATCCCGGCTCTCGAGCTACGGTCTTAATCTCCACCGTGCCCGCGTTCACCTCCGGCACTTCCAAACTGAAAAGGATTTTAATCATCTCTGGATGGGTGCGGGATAATACCACTTCCGGACCCTTAGACCCCTCGCGCACTTCGCTGATATAGACTTTTAGTCTTTGGTTGATCTGATAATTCTCGCCTGATACCTGTTCGGAAATCGGAATAAAACCAGTGGTCTGGCCCAAGTCAACAAAGATGGTATTGCCCTCAATCCGCTGGATCACGCCGATAACCAGTTCGCCCTCGCGCTTCTTGAAGGTCTGGAATAGGGCATTTCTTTCCGCCTCCCTGATCCTTTGGACGATCACCTGTTTTGCGGTCTGGGCCGCGACCCGGCCGTAGTCTCCCGGGGGCTTAATCTTGGCTTTTATTTCTTCTCCCACCTTGACGCTCTTCTTTTTCTTTTTTGCCTCCGAGAGCACAATCTGCTTGCGCGAATCAGTAATCTCCTCTTCCTCGGCCACAACCTCCTTAACATCAAAAATATCAAAATTGCCTGTTTTGGGATTGAATTGAGTCTTAATATTCTGATCAGGCTTGCCGTAATCCTTACGATAAGCCGCGGCCAATGCCGCCTCAATTGTTTTGATCACGACCTCGCGATCAATACTTTTCTCATCACAGATTTGATTAATTGCCGCGTCAAATTCTTTGGTTAACATGGATTTATTTCGGGCGAGCACGCGGGATCACCCCTAGATAAGAGGCCTACTCGTGACTCGCTCGTTCCTATTTTTACAAAAATACCTTTCCGGACAGGAAAGGCTCTAATCTTAACCACCATTATTCACTCTTTTAGAATAGCATATAAAAAAAATCAAGTAAAGCAAAATCACCAACTCTCTTCCACAACATTCTGATAGTGTTTAATCCGCGCCTTTCTTATCTTGTAATTTAAAAGAATGGCAATAACATCAATCTGGAAATCGCAATCACTCCTCTTTTGATTGAGATAAGCAAAAACGGCTTTTTTAAGTTTCCTTTGTTTAAAAAAATCAACCGCTTCCTGCGGCTGACCAAAGGCATTGCCGGTTCTTGTTTTAACTTCAACGAAAACCAAAATTCCATTCTTCTGATCGCGGGCAATAATGTCAATCTCTCCCCCTGTTTTCCTGAAATTACGGCCAATGATTTTGTAACCTTTTCTCTTTAAATACTGGCAAGCCAAATTTTCACCCAGCTCGCCAATTTTCCTTTTGTCTCTAATAATCATGGAACGAAATCGCTCGCAATGACCTCTTGATTTAAAAAATCAAGAGGTTACTTTTTATAGACCAGAGAATAATGATAGGGGCTGGGATCCCAGGAATCAACTAGCTTCAAGTCTAAACCCTCGGCGAGCTGTTTTACTTTGTGCTCTGAAATCCTATTATCCGGCAATGGTCCCAAGGGCAGTTTTTTTGTCTTCCAGTCAATAATTAGAATCTTGCCGCCTGGTTTAACCATCCTTTGGGCTTCTCGTAAAATCTTCTCTGGTCCTTCATTTTGAAACAAGACATCGACGACAATCGCGAGATCAATGGAGTTCTTTTTGATTTTAGTGCTCCCCAAAACCTCTAGATCAGCCCAGACCAGTTTGATCACATCTTCTAACCCCTGCAAATGAGCCCTGTCGTCTACTGCGGACAGAGCTGATTGCTGGATGTCAACCGCATAGACCTTGCCGGTCTCGCCGACAAAGGTAGCCGCGGTTAAGCTAAAGAACCCCGCGCCGCAGCCCAAGTCAGCGACCTGGGCTCTCTCTGAAAGCTCCACGCGGTCTAAAACTTTTTCTGGTTTGATAAAACCCTCTATTCTTGGCATGAATTTGAATAAATTTTTAATTTTTAGTTTTTAATCAATTTTTAATAACCTAATTTTTAATTTTCAAACCTATCACGCGTTTTGATTTTTTGAAAATTAAATCATTACAAATTAAGCATTAATTAAAAATTAGAAATTAAGAATTATAAATTTGATCAATCTCCCGAATTGGCCTAAAGCTCATTCTGTGCACCGGACATACCCCATACTGTAATAATGCTTCTCTATGTCCCATTGTACCATACCCTTTGTGCTGGGCAAAACCGTACTGGGGATATTTCTTGTCTAATTTCAGCATCAAGCGATCGCGGGTTACTTTAGCGACAATCGAAGCGGCCGCGATTAGTCGCTCCAGAGAATCGCCGTGGACTACGGGACTCTGGAAATAAGAGAGTCTGGGAATTTCTAAATTACCATCAACCAAAACATAACTAATCTCTACAGGAAGAACTCGAGACAATTCCAAAACCGCTTTTTGCATCGCCCGAAAAGTAGCGCCCAAAACATTTAATCTATCAACAAGAAAAGGACTTACAATTCCAATCCCATACTCCCCTTGTTCACAGATTAAATCAAAAAGTTCCTCCCGCAGCTTTTCGCTTATTTTTTTGGAATCAGTAATCCTGTCCAAAAGAATATCGGAAACGCGATTTTGAGCACGATCCGGCAAAAAAACAGCAGCCGCGACCACAGGACCGGCCCAAGGCCCGCGCCCGGCCTCATCCACGCCAATGATTGTTTTGTGACTTTTTTGTTTTAATTTTTTTTCAATTTCTGAAGGCAGGGTCATTTGTTTCTAGTATCTTATTCTCATTCTTTAAATATAGCAAAATTCAGACAAATCAAGCAAGCTCGAAATTCTTAATTTTGGATGTAACTACAGGTTGTCATTGATTTAAATGCGCCAATAATATCACCTAGTCTGGGACGGTTTTGTAGGGGCAACCCTTGTGGTTGCCCATTGTCGGCTAAACAAATGCCACAGACGGGCAACCACAAGGGTTGCCCCTACGGGTAATGACAATAATCCCGAATAAAGTGAAAAGGAATTTCACTTTCTCCCTGCCTACCCTGCCTACCGGCAGGCAGGCTCACTGCGAATTATAAAAAAGGCACCGTTCAAAGATAAATTGGTGCCTATGTGTGTCTAAAATGCTCTGTGGCGATATCTAGCCAATGTGCATCACATCTCTCTGGAAGCTTTCAAGAGACCTCCCAGTTAAACGTTCAAAGATCGTGCGGTAACGTTTTCTAGTGGCGGAAAGAACCTCTTTTGGAACCCTCCATTGATGTACAAATATGATATGCTCTTCATCCTGCGCATCAAGACTATGAATACCAGTTAAACCGGAAAAAGGCGTTTCAACTCCCTTGCCCTCTTGACGCACAGGCTCTTTATCATAACCTTGAGGTGCTCTCTGTTCTTTTTGGGCTATTTCCCATTCTTCTCGGTCCCAGAAACGCGATGAATCAGGGGTAATTACCTCATCAGCAAGAACAGAGAGTGATCCGTCGTCTAAACGGCCAAACTCAAATTTAGTATCAGCGATGATGACATCGTGTTCTTCAGCATAACTACGTGCTGTGTTATAGTATGCCAAACTAAAATCTTCTAGCTCTTCTGTATGTCTCTGCCTTACCTGCTCCCTAGTCATGGGCTGATCATGACCAAATACTGCCTTGCTCGTTGGTGTAAAAATAGGCTTATCTAGTCTTGATCCATCATGCAAACCAGGTGGCAAGCTCTGACCACAAACAGTGCCATCCATTCGATAGGATCGCCAACCCGAACCCGTAAGACAACCTCTGACCACGCATTCAACTGATATTATCTCAAGTTTTCTGACCACCACGGCTCTGGCTTGCAACTCTGGATTTCCTCTCAAGTCAGGAGGTAAATACGCATCAATGCCTGCACCGAAAGCGATCAAGTGATGTATTGTATCTTTCAATACAGTGGTCAGCCAGAAGATGGTTAGAGCAGTCAAGATTTGACCTTTATCTTTCACCTGGCAATTCAACACAAAGTCAAAAATACTCAAACGACCTGAAGCAACAACCAGTAGAAGTTTGTCATTACTTGGTACGGCACAAGTATCCCGGACCTTACCTTGATAAACTCGATTAAGACCGGCAGCAGCAAGCTTACGGCTTAACGCTGTTTCCTGAATTGCTTCTGGAATCTTTGCTCCCATTGTTCACTCCTCCTCTTCTGATAACGAAATATCAATCTGGGGCTCTTTATGATGATCTTTAATAAAACCATCTAGTGCGAGCCAATAGTCTGAATCCGTCAGGGCCAAAATCTGGCAAGCCAAGATGGCGGCCTTGTATAATCCAGACTTCCCTATTCCAGGCACAGCCACCGGAACATCTTTGGGCATTTGAAGCATAGCGTACAAAGCATCTTCCGCTTCTGGTTTTTCTCGGGAAGGCAAAGGTACGCCAATCACTGACGTTTTCCGGGCATGGGCGGCAATCGCGCCTGCCAGGGCAGCAGCCATTCCAGCAATGGCAATGAAAATCACCCGGCCATCATTTCTCTTAAGAACCTTCTGGCAATAGTTCGGTAGTGTATCTGGGTTACGGTGCGCGGAAATGATCGATACCTCTATAGGCACGCCCATTTCGTTAAACACCTCTAACATTCCAGACTCTTTTACTATCTCAAGGTCACTCTTACTACCTACAACAACCGCAACTTTAGCCATAATCCATTCCTCCTTAATTATAGACTCAAAATCTCTTGGTAGAGTTTTTCCTCATTACGCAAGAGATAAGAGGGCAAAAAAAGCCGATTCCAATCATCACGTTTTTCCTGTTCAGTGAAAATCTTCTCTAAAATCTCTACCCACCTTTTTATTTCCTCCTCTGTGGCGGCAAGCTCTTCTGAAATACTCAAGAGGCCCTCCCTGATAATATAACATAGAGAAACATCAGGGGATTTGGGCATCTGCGGGAAAGCTAAAAGTAGATGGTCTGCTTCCACTAGAGAAATAGGCAGGTCTGTGCGCAAATCTCGCAAACGATCACCTGGTTCGAAAGCAATAAAAGCAGCAAGCTGCACAATCCGGTAGGCGTCTTCAGCGCTAAGACCATATTCTACTCCCTCTCGCTTCAGAAACTCCTTGGCCTCGGAAGAAGCATAACATCCTCGGCTTTCATGGATCTCCCAGAGCATATTGTCAGGATAAATCACTAAGCCCTGAAGCACCTTTTCCATTCTTTTGAGCACATGGACAACAATATGGAAAAGATCAGGCCAAGCAACCCTTTCTACGCAAGACTGTTCAATTGCTCTTTCTTCCCAGGTGCGGATGTTATCCATGATCATCCGCAAATACGCCTTAGCCATATTAGCCATACCTTCAACTTGCTCGCTACGGATCGGGTTCTTCTTCTGAGGCATAACAGAAGAGCCTTTGTGTTTTTGGCCAAACGGCTCCTGATAGATCGGATGCGGACTTCTCGCGCCTAACCGTATTGCAACTGCAATTTTGTCTAAAGTACAAACCAGCTGGCAAAGCACTTGAGCCAAAGGTGCGCACATCTCACGAGGCATAATTTGAGTTGCACCATAGAAAGGCTCGAATCCTAAGACACGCAAAGCCTCTTTCTCTAAATCAGGATCAAGGCCTCCATAATTGCCAATTGCGCCAGAGAGTTTAGAATATTTGAGGTTCCTCCCTGCTTTCAATAAACTCACCTCATCTACAGCAAGATCTTGAAGCCAGCACAAGAACCTCTTGCCAGCGCTTTGCAATTGAGCGGCCTGGCCATGGGTGCGACCGATCATAATCACATAACGATACTGCCACGCCTTCTCTTTTAAAGCTTCTACTAAATTGCCGTAATGGGCTTCGACCCTGTGCAGTGATGATCGAAGCATTCTGGCAAAAGCAGGCTCTTCTGTATCATAAGAAGTGAGTCCCTGATGCCAATATTGCTCTAGATCAGCGCCCAAGAAACGCGCACGCTCATCAAGGAAAGCATTAAGATCATGATGAATTTCTTGATCTCTTTGTTTCCACCATTCTATATCTATGGGATTACCATCCAAGGCCTCACGGATGCGGCTGTAGACCCCTCTTTCAATCCGCCCCAAATTGGCCATCGCCTCAATCACTGCCAGTTCTGTCTTTTGCCAAAGAGACAGTTTGTGTGAATCGGACCAGATTTCAACAATCTTCCCGTCTGTATATCGCTCAATCATAACCATTCCTCCTTGTGTTGCCAGTTACAGGATTAGATAAGTAAGTTTGAAAAGGACCAAACAAAGCCAAATCCCTCCTGATTCAGATTTGGCTTTTTGTTTTGTAATTATTATATCAAAACCCAAATAAAAAATCTAGATTATGTACCTTGTGCCCCTGACACGATTCGAACGTGTGACCTGCGCGTTAGGAGTGCGCTGCTCTATCCAGCTGAGCTACAGGGGCGGGATTCAGTTCAAAATTCAAAGTGCAAAGTTTAAAGTTTGTTTGTATTCAGTATATTATAAAACTCCATTGCTTGTAAATTGCTGGCGTGGTAGAATTTAAAGAATTTTACTTTCACCATATGTCAAAAGAAAAAATTAAAATCATTCTCGCCAAATTAAAATATCTTTCTTTTTTTATCTTCCTCGTTGTCCTCCCCTGGCAGAAGCGGCATATTTTTTCTTTTGATCCGATCGCGGGGCAATTTAATGAATGGACCGCAATCAGTTTATATCTCTCTGATATTATTTTTGGAATTGCTCTTCTCTTTTGGCTTGGAGAATTGTCCCTTCTTAAAAAAACCGAACAAAGAAAATCAAGGACCAGGGACTGCGGATTGAAGATTGTAGGTTATTGGTTATTAGCTGGCCTCGTCCTCTGGTCTCTGCTCTCTGTGCCCCAAAGCCCAAACCTGAAGGTTGGCCTCTATCGCCTCTTAAAACTTTCAGAAGCAATTCTGCTTTTTGTTTTTGTGGTTAAAAATTTTTCAAAACAAAGACCCCGTTTTTTGGCTTATTTGAGCCTAATTTTCAGCGGCCTGATTCAAGGTGTAATTGCTGCTTCCCAATACTGGAAGCAACACTCGCTGGGTTTAAAAATCTTCGGCGAGACTGATCTCTCGCCAGAACTTGTCGGCGTGGCGAAGATCGTAGTCCAGGGTCAAAAAATAATCCGCGGCTATGGCACGCTTCCCCACCCCAACCTTCTGGCTGGATTCTTGATCTTTGTTATTCCGCTTTGCTTTTTGCTCTATCAAAAAATTTTCCGCCCGAGCCAGAAATCGTCTCTGCAAAAATTATTTTTGAAAAGTGGATTGATCCTTACTGTCCTATTTTTTGTTTTTGTCTTGATCCTTACCTTTTCACGCACCGCCTGGTTCGGTTTCGCAATCATCTTGGGATTGCTTCTGATTTATATTTTCAAAAATTCTCTTTTAAAAAATTACTTCCCTCTTATAGTAAGTTTAATGATCACGATAATTATTTTATCAGTTTTGTTTTGGCCTGAACTGGCCGCCCGGTCGCGAGTTACTGATTCCCCTGATTCAGATTTTGCTCTCTCTAACCGCATCCTGCTTAACAAGCTTGGCTTGCTGATCATTTCTAAAAATCCTCTCTTGGGGATTGGAATCGGAAACTTTGTCCCCGCGCTCTCTTCTTATCTTGGTTTTGATTTCCCCGGCTGGCGCTTTCAACCAGTCCATAACATCTACCTTGCTTATGCCGCGGAGATAGGCCTGCCCGGACTGTTAATTTTCCTCACCTTTCTTTACTTAACCTTTTATCTTAGATTTAAAATCTCCAAGAACAAACTTGAAAGTTTGACTTTATCTGCGGTTCTTATTGCCTATTGCTTGATCGGGCTTTTTGATCATTACTTTTATGATCTTCAACAGGGTATATTGATCTTTTGGCTTGTCTTGGGCTTTATCTGGACCTTAACCTCTTTACAAGACAGTCAATATAATGTATAACATCCATTACCTCAATTGTTCTAAAGGGGTTCTTGAAAATAAAAACAAAAAACAAATGAATTGTCAAAAGTGGAATCCGTGAATCTGGAAACTCACAAAATGTCATTACGAGCGAGTCCAGAGCTTGTCGAGGGACGATCAAAGCCTGCCTACCGGACAGAGGGTATTTCCGAATTCACGGTGGGATCACACGGCAAGACCCATGGTCTTAACAGTGAGCGGCGAGTAAATAAAAATAGTGGATTTAAGAATTCTTTTTCTTCTCGCGACAAACAAGTAAAAAAATAAAATCTCCTCACAAAAATACTGAAACAGTTTTCAAATTTCACGACAACTCGAAATTGACCCAAAATTTGAGGCGAGTTGCAAACCGAACGAGATTTGCATTAACCAATCAGGAGTGTCTTTATTTTTAATTTTATAGGAGGCTTAAAAATAAAAAATATATTCCCTGATCAACTTGAAAACATCAAGATTAATAAAGACCAACTGAAACCAAAAAATGATTTACCCAGAACGTTTAATTATTTAAATGAAGAAGAGGGGACTCAATTATTCCAAGGGGTGGTTATTCCAAGGGGTGACAGTTCAGGTTGAACCTGAAACAGGAAAATTACGATTACTGGCTAAATTATTTAAAATCAAAAAATATTCTGGATAAACAAAAAACTTCCGACCATTAGCCCCTAAAATGCCCAGTCATAAAACGAAACCTTGGAAGGGCCCTTCCTCCTATTAAGTCAAACACCTAATAGGATAAATGCAAATTGTTTTTTATAATTTTTGTTTTTCTTTTTGTTTTATCTTCCATTACTCGTCCGTGTCTTTTTGTTTTTTTCTTTTTTGTTTTTAGGGTTTGAGTGACACTCTAATTATCACTCAAAGATCAAAGAGCAAAAATTTTGTAAAAGTAATCTACTGCGATATCGAAAAGAGAAGTTTTGATTTTAATTATCCACAGTACTAATAATAGTATAGCAAACCCCAAAAAAGTTGTCAAGACCTTTTTGCAATCTGAAGCAATATCTTTGTTTTCTGTCTTTGCCTCTGGCTCTTCTTTGGACAGGGGGGCTTTAATAATCTTCTCTCTGTTTTGTTTCTGTCTTTCGGGAACTCGATCAAGTTCACCTTTCTCTTCCGGATCACTGGCCACACCCTCCCAATAATTCTTTTGAGGGGATTTTATTTTGGCCTTGCGGAACTTGCGGCTTTTGTGTTTTTTAAAATGATTTTTACTGCTCATAAATTATTAGATACTGGTTGCACAAAATCATTATAACATACTTTTTATTCAAAATAAAAAAACGCTAACCAATCTGGCTAGCGCCTAAGGAGGATCAATCTCTGTCCATTCCTCCCAATCATACCTATTGACACCTTCTGGGCTGATCATTTCGATGATCCCATACTCACCACTCTCAGGAACAATATAATTATCCCAGTCATAGTGGCGAAGTTCAAACCATTGATGGCCATTCTGGTATGCCGGGATAATGTAAATTATATCATAAGTCTCAAAGAGATCGGCCTGAACTTCTACACTATCCATATAGCCATATTTCAACCCGCGTATCCAGAAACTTTTGCCATCACCCATAGCAATAACGTGAACATTAATAGCTCCAACGCCATAGGTCTTGTTGATAAATTCAAATCTATGGCCCCTTGGATTGCCAACAACAGGACTGGGGCAATCACAACTAAGAACAATCCAGCAGCAGAGTAGAACACCAACAGCAGATACTATTCTTCTCATCAATCACACCTCCTCCTGGTTACCTATATTCCAAACATTACCAAACTTCACAGCTTCTAAACATATCACAAATCACTCTAAATGTCAAACAAACCAAAATTGACAAACAGGCCAAACAAAGGATATAATGAATTATCTAATGAACTCAAATCCTTTAAATGATTTTTACCTTGATCCTGGTTGGAATCACAGTTGTCCTTTTGGCTTGGGTTTCTTACCTGCATTATACGCTTTATAAAACCCACCGGGCAAACAAAGAGCTCTTAGGCCAAGCGCAGGGGAGCAATCTGGAGGAAATTTTGAATTCCCAAAACAAGAACTTAAAAACAGTTCAAGATAAAATTCGAGCCCTAAAAGATTCGGTAAAAAAACTAGAAGAAAAATTAGACTTCACTGTCCAGAAGGTCAACATTGTCCGGTTTAATCCTTTTGCCGACGAGGGCGGAGATCAAAGCTTTTCAATCGCTCTTCTTGATCGACATAAAAGCGGCGTGGTAATATCTAATCTCCACAGTAGCACAGGCGACCGCATCTATGCCAAGCCTGTTTTCGGCGGTCAATCGAAATATCAACTAACCAAAGAAGAATTAGAAGCAATTAACAAAAGGGGGTAGCAGGTTTCTTAGGCGATCCAAAAACCCCCTACATTAAATCTCTATTTAAAAACTCTATGAGCGACAAAAAACAAGAAGAAAATCAAGCAGAAACTATTGTCGGGCCGTCCGTCAAAGTAGAAGGGGAGCTCTCTTCTCAAGGCAATGTCCGGATTGACGGCCAGGTTGCCGGCAACATCCAAACGACCCAAAACCTGGCTGTGGGCGAACAGGCAATGATTTCCGCCAATATTAAGGCCTTAAACATCGTTATTGCCGGCAAGGTCAAGGGGAATGTAACCGCAGAAGAAGCACTGGAAATTACCGAAACCGGACAGGTGGAAGGCGATATCGCAGCCAAAATCATTTCGATCTCGCCCGGCGCGATCTTGCGTGGTCAATGTCAGATGCCAAGCCAAGAAGGCCAAGAAACCGAAATCAAAGTAGAAGAAGCGGAAAATTAAAACAAACGCCGGAGATCAAATCAAACTCCTCAATTTAGACCCAAGGCTTAATTTCTAAAAAAGAAACAAGACCACTTTTAATTTTTGACTTTTAATGATGTATTATTATATTTACGACTCATTCCTGGAAAAGCCAAAATACCGCAAAATCCTTGACCGGATTGAAATCAAACTGGCTGACCTTGACATCGCCGGAGAAACCAATAGAGTACGGCTCCTGCGCAATATGGAGGAAATTGTTTTAGAAGGATTAAAAGAAGAAAAAGTTACAATCGTCGCGGTGGGCAATGATCACACCTTTAAAAAAATCTCAAATACAATCCTGACCCAAAATAAAAAGCCGCTTTCTGAAATTACTTTGGGGCTGATCCCCATCTCCAAACCTAACTCAATCGGCCAAGCATTAGGCGCCCAAATCGGCGAGGCGGCTTGCGACACCATCTCTTCAAGAATCGTCAAATTGATTGACTTGGGCAAAGTCAACCGTCAGTATTTCTTGACCCGCGCCCTAATCGGCTTTGGCGGACGGAAACAGGATTTAGATAAAAATGGCAACCCCTCGCTTTTCCGCGCCCTCCACTATCACCCCCGCGAGGTTGTCTTGAACCTGGATCAGAAATTTCAAATCCGATTGGATCTCTTCCAAGCGGCTTTTGTCAATCTATCCTCCCATCCTGAAACATCACCGCGCGCGAACCCGGAAGACGGACTCTTGAACATATTTATTACTAGCAAATATCACAAATTTTCTCTGACTAAAAACCTGAAGCTGGCCAGCAGCGAGGCCTATCACTCCCTGCCTAGAACATCGATCTTTAAAGCCAAAAAAGTGGAAGTAAACTCGGTCGGGAAAAAGCCGTTCTCGATTATCGCTGACAACCAAAACGCAGGCCGCACCCCGGTTATAATCCAGGCTGTCCCCCAAAAATTAAGGGTGATCGTAGGGAAAACGAGAACATTCTGAAGAAAATTTTTCAATTTACAATTTTCAATTTACAATCAAATCCCAATTTTCGAATAGATTTAATTTTCAAACAGTTTGAACATTTAGTCATTGGTTATTGAAAATTGATTGAAAATTGGTACTTGAAAATTGAAAATTAACCCCCTCCCATGCCCAGAAGGCAAATTAAAAAAGGAGTGAAAAAATACCTTAAAGAACCCGTCTATAATGTTTCGGGTATTTTCGCCGACTATCTACCCGTCCCCCTGCGCTGGCTTTTAGGCCTGATTATCCTCGCTCTTATTCTGGTTTTCGCGGGCTTGGGTGGACTAGTGAAATTCATCCTGGGCTGTTTCTGGGTCGGCGCTGTTTTTTTGATCGTTGCCCTTGTCTATCAAATTATTAAGAAAAAATAGGGAAATGAATCTTGAACCATAAATTTTGAATAATGATTAACCAGACTCCCCAAAAAATAGTAATTCCCGCTACGATCAGGGTCAAAGACTTGGCCCAAATTTTAGATTTGCCAACGCCCCGGGTGATTAAAGAGTTGATCCAAAATGACATTTATGTCACGATCAATGAAGAAATCGACCAGGAAACCGCGGCGGTGATTGCCGAGGATCTAGGTTACGAGGCGGTCTTTCAATCAAAACAGAAGACAAACTCCGAGGCCAAAGCTCCGATCCCGAAAAAAAAGAAGGAAAAAGGCGAAAAAGTCTCCGGGAAATTAGGACCACGGCCCCCGGTAGTAACCGTGATGGGCCACGTTGATCATGGCAAAACAACCTTTCTTGATTATCTGCGTAAAACAGACACAATCAGCCAAGAATCCGGCGGCATCACTCAACACATCGGCGCCTATCAAGTAAAGCACAATGGTCAAGTCATTACTTTTATTGATACGCCCGGCCACGAGGCCTTTAAAGCAATGCGCGAGCGAGGAGCGCACCTCACTGATATCGCGATCCTGGTTATTGCCGCTGATGACGGGGTCCAGCCCCAAACCAAGGAAGCAATCAAACATATTCACAAAGCAAAAATTCCGCTGATCGTCGCGCTTAACAAAATAGACAAGCCAGAGGCAAAACCAGATAAAGTCAAACAAGAACTCGCTTCTGTAAACATTCAGATCGAAGAATGGGGAGGGAAGACGCCGCTCCAGGAAATCTCGGCTAAAACAGGACAGGGGGTAGATGAGCTTCTTGATCTCATTCTGCTCATTGCTGAAATGGAAAAGTTAAAGGCCCCGCTCAAACAGCCCGTATTCGGCACGGTGATTGAATCCCACCTTTCTTCGCAAAGAGGACCGGAAGCGACGATCCTAATCCAATCAGGTACTCTACGAATAGGGGATCTGGTCACAGCCGCTAGCATTAACGGTAAGATTAAAAGAATGGAGGACTATCAAGACAAAATGATCAAGCGGGCCGGCCCCTCCACCCCAGTCAAAATCATCGGCTTCTCCGAAATCCCGCCGGTCGGCAGTCTAGTCCAGACTACAGCTAAACATTCTAAAAAAACAAACAAAACAAGGAATCAGAAAGAGAGGGAGGTCTTGAATCAAATCAACAAAAAAGCCCTAAATCCCAAAATTAAAAAATTGAATTTAATCATTAAGACAGACACCCACGGCTCGAGAGAAGCAATCCTTGAGAATCTAGCCAAATTGAAATCTAAAAAGGTTGCCGCCTATATTGTCAGTGAAGGAACCGGCAGAATCACTGAATCAGACGTGATCAAAAGCCACATCACCAATTCAAAACTAATCGGCTTTAGGGTCGAGCCAAGTACGGTAGCGACAAAGCTGGCCAAACAACTAGGGGTTGAGATCCATACCTATCAGGTTATTTATGAGTTGACTGACAGCATCAAAAAAGGCCTTCTGGAAATGCTGAAACCCCAAATCAAAATCAAAGAAATCGCCAAATTGGAAGTCTTGGCCATCTTTAGGACCGAGAAAGACCGGATGATCGTCGGCGGCAGGGTAACCCAAGGTATAGTGGAAACAAACAGTAAAATCAGAGTCAAGAGAGGAGGGGAGCTTTTGGGCGAAGGGGTTTTAGGAGAATTGCAGTCAGCTAAGCAAAAAGTAGGAAAAGTAAAAGCCGGCCAGGAAGCGGGTATTAGATTCATCGGTGAAATAAGAATAGAAGTAGGGGATATCTTGGAATTCTATAAGGTGGAAAAGGAAAAGCAAACCCTGTAGGGAAATTTTCAATTGACGATTTTCAATGGTTCGACTATGCTCACCGCTTGGACCTTGCCGAAGGGTTTACAATCAATTTTCAATTTTCAAGTACCAATTTACTAATCAATTTCCAATAACCAATGATGAAATGTTCAAACTGTTTGAAAATTAAATCATTGAACCTTCGGATTTGATTGAAAATTGAGATTTGAAAATTGAAAATTAACCCCATGTCCTACCGTATTGCAAAACTTAACAGCCTGATTAAAAAGGAACTGGCAAATGCGATTTTGACAGAAATCGATCTGCCGCCTAATACTCTTACGACCATAATTCGAGTTGTCACTTCTCGAGATCTGTCCCAAGCTCGCATTTGGATTTCGGTTCTACCTGAAGATAAAAGAAGCTTAATTGTGAAAACTTTACAAAGAAATAAGATTAAGCTACAATCCCTCCTTAGTTCCCGCCTCCATTTAAGAAAGATCCCCAAACTTCACTTTAGTGTTGACACTTCTCAAGAAAAAGCAGAAAGGATCAATAAACTCTTAGATCAAAATGTCAAAAAAAGACCTTAACCTTGTCTTGAAAATATTGAAGAAATTTTCCTCTTTTCTGCTTGCTATTCATGAAAATCCTGACGGCGACGGCGTGGGATCAATGCTCGCTTTGGCTCTGGCTTTAAAAAAGATGAAGAAGAGGGTCGTCTGTTTTTCTCCTGATCCTGTCCCCAAAAATCTCTCTTTCTTGCCTGCTTCTGATAAAATCGTGAATGAGCTTCCCGGGAAAAAATTTGATATTATTATCGCCTTGGATGCCGGGGATAAAAAAAGGATTGGCTTGAAATGGTCCCACCTTCAATACAGGGCCCTGATCAATATCGACCATCATCCCCAAAAAAAGCCCTTTGGTAATCTGAATCTGGTTGAAACCAAAACTTCTTCTACGGCCGAAATACTCTATTTTCTGATTCAAAAACTAAATATCCAGGACCACAAGATTGCCAACTGCCTTCTGACTGGAATTTTTACGGACACAGGCAGTTTTCAACACGCCAACACCCTGCCCCAGACCCTGGAAGTAGCCGCTGATCTAATGAAGCAAGGAGCAAACTTGAACAAAATCGCCCAGCAAACCTATCAGAATAAATCCCTGCCCGCCTTAAAAATCTGGGGGCGAGCGCTTACCCGCACCCTCCAAGATAAGAAAAAGGGCGTCACTCTGTCTGCTATTACCCAAAAGGATTTTGAAGAACTCGGGGCCAAACCAGAGGACCTGGACGGCGTGGTCAGCATCATCAATACCGCTGAAGGCACTAAATACGCCATGCTGCTCTCGGAACAAGAAAAAAACAAGATCAAAGCAAGTTTGCGTTCGGAAAAAGGGCGGGGAGTCGATGTCGCTAAAATCGCTGCCCGCTACGGAGGCGGGGGACACCCACTAGCTTCCGGCTTTACGATCAAAGGGCGCCTAGCGCGTAAAAAAGGGAAGTGGGTGATCCAAAAATAAGTTAAAAGTTCAAAGTGCAAAGTTAAAAGTTGCAATCTAAGACCCAAATCATTAAAAAAACTTAACTTTGAACTTTGAATTCAACTTTGAATTTTGCACTTTTAACTTTGAACTATATGTTGATTCCAACTGTCATTGAAAAATCACACTCCGGAGAGCGAGCTTTTGATATCTACTCCCGGCTCTTAAAGGAACGGATTGTTTTCTTGGGCAACACAATCAATGATGCTGTCGCCAATACAGTGATTGCCCAGCTTCTGTTCCTGGCTTCGGAAGATCAGGATAAAGAGATTCATCTCTACATCAATACAGCCGGCGGTTCAGTCACATCCGGCTTTGCTATCTACGACACGATTCAATACATTAAACCCGATGTTTCCACAATCTGCATTGGTCTGGCTAGCTCGATGGGGGCCGCGCTCCTCACTTCCGGCACTCCTGGCAAACGTTTTGCCCTGCCCAATTCCGAAATTCTGCTCCACCAAGTAATGGGCGGAGCAGAAGGCCAGGCCACGGACATTGCGATCCGAGCCGAGCACATCCTGAAAGTTAAAGACCGGATCAACAAAATTTTGGCCAAGCATACTGGCCAGGCCTTAAAGAAAATCGAAAAAGACACAGACCGCGACTTTTATATGACTGCCCAAGAAGCAGTAAAATACGGAATCGTAGACAAAGTGATTAAGAAGTAAAATCAACCCCACACTAAAACCATGGGTATTAAAGTTGAGTTCAATCCAGATCTTGCTCTGCGCAACATAGCAGAATTCAAAAAAGGCAGACGCAAGAGGGCGGAATGCATCCCGGCAAATTTGAAAACAGGCAGAATCTACCCTTTCTTAAAAAAAGAACAGCGCAATTACTGGCTGCATGGTGAAATCCCTCTTGTCGAAACCAAAGGCAATCAACAGCTTTCACGGCCAAAAGCAAGCATTATTATTTTAGAAGCAACCCATTTTATTAAAAACAAGGAAATATATACAAAAGGAAGATACAAGGTTGTCAAAGTATTTAATGACAACAAGGTTCATTTTGAAGGTTGTAAACGGATAGATTAAGCTCACATCGAACACCGAGAAAGGAAAGGAGACCTAATAATGGCTGGATTAAAGCAAAGATTAGATAACAACATAGTCCTGATCGCTACGGGCCTAGCTACCATTGTAGCGCTAGGCACATTCTTTGTTCCTTTAATAACCAAAGTTCTCACACTGGAGAATTGTATCTATGCTGCCCTCTTCACGACTCTTGGTGCTATCGTGGTTTCCGTGGTTGCCTCTCTATTTTCCAGAAAGGCCCTGACTTTTTTGGGAGCTTTCATCTTAGCCTGTGGTTGTATTATGATCATTGGCTGCCGCCTTTCGCCCTGGCCAGATGTCCTGGATGGCGTGGCCCTAATCTGCTTATTAGGTGGCATGTTCCTGACTATCTATTCCCCCACCTACTACCTCGGACCTGACAGTCCATTAAAAGCCAGATGGTTATTTGGGGTTGGGATCGAGTTTTTGTTGATCGTTCTTATTATAGAGGCGGTAAAACGAATATCCTGACCAAAAATTCTGAAAGGAGACTGAAGATGAGAGATTCAGAATACTGGATGGAAGCAGGCGAGAAGCAATTCGTGATTTCTACTGCTGTTATCACAGCTTTGGGCCTTGGTCTGCTCTTTTCATTGTCTCTCCGCTATAGCTTTGTTATGACAGCGAACTTTCTACTTATTTTCACCCTCGGTGGTATAGGATTGAGCTTTGTCATCGGCCATTTTCTGCCCTGGGTCAAAATTTGTTTAAGCCCGCTCTACATACTACTGGTTGCGCTCTCTATCCACTTTCTTTATCTCTTAGGTGAAGGGTGGATATTTATTGTGATAATGGCTGCTTATGCTTTCGCCTTCTTCACTATGATGTATCAACTGGAAGACGAATTTCCCACAGGCCTACTGGGAGGCATCTGTCTGACGGCTGAAGTTCTAGTAGTTATTCATGCTTTTAAATTCCTGGCAAATCCGGCCCTTTACTGCGCTCAAGATCTCTTTTTTCTCTAGAGATCTTTTTTATTTCAAAAAACCGGGCATCCTGCCCGGCATTCTCCAATGTTTAACTTTTAATCTGTATCTTTGATATTTAATTTTTGACTTACCTTTAGACCCAAGTCACGTTCGCTACCTTATCCTTATCCTTATCCTTAAAGCGCATCAGGGTTACCCCCTGGGTCGCTCTTGATTGCTCGGAAATGCTTCCGGCTGGAATGCGGATGATTTGACCGCGGGACGAAACCAGGATCAAATCCCTCTCTTCCTTGCCTAATAGCTTCATCGCGACCAGATTACCGTTTTTGGCGGTTACTTTCGCGGTTTTCAAACCCTTACCGCCCCGTTTCTGCACTTTGTAAAATTTTAATGGCGTCCGTTTGCCATAACCGTTCTCTGTCACCACCAAGACCTGAAAGCCGATAATCGAATACTTGCGCGGAATAATTTCCATCGCAATCATTTGGTCGCCTTCACGCAAAGCAATCCCTTTCACTCCGGCAGCGGCCCTTCCCATTGGCCGGGCGTCTTTTTCCAAAAAACGAATCGCCTGACCGGCCTTGGTTGCTAAAATCACCTCATCAAAACCAGTGGAAGGCTCTACCCATTCCAAGACATCTCCTCTCCGCAGACGGATCGCAACCAGACCAGAAGGACGCACGTTAGCATACTCCTCTAATTTGGTTTTCTTCACCACTCCGCCTCTAGTTGCCATTACCAAATAGCGAAATTTGTGTTTTTTCGGAATGTCCACTACCGCGGTTACTTTCTCGTCTGCCCCGATCTGGATAAAATTCACGATCAGCTGGCCGCGAGCCGTGCGGCTTGATTCTGGAATCTCGTAGGTCCTAATCTGGAAAACCCGGCCTTGGTCCGTAAAGAAATACAAATTAGAGTGAGTGGTCGTGGTAAAGCAGTAGTCAACCACGTCTTCTTCTTTGACCTTCTGACTGCTAACCCCCTTGCCACCCCGGCTTTGAGCACGGTAGACATCAGTTTGCATCCTTTTGATATAGCCGCCGCGGGTTAGAGTAATAATCGTCTCTTCATCCGCAATCAAATCCTCTTCCGAAAATTCACTGACCTTGCGCTTAAAAACACGGGTCCGGCGAGGGTCAGCATACTTTTCCTTCAGTCCTTCTAATTCCTTTTTGACCACTCCCCAAATCCTTTTCTTGGAAGCCAGAATGCCTTTAAGTTTAGCGATTAAGGACTTTTTCTCACTCAGTTCATCTAAAACCTTCTTGCGCTCCAGGCCGGCTAAGCTGGACAAGCGCATCTCTAAAATAGCGGCTGCTTGTTTGTCCGTGAATTTAAATTTTTTAATCAAATTATTCTGGGCCAACTCTTTATCCCTGCTCTTGCGGATCGTGGTGATCACTTGATCAAGTTTATCCAAAGCTCTCTTTAACCCTTCTAAAATATGCTCGCGCGAGCGCGCCTCGGCTAGTTCAAACTCGCTGCGCCGGCTGACAACCTCAAAACGATGGTCTAAATAACACTCCAACATCTGTTCTAGGGGCAGAACCCGGGGTTGAATCCCGTCCACCAGGGCGAGCATATTAACGTGAAAAGTTGACTGCAACTGGGTTAAGAC
The DNA here is from genome assembly GCA_964555185.1 of uncultured Candidatus Saccharibacteria bacterium. Classification (GTDB taxonomy): domain Bacteria; phylum Patescibacteriota; class JAQUNI01; order JAQUNI01; family JAQUNI01; genus CAZKRD01. Next base: position 71,437 of record CAZKRD010000001.1, on the reverse strand, counting down.
AAAAAGGCGATTCAAAACCTTTTGCGGATAAGCGTCTTTTTTCAAAAAAATGACCAAACGGATGCCTTGACGGTCAGACTCATCGCGGATATCGCGAATCCCCTGGATTTTCTTATTCTTCACTAACTCCGCAATCTTCTCGATTAGAGTAGCTTTGTTAACCTGATAGGGGAGTTCCGTAACCGTAATTTCATAGCCCCCGGGCCTTGATTCCAGGATTTGGGTCCGGGCGCGCATCACAATCGAACCCTTGCCTAAAGCATAAGCTTGCTTGATTTCTTTTTGGTCGTAAATCTGGCCTCCGGTCGGAAAGTCCGGACCCTTGATATAGCGCATCAGGTCCTCCACGGTTGCTTTCTCCCGATGACCAATCAAATAAATCAAGGCATCAATTACCTCGCCCAAATTATGAGGCGGAATGTTTGTCGCCATCCCAACCGCAATCCCGATCGTACCGTTTAAAATCAAAGCAGGGAAAAGACCGGGCAGAACCACAGGCTCGCGTCTGGTGCCGTCATAATTATCGCGCCAATCAACCGTATCTTTATAGAGGTCTTTTAGGGTCTCCTCGGTATAAACCTTCATTCTCGCTTCCGTGTAACGCATCGCCGCCGGCCGATCGCCGTCAATCGAGCCAAAGTTGCCCTGGCTGTCAACCAGCGGATAGCGCATCTTAAAGGTCTGGGCCAGATGAACCATTGAGGGATAAACAATCGCTTCGCCGTGCGGGTGATAATTACCAGAAACATCGCCGCAGATTTTGGCTGACTTGCGAAAACGACCCCTTGGTTTTAGGCCCAAATCATTCAAGGTCACTAAAATCCGCCGGTGGGCTGGTTTCAGACCGTCTCGGACATCAGGGAGGGCGCGGTCAATAATCACGCTCATCGCGTAATCCAAATAAGACTCCTCCATCTCTTCCGTGATACAACGTTTTTTGATATAGCCGATTTCCATTTGGATTGATGATAAGAATTGACAGGATCATCAGTCAATTTTAAATAAAAAGTTAAAATGTTCCTGCTCTCCTTCAATTTTCACGCCGGAAATAAACAGCATTAAAGACTTTTCCGGATTAAGGCCCTTAAAATGCAGAGTGCCCGTTATTTCTTCTTGGCCTTCAATGATGTCAGGGAGGGGATAATCAAGGAACTTCTCTTTATTAAGCTCGAAGAATTCCTGGTTGTCTTGAATAATTTTGATCTGATCTTCCGAAGAAGCACGCAAAAGCACACGATTCTGATTACGATTCTCTAAGCCCAAATAAACCCAAGTTTCCTCTTGTTTAAAAACAAAATTAAAGCAAGTGACCCGCAAGCCCATCTTTTCTTGAGTTTGCCCCACTTCCCGTTCGACAATAATCTGACTGCCAGACTCTTCTGGTATTAGCTCCTCTTTTGCCTGTTCCAGGCTGCTCTGGGCCTTTTGAAAAGCTTTCTTTGATTCTAAAACCTGGCCAAAGTCTGACCGGCTGGGAGGCAGCTCCACCCCCTTAATTTCAAAATCAACGGTTAAAAGCCAAAAAATAAATACCCCTAAGCCGCTTACTGCCACTAAAAAAAAGGCTAATTTTTTCCTAAAAGATTCACTTTCTTTAAGCAACATGAAACTCTATGAACTCTAAGTCCATGGTATCTTTTGTTCTTTTGATGAAGCGAAATTCCTCGAAGCTAAAGCTTCGGCGGATAAAAAATCAATCCTGAAAAAAATCTCTAAATCTCTAATGTTTTTCTAGAATTTTGATTTCGGTTTTCTCGCTCAAACAGTCCTTCTTCTTGATCTTTAACTTCGGAAGCTTGGATCCAGAGGAAATCCCCATCTCTCCACAGAACCTAGAAAGAGGCTCCAAGGAAAATTTCAAGCCCGGCAGCTTGTAATGCATTGGAATCACTAATCGGGGCTCAATCTGGCTAATCAACTCTGGGATCTTGTCAACAGCCAAGGTGTAAACACCACCCACCGGCACGAAAAGGATATCTACATTACCCAAACGGTGAATGATCTCCTCCGAAAGCAGGTGTCCCAAGTCCCCTAAATGAACCAGGGTCATCCCTTCAATCGAATAACGGTAAATAATGTTCGTCCCGCGCTCTCGGCCCTCTTTTTGATCATGGAAACAGGGGATGCCGAGGATATATGCACCCTTCACCTCGTATTCTCCGGGTTCATTGATTACAAACGGGTTACCCATCACGCCGTTTAAGTAGTTATGGTCGTTATGCGCGTGACTTACTGTAACCACGTCCGCCTTGGCCTTGGTCGGCTTTAAGCCTGTAGCCAGTCCAAAAGGATCGGTCAGCAGAGTCAAGTTTTTGTCTTGAATATTGAAGCAGGATTGACCAAACCAGGTAATAATCATAGGTTGGACATTAAGTAAGATAGAAACTACCACAAGTTTAACACGAAATAAAGCATTTGACAACAAGCCGCTTTATGACTACAATACCCTTGTATGAATAAAGATTTAAGCAAAAATTTAAGCAAATTAATCAAGAAACAAGAGGAGGCCAAAACCAAACAAGGAACGGACATGGAGAAACTGCTGAAAAAAAAGGGCGCTCTTTTTAAAATCCCTCAAATAGACGACATGATTGAGGGAAAGGCAATTTCTGTTTCCAAAAATGAAATCGAAGTAGACATCGCCGGAATTGGCGTAGGCGTAATTCGCGGCCCTGAACTTTACGAGGATCCCGAGAAAAAAATCAAATTAGGCGACAAAATAACGGCCACGGTTTTAGAAATAGAAAATGAAGCAGGCAAGATGGAGCTCTCCTCAAAAAAGGCCCACCGAGAAGCGGCTTGGCGCGAAATCAATGAAATAATCAAAAAAGAAGAAACGATTGAGGTTAAAGTCAATCAAGCCAATAAAGGGGGCTTAATAACTCAAATCAAAGGAATCCCCGCCTTCCTCCCGGTCTCCCAACTGCACCACAAACATTATCCTAGAGTCGAAGGCGCAGATAGAAACAAAATCTTAGCTAAACTCAATAACCTAATCAACGAGACATTGAAAGTAAAAATCATTGACTCAAACCAGGAAGAAGACCGTCTGATCATTTCCGAAAAACAGGCCTCGGCGGAAAAGCAAAAGAAGATTATTGAAAAATTAAAAGTGGGCAATATCGTTTCCGGAGAGATCACCGGCGTTGTTGATTTTGGCGCTTTTATCCGTTTTGACGGCCTAGAGGGCCTGATCCATATTTCAGAATTGGCCTGGAAAAGGATTGAAAATCCAGAAGACGTAATCAAAATGGGAGACAAGGTTAAAGCAAAAATTATCAGCATTGACTCCTCGCGGATCTCTCTCTCCTTAAAAGCCTTAAAAAAAGACCCTTGGGAGAAAAAAGCGCGGAAGTATAAAATAGGAAAAATAGTAGAAGGTGAAATTACTAAACTCTCGCCCTTTGGCGCCTTTGTCCAATTGGATCGCGATATTCACGGCCTGGCCCATATCTCTGAAATCACTTCAGGAGATAAGAAAAAACTTGAAGACCTGCTCAATGTGGGGCAAAAGAGAAAATTCAAAATCCTCTCGATTGAACCAGAGGAACACCGGCTCGGTCTGTCGATTAAGGCGCTTGAAGAAGAAGAAGCCAAGCCTCAATCTAAAGCTAAACCTAAAGCTCAAGCTAAAGCCAAGCCTAAATCTAAAGCCAAGCCTAAAGCTAAACCCAAGAAACCAACCAGAAAGTCTTGATTATTAATTCCAAATTTCAAATATCAAATGTCAAATCAATTACAAATAACTTAATGTCAAATTAATTTGTCATTTGAAATTTGACATTGGTTATTGATTTGGCATTTGGATTTTGGCATTTGGATTTTTTAAATATGCTTAGTAAAGTCAAAGACACTCTCCAAGAAAATAAACTCCTAAAACCCGGGAACACCGTGATCATTGCTCTCTCTGGCGGGCCGGATTCTGTTTGTCTTGCTCATCTTTTAAAATCTCTCCAAAAAGAATTGGAGTTTGAGATTATCTTGGCCCACCTAAACCATGGCTTGCGCGGAAAAGAGAGCGATCAAGACAACTGCTTTGTTCAAAAGTTCGCCCGCAGGCTCAACCTGTCTCTCGTTGATGAAAAACTTGACCATAAACCCAAAAGCGAAGAAGAGGCGCGAAAAGCGCGCTATCAATTTCTAGAAACAGTCAGGAAACAAAAAGGGGCACAAAAAATCGCCACTGGCCACAGTCAAGATGATCAGATCGAAACCATTCTTTTACACCTTTTGCGGGGAGCGGGGCTTGCTGGCCTCTCTGGGATCCGTTACCAAAACAACAGAATTATCAGGCCGCTTCTTGCCTGCTCACATCAAAAAATCCTTGCCTACCTTAAAAAAAACAAGCTCCCTTTCTGCCTGGATAAAACAAATTTAGATCCTGCCTTTACCCGCAACCGGATCCGCCATGAACTGATCCCTCTTTTAACCCGAGAATATAATCCCAATTTCAAAAAGAGCATCCTAAATCTGGCTCTGCTTGCCCAAGAAACAAATCAATACCTTACTGCTAGAGCCCGGGAATTCATTGCCAAAAATCCTGCAAACCTCCCTTTAAAATCATGGCAAGCCCTGCCCCGCGCGCTAAAAAGGGAAACCCTGCGCCAAGCGATTTTTAACCTCTCGGGCAGCCTCCAAGACATCTACGCTGTCCATATTGAAGAAACGGTAAATATGCTCGCAACTAGCTTCGGCAACAAAAAAAAGAATCTGCCGCGCGGATTGCAAATTCTCAAAAAAGATGGTAGAATTCGCTTGTTTTTAAACAAGAAACAATGATGAAAAAAATAGTTAAAAATCTGATCCTTGCCTTTATCGTCTTTTTGGCGATTGCCGGCATCTTTTCCCTTTACAATAATCCGGAATTAGAAAAGAAAGAAACCGTCTCTCTGACCACGCTAGCCCAGGAAATTAAAAAGGAAAGAGTCAAAGCGATTGAAATCGAGGAAGACAGGCTCAAAATTGAACTTAATGACGGTTCTTTACAAGAAGCCCAAAAGGAAATTGGAGTCTCCTTTTTTGATTCCTTAGCCTCGCTTGGCGTTTCCCAAGAAAAAACAGACAGGGTTGATATTAAGGTTAAGGACTTATCTGGAAGCAAACTCTGGCTCAATACGATCCTGCCTTTTTTACTGCCTATTCTCCTGATCGGCGGTTTTATCTGGTTTATGTTCCGCGGCGTCCAGCGCGGCAACCGGACCGCAATGTCTTTTGGCCAGGATCGCGCCCGCGAAGCTAAACCCGAAGACCCCAAGCAAAAAAGGACTACCTTCCTAGACGTTGCTGGCTGTAAAGAAGCAAAAGAAGAACTGCGAGAAGTGGTGGACTTCCTGCGCCACCCGCGCAAATACTTAGCAATTGGAGCCAAAATTCCCAAAGGCGCGATGCTGATCGGCCCTCCCGGCACAGGCAAGACGCTCTTGGCCCGCGCCGTGGCTGGCGAAGCCAATGTGCCCTTTTTTCATATGTCCGGCTCCGAGTTTGTGGAGATGTTTGTCGGAGTCGGAGCTAGTCGGGTTAGATCACTTTTCCAAAAAGCGAAAAAGGCCGCGCCGGCGATCGTTTTCTTAGACGAAATTGACGCAGTCGGAAGACAGCGCGGCGCAGGCTTGGGCGGGTCCCATGATGAGCGCGAACAAACCCTGAATCAAATCCTGGTTGAAATGGACGGATTTGAACAGAACGCCAACGTAATCATCATTGCCGCGACTAACCGGCCTGATGTCCTAGATCCGGCCCTACTGCGTCCTGGACGCTTTGACCGCCGCGTGATTTTGGATCTCCCTGATATTGATGACCGCCAGGCTATCTTAAAAGTTCATATCAAGGGAAAACCACTTTTGTCTGATGTGAACCTGCGCGAAATGGCGGAAAGGACGCCTGGCTTCTCTGGCGCTGATCTCGCTAATCTGGTTAATGAAGCGGCAATCGCGGCTGCCCGCAAAAACAAAAAAAGAGTGGGCCAAAAAGACTTCTTATCCGCGATTGAAAAGGTGCTTTTAGGACCAGAGCGCAAAAGTCATCTGCTATCAAAAAAAGAGAAAAAAATCACGGCCTATCACGAAGCAGGCCACGCCCTGGTTGCCCATACCCTGCCTCATGCTGACCCTGTACACAAAATCTCTATTGTCGCCCGCGGCCGCGTCGCTGGCTATACCCTGAAGTTGCCTTTAGAAGACAAAAAACTGCATACTAAATCAGAATTTTTGGATGAACTGGCCGTGCTTTTAGCCGGCCATGCTGCCGAAAAAAAGATATTTAACGAATTAACAACCGGCGCGACCAATGACCTTCAAGAAGCGACCCAGCTCGCCCGCAAACTGGTCACTGAATACGGGATGAGTGAAGCTTTAGGCCCAATGACCTTTGGTGAAAAAGATGAATTGGTTTTTTTAGGCCGGACTATTTCTGAACACCGCAATTATGGCGAAAAAGTGGCGAGCGAAATTGACGAAGAAGTGAAACGTTTTATTGCCGAAGCCCTAAAAAAAGCGAAAGAAGTGATTGAGAAAAAAGGCGGCAAATTAGAACTGATTGCCCAAAAACTGATCAGCGAGGAAACGATTGAACGGGAAGCCTTTGAAAAGCTAATGGGGCCGGCCCGCTTGAGAACAAAAAAGGATAAAAAGCCAGCCAAAAAAATAAAAAACAAAGTCGAACCCCTATCTGCTCATGCAAACAAAAATAGATTATCTTAACACTGTCTTAAAATCCCTTAAAATAGTCTGGTATCACAAATATCTCTGGGTTTTAGGTTTTTTTAGCGCCGGAATAATGCTCTTGAATAACCTCTCGCCCCGCTTCAGAATTAATATTCAAGATTCCTCCCTGGTCAATCTAGACCTCAAGGGGTTTCTGTCTAGCGTTCTTGATTTCTTTGCAGGACATCCGCTCCGGATAGCTATCGGAGCTTTCGCTTTAACTCTGATCATCCTTGTTTTTGTAATCCTGGGTTGTCTTTCTCAAGCAGGCTTAATCTGCGCGGTCAACCAGGTAGTAACCAAAAAGAAGCAGAAACTCAATGTCCGCGAAAGTCTTAAAGTTGGCTCTAAATTTTTCTGGCGGACTTTAAGTATTGATTTCCTCTTTGGTTTAGCAATAATAGTAATTATCGCTGTCTTCCTGGGTCCTTCTGTCGGCCTGCTTGTCTTCAAAGCAAAAATCTTGACCTCAATTATCTTGGCTTTTGTTGGCGGCCTGATTGCATTTATTCTGATTATGGTCGCTCTTTTTGTTTTAAGGTACGGAGTAATCCTAATTGTTTTAGAAGACAAAGGGCTCGCTTCCTCTATTGCCGCATCCTATAAGCTCTTGACCCAAAACCTGATCCCCACGATTATCATCCATATCCTGCTCGCGATCTCAAGCCTAATCCTTTCCTGCGGCTATATCCTGGTCTTCCTGATTCTCCTGATCCCGCTCGCGCTTGTTGCCATTATTCTCTGGCTGATTCTCCACTACCTGACCATACCGGTGATGCTGGTTTTGATCATTACTGCTTCACTTGCAATCGCGGCTGTAACAGCAGGCCTAATCTCGGCCTTTGAATCCACAGCCTGGACTCTGACCTATAAACAACTAAGATTCAGAAGATTTAAACTGAAGTGAAAATTAAACATTAAAACATTGGAAATTGTTTAAAAACCCTTCGGCAAGCTCAGGATGGTAAGCAGGGTGGTAAGCATAGTCGAACCATTGGTACTTGAAAATATTGTTTGAATTACCAATTTACAAGGACCAATGTTCAATCAAATCCCAATTTTCAAATAGATTTAATTTTCAAACAGTTTGAACATTTAGTCATTGGTTATTGAAAATTGATTGAAAATTGGTACTTGAAAATTGAAAATTGATTAGTAAACCCTTCGGCAAGCTCAAGGTGGTGAGTATAGTCGAACCATTAAAAATTGAAAACCCGGGTCTGTAGCTCAGTGGTAGAGCAGCTCGCTCATAACGAGTCAGTCGTAGGTTCGAATCCTACCAGACCCACTAATTTAGTTTAAAGTGCAAAATTCAAAGTTAAAGGTTGAATTTAAAGTTAAAAATTTTGAACTTTGCCTGCCTACCGGCAAGGCAGGCACTTTAAACTTTTAATTATTTTGGGCCCATAGCTCAGTTGGTAGAGCGCACGCATGGCATGCGCGAGGTCGCGAGTTCGAATCTCGCTGGGTCCACCCCTTCGCTCCTCACTTCGTTCGGAGCTTCGGAGTGCAAGCACTCTAAATAAAGAATTCATAACCTAACTAGAAACGAAAAAGAGCAAGTGTTGTAATTTTATCATGTATTTCGTTTATATCTTACAAAGTAAAAAAGATAGTACTTATTGCGCTTTATACCGATATTACTAATGAGTTGAAGTATTTTGTAACACTCAAGACATGAGGGGTGATAGAGATGTTTATTAGGGGATTCAAAAGACTACTAAGTCTGTTGCGTAAACCACATAAATCTAGCCCATTTGATCTTATACCAACCCTTGAAAAGATTGAAACTCTGAAGGGATGGGACGAAAATGCAGGCCAAGGAGCGCTTTCTAGAATGTCAATGATACTCTCACAAAAAATCTATTACTAATAATAGAAATGCTCATTTTACCGCGCTAAAGCTAAAAGCAAAATAGCTTCTCTTGCGCGGTTTTTTATTTTCTGCAAAACTTGTGCTAGAATAGATTGATCACAAGGAATATGCTCAACAGAAACCAAGAAAAAAAGTTAGTTAAAAAGGCACAGAAAGATCCTCGAAGCTTTGCTCGGCTCTATAATTTCTATTTCCCCAAAATCTACCGCTTTGTTGTTTGGCGGGTGGGAAATAAGATAGACACGGAAGACCTGGTTTCCGATGTTTTTTTTAAAGCGCTTAAGAACTTATCCAGATTCCACTGGCAGAAAGGGGCAAACTTTGGCAGCTGGCTCTTTCGGATTGCCCGCAACACAATAATCGATTATTATAAAAGCAGTGAGAAAAGGAAGTTCATTGATTTAGAGGATATTCCTGAAATCAGATCCCAAGCAATCCTGCCCCAAGAACAAATACAGCGCAAGGAATTATTCCAAAAACTGCAGAAACTAGTCGAGGAACTGCCAAGGGTCCAAAAGGAAACAATCACCCTGCGCTTCTTTGCCGAGAGAAAAAACAAGGAGATCGCGGAGACCCTAGGGTCTTCGGAAAAAACCGTGGCTTCTAATCTCTGCCGCGCGCTCCGCGCTCTGCACAAAAAATACAGAAAACTGCAGTAATCTTGCCCGTCTTTCGTTTTAAATAATAGAAAACAATGACCATGCAAAAACGCAATTTGGATAACAAAGACCTCCTCTCCCAGATTGAAAAGATGCTCTCGAAAAAGGGCAGGGCTTTGATTTACAAAAACTCTCTTTTGGGTTTTTGCGCTCGCCTGATTACAGTCACGCCCAAAGCGCCAAAAAATTTCGGCCAAAAACTTTTTAAGGCCCTTGTTAGCAACCACATTAACCTAAACAAAGAAGCGAACCTTCTAAAAGAAAATGTCTCAAAAATCAGGCAAAATCCGATCCCCAAGCCCTGGGCCTTGAAAACCATACCCCTGGCTGCCTCTTTTCTTTTGCTGATCGCCTTGGCCACTAACAATAATCTCAAACAAGCATGGAGCAGGGTATTAAATGGTCAGCCTAACTCTGTCCCGCAAGCAAACCAGGCAAACAATGACCTACTCGACTTTAACTCTAACCTCTTAGAAGTGGCGGAGCTTAAAAAACAAGGCAACTATAAAATATTTCAAGAGGATAACGGCTTTCAACTAGTAGAATATATATTAATTGACGGCTCCAAAATAATCACGATAGAAAGTATTCTTTTTTAGACAAATAAAAAACACCAAAAAATGACAAATAAAGCTTTTTGGTGTTTTTATTTTACCTAATTTACCTAAAAGGATTTTCCAAACCATCAATACTAGCAGCAGAAGCATCCTGATCCTTGTTCATCCGACCGATCACTTCGCGATAGAGACGCATATCCACGCGCAATTCTTTGACTCCATCATCAAGCTCGCCTGAATCTTCCGGCGTCAAAATAGTATTAACAAAACGGACCACAATCAAACCAACAAATAAAATAATAAGCATCACTCCGCAAAAAGCAAGGAAACGGTGATGTTTCCGCAATAAAGAAACCAGGGGTTTAATTTTTATCTCAACTTTCATAAATTTAAAACCTCTACGGCTGGCTTTTATTCAACATAGACCTCGGCCTCAATCACGCCCAAAACTCCGCTCTCCTCCTGGATTGTTAAGTTGATGAAATTCAAATTAGTATAATTATCTAAATTCTCCAAGGCTTGAATGTATCTTACTAAATCAAAAAAATTGCCGGCAAGCCCCAAGCGGTAAGTAAGAGGCTTGAGACCGGCTAAATCAATTTCTTCTGCCTCTCCCTTCTTCTCGCTTTTTTTATCCTTTTTGGTTTCTGTCTCGAAAAGCTCAATTTCCTGGGTCACATTATGGTCTGCGGCAATCTGCTCCAGCCTTTCAATAAAAACAATCGTCTCGCTTTCTGACAAAACTGCATGTTCCAGACGCAGTCCGTCCTGCTCCAGCTTTTGATAATCCTCCCGGAAATAATCAATGTTGCGCGCATTGTAATCCAATTGGAGCAAGTCTGCTTTTTTTAAAAAGACTTCTTTGCTCAATCTCTTAATGTCTGAAGCGAGAAAATAATACGCCAGCAGACCAAAAACCGTCCAGAAAGCTAAAGTTACAAGGATAAAGATTAAAAAGTTTTGTTTGGGAGAAAGTTTATTCATTATTATTTATTCTTGATCTTGAATTTTAAGCGAAAATCAACATTTTCTCTGCTGGTCAGGTTAGAAAGGGGAGACTCTATGCTCTCAAAAAAATCGCTTTCATTAAGATTCTCTTGGAACTCCAACAGATCATCCCTCCTCTCTGCTTTGCCTGTCAATTCGCCGCCCGCCTCTGCTCTAAAAATCTTTAAAGAAGTCAAACTTACTTTGGCAGGGGTGATCCGGGCAAGCTCGACCAAAAAAGGATTTAGAGGAACGTGATTCTCTTGTAATTTGGCGACTTTTTCCAGATTTTGGTTAAAGCGATCAATTTTTCCTTGTAAAGCCAAAGAGTGAGAAGTATCCGCCTCGCTCATCTTGGCCTCTAATTCAGCGTTCAAAGCCTCCAAGTTCCGTCTTAGCATAAAATCCAAGGCCCCTAACGCCAAAACCGCCAGAAGACCAAAAACAGAGAGGATAATAACTCTTTTTAAAATAAAACCTCTTAATCTCACCAATTTCAATTGGCGAATATTTTTTTTAGGCAGAAGATTGATCGTAATCATAAAAAATCTTAAAAAATTGTTACACTCCTTCCACACCCCGCAAGGCCAAGCCGATCGCTGTCGCGTAGCTTAAGGAGTCCTTACGGCTGATCTCGGGCAGATATCTATGGTCTGGATCCAGAATATTAACCCAAGGGTTGCCCAAAGTAACGTCCGCTTTCAGGATCGCTTTCAGTTCAGGTACTAGGCCTTTCAGTTTAGATCCGCCGCCGGATAAGACAATCTTTTTGACCGCTTGACCTCTGGGAAAATGCTCCGAGTAAAACTTGAGCGCGATTCTAATTTCTTTGGCCAAAAATTGAACCAGGGGCAAGAGGGATTTGTGAACCTTCTCCGAAGGCCCCTTCTTCCTGCTGCTTAAACCATAGGTTCTCTTGAGGCTCTCTGCCTCTTTCAGGCCCACTTTTAAATCTTCGGTTAATTTATCGGTAAAAGACTGGCCAAAGGGTTCAACCGCAGAAGTAAACTGCAGTGTCTCATGATCATAAATAATTAGGCCGGTCCGGCTAAAACCAATATCCACCAGCAAAAAACAAGCCGGATCTCCCTCCTTGATTAAACTGCGGGCAGTGGCGGCTGATTCCGCCTCGACAGCCCAGGGGATCAAGCCGCCTCTTTTCAGGGCGCTGGTATAAGCATCAATCAGCTTCTTAGGCGAAGCGATAACTAAAACCTTGGTTTCCTCCTCTTCTGATTCAATTTTCTGCCAATCTAAATAAACCTGGTTCAAGGAAAGAGGGATATGCTGTTCAAATTCCCAGCGCACGCCCTGGGGAAGCTCCTCCTCGGGCAGGTTGGGGAGACTAATAATCCGGACAAATGATTCAGATTCAGGTACGCAAGAGACAACAAACCGGTTCTTAACTTTTCCTTTTTGCGCTTTTTTTAAAACTTCCTTAATCGAGGTTGCTAACAAATCTTCTTTCACGATCCTCCCTTTGACAATCACCCCTTCGGCAAGCGGCAAGTCACAAAAATTGGCCAATTCAATGTTTTGTCCTTCTTTCTTCAATTCAATTAATTTTAAACTGGCGTCTGATAAATCCAGACCGAAAGCACGCATAAATATAATTTTCAATTTTCAAATCTCAATTTTCAATCAAATCCGAAGGTTCGAATAGATTTAATTTTCAAACAGTTTGAACATTTAGTCATTGGTTATTGAAAATTGATACTTGAAAATTGAAAATTGATTAGTACATTGGTACTTGAAAATTGAAAATTAACCTAGTATTCTTCCTCCCAATGTTCAATTGTGACCACGGGCGCGTCAGCCGGCGGGCCAAAAAGGGTTTTGACTAGGGTATCATCATCATAATTAAGAGTGCTGTTGCCCCAAAGATCAAAAAAAGTAAGCTCCCGCGCCACAATCGCGCCGGTTAAAGAAAAATTGCCGATAAAGGCTATGTCTCTGATCCGGACCCGATCCATCGCATAGAGCACTCCCTCAATATTAATGTCATCAGCCCAGGGCTGCATCATAAACTCAATGGAGTTTTTGGAAATTAAACCCGAACCCTTGCCTGGTGTGTGATTAATTTCAATATGACTGCTTCCGGCCCATTCGCCAAAAGTGATGTTGCCATCCGCCACCAAAATCCCGCTCAAGATCAGAGAGTGCCCCCGCTTAATCCTGACATCGCCCTCGACATAAGTAACATCGCGATCTAAAACCAGAGGATTATTATTATCCAAAAGATCCTTAAATTCGGCCTCGGTGTAAACCGCTCCTGCTTTGCTTTTATAGGAATTCTCGTCATCCGAATCAAAATCAAGCATTGGCATAGCAACATGGTCCGGAGCGGGATTGCAAGAAGAACAATCGGACGGACAATTAGTCGCGAAGCAGCCGCCAGAAGCATTTAAAGTAGAGGTGCCGCGGAGATTAATCTGATCAGCCGCCATTGCTTGGCCGTTTAAAATATCCGCTCTGCTCCAGGCAAACAAATTTAAATCATCGTTAGCAAATATACTACCGGTCTCCACTGTGACAAAACTTAAATTGATATTGGTATCCTCATCCGTGTAGGTAGTCATATCAGCTAGGGGATTGGGGTTAACCGCTTTAATCACCTTGGTTTTAACCACTCTCTGGGCAATCGAGCCGTGAAGGTCTAATCTGCCAATTGATACTATGTCCGCCTCGCCAGGGTCTGTAGAAACTATCCTGACTTGATAAGACCCGCTCTCGACCAAATCATCTGTTCTGGTGAAGCCGCGGTCAATCGTACCGTCTTCAAATTCATCCTGCCAGACTGAATCATTTCGTAATTTGTAAATAACTTCATTGATACCAGCTTCGGCGAGGTAATAGGTGCCGAAAGTAGATTCCTGGCTTAAAGAAATCTTATTCTCAAAACTGACCAAAGTGAAAAAGGCGGTACCGATGAGTAAAAGTACTCCTAGGATTAAAATCACTGATATTAAGGCAAAACCCTTGTTCATAATAATTCTTTAACTCGTTAACTCGCTAATTCTTTAATTCTACCATAGGTTTCTGCCGCAAACCTTAGTCAAAAACTCTACCTGCTCATCACCGGAAGAAGTGGAAAAACGGATACTCACTAACCGGTCTCCGCCCCAGAAGATTAAATCCTCAATGTATTCAGCAATAATGTCATCCTGATCAACCATCTGGGAAGCAGGGGTGCCAAATTCATCTTCAGCACCCCAATAAACCCATATCTCTGGATCGCTGTCAAAAGAATAATGAGAGACCTCGCGATGAAGAAAATTTTCGTCCAAATAATAACGGAGATAGCTGATTGGATCCAAACTATGGCCATCTTGAAACATAATCTCGGCAGGGGGCGGGTCTAGAGGATCGTCTGCTGTCTCCGGCAGAATGGTTACCAGATCATCAGACTGCCGGATTTCCCGAGTGATCCGATCCAAAGCCACCCGTCCGTTTTGGACAAGTTCAATTTTCCTGCTCTCTCTTTCGGTCAGACGGATCACAAGATCATACGAGACATACGTCAACAAAATAATCAAAGTGCCAATAGCAACCGCAACCAAAACCTCAATCAAAGTGAAGCCCCTCTGGCGGGTGTGGTTTGAAATTTGCCTGTCCGCTCGTCCGCCTTTGGCGAAGGCGGAGGTTTTAGGATCTGAATTCAAATACATTTTAATTAATTTCTGCTAAAGCGAAATTTTTTAATACCTGCTCACCAGGGTCACTAATTTATCCTGCTTTTCCGTTCCTCTTTCTGTCCAGTAGGTGGTAATCTCGATCTTTTTCATCCCCTGATCCTCGAAAACCTCAACCAGGTTCTCGTCAACATAATCTATCTCCACCTCGGTCTCAAAATAATAAAGCTGGCTTGTCGTATCAGAAACTTGAGGGGCGCGTATTTCCACCACGCCGGTCGTAAGCTCCAAATAAGACTTTGCCAGATATTCCTCCATTTTACCCTGGGTCAAGAAAATCGCTTGGCTTTTCAACCTCGCTCGGGCAGCCAGTTTGGTGCTCATTGGCAAAAACTGCAAAACAGCCAGAATACCAATCACAAAAATGGTCAGGGCAATCATCGCCTCAACTAAGGTGAAACCTCTTTTGTTTTGTTTTGTAAAAATCATTTAATTCTAATAGTTGATAAACCCTGACGGCCGGACATCAATCAGTTTTGTATCTCCCTTCTGATTTACAAGTTCAATCTGGCCCGCTTCTGCCACCCCGCCCGCTGCCGTAAACCTTATCTCCGGCTCTGTGAGATCATACAGCTCTTTAATTTCAATCTCTGGATCCAGGGTTTCGGTCTTTAATGTCTCGGGGATGTATTCACCGGGATTCTCTGGGTCTGGATTAAAACGGATCAGGGTATAGCTCTCTGCTTCCTTGTCAAACTCTAAAACATAAACAATCTGCTCCGAAACCGTTTTCTGCTGGGCCAGGCGCAGTTCCTCCACCACTCTTTCGGTTTCACTGTTCAATTTAAAACGAGGAGCAAAAGCCCGCCAGGCAGGGATGCTCACCCCCAAAACAGCGACAATAATCGCGATCACGATTAAAAGCTCAACCAGACTGATCCCTCTTTGATAATAGCTAAACATATATAATTCTCCTCTTGATCATAGGTTTTTAAAAAACTACATACTGCCAGTCAAAGAATAGATCGGCAGGATAATCGAAACAGCCATTACTCCCACTGCTCCGCCCATAATCAACATCAAGATCGGTTCAATGATTGTGGAAATATTTTTCATAGTCTGATCAATATCCTCTTCATAAAACGTAGCCAGGCGCCCCAAGATCTCATCTAACGAACCGGTTTCTTCCCCCACTTGGATCACCTGGGTGACCACAGGAGGGAAAAGGAGGGAATCTTGGGCTAAAGTTTTGCCTAGAGAAAGTCCCCTGCCCACATCTTCGATTGAAACCTTGACCGCTTTTTTGTAATAAACATTTCCTAAAGCATCAGCAACAATCTCCAGCGCTCTCAAGATCGGCAGGCCGGAAGCCAAAAGAGAACCTAAATTGCGGACAAAGCGGGCAATGTTAAACTTCTTTACGATTCCGCTGATTACAGGAATCCTTAAATAAAGAAAGTGAAAAATTTTATGCCCGGTCTTTGAACGGACAAATCTAACCAGCAGGAAACCAAAAATAACAAGAGCAGCAATAATCCAAAGGCTGTGAACGGCCATAAAATTGCTGACCAGAATCAAAATCCTGGTCGGCAAGGGGAGGGTAGTGTCAAACTCCTCGAAAATACTGGTTAATTTAGGGAGAACAAAAGTCATCATCACAAAACCAAGCCCGCCCATCCCTAAAAAGATCAAAGCAGGATAAATCATCGCCCCAGTGACTTTTTTGACCAAGTCGCGGTCTTTTTTCAATTGAGTCGCTAATTGATCTAAAGACTTATCCAAGGTCCCTGAAGCCTCTCCTGTCTTGATAACACTCACATACAACTCGGAAAAAACATCATCGTGCTTTTTCATTGCCTGATGAAGGGTGGAGCCCGCTTCCAAATCACTGCCCAGGGTTTCGATCACCTTTTTTAATTTCCGATTCTCGGTCTGCTCGGCTAAAATATGAAGGGCCTTAACCAGAGAGAGCCCTGCTTTCAACATCACCTCTAGATAACGAGTGAACAGGACCCTGTCAATTAGGGAAATATAGCCTAATCGCAAGCGAATTTTGTCCCAAAAAGCGCTCTTGCCTCTGCCTCCTTTCTCTTCAAATTTGGTCAATAAATAACCTTGGGCATAAAGCCAGTGAGCTAGCTTGCGCTCGGATCCGAGGTTGATTTCGCCTTGTTTAATATTGCCCTGCTTATCCCGGGCTGTGTAAGTATATAAAGGCACGTTTCTAGTTCAAAATTCAAAGTTCAAAGTTCAAAATTAAAAATCTAAAACTTTGAACTTTGAACTCAACTTTGCACTTTTAACTTTTAACTTATTCCTGGGTTACCCTTAAAACCTCTTCAATCGTAGTGATGCCCATCTTAGCTTTGTAAAAACCGTCTTCCAGCATCGTTACCATCCCTTCGGCAATCGCCTGTCTTTCAATCACTTCTGTCGGCGCCTTCTGCACGGTCAGTTTTTGAATCTCCTCGCTCACCTCTAAAACCTCAAGGGTGGCAATCCGACCCTTATAACCGGTGTCATTGCATTGCGAACAACCACGGCCCCGGTAAAACAACAAAGAACCGGGCCTGGCCTTAGAAGAAACAATCACTCCTTCTTTGGCTAAAATCGCTAAAAGTTTTTTGAGATTGACCTGCCCGCCCACATTCTTCCACATTTTCTTATCCAGGTGATAACTTTCAATACAATTAGCACAAATCCGGCGGACCAGTCTCTGGGCGATCAGGACATTCAGGGTTGAAGCGGCCAAAAACGGCTCGATGTGCATATCAATCAGGCGCGGAATCGCTCCGGCTGCGTTGTTGGTATGCAGAGTAGAGAGAACCAGGTGACCGGTAAGCGCGGAATGAACAGCCATCTCGGCGGTCTCGCGGTCGCGAATCTCGCCAACCATAATAATATCCGGGTCCTGGCGCAAGAGCGCCCGCAAACCATTGGCAAAAGCATAGCCGATCTTGGGTTTTACTTGGCTCTGATTAATCCGAGACAGGTGATATTCGATCGGATCCTCAATCGTACAAATATTGACCTTGACCGTATTTAGAATATTCAAGATGCTGTAAAGGGTGGTGGTCTTACCCGAACCGGTAGGGCCGGTAGCAAGGATCATCCCGTGCGGCCTCTTGATGTTTAATTGAACCACTTTAAGCGCGTTTTTGCGTAAGCCCAATTCCTCTAAATTCAAAGGTTTCGTGGATTCTGACAGCAAACGCATCACTATCTTCTCGCCGTCAAAAACAGGGATCACAGATACCCGAAAGGAAATTTTGTATTCATCAGTCTCGATCTTAAAACGTCCGTCTTGAGGAAGACGATGCTCATCAATCCTAAGATCAGAAAGCACCTTAATCCGCGCTACCACCCCGGACAGCACTTTCTTGGGCAGATTCATCACATCCCGCAATATGCCGTCCACCCGATAACGGACGATAATCTCTTTCTCCAACGGTTCGATGTGAATATCCGAAGCGTTTTCGTAAATCGCATACTCTAAAAACGTATCCACGATCTTGACCACGGGCAGTCTCTGCGCCATCTCTCTTAATTCCTCCTCTCCCTTCGCTTTCGGCACCTCCTCAACGATCTCGGAAAATTCTGTCTTTAAGCTCTTGCGATACTGCTTCAAAACCTCCGCCACATCGGAAGCGGTCACCAGGGAAGCTTCAATCTGAAAACCCGTTTTCTTTTTAATGAACTCAATAGTCTGAAGGTCACTCGGATCAACCATCGCCAGTTTTAACTTATTACGTTCTTTTTCAAAAGCAATCACCTGATGGTTGCGGGCGATCGGCTCTGGAATCAAAAGCAGGACATCGCGAGGGATCCTCTTGTTCTTTAGACTGACGTAAGGGATCTTCGAATTTTCAGAGAAAACCTCCACCAATTCCTGCTCTGAAACCGCGCCTTGCTTAACCAATTCCGAAGCCAAGTTGATTTTATCCTTCTTGGCCTGCTGTTCGGCCTTGCGAATCTTATCCGGTCTTACCACCTTATCCCTTAAAAGGATTTTTTTTAGTTCACTGTCTTTGAACATAACATTAATGCAAAATGCAAAACTATATATTTTTAAATTTTGTTTTTATCTTTTTCCTTTAAGCAATAATTAGACTCTTCTCTTTCATTGCTTTCGGCTTTTCTAAATCCAAATAATCCAAAATGGTTGGCGTGATATTGGCAAGTTTACCCTCTTTTTGGAGTCGAAGCGAACCTTCAGAAGTTGAAGCCAAAATAAAGGGAACCGGATTGGCTGTGTGGGCGGTTAGGACTTCCTTAGTTTTTGGATCAATCATTTCCTCAACATTGCCGTGATCAGCGGTCACAACCATTGTCCCTCGACGCTTATTTACTGCTCGCATTAATTCTTTTAAGCGCTGGTCCAGAAACTCAAGGGCAACAATCGCCGCTTTCAAATCGCCGGTATGCCCGACCATGTCAGGATTGGCATAATTGACCACAATAAAATTGTAAGAATTGTTTTTTAAAAACTTAACAATCCTGCTGGTCAGCTCCTTGGCTCTCATTTCCGGCTTTTGAGCATAGCTCTTGACCGCGAGCGAGGGGATGACCATCCGCCTCTCGCGATCCACCACTTTGCTGAAACCGCCGTTTAAAAAATAGGTGACATGGGGGAATTTCTCGGATTCCGCGATATAAAGCTGTTTGTAGGCACTGCACTTGCCAATCACGACCGGCAGGGTATGACCGTGCACCCGGCCCGGGTAAGCAGTTAAAACCTCGCCCAATTCCGGACCAAACTCGGTCATAATGCTAAAACACAAATCCTTTAAGACTTTCTTTCTCTTAAAGCCCTTAAATCGTTCTTGGACAAAAGCTTGAGTAATTTGCTTAGCCCTGTCTGTTCTCAAGTTAAAAAAAATCACTCCATCTTTATCATCAATCAGGATAAGGGGGGACTTCCTGATTACGGTCGGTGGAATAAACTCATCCGTAATCCCGCGGGCGTAATAATTCTTAACAGCTTGAACAACATCCTGTACTTGCTCACCATTGCCTAAAGTGAGATTTTGATATGCGGCTTGTGTCCGTTCCCATTTCTTGATCCGATCCATTGCGTAATAACGTCCAGTAATCGTCGCTATCCTGCCCAAACCTAACCTTTTAATCTCTTTGAGTAAATCCTTCAAATAGTGAAGACCGGCAGTAGGCGTGGAATCTCGGCCATCAGTAAATAAATGCAAATAGACCTCGTTTAAACCTTCCTTTTTGGCCAAGGATAGGAAACTGTAAAGGTGGCTCTGATTCGCGTGAGCGCTTTGAGTGCCGGTTAAAAGCCCCATTAAATGCAGCCGGCTCTTGTTTTTTTTAACCGATCTAATCGTCTGAATAAAGGCGGGGTTTTTAAAAAAAGTGCGGTCAGCAATAGATTCATTAACCACCACTGCGTCCTGTTTAATCTCCCGGCCCGCGCCGATATTCATATGTCCTGCTTCTGAATTACCGCTCTGCTTTTTCGGCAGACCCACGGCAGAACCACTAGCTTTGAGCTCCGAGTGGGGATAGCGAGACCACAAATCATCAAAAACCGGGGTTTTGGCCAGGGCCACGGCATTGCCTTCTTTATTTTTATTTATGCCCCAACCATCAAGAATCACAAGCACTAAGGGTTTGGGGTCTTTTGATATCATAAAGAGTTAAGGTTTAAATAATAACGGTCGCTCTTGGATGTAACAATTCGTAGGGGCGACCCCGTGCCCGCCCGCCAGAGCCTTGGCGTAGGTGAGTGGTCGCCCTACTCTTGGTTTACCAACAACGGGCGGACACCCGCTTCGCCAGCGAGGCGAGCATGGGTCCGCCCCTACGGGCCATTGCAATAATCCCGGATAAAGTGAAAAGGAATTTCACTTTCTCCTCACTTCTAATTATAAGCAAGCTTGAAATTCTTGCTCGGATAAAGTGAAAAGGAATTTCACTTTCTCCTCACTTCTAATTATACCACAAATTTGTTGTAACCAAAAAATATGCTATAATTCAATCAATTGGATGCAATCTCTTAACTTTCCAGCGCAGATTAAAATAAATGTCTAAGCAGGTAAAAAATAAAACTCAAAAAATCGAAACCTCGCTTGCGATCTATATCCTCTGCGGGGCTGTCGCCTCTTTAATCGCGGTCGTTGTCTATTTCACCGGCCACCAATCCTCCACGATCTTGGGCTACTTTGTCTTGCTTGCCCTAACCAGCCTTCTCTATAATTACAAGGTCTGCATCTTCACAGCCTCAATCAGCATCTTGGGCTACGGCCTGATCACCGTCCACCTTTTCCGCAAAGGACTCGCCTATCCCGATCCCTTAGAAACATGGATGCTTTTGATCTATTTCTTAGGAGCGAGCGCGATCACCTCCTGGCTTGTCTTCAAAATCCAAAAAAAACCCGCTTTCAGTTCCACTTTTGCATCTAAAGACAAAACAAAAGGGATCCTAAACAGCTTGATTGACGGTATTATTATTCTGGATAAGAAGAATCAAATCATTTTCTTAAACCAGCAAGCAGAAAAAATACTGGGCGTGAAAGAAAACAAAGTCATGACTGCCACGATCAGCAGCCTGGCTCACCCCTCCTACAAGAATCTGCGTGAAATCTTGAAGGCGGGCAAAGATTTAGAGCACTTCTCCACAGCAGAAATCAAAATCCAAAAACCCCAGAAAATGATTCTGCAGGTTACCAACGCGCCAATCAAAAAGAAAAAAGAGATTTTAGGCACGGTCAAAATCATCTGCGACATCACCAGGGAAAAAGAAGTGGACAAAATGAAATCTGAACTGATCTCGATTGTCTCCCACCAACTAAGGACGCCTTTGTCGGCAGTGAAATGGAGTATTAAAATGCTCCTAGACGGCGATATCGGCAAAATGACCGGAGAGCAAAAAAGCATCTTAGCCAAAGGCTACCGCTCCAATGAAAGAATGATTCACCTGGTTAACGATCTGCTCAACATCTCCCGGATTGAAGAAGGCCGGTTCCAATACAAATTTGTCTCCGCCTCGCTGGAAGACCTTGTTGCCCGCACGATCAACGAATTCCGTTACTCTCTGGAGGAAAAAAATACAACCCTAACTTTTCAAAAGCCCCCCAAACCTCTGCCCAAAATCAAGATGGATCCATCTAAAATCCATGTCGTGCTTCAGAACATTATCAACAATGCGACAACCTACACTCCTTCGGGAGGAAAAATAAAAATTTCCTTAAGAGTGGAAAAATCACAGCTAATCGTAAGTATTGAAGACACTGGTATGGGCATCCCCAAAAGACAGCAGCACCACCTTTTCACTAAATTCTTTAGAGCCGACAACGCGATCCGGATGCAAACCGAAGGTTCGGGCTTGGGCCTCTTTATTGCTAAAAACATCATCGAAAAACACAAAGGCCGAATCTGGGCAGAAAGCGAAGAAAACAAGGGGTCAACCTTCCACTTCAGCCTTCCCTTGGCTTAAAATAAATACCCCAAAAAATCATCAGGTTTTCCCTGGGACCTTAAAGATAATAAAAATTTAAATCAAAACATATGGCTCAAAACAATACCTCCAAAAAAACTAAAATTATGATTATTGAAGATGAAAAAGATCTCCTGGTGCTGATGGGGAAAAAATTAACCAAAGAAGGCTACAAAACAATCAGTGCCCATGACGGCAAAGAGGGCCTGCGCAAAATCAGAGCAACCAAACCAGACCTGGTCCTTTTGGATATCGTGATTCCGGAAAAAAATGGTTACGAGGTCCTAGAGGAGATCCAAAATGATCCAACCATCTCCAAAATACCAGTGATTGTCATTTCCAGCTCCGAACCCAATGAAGAAAAAATATATTCCCTGGGAGCGCGAGACTATATGGTTAAATCTGATCTAACCCCTGAAGACATTATTCTCAAAATAGAAGCGCACTTAAATGACATCGGCCCAGATACCAAAAAAGGGGAAACAAAGCCTACCAAAAACAGTGGTGGCACCAAGATTCTCTTAATCGAGGATGATGAAATCTTAAGAGACCTCTGTGTTACTAAATTGCGGAAAGAGGGTTTTGACGTAACCACCGCGATTGACGGGCAAGAGGGATTACGGAAAATTGAAAAAGAAAAGCCGGCTTTAATCCTCCTTGATATCATTCTGCCCGGAATCGACGGGTTTGAGGTCTTGAAGCAAATGCGCGCTTCAAAACAGATCGCCAGGATCCCGGTCATCCTCTTAACCAATCTCGGACAAGAAACCGATATTCAAAAAGGAGAAGCTTTAGGCGCCCAGGATTATTTGGTCAAAGCTAATTTCACCACCGAGGAAATCATTGGAAAAATCAAAAAAGCTTTAAAGCCCAAAAAAAAAGAAAAGTCTAAAAAGCCTACCAAAAAATAGTTTTTATAAAAACAAAAAACACCTCTTTAAAATGAAAGTAGCAGGTGTTTTTTGGTTTTAATCAAAATAGATTGAGCGGGATACCAGAATTGAACTGGCGCCTTCACCTTGGAAGGGTGACGTACTACCACTATACTAATCCCGCAAGAACAACTTGGGATCTTTATTTTTTAAAAAAGAGAAACTACTATAAAATTTACCAGATTTTAAGCTTAAGGTCAATTTCAAAAATGCAATAATCCCCAAACTAGGGGAGCAGTGATTATTCTCCTTCAAAAAACCGCTAAGAAAAAGGTGGTTTTTATTTTGATCTTAAAAAAATCTGAAAGAGTTTAATCTTATTTTGTCTATTTTCATATAAGATGTTATAATCTATGTATATTATATTTAAGTTTTATGTCAACAATTTAACAATTTCAATACCGAGATATTTAGCTAAAATAAGCAGAAAATAAACGATGAAATTGGATGTCAGTTAAACTTCCATCTTTGTGGATATCCTATTTTAGGTCGTATATATTGATATTGCGATAGATTTTTTATTTTCGACAACTTCCCAATAATGATTCGTCATCTCTTAAAAATTAAAAAGGCTGCCAAAATTCTCAAGGTCAATGAGATGACGATTCGCGCCCAAATAAAAAAAGGGCGGATTAAAACTATCCAAAAAGGCCGCTTTCTCTACCTCTCTCAAGAGGCAGCCTTTAACTATTCCTTAAAGCAAAAGTTCTACACTATTGAAAGGGTCGCTTCCTTATTTAAGGTCAGTCATATCACTGTCCGGAAACTCTTAAAAACAAAAAGAATTAAAAGCCTCAAAGTAGGCGCTCTCTACCGGATCCCAGAACAGGAAATCCTCAAATTCACCAACCAAAAAAAAGTTAAGCCCCTTCTGGATATTAAGAATCTCCAAAAAGAACTTGAAATAAGCCGTTTGACTGCCATAAAGCTAATTGCTTCGGGCAGGATAGCGGCTTTTAAAATTGGCAGACTGCATCGGATAGCCCAAGAAGCGTTCTTAACCTACTTAAAGCAGGCAAAGCGAAAAGTCTATTCTGTATCCGAAGCCGCCCGTGTTCTCAAAGTGAGTACTGCTCTAGTCCGACGGTTAATTGCCAATGGGCAAATCAAATCTGAAAAGATAGGCAGGTCTTACTTGATCACAGAAATGGCGCTTTTTGTTTTCTTAAAAAGAAATCAAGAAATCTCATAAAACTAAATGTAGGGGCGACCCCGCGTGGTCGCCCGGGCAGGGTAGACATCTGCCTACCGTCCGCCTCGCAGGCTAAGCGGGGCAAGGCAAGCAAGACCTACCCCTACGGGCAATGACAACTTATTTCTATATATGCAAAATCGGTCGAACAAAATTAAAGACCTGAAAATTACTGATGAAGAATGAGGGCTTAAAAAATAAAAATGAACCCCATTATTGGCCAAGGGGAATTCTTCCCCCTTAGATGCGACTCATATGAGAGGAATTTCTAAAATTTTAGAAAAATTGATAGTTTACGGGATTTTAATCCTCTTTATTTTATTGCACGGACTTTTGCTTTCAAAAACACTGCTTTACGATGCAGTTGGGAATATGAAGACTGCCATATTGGGTTACGGAGACATCCCGTTTCATCTTACCCAGGTAACCAAATTCGGATATACCAGTCTCTTTGATCTGAATGAACCTATATTTACCGGAACGTCTATAAAATACAGCTTTTTCATAAATTGGATAAGCGGATTTTTATTTAAAATCGTGGGCAATCTAAGATTTGCCTTTCATTTTCCTGCCATGCTTTTTGCTATAGCAAGCACTATTTTAACTTTTTTGATTTACAAAAAGTTTCTCAAAAAAAAATGGGCAGCATTGGCTGCTTTGCTGATATTTTTCTTGGGTTCCGGCTTTGGCGCCTATTCATTGATCACCGATCAATGGATCGGCCAATCAATGTCTCTATCGGAATTTTCTGATTATTTGGTTGATAATAATATTTCAACTGTTACGAAATGGGATGCCCAATATCCTCAGCAAAATATTGCCTGGGGAGCACCGTTAACTTTGGCTTTGGTTCATCAAAGATCCTTCTTGTTGGGCTTTTTTGTTTTTACGCTTTTCTTCTATCTTCTTTTACGTTTCCAGGAAACGAAGAAAAAAAAGTTTTTTTATTCCCTTATTGTCATATTGGGTTTCTCTCTCTTGGCGC
This sequence comes from uncultured Candidatus Saccharibacteria bacterium, assembly GCA_964555185.1. GTDB lineage: Bacteria > Patescibacteriota > JAQUNI01 > JAQUNI01 > JAQUNI01 > CAZKRD01. The sequence goes on along the minus strand of CAZKRD010000001.1, from coordinate 46,463 downwards.
ATTACCATTCGTTTATGGCTATGGGCTTTACTCTGATTTTGTTTGCAATATTCCATTTGTACAAAAAAGACCGCGAAATGTTCAAAAAAGCTGTTTTGATTTTAATATTCGCGGCAATACTTTCTATGCCGGCAGTTCTTTATCTTGTTATAGGAAAGGAAAATATCATTTCCGGGCAGAATTCATTTATCCAACCCAGATGGGGTTGGATGACCGATCCAACAATCGGATCTGTGAAGTATCCGGACAGCGATCCAAGCTTCTGGGAAACAATAATTTCGTATACAAGATTTCTCTGGGTTAACTTTGGGATAATTCTCCCACTATTTATTTTTGCCGCTTTTTGGGGTTTCAGAAAAAAAATTAAACACAAAAACCTCAAGTTCTTTATATTATCAGGTATAATGTTTTTTGCTCTCGTTCAATTATTTAAATTCCAACCATGGGATTATGACAACAACAAACTGCTTGTATATTTCCAATTCTTTGTTGCCCCGGTTTTGGTATTCCTGTTTATGTATCTGATAAAATTTCACAGGAAGTTAGGGATAATCTCGTTGTTGGTATTTTTTGTTCTAGCGGTTCACTCGGGAATAATCGATATTATTCCCAGATATGCAGTTCCTGTCGATAAAATTCCAACGACTTTCAATAAAGACGCAATAGATATGGCTGCATATATTCGTCAAAATGTTGAAAAAGATGCACAAATAATGACCAGTAGTACGCATTTGAATCTGGTTTCTTCGTTAGCCGGCAGACCTGTATTAGTGGGGTATCCTGGTTGGCTTTGGACAAAAGGTATCGATTATGCTCCAAGAGAAAGAGATGCGAAGGCTTTTTATACAAATCCAGATAATTTGGATATCTTAAAAAAATACAACGTGAAATATATTTTACTTGATCCGATGTCTATACATGAATGGAAGGCTAAAAAAGATATGTTTGATGCGAGATTCAAGAAGCTGTATGGTCAAGATTCTCTGCTTTTATACAAAGTAACGAGATCTATTAGGAAAACAAAGTAGCGCGCCTGTCTCTGCCGAAGCCTCAACGCCGGCAGGGATCGAGTTTCCTTCTTTCTCTGAAAAATCTATCTGGTCGGGGTACCCAGATTCGAACTGGGACTAAATCCTCCCAAAGGACTCGTGCTGCCCTTACACTATACCCCGCGGAAACACAGGTAAAATATAGCAAATTTCAAGCCCGGGGTCAATTTGAAAAATCCTCTCCCCCGGAGAGGGGTTAAAAAAACAAAACAATAAAACCTCGCTTTTAATCCGAGGTTTTATTGTGTGCTGAAAAACTCTATTGAGAGGTTTGCTTCTTCACTGCGTCCTTCAAGCTCTTCCCAGCCTTGAATTTAGGGACATCAACCGCTGGAATCTGAATCTTCTGGGAGGGTTGTTGCGGATTGACGCCGGTGCGGGCTTTACGATGAGAGACCGAGAAAGCGCCAAACCCAGTCAAGGCCACTTCGCCGCCTTCAACCAGGGCCTTTGTGATGATTTCCTCAAAAGCTTCAAGCACTTCCTGTGCCCGGCTCTTGGACATATCCGTCTTTTTGGCGAGCTTCTCTACGAATTCTTGTTTCTTCATTTTTTTAACGCCTCTTGAAAAGATAATTTCTTATCTCCCCACTTAAGGTTTATTAATATTATTAATATTTGAAATAAACAGTTATCACTTGCTTTACGCTCATCTTAGCATAAACTATGCACAAAGCCAATACCGTGTCAAGGATTTAAGGACTTTTTAAGCGACAAGCTCCCGCACCCGCTCAATCTTCCGTGCCTGCCCGGTCTTGGTGTCAATCTTGCAAACAATCGCGTTCACGATCGCTTCGCCCTCCGCGACCTTAAACTGAACCGGCATTTGGGTCAAGAACCCCTGCAGGGCCAAATCCTTATCCACGCCGATCACTGAATTATAGGCGCCAACCAGGCCAATGTCTGTAATATAAGCAGTGCCGCGGGGCAAAATCCGCTGATCCGCGCTTTGGATGTGGGTATGGGTGCCTGCCACCAGCGAAACCCGGCCGTCTAAGTACCAGCCCAAAGCCACGCTCTCTGACGAGGCCTCGGCGTGAAAATCAACAATTACTGCCGCTAATTTTTCCGCTTCTAATTCCTTTAAAATCTCATCAGCTTTGCGAAAAGGGCAGTCAAAGTCTTCCTGAAAAAAGACCCGGCCGACAAGATTGATCACCGCGACCTTCTTGGTCCCTACTTCTAAAATCAGATATCCTCTACCCGGCACGTCTGGCGGATAATTAGCCGGCCGCAAAATAGGGCTGTCTTTTGCCTGGAGCAGGTCCTGGGCCTGTTTTTGCTTCCAGATATGATTGCCGGAAGTAAAAACCTCAATCCCGGCTTTCTCCATTTCCTGAACAACTTTAGCGGTAACCCCTTTGCCGTGGGCCAGATTTTCGCAATTGGCGATAATTAAATCCGGCCTTATTTCCTCCTTCAAGCGGGGCAGAATTTCTTTAATTGCCTCGCGGCCGGTCCGGCCCATAATATCGCCAAAGAATAAGATGGTCATGATATAGTTAAAAATTCAAAGTGCAAAGTTAAAAATTATAATTCAAAGTCTAAAGTTACAAGCCCCCAGCGCTTTACACTCAACAACACTCTCTAATCAACTTTTAACTTTAAACTCAATTCTGAACTTTGAACTTATCTCGCAAACTCTACAGCCCTGGTTTCGCGCACGACAGAAACCTTGATTTCACCTGGGTATTTCAGCTCCTCCTCAATTTTGTCCGCAATCTTGCGGGAAAGCTTTGCCGAGGCTAGATCGTCAATTTCTTCTGGCGTAACAAAGACCCTTATCTCCCGACCCGCCTGAATCGCATAGGTCTTCTCTACCCCGGGGAAGTTGTTAGCAATCGCCTCTAAATCCTCCAAACGATTCAAATAATCTTCGTAAGTGTCTTTACGCGCCCCGACCCGCGCCCCAGAGATTGCGTCCGCTGTCGTCACAAGTAAGGATTCCAAAGAAGAATGGGGCGTGTCCTCATGATGAGACTGCATCCCTTTGATAATCTCTTCGGGAACACCGAATTTGTTTAAAATACTTTTGCCGATCTCAATATGGGTGCCTTTGATTTCATGATCCACTGCCTTGCCGATATCATGCAAAAGACCCGCTTTCTTGGCAAGCGCTGAATCAGCGCCTAGCTCTTCCGCCAACAGTCTTGAGAGATGAGAAACCTCAATTGAGTGCTGAAGAACATTCTGGCCATAGCTGGTCCGGTATTTCAGTCTCCCTAAAAGCTGGATTAATTTAGGAGGCAAGCCGGCAACCCCGGTGTCATAACAAGCGTTATCGCCTGCCTCTTTCATATCCCGCGCAATCTCCTTTTTCGCTTCCGAAATCGCCTCCTCAATCCTGGCTGGATGAATCCGGCCGTCAACAATCAGTCTCTCTAGGGCCTTTTTCGCCACCTGCCGCCGGATCGGCGAGAAACCGGAAATAACAATTGTCTCCGGCGTGTCATCAACCACGATTTCAACACCAGTCAGCTTCTCAATCGCATTGATGTTGCGGCCCTCCCGCCCAATGATCCGACCTTTCATCTCATCCGACGGTAAAGACAGGGTAGTGGCCGTGGATTCAGAGGCATGGGAAGAAGCGCACCTCTGAATCGCAAGAGACAAAATTCCCTTTGCTTTCCTATCTACCTCTTCCTGTTCTGTCTGCTCCAGCTTCCTGATTCTCTTGATCAAACGTTCTTTCATATCATCTTCAGTCATCTCCAAAAGAACCTTCTTTGCCTCGGCAAGAGAAAGATTGGCCACCCGCTCTAGGGTTCTAAGCTGTTTCTTTTTAATTTCAAGCACCTCGCGCTTTACCTCTTTTACTTGACTTTGCTCTCTGCCAAGATACCTTTGTTTCTTCTCTAGGTCATTTAATCTTTGATCTAAAAACTGCTCTCTTCTCGCTAACCTGTGTTCTGAGGCGACAAGCTCCTTTCGTCGCTGTGTCTCTTCACGCTTGGCCTCCTCTGTGTATTTTAAGGCCTTGTCTTTGGCGCCCAAAGTTAGCTCCCGGGCCTGGGTCTTGGCTTCCTCTAATAAAGCTTTGGCCTTAGCCTCGACAGAATCTTGTTTTTTTTGAGCTAAAAATCTTCGTAAAAAATAACCGCCAACAAAACCAAAAATTATTGCCGCGAAAGACGAAATTATTATATTGTTCATTGTTTTGATTCATAAGATAAATCTAAATAGCCCCTTTTTAAAATCGGTAAAAAAAGATCCAATTTTGAGAGCTATTTATAATTATCATCTATTTAATCTTGTTAATACTTCAATCCTAGTATAACACAATATCAGAACTTAAGGCAAATCAGATTTCATAATTTCACCCTTACTGGGTGACCACTCGGAATTGGTGGCATGATTCAAGATTCAAGATTCATATCCTACTTTGACATTTTGACAAATCTGGGCTACGATAAAACCGTAAAATCTCTTAAATAAAATTCTTATGGCTGTCCCCAAAAAGAAAACCACGCGGGCGCGGCGGAACAAACGAAGAACAGCGAAAAAAATCAAAAGAACAGCGCTCGTGCCCTGTCCAAGCTGCAAAAAAAGCATTCCTCCTCATATTGCCTGTCCTTTTTGCGGTGTTTACCGCGGGCGGACAATTTTAGATCTAGAAGCGAAAGAAAGGAAAAAGAAAGCGAAAAAGAAAAAGAAGCAGAAAAGCGGCTCTTAAAAAGCACCTTCTTTCTTCAATCATAGAAACCACAAATGATTCAAAAATATGCCTAATCGACACCTCCTCCGCACGATCGCAATGCAATGTCTTTACGAATGGGACTTTGGAGGACAAGAAGATCAAATTATCCCCGCAATCATTCAACACAATGTCGAAGAATTCGCCCCTGGTGTTTCTGATTTTGATTTTGTCAAAAATCTAGTCCGCGGAGTCTTAAAAAACCGCGAGAAAATAGACAAAATGATCGAAGAGTACGCCCCGGAATGGCCCTTGGACCAGATCACCACTGTTGACCGCAATATCCTGCGAATCGGGATCTACGAATTAAAATTAGACAATGATGTCCCGCCTAAAGTGGCAATCAACGAAGCGATTGAGCTGGGCAAGGCTTTTGGCGGGTCCTCTTCCGGCAAATTCATCAACGGCGTCTTAGGCACTATTTACCGTAAGATGATTGAAGCGAAAAAAGAAGATAAAAGTGAAAATTAAATAATCCTCTAAAATTACAAATGTCAAATTACAGGCACCCGCTTCGCCTAGCTTAGGCGAGCCAAGCCGCAAGGCGAGTGTTTGAAATTTGCCTCGCCTGCCGAAGCTCGTGAGCGTAGGCAGGGAATTTAACACTATGAAAGACTTCTCTAAACTTGAACGAACCTTGGGCCTTACATTCAAGGACCAGAAACTCTTAAAACAGGCCCTGGTCCATCGCTCCTATATCAACGAAAACCATAACTTTGAGTTAGGCCACAATGAAAGACTGGAATTCTTAGGCGACGCGGTTTTAGAGCTTGTGGTTACCGCCTACCTCTACCACCACTATGACAACCCGGAGGGCGAAATGACAAACTGGCGCTCCAGCCTAGTCAACAGTAAAATGCTTGCTAAAATGGCCAAAAGCCTAGAGATGGATGGATTCCTCTATCTCTCCCGCGGGGAGAAGAAAGACACAGGCAAGGCGCGGGAATACATCTTGGGCAACGCCTTCGAGGCCTTAATTGGCGCGATTTATCTAGACCAGGGATACAAGGTTGCCCAAAAATTCATTGAAAAAAATATCCTAGTCAAACTGCCTCGGATCCTCAAAGAAAAACTATATATCGACCCTAAATCCCACTTTCAAGAATTAACCCAGGAACGAGAAGGGGTTACTCCCGAATACCAGGTCTTAAAAGAAAGCGGACCTGACCATAACAAGCATTTTATTGTCGGCGTCTATCTTGAGAAAAAACTGATTGCTAAAGGAACAGGCAGCTCCAAACAGACAGCCCAGGTAGCAGCAGCCGAGGCGGCCCTTGATCAATACAAATAATCTTCATTGGACAGGAGCCCCCCCAGGGGGGGGCAAAGCCCGCGGCACCTTCTTAGTTCAGCGGGCAGCCAAAAAGCAAGTTTTTGGGAAACAATGCAATCAGATCAAAACAAAATCAGTCTATTTTTGTTACTGTGTTTTTTTATACCTACTATTTTTATTCCCGGAGATTCAAAAGCAAAAGAATCGGCAAAAGAAACTTCAAGAGAAATCACAATTGTTGACAACGGCCTCTATTTTAAAATCAAAACCAACAAATCCCTTGTCTCCGAAATCCTGCTTGAGCTCGGGCTCTCCCTAAACCGCGAAGACCGAATCTACCCTGATCCTCTAGAGCAAGCTTACGACCGGATTATTATTGAACGGGCCACCCCGATCACGATCTTAGCTGACGGCAAAGCGAAAAGCTTTAACACCTTCCAAAAAACCACGGGAGAAGTCTTAGCCGATACTGGGGTAATCTTGGGCCCTGATGATGAAATAAATTATCGTCTTTCCAAATTCCTATTTACCGATATGGAAATCATAGTTACCCGCGTCAAATTCGGCACAATCAAGAAAAGCCTTCCGATCCCTTTTCAAACGATCAATAAAAAAGACAATACCTTGAATTGGGGCACAACCAAAATCGCCCAGGAGGGCAGAAAAGGAATCAAAGAGGAGAGCTATCAAATTGTTTATCGGGACGGCAAGGAGAACCAAAGGATTCTCCAAAAAGAAGAGATCCTGGAAAAACCGCAGGACAAGATTATCCTCGAAGGAACCAAGATTGTGGTCGGAGAGGCCTACCGCGGCGTTGCCAGCTTTTACCGCTACGGCGACAAGTTAACCTGTGCCGCAACGAAGTGGCCAAAGGGCGCCATCTTGCGGGTCACCAACCTCCAAAACAACAAACAGGTAATCGTGACGGTTAATGACTATGGTCCTTTTGTGCCAGGCAGGATTATTGATCTCAATGTCCCTGCCTTTAAAAAAATCGCACCCCTGGGCACGGGCGTCGCCCAAGTGAAAGTGGAAGAGATTATCCAATAGAATCACTGGACAAACTAATAATCAATCTACCTACCAGCAAAAAATGAATAACCAAATTATCTAACGAATTGGAACTTGGTTATTGGAATTTGTCTGGTTATTGTTTCTTGGTTATTGGTGATTACTTCTTATGACTTTCAAGAAACTAACTCTAACCGGCTTTAAATCCTTTGCTTCCCGCACGGTGCTTGAATTTGACAGAGGGATCACAGCGATTGTCGGCCCGAATGGTTCGGGCAAGTCAAATATCGCTGACGCGATCCGCTGGGTTTTAGGGGAACAGTCTAAAAAATCCCTCCGCAGCAAGAAAGGTGAAGACGTGATCTTTGCCGGTTCTCAGTCCAAGAAAAGCTTAGGCCGCGCCGAGGTTGCTTTGCATCTTGATAGAATTTCAGCCAAAAGCAAGAAGGCTCCCAAAAACAGGATCCTGGATTTCCCCGAAATCACCTTGAAAAGAAGGTTCTACCGCAATGGCGAAGGAGAATTTTTCTTAAACCGCGCCTCTGTCCGTTTAAAAGACATTGAACAATTCTTGACCCAAACAGGCGCCGGCCAAAAGACATACAGCGTGATTGGCCAGGGGATGATTGATAAAATCGTAGATTTGGGCCCGCAAGAGAAAAGAGAGCTCTTTTTGGAGGCCTCTGGCGCCAAGCACCTGGAATTAAAAAAACGGGAAGCAGAAAATAAGCTTAAAGCCACAGAAGAAAACATAGTCCAGGTTTTGGGTTTAACTTCCGAGATCGAGCCGCACTTAAAACGATTGAAAAGGCAGGCTTTGCGCGCCGCCGCCCGAGAAAAAACAGAAAAAAAATTAAAAGCCTTCCAAAAAACCTGGTACAGCCAAAAAATTGATTCCGTAGCGAAGAAACAGCAAAAAGTCCAAAGCGGAAAAAGGGTCAAGGAAGAAAAAGCAATCTCCCTGGAAAACAAAATCTCCAATCTCAAAGCCCTGCTCCAAAAACAAGAAAGAAGCCGCAAAAAAGCACAGGAGATCTGGCAAAATCTCTATCTTAAAAAAAATGAGTTCAACGGGAAGGAAAATGAAATCCAGAAAAACATCGCTATCCTAGAAGGCCGGCTCGAAGCCCTCAATCAAAATTTTAAACCGCGCGAGCAGATTTTTGCTCAAAGCAGGGAGCTGGAAGCAGAAATCCAAAAGTTAAACCAGGAAATAAAGACAATCGAAAAAAACAAAACCCGTCTTGCCCAAAAACTCAAAAATCGACAAAAAGAACTTTTAAAAATAAATGAACAAAAAGAAGACTTACAGAAAAGACACCAAAAACCCGAGGATCAAACAATAGAAGCCGACCTAAACAAACTGCTCGCAAAACACCAAACCATTCTGAAAACCTTTGAGCGCGGGATAGACGCGGCAAAACTAAAAACCAAACTTCAGAACATCTATGATGAGCTAAAAGGTTTAATTGAAAGACTGAAAGCGCCAAGCGACTCCCCCTCGGGCAAGAGAATCTTGCTCAAACTAAAAAATCTAGCCAACGAGAAAGAGAATCTGGAGCTTGAAATAAGCAAGCTCCAGGCGGAAAAACAAATCCAAGGCGAAAAAGCCGCTTTTCTAGCATACCAAAAAAGAATCTTTGAAAATAAGATTGAGTTCCTGGCGAAAAAAAGCAAAATCAAAGCCCCGGATCAAAAAAAGGAAGTGGAGGAAATAAACCTTGAGCTAAAAGCCCTAAAGGCGCGACTGGAAAAACTAGAGAGACAAAGCCGAATAATCACAAAGCAAATCGAAGATTCTTTAAAAGTCCAAGAACAGAGCAAGGAAAAGGTCTTTGGCTTGGAAAGAAATTTAAGAAAAAGAGAGGACGAGCTTGCTGTCGAGAAAAAAACCTTGGAAGGCCTAAACATTGAAAGCGCTCAAATCCTTTTCCAAAAACAGAACCTGGAATCCGAAGCAAGAAAGACTTTAGGCCTCGCTTGGAACAAAATAGATTTGGACAGAATCAAAGTGCCGGAGCAGGAGGGCAAATGTGAACAAAAAATAAATCGTCTCAAGCGGGAATTAGAACTGATCGGATCAATCGACCCGGAGACAATCAAAGAATACGAAAAGACTCAAAAAAGATTTGATTTCCTAAACCAACAGGCCCAAGATCTGGAAAAAGCTTCGCTGGCCCTAAACAAACTGATCAAAAAATTAAACAAAACAATCTCTTTCCGCCTTAATCAGTCTTTTCAACAAATCAACTTCTCCTTTAAAAAATACTTCCGCCTGCTTTTTGCTGGCGGCCGCGCCTCTCTGGCGCAAAACCAAGAAGAAGGCATTGTGATCAGCGCCTCGCCGCCCGGCAAGAGACTGAAAAATCTCTCTATGCTCTCCGGCGGCGAAAAATCACTGGTCGGCCTTGCTTTAATTTTCAGTATCTTAAAACAAAGCCAGCCTCCTTTCTGCATCTTAGACGAAGTGGATGCCGCCCTGGATGAAGCCAACTCTGTCCGCTTTGCCAGAATTTTGAAACAACTCTCCCGAAAAATCCAACTAATCGCAATCACCCATAACCGGGAAACAATGAAACAGGCCCGAGTCTTGTACGGCGTTACGATGGGTAAAGACGGGGTCTCAAAACTACTCTCAATGAAACTGGAAAAATAACTTGCTTTTTACTTTAATTTAAAGTAAAGTAATAGAAATCTTAATCTACTAACTGACTCAAAATGCTAAAAATTCGCTTAACCAGAAGAGGTAAACGGAACCGGCCCTTTTTCCGCATTGTAGTTGCCGAGGCCTCGGCCCCAATCAAAGGGCGGTTTATTGAAATCCTGGGCTTTTTAGACCCAATCAAGAAAAAGATCGGCCTTAAAAAAGAAAGGATCAAATATTGGCTGGAAAAAGGCGCCAAACCTTCTGATACTGTCCATAATCTTTTGGTTTCAGAAGCTGTAATCAAAGCCCCTAAAATCAATAAATTTGCTCAAAAGAAGGGAAAGGAACAAAAAGAAGAAAAGCCCAAAACAAAACCAGAGCCAGAAAAAGAGAAAAAGAAGGAAAAAAAAGAGGACAACAAATAACAGCCGCCTTATAGGCAAAAACTATTCACTGCAAACTGGCTGTTATTTTTATTCTGGGGTTTTTTGTGCTATAATACAAACAAGTCCTATTGCCCTAAAATTAAAAATAAAAAATATATGGACATCAGAATATTAGAAAAAGATATCATCAAACTCTTAGGCTTAGAAAATCTTCCAGAAAAAGACAAAACAGCGCTGATCTCCAAAATGGCAGAAACCGTTTTAGACCGAATTAACCTCCAGATCTTAGATGCGCTTACCGAAGCGGACAAAAAGAAATTTGATCAACTGCTCAAGAAAAATCCTTCTCCCCAAGAAGTAGACAAGTTCCTGACCGCGAAAGTTAAAAACCTTGAAGAAATTAGAATGGCCGAAATCCTCCGTTTTAAGCAGGACATTGTTCAAGATGCAGAACAAATTAGGAATAAAATAGAAAAAGAAAAATAAACTTAAAATAAATGCCAGCAGAAGAACGAGAAAAAAATAAGCCCCCGGAAATAAAGGATGAATCCAGAGAAAAAAGGCGGCGGCAAAAAATCAAAAGAGACAGCAGGCCAAACCCAGAAGATGACCACGAAGCCTCCAAACCAGAAAAAGAAAAAAAACCAACAATCACTGCGGAAGAAGCCAAACAAAAAATTGAAGGAATAAAAGAAATTTTAAAAAGATGGGAAGCATCAGATGATGATCATCAAAAAAATGCTGTTATTAATATTCACCCAGATTTAGTGCAATTTGTGGAACCTTCAGGTATTCTAGAATTTATTAAAGAATTAGAAATGCAAGTCTCCATCCGATATGACCAAGAAGAAGTTATTACAAAGACTGATACCGGAGAAGAAAAACCCCATTGTAGTGTTAGTGCAATTATTGATCATGGAGAAGGAAAAAGAGACAAAGAAAGGCTTGAAAGGATAAAAAAAAGAATGCAAACACCTGATTCAAATACAGGAACGGAAAAAGAAAAGCCAGAACTACCAAAAGAACAAGCACCGAAAGAATCAGAAGAAAAAAAAAAAAAAAAAAAGACATAATAACCTCCTACTAAAAATGATAGAGCAAAGCCAGCAAAAAAAAACATATTTGACGAAGCAGTGTCTGAACTTGATGAAATGATTGCTAAGAGAGAAGAAACAATATCTCAAGTTGATGACATGCTTGCAAGGACAGATGAATCAAAATTAGCAGAAGAAGAAAGCCCAGAAGAAAAAAAATCAGAAGAAAAAACACCCGAATTTGGAGAAGAGGTTCCGGATGAATTAAAAACCCTTAAACCAGGAGACAAAGTAATAGCCGTGACCGGCAGAAGAACAGAAGAAGCAACATTCCTAAATTTTTATGCGGACGGCAGAAGCAAGGGCTACAATAGAGCCACCATACAACTCCCTGATCGCTCAACAAGACGCTTCTTTTGGTTAAATCCAAGAAGCGCCAGACGGATAGAACTCCCAAAAGAACAAGCCCCGGAAGAATCAAAAAAATCAACAGAGGAAAAACCCGAAACTAAATCTTCAGAATCAGAAAAACCAAAAGAGTTCCCGTATCAAAAATTGGTAAAAGAATTAGAAAAAATTGGTGAAGGCAAATCCGTGATTGTCTGGCTCAATACAGATGTGCCGGAGGAAAAAGCGAACGAAATTCAGGAACAAGTGGACTGCTCACCAGTTTTTATGGAAACAAAAAGTTATGCCGAAGAAGGTGAATTCCAACTAACCTTTCCTGCCGCTAGAATTGAATCCAAAAAAAAGGGAAAATTCCCCCAAGAACAAATACTGGAAAAAATAAAAGAGCTTAAATCAGAAAGCTGGCCCGAAAACCAATATATTTATCTTAATATCAGCGAAGAAGACTTTAATCACGCCGAACAGCCAGAATCAACAATTGATGCACAACTTGAAACAATTGGTGAACAACTCAGAAAAATTGGTCTCGATCTAGGCGTAATCCTTCCAGTCCCTTACTTAAAACAAGGTCAAGTTGAAATACACCTTCCTCCTACCAAAACCTCAAAGGAAAAAGAAACTCCAAAAACCTCCGCAGAAGAACCTCCAAAAAAACCAGAAACACCAGAAGCCGCTCCTCTAGAAAATGTGCCAGACTCAAAAGAAAGCCCAGAATCAGAAAAAAAGATCTCTATACCAGCATTAATTAGAGAATTAGAAGAATTACCTGCTGGCATCGTCTTTGTTTATCTTAACAGTGAAGACCTTAGTGCTGTGAGAAAAGAAGAAAAAAAAATCAAGGATGCGGTTATGTGTTATCCAACCTTCCGCCGCAAATCCAGTCTTCCAAGGGGTCAATTTGAAATAGTAGCAGGAGATATAAAAAATACAGAAGACGAATCAAAACAGCCCGAACCCTCCTTAATGCCTGATCCAGAAGAAAAAACAAAAGGCCTTCTGCCTCCACTAGAACAAGTAGAACAAGAACAAGCGCCAGCGCCATCCGAACCAAAAGAAGAACAGCCGGAAGCGCCACCAGCAACAGAAAGGGTAGAAACAGAGAAGGACAAATTTATCAAAAAATTAATTCAAGAGATTCAAGTATTCCCGAAAAATCATGCATTCATTGTCCACCTAAATCCGGAAGATGCCGACGCGATCCAAGACGAAATAAATAAAATAAAAAAGGCAGTCGAAGGTAAACCAATATTTATCCCAGCTGACGATCTCCCAAGAGGTGAGATCAGAATACCAGCAAAGCGACAACAAAAAAAAGAAGGAACGCCTCTGTCCGAGGCAGAGTCAGAGAAACCAGAAAAGGAAAAATCATTGGAAGAAAAGCTCGCGGAAAAAAGGAAGGAATACTTGGAAGCGAAAAGACTGCGCGGGAAATTCACAGGGAAAGGCAAATATAAAGGCAAGGAAAAAGGATTAGAAGCCCTCTCAAAAATCGGCGAGGAATACAATGAATTGCGCAGCAAATGTATCCAGGAAAAAGTAGGAAAAGAATTAGAAGGCCAAAATCTAGAAAGTGAAGAACTCAACAAAACAATTGTCGAAAAACTTCTGAAAGAATATGGCAAGGAAGATGAAAGAGTAGAAAAGATGATTACTGAAAGGGAAAAAGGAAGATGGCAAAAGTTTAAAGAGTGGTGGCGCAAACACCCTAAGACGCGAATGGCTATTGGTTTTAGTTTAGCTGGCGCTTCAATCGCAAGTATACCCATAGCCCCATGGCTTACTCCCACTCTAATTGGATTACGGGCTGGTTTTTCCGGGGTCGGCACAACCATTGGCACGGAAGGACGGCTTGCAAAGCACTCCAAAAAACTCGGAGAAAAAGGACTGGTCAATAAATTTGCCGAATTAACCCCAGAACAAAAAAAAGAGGTCAAAAAAATCAAAGGCAGGAAAAACAAAGCAGAAAAAAAACAAGAACTCTTTGCAAAAAACACAGAAGAAAGGCTAAAAGACTACACTCCAGAAAAGTTCGCCTCCGAAATCGCGCCAGAACTTGCCCGCCTGCGCACCCTGCGTGAGCGCAAAGGCAAAAAACTGGAAGAGGTTGGGCCTTATGGCGGGGTGATTGCCGCGCTCCAGGCCAAAGAAAGTGAATTATTAAAACAAGAAGCCTTAAAAGCAATGGAAGACGGCGAGCAGGAAAAGGAAGCCTTAATTGCTAAAGCTTTATCAGAAAGCCTTGACCGCCAAACGCGCGAAATGGACCGCAGCGTGGAATTAGCCGGCGAGAAAGAAAGAAAGAAAGCATTGAAGCGCTGGCTAGTAAGCGGAGCCGCTGGCGCGCTCGCGACCGCTGGGACTGTCTGGTGGGGTCTGCGCCGCTACCATAATATAAAAGCAAAAACAGGAATGACCGCGCCTAAAGAAACGGCTCCTGTCGTGCCCGCCGAAATATCACCAGAGGATTTCAGAATCACAGCCCAAAAAGGCGACTCGGTTTGGACTATGGCTAAAAAAGCGGTTGAAAACAGCGAAACTTATGGAGAAAATTTTAAAAGTTTAAATCAAGCTCAAAAAACCTATGTGATTGACGCAATCAAAGACCAGGTAGCAAAAAATCCAAAAGGCTTTGGTTTAACCGATGTTGATATTATGAAACCAGGCCAAGAAATTAACTTAAGCGAATTCTTCAACAAAGAGGGAGTGGTTGAAGAATTCCTTGGAAAAGCCGGGAAATTAAGCAAAGAGCAAATCGAGAATATCCTATCAAATAATGAAATCATCCAAGAGTTTCAAAAAAATAATCCTGGTGTGCGGATGACCAGTGACAAAATTGAAAGCATCCTCTCCCGTGGAGGACGAAGAGCTTTAGAAGAAACTGCACAAAGTAGTGTCGAAACAGCCGCCCCGGAACTTGCGCGAGGAGCAGGAGAGGAAACAGTATCCGGACTAGGAAGCGAGGCAGGCCAAGAAGCAGGACACTCCCTTGCTGAACAAGGAATACAAGCAAGCACGGGCAAAGAAGCCGCCGAAACAGCATTAAAAGAAACAGCACAGGGGACTAAAGAGGGTACTGCCGAATCCGCGGCATCCGGCGGAACCGAAGCAGCAAAAGAAGCTGTAGGCAAAACCGCAAAAGGAACCATTGAAGCCGGTGTAGATACAGCAACAGATGTTGCCAAACGTATAGCCCAAATTGAAAATCCTGCTTACCCGCGCAGCAGTCTAATGGATGATTTCTTAGAAACAATCAAAGATAAAACAAGCAATCCACTTGAAGAAATCCGAAAAATCTGTAAAGGATTTGAAAATGTAGATGAATCAACTTTCCAAATTAGTGCTAAAGAGGGAGGAAAGATTACTGAATATACTACAGCAAGATTCGCTGATCTAGAAAATTTAACTCAACCAACTCCTACAGAACAGATAGAACAAGCGGTGATAGAAAAACTAAACACGATTATTACAGGACGTATCCAATAAAAACAAAGCATAAAAAAATCCCAGGTGAACTTTTGCGCAAAAGGCACTAAAAGTTACCTGGGTTTTGGTTTCGCCTCTCCTTCCGGCTAGTACTTACTAGTACTTAATTCCAGCCTTTGTGAGCTGTCTCTCTTCTTCAGAGGTTAGCTCAATGATATTTTTCTCGGCGTGCTTGGCGCCTTTGTTAATAGTGCCTTTATCCCAGCCGCGAGCACGGAGACCAGATTCGCCATAATAGAGGTACAGCCACCCCTTGGCCTGGTCCCAGTCTTTGTCAGCCAGAGCGGAATTCGCTCGTTTGAGGAATATCCGGCGGGCCTGCTCTTTCTCAAGAACAGTCACACGCTCGTCCACGGCTTCGATCTTCTCCTCAAGACACTCTGTAGTCTTATTGGCCTCTGTATTGACCCTTGTCTCGAGCTCATCAACTATGCGTTTGGCGTGAGCTATGGCTGACTGTTTGGCCTCCCTCACTCCTGCTTTGGTAGCAAGCTTCGCATACTCATCGGGAGAAGGCACAAGCCCTAATGCCGCAGTGACTGATTCCTGTGCACTCATCGCTGATTTAGCAGAAGCCTGGGCCGCAGCTTGAGCTGCTGCAATCCGGAGTTGCACTCTCTCCAGAACAATCGCAACGACCCGCTCTACCACAGCATCCTCATCGGTCGCATTCTTTGCGACCTCCCGAGCAATCTCGCGTCGGATATGGGCTTTTATCCCATCATCAACCACTTTGCTGGCCTTTTCTAGCCAGGAAGTGGCTAACTGCTTGGGATAAATCATCGCGGCTTCCGCGTACCGGCAAGCTAACTCCTTGGCATTAACATGCTTCCTGAGATACTTCTCACTCACCGGTGCCGGGGCTGCTTTGATGTCTGCCCAGAGGTTCTTCTCGCTGAAGACAGGTTTCGCCTGCCATTCAATTGCGCGAGCAATCTCTGCCGCAACCATCCGGTAAATGACCAACCGAGCTGTCGTGTCGCTCGCACCTCCGTTATCTCGGTCAGTGACCTGACCGAGTCCCTTGATAATACGCATATCATTCTCTCGGAACTTACCGAGACCATTGATAATGCGCATATCATTGCTGCGGAGCTCCCCTAGCCCCTTGGCAATCCTCATGTCATTTGAGGCCAACTCCTCATTGGTCGGCAGAGCCGCCCAAATGGTTGTTGGAACTGCCAGGATCACCAGGATCATGAGAAGAAGCAGAGAAAAAGTTCTCTTTCTCATCTTAATTTACCTCCTCCCATTACAGCCCGAGATCCCTTAGGGCCTTGTCAATGTCCGCCTGGCTAGGGGACTGTCCCAGCGTGATTGCTGACATCTGTTTGACTACCTCAGCCGCGATTGCTTCAGCCGTAGGGACATTGACAGCTTCAACGCTAGGGGACTGTCCTGACGTGATTGCTGACATCTGTTTGACTACCTCAGCCGCGATTGCTTCAGTCGTAGGGACATTGACAGCCTCAACCTTGACGGCTGCTGCGATCTCTGCGGCTGTGGGGACATCAGGCTCACCTAATCTGTGGCTAATTAAACTATAAGCAATTAAACCACAAAGTAAGATCACCACGCCCACACCAATCAGAGTCGCGATTGCTAGTATATCTGATAAGCTGCGCTTAGGTTTCTTTTCTGCTCCAGCGTCAACATCAGCTACCTCAGCGTCTACAACCTCAGCGTCTACAACCTCATCTTCGTCTCTTCTTGTTGCTTCTGCGTCGTCCATTGTTGCCTCCTTCGTTTGTTTTTCCCCTTATTCTCCCAGATAGAGAAGGGGAAAGTTGTGGTGTATGAAACCAATGGATAATGGGCTCAAAATGCCCAATATCCTTAAAACATTACAAAGATCACGATTCTGGGAGAACTCAATAAAATATCATAAATGTAAAGTTTTGTCAATGGTTTTGACAATTTTTCTTGAATTTTCGGCTTATTTTAGGGAAAAAATGATTGTAGGGGCGGCCCCGCGTGGCCGCCCGTGCCTTGCAATGTCAGGCGAGTGCCTGCCCTTTTTGAAATTTGATACAAATCCACAGCGGGCAGGCCACGGCCTGCCCCTACAAGAACAACAATGAAACAATAAACCCGTCCAAGAATTCAAATGTCATTGCGAGGAGCGATCCCGAGTTCATCGAGGGAGAGTGACGAAGCAATCTCATTCCCAGGAGTCAAATAAGACTTTCACGAAATTGTCACCCTGCGAGTGACCACCCGTAGGGTGGCTTCGCTCCCTACGGTCGCTCGCAATGACAAGAAATCCTTGACATCGTTTCGCGATCAGCAGTACAATATAGACAGTAATATTGAACAGTGGATAAGTAAATAAACATATCTAAAATTTTTTTATATTTTGATCTTTTTCAAACCGCCCTGATTAAAGGGCAATGATTCACGTAGTACCGCGCCCTATAACGAAAGGAGTAGAACAAAAAAGGACGCAATGTTGGGTTAAAGCTAAACCGCGAAGATAGTGAAAAAACAAGAAAGGATACTTGTAAAATGAAACGATTATCAAGAATCTTCGCTCTGCTCATGGCTGTTACAATGCTTATTTGGATAGTTCCTGCCCTGGCCACAAATAAGGCCGAGGAGGAGAAAATACAGCACATTAATAAGCTGCAGATCGAAGAACCCGAGAAAACTGAATTTGCTGATACTGAGACTGTCGCGGAAGACACCCAGACACACTCTACACTGTATGCCGGCCTAGTTGATCATGATGTACCGATCACAGAGGCCGAGATTATCGTTCTGAAGTCTGCTGATGCCGCCTACGCACACTATCCTCTGGATACCGAGCATCTGAGACAGGCGGAAAGTACCACTCCTCACACCACTCTGGCTGGACTGTGGGCACATATGCGACATAATCCAGGCATCTATGCAACCGTAGCGGACGATGGCACTCTCAAGAGACATTATGAACTCACGGCACTCCTGACGATGTTGAATGCTGTTCAGGATACCGATACTCTCGAGGACATTGCCGACAAGTACGCTGCGGAAGAGTTTGAGGCCACGGACCTGTTGCTGCTACAACCCAGACCAGGGACAATTTTATGCGCCAGAGACGTGGATACCTTACCGTGTATATCCAGAGACTGCTGCCACTCATATTGCGATGATGGTCGAGCCGGATGGCACGAAGACAGAGCATGGTTTTCAGGTTTACTTCTACAACGGCGTGGATGAGTCAGCGCTATACGAGGTCACCGGCGTCATCTTTAGCTGTGGAACAATCGGCGAGGACGAGGCAGAGTTCCAGCACCATGAGACTACTGGCGTTTTGACCGTCTTCCGAATCGACGAAGGTAACTTTGTGGCAATGATAGATTCAAGTTCTCGGGCAATGGTACAGGAGAGTCTGTACCAATATGATCGTTGGGTGCCAGAGGTCGCTTTTGTACTGCAAATTGAGACGGTGGAAACGATCGGCATAGGGTGTACGGAGATATCGGCTGGTGGGCGTCTGTTTGTGTTGTTACTCTAACTAAATGATTCAACATCCCCTAATAATGTTAGAGGATGATAAGAGTAATGACGCAACTTTTTCCGACGCAATGAAAACCACCAAAACAGGAAGCGTGTTTAAACACTTTTTCTAAAACCTTAATTGGTTTGGATTAGACTGTTTGAACACGCTTGCTTTATTTTCCAAACATTTTTAACTTATACGAGGTCTTGACATAATTTAAATACATAATAGAATACATAAGTATAGAAATTATATATAGCTATATAAATCAAGGCACGAGGGGGATGAAAGCTTGACGACTACTTTTTGGTGAAGTGGAAATTCGAGAGAAAAACCCCTCGTGCCCGCTCCTTGTTCTTGTAACGGCTATTTTGGTGGCTGTTTTTTGTTATTAAAAAGGGCGGCCACCCGCCTGCGCTCACGAGCTTCGGCGGGCAGGCACAGGGCCGCCCCTACGGATTATTATTGGTATCGCGGGCGTGATAAATCCCTACCTGCCCCGCCTACCGGCAGGTAGGCGGCAGATAGGACGCCCCTACAAAAACGGGCGAGTCGCAACTCGCCCCTACATTCAAAATTCATGATTCTAACAATCAATAATACCCACTATCCTTACCTCGGTATTGCAGAGCTTCCGCGATGTGTTCGTTCTTGATCCGCTCTGAACCCTCTAAATCAGCAATTGTCCGGGAAAGCTTTAGGATCCGATAATAGGAACGGGCCGAAAGATGAAACCGCTCCACGGCCTGGGCCAGCAATAAACGGCCCCCCGGACCAATGAAGCAGAAAACACGAATCTGCTGATTGCTCATCTCGCTGTTGGTGATGATCCGCGAACCCTTGCTTTTCAAAGCAGAAAATCTCTTCTCCTGAATGGCGCGCGCGCTTTGGACCCGTGTCCGCACTGCATCCGAGCTCTCGGCCAGGGCTTCCGCGGCCAGTTTGTCGTATTTAACCCGAGGGACCTCAACCTGCAGATCAATCCGGTCCAGGAGCGGGCCGGAGATTCTTTTCTGATAACGAGCAATCTCGGAAGCAGAACAAAGACAATCCCTTTCCGGGTCATTAAGATAGCCGCAGGGACAGGGATTCATCGAAGCAACCAAGGTAAAGCGGGCAGGGAAGGATAAAGACCCTTTTGCCCGGGAAATTGTGATCACGCCGTCTTCTAGGGGCTGGCGCAGACTCTCTAAGACTGAACGGGAAAACTCGGGGAATTCATCTAAAAAAAGAACTCCCCTGTGAGCAAGACTGATTTCGCCCGGACGAGGCCAAGCACCGCCGCCAACCAAAGAAACAGCGGACGCTGTATGGTGGGGCGTGCGGAAAGGTCTTTTTAAAACTAAAGGCACGTCAGAGGTCAGGGAACCTACCACTGAATGGATCCGGGTAACCTCCAAGGCCTCCCGCAGACCCATCCGGGGCAAAATTGAGGGCATCGCCCTCGCTAACAGGGTCTTACCCGCGCCGGGAGGGCCGATCATCAAGATATTGTGGCCGCCGGCCGATGCAATCTCCAAGGCCCGCTTGACCTGCTCCTGGCCTTTAATGTAAGAAAAATCAACTTGGTAGGAAGCAGTCATCTTGCTAAAAGAGCTGAACGGAACAGGGGAAACAGGCTTGATCAGCTCCTTGCCCTCTAAATGCCTCTCAAGCTCCCGAAGCCCTGCTACTGGATAAACCTTGACTCCCCGCACCAGAGCCGCTTCCCGGACATTCTTCTGGGGTAGGAATAACTCTAAAAAACCGGCTGCCTTGACGGCCAAAGCGACTGAGAGAGCGCCGGCAATTCCGCGCAGCCTGCCGTCCAAAGAAAGCTCGCCGACAAATGCTTTTTTATCAGGATCAAATGCCAGTTGGCCAGTGGTCATAAGCAAACTTAAGGCAATCGGCAGGTCATAGGCCGGGCCTTCTTTTTTTAAATCAGCTGGGGCGAGATTGACTGTAATCCTCTGGCGCGGAAAATTGAAACCAGAATTCTTGATCGCGGAAAAAACGCGGTCCCGCGCCTCGGAAACCGTCGCGTCCGGCAGACCGACCACGGAAAACCGAAACATCCCGCGAACAACATCAGACTCCACCTCCACGATCCTGCCCGCGAGCCCAATCACCGCGCAGGAATAAATTTTGCTGCTCATAGAAATTAGTTCAAAATTCAAAGTTAAATTCAATCCAAAACTCGAAAAAACTTTAAACTGCAACTTTTAACTTTGCACTTTAAACTTTGAATTGATATTCGACTTCCTCATCCCTTTCACAAGTAAAATAATCACGCCAACCACTACCATTACGTCAGCCAAGTTAAACACCGGCCAAAAAGCAAGATTTAGATAATCAATCACATAACCGAAACGGAAGCGGTCAATAATGTTAGAAAGCGCGCCGGCTAAAATCAAAATCAAGGCAAAAAAAGCAATGCCGTCTTTTTTCTGATAATACTCTCTCAAAAAATAGCCGAGAACAATCAAAATCAAACAGAGGAGCAGGAAGAAAAGCCAAGCGGGGAGAGGAATGCCAAAAGCGATCCCTGGGTTTTGATAAAATTCTAGAGAAAAAAAACGGCCCAGAATAAAAAAATTAGCCTTACCGGAAAGCCTGCGATAAGCCCAATTTTTAAATATCTGATCGAAAATAAAAAGAATAACCGCGATCGGCAGGTAATACCAAAATTTTTTCATAAAAAATAACTTTACCCAATATTTCACTTTTTCTTCACGCACTCCAAACAACAAGGCGCGGCCGCGAAAGCCCGGAGTCTTTTCGGATTGATCGGCCTGGTGCACTTTTCACAAAGACCATAAGTGCCGGCTTTAATTTTGGCCAAGGCATTATTAATCCGTAACAAATCAATCTCCAAAGTACCGTGCAGGGCCAGTCGATTCTTATAGTGAGTAACTTCCATCTCACACTCGGTCGTTTTGTCGCCGGTAGA
>CAZKRD010000001.1:0-25055 GCA_964555185.1 uncultured Candidatus Saccharibacteria bacterium | reverse complement strand
AGGGCGCGGCCGCGAAAGCCCGGAGTTTTTCGGAATTGACGGCCTTGTTCAATTTTCACCAAGACCAATAGGTGCCGGTTTTATTTTTGCCAAAGGAATTATAAACCCGTACCAAACCAACCCCCAAAGAACCGTGAAGGGCAGGGCGTTTTTGTTGTCAGTCACTTCCATCGCATTCTCATCAGACTTAGAGCCGTAAGAAGGAAACTTGGGATCATAGTCGTTCTTGACTTTCTTGTCAGGATAGGCGATCTGCTTTAATTCCGCTTCCAACTCTTTCTTTTCCGTTTCCAGTTGTTTTTTAAGCTCCTTTAAAACCTTGCTATCAAGACCAGCGTTCTTTTTTTTCTTGTTTTTCCTGGTTAAAATATTAGGCAACTTTGGTTTGGGGATTTTAGATAAATTGGGTCTAGGGATTTTGGGAATTTTCATATTGATTTCGTTAAATCGTTGATCACCTCCAGTTTATAATATCCAAATATAAATAGCAAGAGCCCGGAAACTTAAGACCAAAAAACAGCCTTAAATAAGCCTGTCTCTCACTGAAAATGTGGTAACAGGGGCGGAATAGCCCGAATAATATATAACTTTAGGGGGCACCCGCCCCTGTGTTAGATTGGAATACTCCAACCTCGACCCCAAATTACCATAAGGTAAATGAGGTCGATTGGACTTCCAATCTTTTTTTTGGCTGGATGGGTCAATTTCCTGGCCTTTCCTTCTACTGCTTTGCCCCTTTATAAAGATAAAGGGAGCAGAATGTCTGATTTAAGTACAAAGAGCTATTTTGTAGTTTTTTGTTTTTGTTTTTGGACCTATGACCTTTTAGGTCTTTTGGAAGCAGTAGAAGAAAAACCCAATCACAAATAGGGGGAACTTGTGATTGGATCCCTCTGCTCCTACTCCAAAAAAACATAGCTGCTCTTTTTTAAAGTACCTCGTTTGATTTCTGTCTTTAGTATATCATAGAAGAAACCTTGTGTCAATCCTGTTGATAACCAAAAAATCAATGATCCCCTGTGGTTTGAAAATTGGCTTAAAATAAGTAAAAGGTTCTATTGTTCTCAAGTCCGACAGTGGATAAAATGTGGATAAGTCACTTCCTATTCCTTGAGGTGAGGGTTATTCCTTTTCCAGCCAAACCTTAACCAGCGTGCCCTTGCGGTCCTCTCTGCTCATCCCTTGGATAGTTTTAAAATTGAAAAATGATTCTCCTCCCAAATCTTTGATCCCCAATCCAGCCAAACGATCCAGGTCAAAATAAAACCACTCCTCTCCTTTTGAAAACCTCTGGACAAAGGCTTGATTATCCCGCTCCTTTACTCTACGAAAAGACAAAACGGCTTCCCGAAAACCGTCTTCTGAATTACTCAAGATCAGCTTGTTGCCTAAATAACCATAAATAAAACATTCTCCTGCCTCGGCAGGGAGAGGAATAATCTTTGCCCTGATCCCTTCAATGTCTTGATTCTGGAAGGCAACCTGGCTTGGCTCGCGGATATATTCAATAATCTGGCTATTATCAGGAAGAATAACCCGCTTTTCAATTGGGCTTTCTTGGCTGGCAAGAATCTTTAATACTTCAGAAAGCTCGAAAAGAGCGCTCTCTGTTTCTTGATTGCGGAGGGTGATCAAAGTAATTTCTCTCTCTTGATTGGAGCTAAGACTTAAAATCACTTCCCAGTCTTCCCCGACCAAAGAACGAATTTTGTCTTTTAGGCTCAAGTTGTACTTTAAGAGAACCTGTTCAATCTGGTCAAAAATCAAAAAAGACGAAATTCCCCCCCAGAGTTCTTCTTCTAAAAAGAATCGCCTTGAACCCTGTCCCCTCGCGCGCAGAACGGCAACCGCCCCTTTGGGGATGAAACGGAGCCAACTTGCATCCTCTCTTTTCGGGAGATCGTGGGAATCCAAATAATAGGTCTCTATCTCTAAAAGACCTTGCTCTGGGCTGGAGACTCCGGTCAGAGAAGGCGAGGCCTCTTTGTTTTTTGAATAAATCATCAAAGGTGAAGAGGGTTTAATTTCGGCCTTGAGCTCCTTGAAAGCGGGAGAACGGAGAAGCGAATGGCGATCATTCTCTTTAAGATCAGCGATCTTGGAAAAAACATCCTCGTTCCTAGCAAAAACCAGACAATTGTCAATTGAGCCGTAATAAACAGAGGGCCTATCTCGCTCGGACGAAAGATCAGGGGGTCTGGACGGATTAAGCTTGTAAATAAGAATCCCTTGGTTTAAAAACTCCTGCCTGCTGCTTCTCTGTTTTAAGTTTCTCAAAACGTTCTTTGGGCTCTTCGAATTAAGAATTAAAACCTCTGTCTCCTGGTTATTGAGCTGAAAGCGGATCCAAGCTAATTCTCGGGCTCGTTTGATCAGCAGGTCTTCCTCTTGCAAATTAAAAAAATCCAAAACCCTTTGGATCTCACAGTTTTTTCCTTCCGCGCCAATAAGATCTGAGCAAAAAGCGGAAAGAGACTTTGTCTTTACCGCGGTATTCTTAAAATAAACCAAGAGATCAGTATCTCGAGGCACCAAGCCAAGGAGGGGGCTTCTCAAATTGTGCCTTCCATACTGGATTGAACCCACGCTCAAAAAAACAACCAGCAGAATGAAAAACGCCACAATCACACTCAAACCCGCAAAATAAAGTTTATTCTCTTTTCTTTTAGGCTTGTCTGCTGGCCTACCTCGCCCGCTTCGCCCGCGACCCGCTTCGCGAGACGAGAGCGAGGCAGGCGGCGAAGCAGGTGCGATCAAGTTTATCGCTGGATTGGACATATTTTAAATAAGCAAGCTTGAAATTCTTGCTCGGAAAAAGTGAAAAGGAATTTCACTTTCTCCTCATCTCGCGAATTATAAACAAGTTTGAAATTCTTGTTCGGATAAAGTGAAAAGGAATTTCACTTTCTCCTCATCTCGCGAATTATAAGCGAGCTTGAAATTTTTGTTCAGGGAAAATGCCCTAATTCCAAAAAGAGGATCTTTATCTGCGTCTCCTGTCAAAACCTCGAGAAGAACGGCCGGGAGGACGATGTCCTTTGTCGCTCGGCGGCAAGGGCTTTAGTTTCAAAAGATTTTTACAGGAGAGATTAATTCGATTCTGTTCGTCAATCTCAATCACCTTAACCGGCACGATCTGGCCCACTTCCAAATAATTCTCCACCCGATCAACATGGAAGGGAGCGATTTCGGAAACATGGATTAAGCCCTCTTGGCCGGGTAAAACCTCAGCAAAGGCGCCAAACTCCATCAATCGGGTAATCTTCGCTTCTTTGAAAGCTTCGCCGACCTTAACCTCGCGGGTTAAATTCTTAACCCACTCCACTGCTTTGCGCGAACCCTCTTTGTCATTGGAAGTGATCATCACCAAGCCCGAATCTTCAATATCAATGTCAACACCGGTTTCAGCGATAATCGCGTTAATCATCTTACCCCCAGGACCAATCACATCCCGGATTTTGTCTGGGTTAATCTCCAAAGTGATAATCCGCGGCGCGTAAGGCGACAAATCCTTGCGCGGCTTAAGGATTGCCTTCTTCATCTCACTCAAAATCTTAAGACGGACGGCTTTGGCCTGGGCTAAAATCTTCGGAATTAACTCGAGAGGCAATCCTTCCATTTTCACGTCCATCTGCATGGCGTTAATGCCATCCGCTGTCCCCGCTACTTTGAAGTCCATATCCCCAGCATGATCTTCAATCCCTTGAATATCAGTTAGAATTTGGTAATCTTTCTTGTCTGGAGAGAAGACAATTCCCATCGAGATGCCGGCGACCGCTTTTTTCAAAGGCACGCCAGCGTCCATCAAAGAGAGGGAATTACCGCAGACAGCGGCCATTGAAGTTGAACCGTTAGAGGATAAAACTTCGGTTACCACCCTAATCGTATAGGGAAACTCTTCTTTTTCCGGCAGTAAGCGGATAATCGCTTTTTCAGCCAAAGCGCCGTGGCCGATGTCCCGACGGCCCGGACCGCGCATTGGCGCTACCTCGCCAACAGAAAAAGCAGGAAAATTATAATGATGAAAATAACGTTTGGAGCCTTCCTCTGCCATTGTGTCCAAAAGCTGTTCATCACCCGGAGAACCCAAAGTAACTACGGAAAGAGCCTGGGTCAAGCCCCGCTGGAAAATCGCGGAGCCGTGAGTCCGGGGCAAAGCCTTAACTTCACAGCTCACTGCCCTCAACTGATCCATCTTGCGGCCATCCACTCTCTTTCCCTCCTCTGTTATCGCCCGCCGCGCTCGCTCCTCCAATCTCGTCTGGAAGCGCTTCTCGACCGCCTTCTCGCTCTCCTCTGAAAGCTCGCCTAGGGAAGCAATCAACTCCTTCCGCAACGCAGTCAGCCCTTTGTCGCGATCAAGTTTTTTGACCTTGAAAAGGGCTTGGTCTAATCTGTCGCCCAAGAATTGATCAACCTTGTCTTTAAGCTCCGAAGGAAGCTCCGCCTGATCGTAAATCATCTCCACTTTCAGAATCTCGCCGCATTTTTTTTCAAATTCCAAGATTAAATTAACGCATTTCTTAACTTCCGTATGCGCCCTTTTGATGAACTTGACCATTTTAGATTCTGAAATTTCTAAACCGCCGGCTTCAATCATATTCACGCTCTCGCGGGTGCCTGCTACCAATAAATTAACTTCTGACTGATCCCACGCTTCTTTAGAAGGGTTAATTACTGCTTTGCCTTCTGCTTCGGCCAGACAAACCGCTCCGATCGGCCCATAAAGAGTAGGGATGCCGGAGGTAACAAGAGCGGCCGAAGCGGCAATTAAGGCCGTAAAATGCGGATTGGCTTCCGGATCCAGGGAAAGCACGGAGATCACCACTTGAATGTCGTTCCGAATTTTGGAATCAAAAAGAGGCCGGAGTGTCCGGTCAACAAGGCGCGAAACCAAAACCGCCTCGTCGGTCGGTCGGCCTTCTCTTTTGACAAAACGAGAACCCTTGATTTTGCCCGCGGCATACATCTTCTCTTCATAATCCACGAGCAAGGGCAGGTAATCTACTCCCTCCCGCACCTTTTGTTGGCTGGCGGTGATTGTTGCTAAGACCACTGTATCGCCATACTGGGCTCTGACTGCGGAAGTGGCCTGGTCCGCTAGTCTGCCTTTTTCTAGAATTAATTTTTTTCCTCCAAATTTCCCCTCGGCTTTTATCAATTTAGCCATGTTTTTAGCAAGGCCCTCTTGGATATTCTTTCTTCCTCTACAAGCCCTCGAAGACTAAAGAATATACCTATGGTTTCAAAAAAGATAGCTTTTAGTCTCTTCAGTCTGCAGACGAAGAATAATCTCCCGAAAACCTTGAAGTTAAATAATAATTTGTTTAAAGTAAATGTTTTTTCGATTCCTGATCTAAATCAGTGAAATCATCAGCTTCTTCTACGAGTTTTTTGGAAGCTGACTTGGAAAAAGCGATCAGTTCTACCCGATGGCCCAAGCTTTTCAGATACTCCAAAAGCGGCTGGTAGTCGCCATCACCAGAAACCAAAACCGTTACATCCAGCTTTGGTCCCATCTTGATCATATCGACCGTAATTCCGACATCCCAATCTCCCTTTTTCTGTCCGCCCCAGAATACCTGCAAATCCTTGGTCTTTAATTCAAAACCGCTCTTGCCCAAGGCGTCAAAAAATCCCTGTTCCAGCTCGCTTTCCGCCCGGATCACATAAGCGATCGCCCGGATCAATTTGCGGCCGGCAACCGCTGTCTTTAAAATCTCCTTAAAGTTCACCTTCCGCTTGTAGATATGCCGAGCGGAGTAATACATATTGGAAACGTCGACGAAAACGCCAACCCGCTGTTCTTTGTGTTTGATCATAATTTATTTTTTGAGTTTTAATTTTCGAATCAAATCTCGATATCTCTTCCCATTCTCCCGCGCCAAATAATTTAAGAGTTTGCGCCTTTTATTCACCATTTGCAGCAAACCGCGGCGGCTGGCCACGTCCTTCTTGTGCTTTTTGAGATGAGCGGTTACCTGCTTGATCTCCTCGGTTAAAATCGCGCATTGAACCTCTGAAGAACCAGTGTCTCCTTTGTGTCTTGCGAATTTTTTAATTATTTTATTTTTCTGCTTAACATCTAGCATATCATAGGAAAAGTATCTTAATGTTTCTAATTTAACATAAAACCGCAAAATAAGCAAACAGTGGTCTAAAACCAAAAACTCCGCCTTTAAAAAAGACCGAAGTTGCCCTAGAATCATCTTTTTCCTTTGTTTTTCAAATCATTGGTTCATCTTTCTCTGCCAACCAGCGCTTCCGGCGCATCTTTATATCTTGCTTTTTCTCTTTTTTGCCGATTGTGTCCTGTTTTCGCGCAAGATCCGCATCTGACATTTGGCTTAACTCTTTTACTCTCTTTTTTAAGTATTTTTTTGTGTTCTTTTTGGGATCATCCAAAACCTCGGCGAGTGAAGCATTCAAAAGCAGACCTACTTTAGGACTAGGCTTTAGATCGAGCATTTTCATAATATCATTACCATCTATTTTGAGCATGCTGGTCGAAATCGGATCGGCAGATACCTTTTCCAGCATATATTCCAAATGGCGCAGCTTATAGGGCTTGGCTTTAGGACAGCCTGATCCCAGACGATCGGCAATCCGAAGCTCCATAAGATCAGCGATGTACTCTGGGCCGACTCTTTTTAAAAGCCGGCGCACGCCGCGCGCGGTCACCTCGCCGATATTATAGACAAACATATGGTGGCGAATAAGATGCGCTGTTTTGGAAACGATTTTCTTAGAATACTTCAGGCGATACAAGATCCTGCGCGCCATACCTGCCCCTTTTGTGTTATGATAATAGAAGTGGGCTTCATCACCCTCTCCTTCTCGCGTGTGCGGCTTGGCAATGTCATGTAAGAGGGAAGCAAGCCGGACAGACAATTTTTTGGATTTGCAAAACCCCAAAGACTTAACCGCGTGTTCAAACACGGTATAGATATGATGTTTAGGCTGTTCCATGCCCACGCCAGCCAGGAGTTCTGGTATAATGAATTTAAGCAGGCCCAAATCATACAAGCCGCGCAGTCCTTTCTCTGCTTGATTTGACATGATAATTTTCGTGAATTCATCCCTGATTCTTTCTTGTGATATATACTTTAAATCTTGAGCATTCTTCTTAATCGCCTCGCCTGTTTTCCCCTCAATTTGAAACCCAAGCTCTGAACCCAATCGCACTGCACGCAACATGCGCAGAGCATCCTCAGAAAAACGCTCCTCTGGATCTCCTACCGCCCGAATTAATTTTTTCTTCAAATCCTCCTGCCCATCAAAAGGATCAATGACCTCTAAACTTTTAATTTTTAACTTTGAACTTTGAACTGGCATGGCCATTGCGTTGATTGTGAAATCGCGACGCGCCAAATCATCCTCTAATTTAGTTGTAAATTCCACCTTGTCCGGATGTCTTTTGTCTGAATACTTCGCTTCAACCCGATAGGTAGTCACCTCTACGTCATCGATTATCACCGTGCCGAATTTATTCTCATACCTCCCTTCTGGAAAAAGCTTTAAAATATCTTTTGGTTTTGCATTGGTAGTGATATCCCAGTCTTTAGGTTTTCGTTCCAATAAAAAATCCCGCACGCAGCCGCCGACAATATAGGCTTTGTGGCCTGCTTTCTCTAGCTTCTTGATAATTCCTTTGACCTCTTTTGAAATATTCATAGTTTTCAAATTCATTCTACCAAATATCAAAACAATTGTCATTGCGAGGAGCGATCCCGAGTTCATCGAGGGAGAGCGACGAAGCAATCTCCATGCAACACAAAACCGTTCTAATATCACTCCTTTGTTTATGTCTTTCCTGTGTTGGCTGCCAATCTAAAAAAACAAACCAAGTTTGTTTTGAGAACCATTGTTTTCAAGTTGAACTTGCCAAAAAACCAAGCGAGCGAGCGAGCGGCCTAATGTTTAGGAAAGAGCTCGGCGCTGATCACGGCATGCTCTTTATTTTCCCAGAGAATAGAGAACATTCTTTTTGGATGGAAAACACGCTAATCCCTCTAGATATTATCTGGATTAACGAAAATAAGGAGGTGGTTTTTATTAACCAAAACACGCCACCTTGTGTCTCTGATCCTTGCGAAAGCTTCAAACCAGACCAAGAAGCGCGTTATGTTTTAGAGCTAAATGCCGGCATTGCTGACCTCGTCAATCTCTCAATCGGGGACAAACTAAAGTTCAACCTTAAATAATCTCTAGATACATTTCAGCTTTCCAAAAAACGGCCTTATTGAGGCCTTTTTTATTTTGAATTTTGAACTATATTTTTGTCTCCCCGGCAGGACTCGAACCTGCAATCTACAGCTTAGAAGGCTGTTGCATTATCCAGTTATGCTACAGGGAGGGGGGGATTAATTCTCAATTTTCAATTTTCAAACATTACACCTGCTAATAAATTACCACTAATCCCAAGTTTGGTCAAATCTTTAGACTGCATTTTTAGCTAAAACAAAAGGAAAAGCACTTCCGCTCTTGACATAATCTAATCTATATGATATAATGCAATCTATTTTTAAACCAAGAAAAAAGGTTTAGCGAATAAGAAAAGGAGGGTTAGCTCCTGCTTCGGCAGGATCTATAAGAGGGATTCATAATAATATTTCAATCCCCAGTCTAATCCTCCCTTTCTTGGTTGTTATTCACCAAAAAAGCTTTTTCGGAGGAATTACAGCAAAACCCCTTTCTCGGATAATTCGGGCTAGGGGTTTTGTTATTGAAAAAACAGATAGACAAATAGCTAAAATTATGCTAGATTAGATATAAATATGGTGGACGTAGCTCAACTGGTAGAGCTCTAGGTTGTGGTCCTAGCGGTTGCCGGTTCAAATCCGGTCGTCCACCCAAAAAACAAAAATATGGAAAATCAAAATTTAAACCCCAGCCCTTATTCAAACCCCAGCCCCTTCAAACCAACCAAAAAGAAACTAATCTTACCGATTATCTTCCTGCTCCTCCCCCTAACCCTATTTCTACTGTCCATACCCTATGTTGGGATCTTTTTCATGTTTCTGATCCTAGCTTTAAGTATTCCCTTCTACCCCTTGCTCGGAATCTTGAGGATGACCACCGGACCGGTCGGCTGGCTGGATATGTATGGCGGTCCAAGTTTCGGCGGGGTTATTCTAGTGATGGCGCTCTATGCAATTATTTTTTATCTCCTCGGCTGTCTTACTGCCTACATTAGAAACAAACGTCCCCAATCTGGGATGAACCGCGATCTACGCGCGACCATCAACCAAAACTCGAAACTCATTATAGTGATTGTTCTCTTTCTCTTCGCTCTGGCCGGAATCATCATTGCTTTTACCTGTTACAAGGCTCCTCTGATTTCAACACACACCCCTGACCTTAAAACCCCAACTGACACGGGTCCTGATCTTAAGACACCAGTTGCTCCAAATGATACTCAACCCACCGCCTCTAAAATATTCAAATGCGATAAACAAAATGAATGATGCAACTACACAAACAAAAAGTACAATTATTCCTTTAAGGTGCCGCCTGATTACTGGGTTAATAATTTAACCCAAACCGGCTTTGGAGGAACGAATATAATCGAGGATGACTTTGTCAAAGTATATAGCAACCCTGAAAACCAAGATGAGCACGACTTTTCCACGCACATCACCATAGCCCACACAGACACTGAATTCTTTAACCCTCCAGAAGGCACTGATCTAATTGAATGGCTGTACCAGGAAGCTTATAGCAGCTATTTCCCAAACTATCCAATCCCCCAAGAACCTAATCTCGAGATCGATGGCTTGCCCGCGGTTTACATCGACATGCCCTCACCCCAATCCGGTCCCCAAGCAGATGTCTGTGTACTCAAAGGGGATAAATTATTTAGAATCAACTCCATGAATGTAGGCGATCCAGAGGCCCGAGATTTCTTTTTAGAATTTTTGGCAACTATCCACTTTGCCCAATAGAAACAAAATGCTACTCCGCAATAGACCCAAAGCACAAAAAATCGCCTGCTTGGCGATGTTTTAGTATAATAATTGTGGAGAATAAAAATAATCAAAAAATATGCCTCAAAAATTCTGGTTCAAGCCAAAAAGATACGGCTATGGTTTTTATCCTATCTCCTGGCAAGGATGGCTCTCTGTCCTTTTCTATCTTGTTGTTCTGTTTCTGGCTGCTTATACCAACAATCTCTTTTGTTGCGAGATCAGCACAAAACAAGGCATGCGCTTTATCTTTGACTTAATTCTGATCACGAGCATTGCCAGTCTGCTTTTTTATCCGAAAACCAAAGGTCCGCTTAAATGGAACTGGGGGAATAAAGGCAAAAAGAAAAAATAGTATTATGTAGAGGCAGGCCCGTGTGCCTGCCCTGTCGCTCGCGAGCGACGTGACCCGCCCGAAATCCGGGCGACCACATAGGGTCGCCCCTACAAAATAAACCCCAAGAATTAAATAAAAAAACCGCTTGAAAATTATTCAGCGGCTTGTGATCTTTTTTGAACCAGACCAACAACAAGCATGTAAGCTAAATTGGCATATTTACTCAAACTCTCATTACATTTTTCCTCAACCAGATTGAGAACACCAGGGTCTTCGGCTGCAAAATGAACAAGGCCCAATATGGCAGCCATTAGGGTTTCTGTCCATCCATCAGAGTGAACAACAATGTCAAGCAAATCTTTTACCGAAACTTCTTCTTCACTATCCGGAGAACCCGTAATTTCTGCTTCTAAGATCTCTGCCATCTCTTTCCTCCTTCTTAATTTTTCACACAAGTTTTTGGGCAAGAGCTACAAACTAGAGCCTGCACCACTGCTAAGTAAATAGCAAACTAGCTTGCAAGCCCATCAAAAAGAACCAACAAACAAAGAACAACCAAAGAAGCCATTCCCTTGTGGAAGGCTTTTTACTTTGAAACTCTACTTCTAAAATTTTACAACTTCAAATGCCTTCCACGGATGTGGCTTATAATAATCCTAATGATGATAATATTTTTGGAAGGCATAAATTTATTTATATTCTTACCTTAATCTACACTCTAAAAACAGTCAAGCTTTATTTATAAAAATCCCTTAAACCCGATAATCTGGACAGCAACAAAGACAAAATATAGAACAATTAGAATTGTCCCTTCTGTTCGGGAAATTCTTTTCCGGCTAAAAGAAAAGATAAAGAATAAAGCAAAGATCAAAAGACTAAAGAGAGCGGTAAACCAAATTGAGAATCTGTTCTCCAAAACCAAGGGGTGAATTAAACCCACGGTGCCTAAAACCAAAGTAACATTAACGACTGTGCTCCCCAGAATATTCCCGAGATTCATGTCCTGATGTTTGGCCAAAGCCGCTTTCAAGCCAAAGACAAGCTCGGGCAAAGAGGTCCCTAAGGCTAAAACGATCAAGCCCACAACCAAAAGAGGGAAGTCTAAAGCTTCCGCTATCTCGATCGCGCTATAAACAATCAATCGAGAAGAAACCAAAATGACAATAAGAGCAAAAATAAATAAAAGAAAAGCGCGGAAGATTCTTTTTGTCTCTATCTTTTCAAATCTTTCTTTACTTTTTCTTCGCCTGCGAAATAGAAGGGTTAAATAAACGACAAAGATTAAAAGCAAGATCCCGCTGTCCAGGCGCGATAATCTGCCGTCAAAAAGCATTAAAAAAGGGATTAAGCCGACAATCAGGCTGGCTCCTAAATTCTGACGGATAAATCTGCTGTCCGCTTTCACACCGCGGGCGGCAAAAGCAACCAAGCCGACAATCAGGGTAAGATTCACAATATTGGTGCCAAAGATACTGCCTAAAGCAAGCGCGGATGCTTGAGATAAAGCGGCGCTGATTCCGACTAAGAGTTCGGGTAGAGAGGTAGCGATCGCCATTAAAACAAAAGCAACCGTAAATTCGGAAAGACGCAAAACATGCCGCAAGAGTGATAAGAGCTTAATCAAACCTCCCACACTGCGGGCGAGTAAAAAGCAGGAGGCAACAAAAATGACGATGTAAAACAAAATAATCATGGGCTTTTATGGAGTGGTTTATTGAGAACTGCGCCTATGTTTGCGAACAATAAAGAAAAATTTTGCAATCTCAATCGCGGCTAAATCAATAATCGCCAAAACAATGATAAGCAGCCAGTCCTGAAGACGCAAGCTCTCGGTCTTAAGCAAGGTCTGTAAAAATGGAACATAAATCGAGACAATAAGAATCAGCAGACTGACTCCGGCCGCGGCAGTTAAATACTTGTTATTAAAAGGATTCATGTGCCAGATTGAATGGCGAAAACTGCGGCAGGAAAAAACATAAAGCAAAGAATTCAAGCTTAAAGTGGCAAAAATAATGGTCCGGATGTGCTTGATCCCTAGAAGCGAATGGTGAAACAATAGCCAGAATAATGTTAAAAGAATGAAGTCCGTAACCAAACCAATCACAAAAATCAAAACCTTCATTTCACGATTAAGAAGCGGAGCAGATCGGCGGCGCGGTTTCTCTGCCATCACCCCTGCTTCTGCCGGTTCAAAAGCAAGAGCGAGATCCGGCAAACCATCCTCAATCAGATTTATCCAAAGAATCTGTATAGGCAGAATCGGCAAGGGCAGACCAAAAATAATACTGGAAGCCACAAGCAGTATTTCCTCAAAAGCATCAGAGAGAAGATAAACAATCACTTTCCTGATATTATCCAAAATCATTCGACCCTGCTTGATGGCCGCCACAATCACGCTAAAATTATTATCCAAAAGCACTAAATCAGAAACCTCGCGAGCCACATCCGTACCTGACCCTAAAGCAACTCCGATATCGGCTGCCGCCAAAGCCGGAGCGTCATTAACCCCGTCCCCGGTCATTGCCACAACTTCGCCTTTTTCCTGCCAAGCGCTGATGATCTTAAGTTTGTGTTTTGGTGAAACCCGCGCGTAAATACTAATCTCTTCCACTCTCGCTTGCAGCTCTCGGTCGCTCATCTTGTCCAAATCCTTACCCTCCAAGATGTTTTGCTCTCCACTGGGTAAATTAAGTTCCTTAGCAATATTTTGGGCAGTCAGCTTATGGTCGCCTGTAACAATAATTGGCCGCAATCCCGCCCTACGGCATCTATTAATTGTTTCCCGCGCCTCTTTGCGCAAAGGATCAGAAAGCGCTAAAAAACCGACAAAAATTAACTTCTGACAGTACTGTTCTAAATCTATTGCTCTTCCCGCTTTAGGGGCTTTGATCTTGCGATAGGCAACAGCGATCACTCTCGCGCCTTGTGCGGCTAAATCCTGATAATCTTTCTGAAGCTCCCTTCTCTTATCAGTACCCAGGGACCCTATCCTGTTTTTCTCTGCTAAATTTATTGATTGTTTTAAGATAACCTCTGGCGCCCCAGACACATACAATATGCCCTGGCGCGTGTTGAGTTTTCTTAAAGCGGCTAAATATTTTCTATCTTGATCAAAGGGCAATTCTGCCAAAAGCGGGGATTCTTTGTCCAGTCTGCGGTAATCCAAACCTGCCCGCACTCCTCCCCAAAAAAGCGCTTTATCCGTGGAACGGCCCCGGACAATCCAATTGCGAGGATCGGCTTCAAGATTCTCAACAAATATCTCGGACGCAAGCATAGCGATTTTTAAAGCCAGATTTTTCTTCACGGCCAAAACTTGACTAATCTTCATCTTGCCGCGGGTCAGGGTACCTGTCTTATCACTGCAAATAATTGAAGTGCAGCCTAAAGTCTCTGCCGCAATCAACTTGCGGACCAGTCCTTTCTTTTTCAAAATCCGCTTCATGCCTAAGGCTAAAATAACCGTAACCGCAATAGGCAAACCTTCAGGCACAGCCGAAACTGCTAAAGCCACGGCCAGAATCAAGCTCTGTGCTAGACTCAAGCCGCGCAAGAGACTGATGCCAATGATAAGAATGGAAATTAAAATAAAAATAGCGCCCAAGATCCGGGCCAAACGGGCTACTTTTTCTTTGAGCGGAGAAGCTTCTTTGACAGTCTCGCGGACCAAAAGAGCAATCCTGGCAAGTTCAGTACTGTTTCCTGTTCCGACAACCACAGCTCTGCCCGAGCCGGCAACCACGCTCGTCCCCTGATAGACCATATTATCCCGATCCGCAAGTGGGGAGTCACAAGGCAAAGGCTTGATGCTTTTCCGGGCAGAAAGCCACTCGCCAGTCAAAGCCGCCTCATTGATCTCGAGGTTGTTGCCTTGGAACAACCGTCCATCAGCGGGCACCTTGTCTCCGGGTTTTAAGATAATAATGTCACCCGGCACCACCCCTTCTGTCTCTATTTCTTGATAATGTCCTTGTCTCACGACTCGCGCTTTTAGATGAATCACGTGCTTCAATTTCTCTAAAGCTTGAGAGGCTTTATTTTCCTGAAAAAAACCAATCACAACATTTAAAATAATCGCGCCCCAAATCACCGCCATATCCACATATTCTTTGAGGAAAATAACAATAATACCAGCGAAAAGCAAAATGTAGATCAGAGGACTTTTGAACTGATTGAGGAAAATCTTAAGGGCGGTTGATTTTTTGGCTTGAGGTAATCTGTTTGGACCAATCTGCAAAAGCCTCTTTTGAGCTTCTTCGAGCGACAAACCTTCTCGGCCTGAACCAAGGCTTGTCAAAACCTCTTTTGCTCCCACGCTGTGCCAGTTGTCATTTTCTGTTTTTATTTCTTCCTCCATAATCTTATCTTTATTTTACACTACCCGCTCGAAGTAGGCAAAAGCAAAAAATTGACTTTTGAAATCAAAAATAGTATATTCTCTTGATGATACAATTTGGATCTTTTTTACGAGGTTCTTTATCACAATCCACAGAAGGGGAGGAACAATGAGAAGAACAAGCCGTAACATCTTAACAATCTTTGTGGCAGCAATGGTCATTATGGCCGCCTGTAAACCGAAGATATCTGATAAGGAAAGGGCTATCCAGAAAACACGAGAAGAGGCACGCCCATATAAAATCTCTCTGTCAGAAGGAACCAAAGAGAGCTTAGAGATGGCTAGTGCAAAACGCGCTGCTGAAGCTGAAGAAGAAGACCTGGAACGAAAAGCCATACTCGCACGCGAAAACCTCCTCTACATATGGAAATTATGCGAGGAGGAAAAGCTCAAAACATATCTTAAATCCTCTGGCCAGGCTATTCCTCTAATGGCGGATAGCTATAATGTCCATGTTGCTATGGACAGTTCCGTAGATAGATTGGTTGTCGAGTGTTTTTACGAAGTTTTCCCTGTCGACTCCTTCGACAATCTACGAGATGCCGCTAGAGCTAAGACGATCCATGCTCTCTATAAACTCACTCCAGAGATAGTGGATCAAGGTGTAAAAAACTTCTTTGATAGAGAGCTAGAGATAATAGCTAAAAACGAAGCATATCTCAAAAAGGAGAATAGCGCTCGCCACAACTTGAGATATCTTTGGGGGCTTACAGACTTTCTGAATATCCAAGAATACATGGAAGATAATATCCGCCTCCCTTTGGACGGAAAAGGTGACCACTCAAGAATCTTCCTTAGACACAACAAGCAAGGAGAAGTAGTTGTTTACTACAACTACGCAAACGGCTTCAAATATACCCTAGTATCCTTTGACTCTAGAGGAAGAGGCAACGTAAAAGACGCATGGATTAAAGAATTGCTCCCCTTAAGCCCTGGAGTTGTGGCAGGCAATATCAACAAAATCCTGCCAGAGGAACTCAAGATAGAGTAAAGGATTCAATCCGACCTTATTAAATTTTTCACGATAAGGTCTTTTTTATTATAAAACCTCTTAAGAATTGCCAATCAGTCTTTTTTATTCTAAGATACTATTATGAACACAAATGCTATGATCAAAAAAATAATTCTATTAGTTGGCCTCGGAGCAGCTCTCCTTCTTGCCTTGGGCGCAAAACCAATTAATGCAGAGGAGAAGCTGGAGGTTAATTTCTTTTGGGGTCAAGGCTGTCCGCACTGCGAGAAAGCCAATGTTTTTTTAGAAAAAATGCAAGAGAAATATCCTGATATTGTTATTAACAGCTACGAGGTTTATACCCATCCTGAAAACCAAAAATTATTTCAAGAATTCGGTCAAAAGTATGGTGTAGAGATAAAGGGGGTGCCAATGATTTTTATTGGTGAAAATGCGCACAAAGGATATAGAAGCGACAACACGACAGGCAAAAAAATTGAGGCTTGTATCCAGGATTGTCTGCCCGAAAATCAGAAAAGAATCTCTGGAGAGATCAAAAGCAATCTGCCTGAAGGCACGGTCGCGGTCAAAGGTGAAGAAAAAAAATCCACTCCTCTTACTTTAACCAAAATTATCTCACTCGCTCTTGCTGACGCGGTTAACCCTTGCGCAATGGCGGTTTTGGGCCTGATGCTGATCGCGATCCTGGCCTACAATCCTAAGAAAAAAAACAAGATCCTTTGGGCCGGGCTTGCCTTCACGTTCTCTGTCTTTTTAACCTATATCCTCTATGGCCTGGTGATTATCAAAATCTTCCAGCTGATTCAGGCTCTATCTTTGATCAGGTTCTGGCTCTATAGGCTCTTGGGTGCGGGCGCGATTATTCTAGGAATCCTTGCAATCAGAGATTTTATTAAAAACAAAGGAAAATGCAAAACTGTCCCGAGGATCAACAGATTTATTAATAAAATCACTAGTCCCAAAGGCGCTTTCTTGATCGGCTTCTTGGTCACGATTTTCCTGTTGCCCTGCACAATCGGCCCCTATATTGTTGCTGGCGGCATTCTTTCCGCGATCGCGATCTTAAAAACCCTGCCCTGGCTATTACTTTACAACCTCGTTTTTGTCCTACCCATGCTTTTGATCACTGTGATTGTTTACTTCGGCATTGCCCGAATTCAGGATGTAACCATGTGGGAGGCAAAGTATATGAAATACCTTCATCTTACGGCTGGAATAGTAATGCTCGGTCTTGGGATATTAATGCTTTTCGGTTTGCTTTGAAAAAAGAAAAAACCTCTCTTGAAAACCATTAATGGAAGCAGATCAAATTATACCAATAGTCTTTAGTTTCACAAACCTTATATGCTAATTAATTCTCTAATTTCTGTGTTCATCTTAGGCCTTGTCCATGGTCTAACCCCAGATGAACATACCTGGCCGGTTATCTTTGGCAGCTCTCTCAATCAAAAAAGAATGCAAAAAGCAGTTTACACTGCTTTCTTTTTTGCGCTAGCAGCAACCATTCCTTGGATTATCCTTGCTGCTATTTTCAGTATCTTGGGCACAGTATTTTATCGTGAATCCTGGGAAGTCTACTTTCATCTTGTTTTAGGCCTGGCCATGCTTTTGTTGGGTGGCTATGCTCTGATCTATTCCCACACCCCACATTTTCACATCGGCCATAAAAAAGGCCACAACGATAAGGCCCCAAAAAAACCATTTAATCTAACGCAAATTATAATTTACGGTTTGATTTTGGGCTTAGGTCCTTGCGCACCTGTGCTCTTAATGTACGGTTTTGCAGCAGAGAGTCAAAGGCTTTCGATCGGCATTTTCTCTGGCCTTCTTTTTGGTCTGGCCACAATGATCACGCTTTCCATTCTGGCTGCTATCTTTTCTGGATTTGCTAATCTCGCTAAAATAAAAGTGCGCCAAAACCTTTCTAAAATCCTATCTTTAGCAAGCGGCCTAATCTTAATTCTCTTTGGTCTTTACTTAATTGTGGAAATGTTTTTAAAATAGAGAGAGGGGCTTGTAGCTCAGCTGGTTAGAGCGCTAGTGTCACATACTAGAGGTCAGAGGTTCAACTCCTCTCAAGCCCACAGTCAAAAAGCTAAAAAATAATTGAAATATCTGATTTATTTTACTTAAAAATCGCCAATTTGGTGATTTTTTGTTAGAATATAGTTATGCTAAAAAAAATTATTAAAAACCGCGAAGGGAAAAAGGTGGTTATCTTAATTGAAGAAAGCTTGAAACCAATTGGTCTTGCTCTTGTAATGCACGGCCTTGGCGGTTGGAAAGAACAAGCTCACATTGAAACCTTTGCTTCTGCTTTCCGAAAAGCAAACTATACCGTGGTTCGCTTTGATACAACCAATAGTTTTGGTGAAAGTGATGGTGAATATGAAAACGCAACCACTACCAACTATTTTGAAGACTTAGAAGATGTAATCTTCTGGGCTAGAAATAGAGGCTGGTATCAAGAACCTTTTATTTTAGCTGGTCACAGCTTAGGTGGAATTTGCACAGCGCTTTATGCCCAGAATAATCCTGAAAAAATAAAAGGATTGGCCCCTATTTCTACTGTGGTTTCTGGAGAATTAAGTCTTGAAACCTATTCTAAAAAAGGACTTAAAGATTGGAAAGAAACCGGCTGGCAAGAACGGGAAAGCTCCTCCCGCCCTGGTTTGATCAAAAAACTCAAATGGAAGCACATGGAGGATCGGTTGAAATATTCACTGCTCCCCAAGGCAGACAAATTAACCATGCCGGTTTTGATCATTGTTGGCGATCAAGATGATCGCACACCGCCTGCTCATCAAAAAATTCTCTACAAGGCCTTGCCTGGACCAAAAGAAATGCATATAATTTCTGGTGCGGAACATACATTTCGTGAAAAAAAACATCTAGATGAAATTAAGGGAATACTCCTTGCTTGGATTAAAAAATTGTAAAAAACAAATATCTAAAACGAAACGATGCAAAAAAGGAAATTGATTATCATTCTGATCGTGTCCGTGGTCATCATTATTATATTAAGCATAGGCTTTTGGTTGCTTATTAAGTCTAGTCAGTCAAAACCCAACAACGGACCCGATAAACCAACACCTACTGCCAGCCCCGGCAAACCAGGGCCTCATGCTTCAGGTCAAGAATTTGAGCAGTGTGTTCAAGCGTCTTCTCTAAGGGCTTACTGTCAGAAAGCAGATATTGATCTCTGCCAGGAACAGAATTGGCTTGAAGAAGCTAAAAATCCGATTGCTGTACCCATAAAGATGAATTGTGCTAATGTAACCATCCATAAAATTCCTACAGGCCTTGCGGGCGGTGATGTCCTAACGGAACAGATATTGGCCGTGGAGGGGAATTACTGTCAAATTACAGAAGGAAATCTGAACAAGCTTTTTGCGCCGATTGCAACCGAAGACGCGATTGCTTACCTTAAATTCCGCTTCGTAACGCTTTCCGGATCAAGCTATGGTTCTGTAAGAGAGACAATTTACACCACAGATCAATATGACAAAGAAGATGGTTATGTCAACTGCCCAAAACCAATTAAAAACAGAAAAATAACTGAAGTTCTTACCGAGGAAGAAAATCACTATATAATCACTTGGATTTACTTTGACCCTACTGCTCGCTCCGGATTTTTTGACCCCAAGGTTAAAGTCAGAAAAGACGGCGGGATTGAAATCTTGAATTCGCCCCAAGAGCCGTTTATTGACTGTGGACCAGGGATTGTGTTTTAAGGATTAAAAATTAAAAATTAAAAATTCATTATCCGCCCTCGTAGTGAAATGGATATCACGACGGTCTTCGGAACCGTTATAGTAGGTTCGAATCCTACCGAGGGCACTAAAACAGTTTAAAGTTAAAAGTTAAAAGTTAAAAGTTTAAATTTATGGATTCGGAAAGAATTATTGATATTTTTAGATTGATTAGACCAGATTTTTGTGCTAAAATGAGGGTATGAATAAACGGAATAAACCAAAATTAGAAGCCACGGTTTTCTGGGATACCAATCCTAAAGAACTTGATTTTGAAAAACACAAAAACTTCATTATCCTCCGAGTTTTGATGCGCGGAGATCTAAATGATTTTCAAGAAATTCAAGACTTTTACGGCACAAAAATAATTATCCAAACAGCCAAGAATGCAAAATATTTAGACAAAAAAACCTTGAATATCTTAAGCTTGATTTTTAATATTCCTAAAAAAGAATTTAGATGTACAAAAAAACCCTTTCTCAAGACACAAAAGGTACCCTGGAATCATTAAAAGGAGATTTCTTAAAAAAATTTTACCTTGCTGGCGGCACAGCACTCGCCCTGCAATTTGGCCACCGGAGATCAATTGACCTAGATTTTTTTTCTCGAAAAAAATTTTCTCCTGAAAATCTTAAACAAGAACTGAAAAAAATTAGTAAATTTAAAGTACAAGCCGAGGATGAAGATACTTTGGAAATAACCTTAAACCAAACAAAAATAAGTTTTTTCTATTATCCCCATAAATTAATTTTTCCTAAAATAAAATTTCAAAATACCAAGCTTGCGGACTGGAGAGATATTGCCTGTATGAAAATCAATGCTATTTCACAACGCGGCAGCAAAAAAGACTTCATTGACCTATATTTCATTCTGAAAAAGAAGTCTCTTATGGAAATTTTGGAACTCTTTAATAAAAAATACAAAAATATCGACTATAACCAACTCCATATCTTAAAAAGCCTAAGCTATTTTGAACAAGCAGAACAGGAACCTGAGCCCGTTATGTTAAAAACTGCTAGTTGGCAAATGGTTAAAAAGGATATGCTTAAGAAGATTAAGGAATCAATCAAAAAAAGATAAAAGGAATTAACTTTAAATTCATTCAGGAAAAAGCCTGTTTTTTGTTTAATAAAAAAGGTTGAAAAAAAGGGAAGAATAAGGTATATTAGAAACAAATTGCCTCCATAGCTCAATTGGTAGAGCTGCGCCCTCTTAAGGCGAAGGTTTCAGGTTCGAGTCCTGATGGGGGCACAAAATTAGCTGAAAGTACAAAGCGGAAAATCATTGGACGATTAGCTCAGTTGGTTAGAGCGCTACCTCGACACGGTAGAGGTCGCAGGTTCAAATCCTGCATCGTCCACTTATGAGTAAATTTGTTATCCAAAAAAAATTTAAAAACGAGCGGCTGGATAAATTCTTAGTTAAAAAATTCCCTCAATATTCCCGCTCTTATTTACAAAAAAATATTAAAGAAGGGAGGGTTAAGGTTAAGAGCGAAATCGTGGAACCTGATTATAAACTTGAAGCCGGGGATACGGTTGAAACAAAAATTAAGCCGCAGGAAAAGGTGAGTCTGGCGCCTAATCCCTCTATTCTACTTGATATTGTTGACGAAGATGATGATTTGATGGTGATCAATAAATCCTCTGGCCTGGTGGTCCATGCTGGGGTTAAAAACCCTAAAAACACGTTGGTTAATGCTTTGTTTGCCCATTGCCCCAAAATCAAAGGGGTTGGCGATGATCCCTCTATTCGACCTGGGATCGTCCACCGCCTAGATAAAGATGTCTCTGGTTTAATGGTTATTGCCAAAAACAACAAAACCTTCCAATATCTTAAAAAACAGTTTAAACAAAGAAAAGTAAAAAAAGTATATACTGCTCTTGTTTGGGGAAAATTCAAACAGAAAAAAGGTAAGATTGATCTGCCGATTGCCCAGAATCCAAAAAACCCAGCCAAAATGGTTGTTGTCCGCGATCCCAAGAATAGGTTAGCTCAAAAAGCCCAAACCGCTTTGACTGAATTTAGGGTGTTAGAAAATTTCACTATTGAGCCACCCCTTCTGTCATTGCGAGGGAGCGGCGAGTCCAAAGAACGAAGCGACCGAAGCAATCTCATAAAAACAAACGAATGTAATACTTCAGGAGATTGCTTCGTCGGCTCCCTACGGTCGCCTCCTCGCAATGACAAAAAAGGGTTTGACAATTTGGCTTTAATTAGAGTATATTTGAAGACAGGACGGCGGCATCAAATCCGCGTCCATTTTAAATCATTAAGTCACCCCCTGGTTAATGATCGCCTTTACGGCAACAGAAATCAGAAAATTTTGGGCACCGGCCGCATCTTTCTACATTCAACTGAACTTGGGTTTTCCACTCCTTCCGGCAAA
Organism: uncultured Candidatus Saccharibacteria bacterium; assembly: GCA_964555185.1. Taxonomy (GTDB): domain Bacteria; phylum Patescibacteriota; class JAQUNI01; order JAQUNI01; family JAQUNI01; genus CAZKRD01. The sequence goes on along the minus strand of CAZKRD010000001.1, from coordinate 3,243 downwards.
AAACTAAAATTTACTTCTCCCTTGCCAAAAAAACTAGAAGAAATTCTACGCTGTCTTGGCAGCGGTTCTAAAAAATGCCCGCGGGCAAAAAAGACTATCACCCCTGCTCATGAGCAGGGTAGAAATAATTATGAGCTTACTTGACGACTTCAAAAAACAACACATCAAAACCGACCTGCCAGAATTTCGGCCTGGCTATACTGTCCGTGTTCACCAAAAAATCAAAGAAAAAAAGAAAAAGCGGATCCAAATTTTCGAAGGAATCGTGATCGCGCGCAAGGGCGGAAACAGTCTGGATGCTACTTTTACTGTCCGGAAAGTTACTTCGGGCGTAGGCGTAGAACGGATTTTTCCTTTGCATTCTCCCCATATTGCCCAAATTGAAGTAGTGAAAAAAGCCCAGCCCCGCCGCGCCAAACTCTATTATCTCCGCCGCAAACAGCGGGAAAGAATGCGGAAAGAGGAGAGGGTGAAGGAAGAAAAGCAGGCTGAAAAAAAAGAGGAACCGAAAATTAAAAAGGATAAAAATAAAAAGCAAGAAAAAACCAAGGACAAGGCTAAAGATAAAAATTAAATTCAATTACCACACGAAAAATGAGCCCGGGTGGCGTAATTGGTAACCGCAATAGACTGAGGCTCTATGTCAATTCTTTGGCGTGCGGGTTCGAGTCCCGCCCCGGGCACTATATTGAAGATAGTTCGAACATTTTTCGCCGCCTGCGGCGGCGAGGAACCCCCCAAAAATTCGGAGCGGCTTCGTCGCGTTCTTTATTAAAAATTGCCAAAGAGCCTGTAAAAAATATCGACTCAACCATATTTTAGTAAAAGAAAATTTTTTATTTTTTATATCTTTGGCATCCCGAAAATTTTAAGCGTCTTATAAATATTGAAATATTCTATTGAACTATGAATAAAGAAAAAGAAATTTTTGAGAAAATATATGAAAAGCCAGGAGCGATTTGGACCAGAACTGAAGCACCAGGAGAATTAGTAGAATTGATTGAAACTGAAAAAATCAAACCGTGTAAGTCCATTGATATTGGATGCGGTGAGGGTTATTATTCTATTTATTTAGCTTCAAAAGGATTTGATATAACTGGGATTGATTTATCAGAAATGGCCATACAGTATGCAAAAGAAAATGCAACGAGTCGTAGAGTTAATGTTCACTTTGAAATAATGGATATAGATGACTTAGAGCAATCAAAAGAAAGGTTTGATTTTGTTTTAGAATGGGGTCTCTTGCATCACATAATGCCGCTACAAAGACAAAAATATGTAGAAAATATAAACAAACTATTAAATCAAGGCGGGAAATATCTATCAGTTTGTTTTAATGAACAAAGTCCTGAATTCGGAGGCGCTGGAAAAAAATACAGAAAAAGCCCATTGGGAACAAAAGTATATTATTCATCGCAAAACGAACTTAAAGAATTGTTCAAACCATATTTTCATATAATTGAATTTAAAATAATTAAAATGTTTGGAGGAAAATCTGGCGTAGAACACATTGGAAATTATTTCTTTATGGAAAAATTATAAGCAAGAATTTGCCGCCAAAGAAAAACTTGAAATTGTCATCGGTGCGGCTCCGTCGCATTTTCGGATTTTCGCGAGGGGCTTTCATCGCCGCCGCAGGCGGCGAAATGTGTTCGAACTATCTTTAATATACCGCACAAAGACGGGCGCTTGGCTCAGTTGGTTAGAGCGACTGTGTTACATACAGTAGGTCCGAGGTTCGAATCCTCGAGCGCCCACAATTTCAGTTTAAAGTTCAAAATTTCCGGATTCTAACTTTGAATTTTGCCTACCTGCCGGTAGGCAGGAACTTTTAACTAAAAACGGGCGCATAGCTCAGCTGGTTAGAGTGCCATCCTGATAAGATGGAGGTCCCTGGTTCAAATCCAGGTGCGCCCACCCCTTCGCTCCTCGCTTATCCTCGGAGCTTCGGAGCGCAAGCACTACTTCACTCCTCGCTTCGTAAGGAGGCCAAATATCCTAAATAAAAACAGCATTTTGTCAGAGTCTTTTTTATGGTAGAATAGAGTTGAAGTAAAAACAAAAATAAAATGCAAACAAAATCGGCCCCAAAAACTCTAATCGGCATTCAAGACCTTTTTAAGAATTCTTTCTATTTTTTTAAAAAACATTTTAACGCCCTCCTCCCTCTAAGTCTTGTTTCGGTCGGCATTGTTTTGGCCTTTGGCTTGGTCTTGGGCGTGATCGCGGGAGGATCAGGGCTTTGGCTGGCCTTGGCTCGAGAAAAAGTCGCTCTCCTTATTGCGATTATCCTTTTTATCACTTTGGGCGCTGTCTTAATCATTGCCGTCTTTGTTTTCCAAATTCTGGCCCAAGCGACAGTGGTCTGGGCGATCATTCTGGGAGATAAAAACAAAAAGATTGAATTCAAAAAAGTCTGGCAGGAAGTCTTTCAAAAAGGAAAGTCAATTATCCTGGTCAATAGCCTGGTCGCGCTTGCGGTCTTAGGCGGCTATGTCCTGCTCATCATCCCCGGCATAATCTTCAGTATCTGGTTCAGTTTAAGTATCTTCATTCTGCTAACAGAAAAGAAAAAGGGACGCGAGGCTCTGCGCGCAAGCAAAATCTTGGTTTCTGGCTACTTTTGGCCTCTGATCCTCCGTACGCTGATTCTAACCCTGGCCGTGTCTCTCGTCTCCATGGTTTTGTCCCTGATTCCTTTGGTAGGCAGTTTGGCAAATATGGCGATTACTCTCTTTATCCTGCCCTTCTCAAACATCTATTTCTATTTTATTTATAAGGATCTAAAAAGAATTAAAACAAAAAATAAAACCTAAAAAGGAGGTGAAAAACAAATGAATACACTAGGTTCATGGGGAGGCGCGATTGTTGATGCTTTGGGCAAGGTTTGGGCTAATTTTATTATTTTTGCTCCCAAATTATTCGGCGCCTTACTCGTACTCATCTTGGGGGTCTTTATCTCAATCGGCATTGCCAGAATCTTCCGCCGGATAATCAATGCCTTTAAAATTACCGGCCTCTTGAAAAAAACCCGGCTTAACGAAGTTGTGGAAAAAACCGGGGTCAAATTCGATGTCGGCCAATTCTGCTACTGGCTGGTCAAATGGTTTTTAATTATTGTCTTTTTCATGGCCGCGGCGGAAATCGTGAATCTCCCGCAAGTATCGCAATTCTTAGCTAAAGTTTTGTTTTATATTCCCAACGTTATTGTCGCAGTCTGAATCATGTTTGTCGGTATTATTC